>JAJQBI010000069.1 GCA_021203365.1 Clostridiales bacterium
ACCCCTTATTTAATTATTTATACTCCCCTCGAGACAGCCGATAGCTCCCCTATCGGCTGTTTCTCTTTTATTTTCCCGGCCACAGCCCGCATTTTCGGTCTCTCAGGAAGATGCCGGTTTAAAAAGGTCCGGAATTTGAACTCCCGGTCTTTTCCCTGGTATCATCAGAGATTCATATCCTCACCCTGCAAGATGAAGAACCTGAATCAGCATCAGCCAGCTCATCCCGTAATAGGTGGTGACTGCCACAAGGTCGTTAACCGTTGTGATCAGCGGCCCGGAGGCAACCGCGGGGTCCACATTGATTTTCTTGAAAAACATGGGAATCAGCGTACCCACTGCACTGGAAACCAGCATGGCCAGCATAAGAGACACCCCGATGCAGCCGGACACGGCCAGGGAAAACATCACCGTTCTTCCCTTTGCCAGATAAAGGAAAACCGTCACAACCACAAAGGACAGGGCTCCCAGAACCACTCCGTTGCTCAGCCCCACCCGCATCTCCTTCAGGACAAACCTGGCCTTCTGCCACGGGGAAAGCTCTTCGTCCATCAGTACACGGATGGTCACCGCCAGAGACTGGGTGCCCACATTTCCGGCCATATCCAGGATCAGAGACTGAAAGGCCATGATCAGCGGAAGCTGGGAGACCACCTGCTCAAAGGTACTGACAACGGAGGAAACCACCAGTCCCAGACCCAGGAGAATAATCAGCCAGGGCAGACGTTTCCTCATACTGTCTGTCAGAGGCTCCTTCAGATCCTCCTCCGCGGTCAGACCGGCCAGACGGGCGTAATCCTCTCCCATGGCCTCATCCACAACCTCAATCAGGCTCTGAGACGTAATCACGCCCAGAAGCCGGTTGTTGTTGTCCAGAACCGGAATCAAATCCTCCGAATAGTCCTTCAGTCTTTCAATACAGCTGTCGATGCTCTCATTGCCGTATACATAGGGAAAGGAAATCGAGATCAGATCATCCAGGCGCGTTCCCTGCCTGGCGATGATCAGCTCCTTCAGGTCCAGCGCCCCGTAAAAAACATCGTTTTCATCCGTCACAAACAGGGTGGAAATATTGTCATTCTCCGCAGCCTGCGCGATCAGCGCGTGCATGGCCTCCTTCACAGACAGATTCCGGCTGACCGCAATATAATTTGTGGTCATCTTACTTCCGATCTCATCCTCGCTGAAGGAGGCGATCAGACGGATGTCCCGCTTGGAATCATCGTCGATGAGATCCAGCAGAAGAGCCCGCCGGTCCTTTGGAATGGTGCGCAGAATATCCACGGCGGTGTCCGATTCCATATCCGAAATAATGGAGGCCGCCTTCCGGATGTCCATCTCATCCAGATAGGTTCCCGCCTCTTCCTCATCCGTATACTCCAGGATATCCGACAGCATGGAGATATTCAGCGCCCGGTACAGCTTTTTCCGCTCTGGCGCGGTCAGCTCCCCCAGAACCTCCGCGATGTCGTTTTCATGGTAGTCCTCCAGCCGCTCCTGCATCACCCGCGGAGAAAGATTGCTGCGGATGATTTCGATTACCTCCCGGGCGTAATCCGGCTTGACCGCCACAGCTTCCGCGGACTCGGGACTTTCCATGTTCTCTGTATTTTCCACATTTTCCTTGTTTTCCGTATTCATTTCACACCTCCTGACTGCCCTGCCCATTTATCCGAAGCCGGATATATTCCGGCACACAAAGAAAACCTCTGTATCGAACAAAATCCAGAGCTACCAAACATGTTACATGGATAATCAGGGAAATTATGAACCGCAAAATTCATTGCACAGATTCCATTGCAGAGGATCTGACACGGCATAACTGAGGAAGCGCGAAAATATGAAATATTTCTGAATCGCAACAAAAAAAGCTGAAGTCTTTTCTTACGACTCAGCGCAGTTGTCAGCAGATCGGGCAATGTGCACAGACATCCATATGCAATTCAACTCTGCGGTTTTCATACTTCGCCCATTATCATCACTCAATCTGCTCGCCTCTATTCCGTACTTAAATTGAAAAGAAATGGAAATTCTTCTCGAACTGCATTCACTATAACACACTTAAAGTCGGGACGTCAAGTTAAAAGAGTTTTACAAAAAAGAATACCCTTCCTGTTTACAGCCGCTTTCTCCGATCAGCGCCAGCAGCCTGTCCATAAACTGAGGCGCGCCGGCGAGGATTCCCGACTTATCCAGATAGGGCGGCTCCTCTCCCTTCCAGTCGGTCACAAGGCCTCCGGCCTCCCGGAGAATTACAGTTCCGGCCGCGTAGTCCCAGGGCTTCAAAGTGGCTTCCAGATACGCGTGCTGGCGTCCGCAGGCCACATAGCACATATCCAGCGCCGCGGAGCCGGTTCTGCGAAAATCCGCACACTCCATGAAAATCCGGTAATACAGCGGGAAAAAATCTTTCGCCCTTCCTTTCTCATAGGGAGAGGAGCCAAAGGATACCACCGCGTCCCCAAGTCTCCTGGTCCCGGCCACATGAATGGGAACGCCGTTCAGCCTGGCGCCCTCCCCTTTGGCCGCCTGAAACAGTTCCTCCCGGAAGGGATTGTATACCACGCCGAAGGTGATTTCCCCCTTCTCGTAAAGGCCCAGGGACACCGCGCTGAAATGATAGTCATACACCAGATTTGTGGTTCCGTCGATGGGGTCCAGAATCCAGTAGATGCCTTCCCTGCGAAGACCTGTGTTTTCCTTCTCTTCCGCGATCAGAGGGATTTCCGGAAAAAGACGGGCCAGCTTCTTTTTCACAAATTCCTGCACCGCGAAATCCACATTGGTCACATAATCCGCGGCTCCCTTTTCCATCACCTTTTCCTGCCGCATCTCCCGCAGGATCAGTCCCTTTGTATCTTTTACAAGGGCGATCACCAGGGCCCTTTTTTCCATTGAAAGCATTTTCACACTTCCTTTCTGTTTTTCATTCTTTGTGTTAAAATCATCTCACACGATTCTTTTTTTCACTTTAAGTACGAAGGAGGTTCCTCTATGCTGAACATATCTGCTGATAATAAAAAAATGTTTCTCTACCAGGAGGTTTACCAGTACTACCGGGAGCTGATTCTGCAGCACAGGCTGCCCGCGGGCAGCCGGATGCCTTCCCTGCGGAAATGCTCCCAGGAGCTGCATCTCTCCCGCAACACTGTGGAAAACGCCTATCTGCAGCTGGCCGCAGACGGCTATATTATCGCCCGGCCTCAGAGCGGGTATTTTGTCACGGACATCGCCGCACGCCCCCAGATAAAGGCCTCCTCCTCCAGAGCCGAAGAGCCGGCCATCCGCTACGATTTTGCCTCCTCCGGGGTGGACCGGGGAAGCTTTCGCTTCGACCTGTGGCAACGCTATATCAAAAGCGCCCTGCGTCAGGATGACCGTCTCCTTTCCTACGGCGAGCCCCAGGGGGAAACCGACCTGCGGGAGGCACTCTCCGATTATGTGCGGGAGCACCGCAACGTGGTATGCACCCCCGGAGACATCGTCGTCGGAGCCGGCATGCAAAGCCTTCTTCACATCCTGTGTCCCCTCCTGGCCGGAAGGGAAACCGTCTCCTTCCCCACCCCTTCCTTCGTCCAGGGCAGCACCGTTTTCCGGGATTACGGTTTTTCCGTGCGGTATCGGAACCGGGACAGCGACGTGATCTATGTATCCCCCGCCCATATGACCAAATGGGGAGAGATTATGCCTGTGAAACGGCGGCTGGAGCTGATTCACTACGGGGCGGAGCATCACAGCCTGATCATTGAAGACGATTTCGAAAATGAATTCGTCTATCTGCAGAAGCCCACACCCTCTCTCTTCGGTCTGGCCGGAGGCCAGAATGTGGTGTATATCGGCACCTTTTCAAGACTTCTCCTTCCCTCCATCCGGATCAGCTTCATGGTGCTGCCGTCTTCTCTTCAGGCGGCCTACAAAGAAAAGGCTTCCTTTTACAACCAGACCGCCTCCAAGGTGGAGCAGATTGCCCTGGCCCGTTTTATCCGGGACGGCCATCTGGCCTCCCAGACCCGAAGGCTGAAACGCCTCTATTCCCAGAAATTAAAGGGACTTTCCGCGGCCGTGCAGGAAACCTTCGGGGAAACCTGTACCCTGCAGGCCGGAGCCGCCGGAACCAGCCTGGCGCTCACCTTTTCCTGCCGCCTCACAGAAGAAGAGCTGACAGACAGAGCGCGGGAAAATGGAATGCGTCTGTCTGTCCTTAAAAAAGAGGGGGAAAAGATCACCCTGATCCTCTCCGCCTCCTCCATGCCGGCCGAAGATTTCCTTCCCGCCTGCCGTCTGCTGAAAAAAATCACAGAGGAAGCCGGGCGATAACCGGATTCAGTCCCTCCGGTTATCAATCATATACAGCAGGGCGTTGCAGATACAGGCGGCGATGTTGCTGCCTCCCTTTCGCCCGCGGGCCACAATATAAGGGACCTCCGTCTCCATGATCCACTCCTTGGACTGAACCACATTGACAAAGCCCACCGGCACACCGATGATCAGCGCCGGAGACAGCTTTTTTTCCTGGATCAGCTCATACAGCCGGATCAGGGCCGTAGGCGCGTTTCCAATGGCGAAAATCAGCTTCTTGTCCAGAGCGGCCGCCTTATCCATGCTGGCCGTGGCCCGGGTGGTACCGTTGGCCCTGGCGGCCTTCGCCACGTCCTCATCGGACATAAAGCAGTACACCTGCCCTCCATACCGTGCCAGAGCCCGCTTGTTAATGCCTGACCTGGCCATCTGCGTGTCCGTGACGATGGATGCGCCCTGCCGGATGGCTTCCATGGCCAGCTCCACTGCGCCGGAGGAGAAGCAAAGATTTTTCGCGTAGTCAAAATCCGCGCTGGTGTGAATGCACCGCTTTACCACCAGCTCTGTGCCCGGGATCAGGGGCGTGTCCCCCAGCTCCCTGGTAATAATCTCAAAGCTTCTCTTTTCAATATCCATGGGTTTTACATTTTCCAGTTCAATCTTCATTCCAGTCCCCTCTCCAGGATCTCGTATATTTTTTTCATATCCAGATGTTTTCGCAGCTCCGCGGCCAGGATATCGTACTGCGTTTCCTTAAACGCGGCAAAATCCACGCCGGTCATGGCAGAAACGTCCAGTCCCTTCTTTTCCCCAAGAACACGGATCATGGCCTCCGCCGCGCCCTCCCGGTCAAAAATTCCGTGGACATAGGTTCCGCACACATTTCCCAGGCAGCCCCCGTCCCTCTTTTCCTCCTGGCTTACCCCGTCCCGAAGGGATGTGGCCGGCCTCAAAAGGTCCGTCTCTTCTCCGGATGTCTCCAGAGTTTCTCCCATGTGGATCTCATATCCCTGAATCTCACAGCCGGAAAGAGGCGCAAAGACTCCGCAAAGGGAGCCAAAGCTTCCGGTAACCCGGGTTCGGGTTTTGGTTTTCGCGAATACCGTCTCCATGGGCAGAAGACCCATACCCCGCATCACGCCCCCGCTTTCCACGCCAAAGGGATCCCGCAGCGACTCTCCCAGCATCTGATATCCGCCGCAGATGCCGAAAATAACCTTCCCCCTGGCGGCCTCCTTCAGGATGGCGGCCTCCATGCCGCTCTCCCGCATCCACAGAAGATCGCCCATGGTATTTTTGGTCCCCGGAAGGAGAATCATATCCGGGGATCCCAGATCCGAAACTCTCCCAACATAGCGCAGGGACACACCGGGAATACTCTCAAAGGGATTAAAGTCCGTGAAATTGGAAATCCGGGGAAGGCGGATCACCGCAATGTCGATGAGGTCTGCCTGGGTTTTCCGGGTAAAACGCTCGCTCAGGCTGTCCTCATCCTCCACCTGAATATCCATGTAGGGAGCCACCCCCACCACAGGGATTTGACACCGCGCCTCCAGCATTTCCACACCCGGATCCAGAATGGTCTTGTCCCCCCGGAACTTGTTGATGATCAGTCCCTTCACCATGGACCTTTCATCCTCCTCCAGAAGCTCCACCGTGCCGATGAGCTGGGCGAAAACCCCGCCCCGGTCAATGTCTCCCACCAGAAGCACCGGCGCCCCGGCCATTCTGGCCATGCCCATGTTGACAATGTCCTCCTCCTTCAGGTTGATTTCCGCAGGGCTGCCCGCGCCCTCCAGAACCACAATGTCACAGGCATCGGCAAGGGCGTTGTAGGCCTTCAGGATGTCCGGGACAAGCTGTTTTTTGTACCGGAAATACTCCCGGGCGCTCATGGTTCCCAGGACCTCTCCGTTTACGATCACCTGAGATCCTGTATCGTTGGTAGGCTTTAACAGAATGGGATTCATAAGCACAGAGGGCGCAATCCCCGCGGCCTCTGCCTGCATCACCTGGGCCCTTCCCATTTCCAGCCCTTCCTCCGTGATAAAGGAGTTCAGCGCCATATTCTGTGATTTAAAAGGGGCCACCCGAAAGCCGTCCTGCCGGAAAATCCGACACAGACCCGCGGCCAGCAGACTTTTCCCCGCGTTGGACATTGTACCCTGAACCATAATCGCCTTTGCCATTTTTTCTCCCTTTCTGACGGTCTCCGTCTGTCTTTTCAGGATCCCAGGATTTCTCCCAGGACCTCTACAAGCTTCTTATTGCTTTGGTGATCCTTCACAGCGGTGCGGAAGCAGCCGGGAAAAAGTCCGGGGTAATTGCTGCAGTCCCGGAGCAGAATTCCCTTTTCCACACACCGGGCAAACAGATCTTCCGGCCCCCTGAAAAAGATGTAACAGGCCCTGGGCGGAAAAACCTTAAGTCCCAGCTTTTCCAGCTCCTCCACAAGCCAGGGGGTCTCCGAAAAGACCACTTCCCGGCCGTCCCGCACATAGGCCTCCTCCTTCAAAGCCGCCAGCCCGGCGGCCTGAGCCACCATGGAAACATTCCAGGGCTGCGTCATCCGCTCCATCCGCTCCAGAAGCCGGGTGTTCCCGCAAAGCCCATAGCCCAGGCGAAGGCCGGCCATGGCATATCGCTTGGTAAACGCCTTCAGAAGGAACAGACCGGACCGGCCAAGCTCATCTTTTAACGTATATTTTTCCGGTTCCCGGACAAAGTCCAGAAAGCACTCATCCACCACCAGAAAAATATGCTTCTCCTCACAGCGCTCCAGAATTTTCAGTAAAAGCTCCCGGGAGACCAGATCCCCCACCGGATTGTTGGGGTTGCACAGGAACACTACATCCAGATCCTCCGAAAGAACATTCAGGAAATCCTCTCCCAGAGCAAAACCTTCTTCCTCCCTCAGGAAAAAAAACTCCACCGGACAGTCCACGCTTTCCAGAGCCTGCTGGTACTCCGCGAAGGTGGGCGCCGGAAGAAGGGCTTTCTTCGGTTTCAGGGCCCGGCAGAGGGAAAAGATCAGCTCCGCGGCCCCGTTCCCGCAGATCACCTGTTCCGCCGGGACCCCCTCGTACTTCCCGATGGCCTGACGAAGAGGCAGGGCGCCCACCTGCGGATAATCGGAGATATGGGCGAGGCTTGCAGCGGCCGCCGCCCTCACGCTCTCCGGCGTTCCCAGGGGATTGCAGTTGGCGGAAAAATCCAGACAGCCCTCATACCGGTATACGTCTCCGCCGTGTATATGCTTTGTCATTTTCAACACTCCTTAAGCCCGCAGTCCGAGAAAAATCACCATGGCCGCACAGCATTCCAGAAAAATGAGACACAGACACGCCGTGGCGCACATCAGCCGGTTCATCCTCCGGATATCTTCCGGCTGAATTTCCCGGTCCGGGTCCCCCAGCGTAGGTTTTTCAAAAAGCTTCCCAAAATAATATGCGTTTCCCGCCAGCTGCACATGCAGTGCCCCCGCCGCCGCGGCCTCACAGTGCGCGGAATTGGGACTGGCGTGCTTCCTCCGGTCCCGGCGGAAAATTCGGTCCGCGTTTTTTTCATCCAGATCCGAAAAGCCGGCCGCCATAACCATCAGCCATCCGGCGATGCGGGCCGGGATAAAATTAGCCCCGTCGTCCAGCTTCGCCGCCGCCCGGCCATAATAGAGATAGCGGTCATTTTTATAGCCCAGCATGGAATCCATGGTGTTAATTCCCTTATACAGAAACATCAGCGGCACACCCCCGAGGATCATATAAATCATGGGAGCCACGATCCCGTCGGAGGTACTCTCCGCCACAGTCTCCACAGCCGCCCGGGTCACCCCCTCCGGAGTAAGCTCCGCCGTATCCCGCCCCACGATCATGGAAACCGCATGGCGTGCCTCTGCAAGGGTCCCGTTTTCCAGACGGTCACAGACCTTCATGCTCTCTGTTTTCAGAGACCGGATGGCCAGAAGCTGATAGCACCAGAAGGTTTCCAGGACAAAGCCCGCGGGAAAAGAAAGGCCGTACAGAAAATACAGAATCACCGCCGGCACCGTCAGGGAAAAGGCGCAGACCAGAATCACCTCCAGAAAGCCGCCGGCCAGCTCCCCCCGGGAAGACTTCGGAAAGATCCGCCGGATGCCTTTCTCCAGCAGGGAAATCAGATTTCCGATAAGACACACCGGATGGTACAGCCACCTGGGATCTCCCAGGAAAAGATCCAGAAAAAAGCCAAGGACCAGCGCCGCCATATGTGTCAAAATAAAATATAACCACATTGTTTCTTCTATCTCCTTTATCCCCGCTCCGCCTGATATCTCCGGCAGTTTTCCAGGAAATTCACCGCGATTTCCGGGGCGGCATAGTAATACAGATGGGGAAAGCCGGCCAGCAGCCGTCCCTTCTCATGGATGCAGTCCCACCCCCGGCCGCTCTCCGGCTTGGAGGCGTGATAGGCACAGCCGCAGTCTGTAGCGTCAAAATAATGAAATTCATGGGCCGGAAACGTTTTTCTTTCACCCTCGCCTGAGAACTCTCCATTTTTCTCCAGCCGGATATACCCAAACCGGGACAGCCTGGGCGTGCGGTACGCCCTGCCCGGAAGCACTCCCGCCATCTTCCGGGATACGCCGTCCATATCCTCCATTTCCTCCAGAAGATACATAAATCCGCCGCACTCCGCCAGCACGGGCATTCCCTCCAGAATCCTCCGGCGCACCGCCTCCCGCATGGAAACGTTTCTTTCCAGGTCCGCCCCGCTCAGCTCCGGATATCCGCCGTACAGCAAAAGCCCGTCCAGGTTTTCCGGAAGCGCCGGGTCTTCCCGGGGGGAAAAGGGAATCAGCTCCGCCCCCATCTCCCGCAGCAGGTTCAGGTTATCTTCATAGAAAAAACAAAATGCACTGTCCGAGGCCAGCCCGATCCGGACTTTTCGAGGCAGCCGAAAAGCAAAAGCCGGGTCTTCCGAGGAAAGATCCTCCGGCACAGAAAGCTCCGGCGCGGAATCCGCCAGACGGAGGATTCCCGGAATATCCAGGGACTTCTCCATGATTCCCGCCAGACGGTTCAGCTTTTCCTGAAGCGCCGGAATCTCCTCCGGCAGATACAGTCCAAGATGACGGCTTTCCAGCACACAGTCCTCCACCTTTGGCACATAGCCGAAAACCGGTACGCCCAGCTCCTCCTGGACAAGCTTTTTCATCCTTGGATAGAGCATGGGGGACATCTGATTAAAAATCACGCCCCGGATCCGGCTGTCCGGCCGGTATTCCAGAAAGCCCCTGATATAGGCCGCCAGAGACACACTCATCCCCCGGCTGTTTACAATGAGGATCACAGGGGTATCGGTGACACAGGCCAGGTCATAGGCGCTGGCACGGCAGGTGGTGCCGCCCACCCCGTCATAATAGCCCATAACCCCCTCCATCACGGCGATGCCACAGTCTCCGGCGTTTTTTCCAAGGAGATAGCGGGTGCGGGACTTTGAAGTAAAAAAGGTATCCAGGTTCCGGGATTTTGTGCCGATGATCCGGCTGTGGAACATGGGATCAATGTAATCCGGTCCGCACTTAAAGGAGGCTGTGTTGATTCCCCGGTTTATCAGCGCCTGCAGAAGGCCGCAGGTGAGAAGGGTTTTTCCGCTGCCGCTGGCTCCCGCCGCCAGCAGAATTCTGGGGATCTTCATAGGCCTTCCTCCTGTTTTCTTCTCTGGCAGGAAATGATATAAATAGGATTTTCTCCCATCATCATGTGGTACCGTCCCGCCTTCCTGGACCTGGCCACGGAAAGAAGAACAATCTCCGGCTCCAGCCCAAGGTCACCGGCCGCCTCCATGGTCTCCGCCACCGTTTCCAGGGTGATGCAGTTGATCACCAGGCGAACCCCGGGATTTTTTTCAAGGAGCAGCGCAAGGATCTCCCTCATATTTCCGGAGGAGCCTCCGATAAAGGCATGGGTGGGCGCCGGCAGATCCGCAAGCGCCTGGGGAGCCGTACCCGGAACCACAATCAGGTTGTCCACCGCAAATTTCCTCCGGTTTTCCTCCAGAAGGGCCAGAGCCTCTTCCTTTTTCTCCACCGCGTAGACTCTTCCCTTCCAGGCGCGAAGCGCCATCTCCACCGATACGGAACCGGTTCCCGCTCCCACGTCGTAGCAGACGGAGTCTTCCCGAAGACACAGCTTGGACAGCGAAACCGTCCGGATCTCTTCCTTTGTCATGGGAGCCTTTCCCCGAAGGAACTCTCCGTCCGGAATTCCATGAGTGGCAAAAAGAGGCTCCGCCTCGGGATTCCGAGCGCAGATCACACTCAGGGAATCTCCCTCATAATCGGTCAGCTCCCTCGCCGGCCGGCTGAAAATCCGCTCATTGGAATAGGAAAGATTTTCCCCCACTGAGAGAAGGACCTGACCCATTTTGCAGTCTGACAGCTCCCTCGCCAGATGGGCCACCCCGTCTCTGGTTCCCAGAATGGAAAACACCTTGGGATTGCGCCGGATGAGGGAGACCAGACTGCAGTCCTGTCCATGGGCGCTTACGATTCTGGCGTCGTCCCAGGGAAGACCCAGCTTTGCCATAAAATAGGCCACGGAGGAAATTCCGCAGACCAGCCGGGTATCCTCCCCCAGAAGATCCACAAGCTTTCTGGCTCCGCTGTAAAATCCCACATCTCCGGACAGGGCCACCGCCACGCGGCTGTATTCCGGATGCTCCCGGATGTAGTCCGCGATGACTTCGCCGCGGTATTCCCGCAAAACCGTCTGTCCCGGCCGGGCCACAGCCTCCACCATGCGTCGGGCTCCGATCAGCAGCTCCGCTTCCTCCAGAGCCGCCCTGGCCTCTGGCGTCAGTGTCTGCCTTCCTCCCATTCCGATTCCCACCAGGGAAACCTTCGGCTTTAAGGCAAAACCCAGGCGCTGTGCCAGAAGCCTTCTGCATTCCATCACCGAAAGGCCCTCTTCCTGAACCGGACGGCCAATGATCACTGGCACAGCCCCCACCGTCCGTGCGGCCTGTATTTTTTCCGGAAAGCCTCCGGCCGAACCGGTATCCTTGGTCACCAGATAGCGGCAGTCAAACTGGCGCAGCATGGCTACATTCATCTCCGCGGAAAAGGGGCCCTGCATCCCGATGAGATGCTTTCCTTCCAGCCCCAGGGCGGCACAGGCAGAAATCACAGAGGGAAGGGAAAGCACCCGGGCGTAAAGACGCCGGGAATAATCCGGAATTTCCGTAAATTTCGCCAGTTCCTTGCTGCCGGTGGTGAGCAGAATATTCCCCTCTGTGCCGCTTAAGTACCGGGCCGCCTCCTCCGGGCTGTCCACATAGACGGCCTCCCGGACACTGCCGCCTCCTTCCCGGAGCACCCGCACACAGGGAATTCCCGTGTGGTCGCAGGCGCTGCGGATGTTGGAGGTCACCTCCCGGGCATAGGGATGCGTGGCGTCCACAACCATTTCCGGGGAAATCTCCCCGAAAAGCGCTTCCATCTCCGCCTCCGACTGCCGCCCCGCCCGGATTTGAAGGAGTTTATTTTCTTTTAAGGATTTTGAACCATATTCCGTGGCCACACAGGCGCAGACGGACACATGGTTTTCGGTCAGAAACCGGCAGATCTCATATCCTTCTGTAGTTCCTGCAAATACAATGACTCTGCACATCATCGCTCACTTTCATACCCTCTGGGCGTCACCATTTTGCCGCCGATCTCCCGGGTCTGGGAATTGCCGATAAAAACTGTGGTAAACATATCTACCTGGGCGTTCCGAAGCTCGCCCAGGGTAAGGACACGGGCTTCCTCCCCCTCCCGGGCGATCCGGGCCACGGTCCCGCACACCGTGTCCGGGGAGCGATGGGTGAGAATCAGATCACAGGCCTTCTGCAGATAATCACTGCGTTTCCGGCTGGAGGGATTGTAAAGACAAATCACAAAATCCGCCTGGGCCGCAGCCAGAAGCCGGGCCTCAATTTTTTCCCAGGGAGTCAGAAGGTCACTCAAGGAGATCAGACAGAAATCATGGATCAGAGGGGCTCCCAGAACCGCCGCGCCGCCGGTGGCCGCTGTAACCCCGGGAATGACGGTGAGCTCCACCTCCGGATACTTCTCCCCCACCTGGTACATCAGACCGGCCATTCCATAGACGCCGGCGTCCCCGCTGCAGATCATGGATACGTTTTTCCCCTTTCGGGCTTCCTCGAAGGCCAGAACACAGCGGTCCTCCTCTTTCTTCATGGGGGTGGTCCGGAATTCCTTGTCCGGGAAATATTCCTTTACCAGGTCCACATAGACCGTATAGCCGATGATCTCATCGCTTTCCTTCAGGGCGCGTATGGCCCGCCCGGTCATCTGTTCATAAGCGCCGGGACCAATTCCCACAACATTTATCTTACTCAAAACAAATCCTCCAATCCCGGACCGCAAGGGCAGTGGTCACACCGCTCCCGGCCGTTTTCCTCTTCAGCAGAACCGAGCCTTCCCCCGCCCCAAGAACCGCACTTCTCTCACACACATTGTCCACACCGGTAATCTCCCGCACGAAGGCCGAAGGAGTAAAATCTCCCTTCGCCTCTGCCAGCTCCTCCCCTGAAAAGGTGACAAAGGGAAGGTCCCATTTCCGGGTCAGCATAAGAATCCCGGGCTCCTCTTTTTTTAAATCGATGCTGGCCAGTCCCTCCAGGGCCTCCGGATAGAAGTGGCCCTGTGCCAGGCACTGGCGGGCCGCCTCCTCCACAAGCTGCGGATCCTGGTTTTTCCGACAGCCAAGTCCCAGGGTCAGAACCTTTGGAACCACCTGCACCGTAGATGAAAAAGGAAGGCAGTCCGAATGCACGGTCACCGCCACCCCCACCTTCGGGGCTTCCCGGTTCGAATCCGCCGGCTCCTGCCAGGAAACCAGCCCCTCCGGAAGCGCTCCCTGCCAGGGAAACTCGCTGTAAAATCCCGCGCTCTCTCCCGCCAGAAGAGCCGCCGAAACCTCCTTCGCAGCCTTCATATGAAAAATCTCACAGCCATTTTCCCGGGCAAAGACATCCACCGCAAACCGCCGGTGAAGATCCGTAGCCGTAGTCACCACCACGGTGGCTTTAAGGATTTCTCCCACCATCCCGGCCAGAGCGTTGGCACCGCCCAGATGACCGGAGAGCAGGGAAATGGCAAACTGTCCGCACTCATCCACCACCAGAACCGCAGGGTCTCCTTTCTTTCCCTCTATATGGGGAGCGATGCTTCGCACCGCGATTCCACAGGCGCCGATAAAGATTACCGCGTCAGAATCCCGGAAGCGCTCCCCCGCCCAGACGGAAGTGCTCTCCGAAACAGAGTCCGGCAGATAACGGCTTTTTGTGTAAAGGCAGACCTCATGGCCCCGGCTTTCAAGACCCCGGCACAGCCTCTCCCCGGTGGCAAAGCCGGTAAGGCTGAAGCAGATCACGGAAATTCTCCGGAAGGAGCCGTCCTTCCTCACAGGCTGGCATCCCGGAACTCCGTGGAAAATCCGGGATCATACAGCCTGGATCGATTGTATTTCGCATCCTTTACCACATCACCGATGATCATCAGTGCGGTTTTGGTAATATCATTCTTCCTGGCCGTCTCCGCCAGAGTGCCCACTGTGCACAGGAAGGTTTTCTCATCCGGCCAGGTCGCCTTGTAGACAATGGCCGCAGGCGTATCTTCCGAATAGCCGCCCTCCACCAGACGCCTGGAAAGCTCCTCCAGCATTCCCGTGCTGAGGAATACCACCATGGTAGCCTGATGAGCGGCAAAGGACTGAATGCTTTCCAGCTCCGGAACCGGCGTTCTGCCTTCCATACGGGTGATAATCACACTCTGGGAGATATCCGGAAGGGTATATTCCAGATTCAGCGCCCCCGCCGCTCCGCAGAAGGAGCTGACGCCGGGGCAGGAATCATAGGCAATGCCCTTTTCATCCAGAAGATCCATCTGCTCCCGGATGGCCCCGTAAATACATGGATCCCCGGTGTGAAGCCGCACGGTGGTTTTTCCCTCCGCCTCCGCTTTTTCCATAACCCCGATCGCTTCCTCCAGGGTCATCTTCGCGCTGTTGTAAATGGTGCACACATCTCTGGAATATTCCAGAAGCCGGGGATTCACCAGCGATCCGGCGTAAATAATCACATCTGCGTTTTCCAGATATTCTTTTCCTCTGAGTGTAATCAGATCCGGCGCGCCCGGACCCGCTCCCACAAAATGTACCATAATTTCATACTCCTTTTCATTTCTCACGAATCCGGTCGGCCAGCTTTTTTGCATCTCTGGTCTGTCCCAGATATCCATACACATTGGAAAAAACCACCGCGCCAAGAAGAATCTGCTCGTAGGAACGGTGATCCAGATAAAACTGGATTTTTTCCATGAGAAGATCCATGGCCGGGGAGAGAAGCTTCTCCCGCTGCAGCACATCCAGCGCCTCGTCGGTCGTTCCGCAGTCCAGAATCTCCCTCACACAGGAAATTCCGCTCCCGGCCCGGGCCGCGCAGGCGGCAAGTACCTCCATGCGTCCGTCCGCGCTGTGGGAATGGGTGTTCATAATCCCGGCCCCCACCTTCACAAACTTCCCGATATGGGCCACAAAGAGGATTCCCTTCGCACCCAGGTTCACCGCCATATCGATGGTTTCTCCCACATAATTGCTGCACTTGATATTTTTCTCAAAGGGCAGGTCCATATGCTCCCGCAGATAATCCGCCCCATAGTTTCCAGGCGTGACCAGAAGGTACTCTTCCCCCAGAGAAACGCGCTGCCGCATTTCCACCTCTATGCTCCGGATCAGAGCCTTCTCACTCATGGGCTCCACAATCCCGCTGGTTCCAAGGATGGAGATCCCGCCCACAATGCCAAGCCTTGGGTTAAAGGTTTTCTCCGCAATTTCCTCACCTCCCGGCACAGAAATTGTCACCCGGAGCCCGCCCCGGTAATCGTATTCGGAAGCGGCCGCTTCCGCCTCCCTTCGGATCATATCCATTGGAACCGGGTTAATGGCCGCCTCCCCCACCTTCCGGGAAAGGCCCGGACGGGTTACCCGTCCTACGCCGGCGCCCCCGTCCACCAGAACCCCTACCATAGAGGAATCCTTTTCCACCCGGGCACAGACCAGTATTCCGTTGGTCGTATCCGGATCATCCCCCGCGTCCTTGCGCACCCCGCAGGATACGGCGTTTTTCTCTCTGCGCACGTCCTCCAGCTCCAGAGAAAGAAGGATCCCCTTCGGAGTCATCAGCTCCACACGGTCCAGATTCCCGCCGCCCAGAAGCATCCGGGCGGCTCCCTTACAGGCCGCGGCCGCGCAGGAGCCGGTGGTATAGCCAAAACGCATACGCTTCTTCCCACGTATAACAGAATAATCCTCCAGGCCGTTCTTACGCTCCAAGTCTTCCGCTCCCTTCCTTACTCCGGATCCTCTGAGGTATCGTCTTCGCTGTCACCCGGGGAAGCCTCCCCGCCGCCGGAGTTCCCATCTGAAGCCTCCGCCAGAGAACAGGTTTCCTCCGAATCACTCTCCGCGTCATACCAGTACAGAAGATCGTCCTCCTGCTCACAGACATAATAAAGGCTGTTTCCCTTTACCGCGCCCATGTAGGTAAAGGGGATCTCCGTGATCGCCGCAGACAGGGTTTCCCCTGTGTTCCGGTCATAAAGAAATTCCTCATAGTCCGAAGTGTCAAAAAGGAAGTAATCCTCCAGCACATAAAAATAATATTTGGAGAGCTTATCCTCCATTTTCAGCTCCTGCAAAGCGCCGTCGGAAAGAGAATACTGATACACACAGTCTCCCTCCTCCTGCCAGAAAAAAAGATCCGATCCGCTCATCTCCAGCTGGTTTTCCTCTGTGCTGTCCTCGAGAAATTCCCGGTTTTTCCCGTCCAGGGAGGCCAGGTAAAGGCCGCCGTCTGTATCCATATAGCAGAGCCCATCCCCGGTCAGAACAAAATCATAGACAGACGTCAGAAGCTCCTCCGCCTCCCCGCCTTCCAGGGGAACCCGGCAGATCCGGTAGCCATACCTGTAATACAGCGCATCCCCGTAAATCTGGAAGGACGCGCTTGCGGTGTCCTCCGTGAGCTGCTGCACCTCCTGAAAATTCAGTCCATCCTCCATCTGCATACGGAAAATTCCTGTCTCAAGCTGCACATACAGGCAGCCGTCCCAAATCCCGATCTGCTCCGCCTGGGCATCAAAGGAGCCTTCCAGGACAGGGTCACAGGGGGCTCCGCCTTCATCCAGAGAGGCACTGTACAGATTCTCCCCTTTTACAAAATACAGGGTATCCTCCTCATAAATCAGAACCGCGCTTCCCGTCTCCACATTCTCCTTCTCATCCGCGGCCTGGGCGGGAACACACCAGAGCAGGCCCAGGGCCAGCGCCGCAAGCCCCAGATAAGACTTTTTCTGCATATTTCTTCCTCCGTTTTTAACTTCCCATCATTCCCTTCATTTTAACACATCCCTTATGGAAAAAGAAGAAGTTCTTGTATTTTTTCCACAGCCCTGCTAAAATTTCAGAAAATGAAACGCAATAAAGAGGAAAAAATATGAAACGAATCCTGCAATACCTCATAACCCCGGAGACACAGGGGATATCCATTCTGGCCTTTCTCCGGAGGAAGGGCTTCAGCGGAAGCATTCTCTCGTCCATGAAAGCCCTCCCGGATGCCGTTTTGTACAATGGGCGGCAGGTTTCCTTTCGCACCGTCCTCACAGAGGGAGACTCTCTTCTGGTAACTGTCCCGGAAAATCGCCCCGGGGAAGATCTGCGGCCGCTCAGTGTCCGGATTCCCATTCTGCTGGAGGATGAAGACCTGCTGGTGGTAAACAAACCGGCCGACATGCCGGTTCACCCTTCCCCCGGAAATTATGAGAATACCCTGGCCAACTGGGCCGCCTTTCATTTTCGCCGGGAAAAGGATTTCGTTTTCCGCTGTGTGAACCGGCTGGACCGGGATACCACCGGAGCCGTTATCCTGGCCAAAAACCCTTTAAGTGCCGCAATTCTCTCCCGGGAAATCAAAGAACGGCAGATTCACCGCACCTACCTGGCCATTGTAAAGGGCGTCCCCCCGGAAAAGGGGACCATCCGCGCCCCCATTGCCCGCAAAGAAGGCAGTGTTCTCGAACGGGAAGTAAATTTCCAAAAAGGGCAGCCAGCCGTTACACATTTTCAACGGCTGGCTGTAAAACAGGAGTATTCCCTCCTGGAGCTGCACCTGGACACGGGGCGCACCCATCAGATCCGGGTTCATATGAAATATCTCGGATATCCCCTTCCGGGAGATTATCTGTACTGTCCTGACCACACAGGAATAAAAAGGCAGGCACTCCACTCCTTTCAGGTAGAGTTTCCCCATCCGATCACAGAGGAAACGGTGCTTCTCACAGCGCCGGTGCCGGAGGATTTCCGGAATGCCTGGTATTTTTCTCGTAAATGATAAAAAGGCCCTTAAGAAGAAGATTTTCATCCAGGATTATTTTTTTCCTGCAGTGTGGAACCACATTTTTCGCAAGACCTCCCGTGGCAACCACAGTGGTCTTCTGCCCCAGTTCCTCCTCGATCCGATCCACGATCCCGTCCATGGAAGCGGCGGCGCTGTAAAGGACACCGCTTTTCATGCAGTCGATGGTATTTCTCCCGATAATGTTCCTGGGGGGATCCAGACTGATGCCGCTGAGCTGGGAGGCATGAGCGGTCAGAGCGTCCAGAGAGATCCGAAGTCCCGGAAAAATCATCCCGCCCACATAGCGCTTCCTTTCATCCACCACAGAGGCCGTGGTGGCGGTACCCATGTCAAAAATAATCAGGGGCGCCGGATATTCCGCAATCCCCGCCACCGCGTCCGCCACCAGGTCCGCGCCCAGGGAAGCGGGATTATCCATCATAATGTTCAGTCCGGTGCGGACACCCGGGCCAAGCACAATAACCTCCACCTCCAGGATCTTTTTTGCCGCGAGGCGGGCCACATTGGTAATCTGGGGCACCACAGAAGAAATGATACAGCCTTCAATTTCTTTTTTACTCACATGATGAACATCCAGAACCATCTGAATATCCACGGCGTATTCCAGCTCTGTCTTTGTCCGCACTGTAGAAAGCCTTTCAATAAAACAGGTCTGCCTGTGATTAATTCCCCCGATCACAATATTCGTATTTCCTATATCAATAGCGAGAACCATTTCCCTGCTCCTTTATCCAAGAACCGGATCCGGCCGATGGCAAACCGGTTCTGTCACATTTTCGCCTGCAGTTCCAGAATTTTATCCAGAAGTTTCATGGCCGCTGCCTCCTTGCTCATAAGCGGAAGAGAGATTTCCTCTTCCCTGGTAAGCAGTGTCAGCACATTGGTATCCGTTCCAAATCCCGCGCCCTCCACCTTCAGGTTGTTTGCCACGATCATATCCAGATTCTTTTTTTCCAGCTTGGCTCTGGAGTTGGCCGCCAGATCCCGGGTTTCCATGGAAAAGCCGCAGAGAAACTGGCCGGGGCTTTTGTGTTTCCCCAGATATCCCAGTATGTCCTCCGTCCTCTCCATCTCCACAGTGAGATCTCCGTCTTTTTTCTTGATTTTATCCGGACTCGTCTGTTTTGGGCGGTAATCCGCCACCGCAGCCGCCTTGATAATGATGTCCTGAACAGGGGCCGCGGCGGTCACCGCCTGGTACATTTCCCGGGCAGTGGTCACGGAAACCGTCTTTACAAATGGCAAAGGCTCCAGTTCCACAGGTCCGCTGACAAGGGTTACCTCCGCCCCGCGAAGCATGGCCATTTTCGCGATGGCATAGCCCATTTTCCCTGTGGAGTGATTGGTGATAAAGCGCACCGGGTCCAGAGACTCCCGGGTAGGTCCGGCGGTGACGAGAACCTTCCTTCCGGTCATATTCTTCTCAAAGGCCGCCTCCCGCAGGATGTACTCCAGAAGAAGCTCCGGCTCCGGCATTTTCCCCGGGCCGGTATCCCCGCAGGCCAGATAGCCGCTGGCAGGGGAAATCACATGGAACCCATAGTGAGAAAGCTTCGCAAGATTATCCTGTAACACCGGATTCTCGTACATCCGGGTATTCATGGCCGGAGCCACATATTTCCCGCAGGTGCAGGCCATGACAGTGGTGGTCAGCATATCGTCCGCGATCCCGCAGGCCAGCTTCCCGATCACATCGGCGCTGGCCGGTGCAATCATCACCACGTCCGCCATTTTTGCCAGGGATACATGCTCTACCTGAAACTGAAAATTCCGGTCAAAGGTATCCACCAGACACTTGTTTCCTGTCAGCGACTCAAAAGTCACAGGATGAATAAAATTGCAGGCATTGGCCGTCATCAGCACATGAACATCCCCGTGCTGTTTCTTCAGGGCGCTGGCAAGGTAAGCGGCCTTATAGGCGGCTATACTGCCGGTAACGCCCAAAAGGATGGTTTTTCCCTTTAACATAATCTCTCTCCTAGTCCAGAACTGTGATCGTCTCAATTACCGGCTGCTGGTCCGCCGGGATGGTTCCGGATGAATCCGTGGGATTTGCGTCGGCACAGATCTGATCCACGATCTCCATCCCCGCCGTCACGGTTCCAAAAGCGGCGTAATCCCCGTCCAGGCTCAGCGCGTCGGCCTGACAGATAAAAAACTGAGAGCTTGCGCTGTCCGCGTCCGCGGACCGGGCCATGGAGACGGTTCCCCGCACATGGGAAAGATTATTCTCCACTCCATTGTTGGAAAACTCGCCTGCAATGGTTTCCCCGGAGCCGCCGGTTCCGTCCCCGTTGGGATCACCGCCCTGTATGACAAAGCCCTCCACGATCCGATGAAAGGTCAGTCCGTCATAAAAGCCCTCCTGGGCCAGCTTTACAAAATTCGTCACGGTGACAGGCGCAATGTCCGCATACAGCTCCACCTCAATGGTGCCGTATTCCTCCACCACGATCTGCGCGTGATGCACACCGGTAAGCTGTACGCTGGTGTCCAGAGCCGCCGTCTGTGAGGAAGCCAGGCTGTCATCTGTATCCCCGCTGCCGGTGTTTTCCTCCATATCCGTAAAATCCGGCTCAGTGGCTTCCTCTTCGTCCGTATCCCCGGAGGTTTCCTCTTCATCCGTAAGATCCTCGTCCGTAAGGATCTCCTCCATCAGCTCTTCCACCTCCGGAGCCTCTGTCGGGTCCCCATTCTCCTCTCCGCCGTCTGTAAAGGCGTCGGCCGCCTCCCCGGTCTGCGCGCCGTTCTCCGAAGCTCCGCAGCCGGCCAGCATGCCGGTCAAAAGAATCAGTGCGCAAAGCCATATTCCTGTCCAGCGTCTGCCCATTGCTTCCTCCTCTTTATGCAGGATCAGCGGATACGATCCGGAAATCCGATCTTACGGTGAACCTTGCGCAGTGTTTTTCCCGCGTAGTATCCTGCCTTCTCCCCGTTCTCCTTAATAATGGAGTCCAGGTATGCCTTATCCTTGGAAAGCCTTGCGTATTCCTCCTGCAGCGGCTTAAGCACGCTGATCACCGCTTCGCCCACCGCAGGCTTTAAATCACCGTAGCCCTTCCCGTCAAATTCACGGACCGTCTCCTCCGGGGTTTTGCCGGTGCAGGCGCTGTAAATATCAATCAGGTTTTTCAGTCCGGGCTGACGGTCGGTATAGCGGATGCAGCCCTCTGAATCCGTCACCGCCCGCCTGCACTTGCGCATAATCGTGTCCGGGTCATCCATGAGATAGATACTTCCGTTGGGGTTCTCGTCGGATTTGGACATTTTCTTCGAGGGATCCTGAAGACTCATGATCTTGGCGCCCACCTTGCCGATATAAGCCTCGGGTATGGTAAACACTTCCCCGTAGAGATTGTTAAACCGCTCCGCCAGGTTCCTGGTAAGCTCCAGGTGCTGCATCTGATCAATCCCCACAGGCACCACATCCGCCTGGTAAAGGAGGATGTCCGCGGCCATCAGGACCGGATAGGTAAAAAGACCCGCGTTAATGTTGTCCGCGTGCTTCGCGGCCTTGTCCTTAAACTGAGTCATTCGGTTCAGCTCTCCCATATAGGTATAGCAGTTCAGAACCCAGGCCAGCTCCGCGTGAGCGGACACATGAGACTGATAATAAATGCAGTTCTTCTTCGGGTCCAGACCGGCCGCTATATAGAGAGTCAGAAGACTTCTGGCCCGTTTGCGGAGTGTGGCCGGATCCTGCCGCACTGTTATGGAGTGCATGTCCACCACACTGTAAAAACATTCATATTCATCAGAAAGAGCCACCCAGTTCTTGAGAGCTCCCAGATAATTCCCGAGCGTAAGATTCCCGGTTGCCTGCATGCCACTGAATAATACTTTTTTTCCGTCAATCATATTCTCAACCTCCGATAAACTACTGACCAGTTTATCATTTTATAATGGCAAAGTCAATTCCTTCAAAACCAGACTTGAAGCCGCCTCTTTTCTCTGCTACAATTACAGAAAAACAGAACCGGAGGAATCAGAATGGAAAAAATCACAAGCTTTACCATAAATCATCTCTCTCTGCAGCCCGGAATCTACGTTTCCCGCAAGGATCCCGTGGGCGGCGAGATTGTCACCACCTTCGACATCCGCATGACCTCTCCCAACGAGGAGCCGGTGATGAATACCGCCGAGCTTCACGCCATCGAGCATCTGGCGGCCACGTTTCTCCGGAACCACCGGGAATTCGGTCCCAGAGTTCTTTACTGGGGCCCCATGGGCTGCCGCACAGGAAACTATCTCCTGCTCCGGGGAGATTACAGCTCCGCGGATATTGTTCCTCTGATGAGGGAAATGTTTGAGTTTATCCGGGATTATGAGGGTGAAATCCCCGGCGCTTCCCCCAGAGACTGCGGCAACTATCTGGATATGAACCTGGGCATGGCCCGGTATCTGGCCGGGAAATTCCTGAATGAAGTTCTCTATGACATCAAACCGGACCGGCTGGTGTACCCGGAATAAAAGAATACAATGATACAAAAGGACAAGGATCATGAATGCAGATGCCTGCCTCTGCATTCACGGACTTTGGTTCCTGTGCATCACCACGAAAAAAGCTGCCGGATTCCCTGGTTTCCCACTCCGGCAGCTTTTCACTGTGTTTAAATATCTGATCTGAATCTGTTCTCTACTGCGTAACAGCTGTCACATAATCTCCGCTGACATAATATACTCCGCCGTCGCTGTACGCCACACGCAGCCATCCATTCTCATCGCAGATTCCCGTGACTGTCAGCTGTTCTCCCGCAGCCGCACTTGCCATGATATCACTGTCCGTCGAGCAGTCTGAACGAAGATTCACAGCCTCATTCACCGTATACACAGCGGATATCACCCGGATCGACAGGCCGCTTGGGGACTGCTCATAGGTAGCCTCCGGCGTCGGAGTCGCTTCCGGCGTTGGGGTAACCTCCGGTGTGGGGGTCGGTTCAGGAGTCGGTGTAGCATCTATCACCGTTACCACGGCATCTGTTCCCTCTGTAAATCCGCAGCCGGGAACCATAATAACCATTCCCAGCATCAATGCAGCCAGACAAGCTTTCTTCATTTTATTTCCTCCTCTTCGAGAACATTATATCACGGTTTCTCTTCCGTCATTTCTAAAACACCTTACCATTCAATATACATGATTATGCCTCAATATGCAAGTTTTTATTTCAAGGTCAACCGGAAAAATGCTCTTTCAATCCGCGAAAGCCGGATACGGACAACCGTCCCAAAGAGAAGCAGCATCAAAAGCCTCAGGTCCTGTGAATCATTTTATTCCCACAGTTCGGACAGGTAATCTCAATTTTCCCTTTTCCCCTGGGAACACGGATTTTCTTACAGCAGCTGGAGCACATATAAATCCTGGAGGAGGACTTACGATCCTGAAAATTCAGCTTGATTACCTCAAAAAACACAAGGAACCGGGTATTTTCTTTCCTGCGGCTGTCTATATTTCTGGAGAAGGAGCGAAAAACGCTGTAAAATATGGCAATCCACGACAGTATATACAAAATGCTGTTACCCGTCAGTATGGACAGGAAATAAATGATCACACCTCCCAGCAGAGAAAACTTGGCGATGTCATCCATCCCATTCCTGCCGTTCATAAAATTACTGAAAAAATCCCCGATCCGACTAAAAAAATTTTTCATGTTCTCACTTTCCTCCCCGAATCTACTGCGGATCACTGCCTGAAAGAATTCCCGCCGCACTGCTCTCCAGCTGCTGCTTTGCGGCTCTCATATTGTCCAGCTCTGCCTGCTCCACCTTATCCAGCCGGCATTTATTCACCAGCTTCCGAAGGGCATTGCTGTCATTTTTCACCTGTTTTTTCACATTCTTGTCCAGCTGTTTTCCCGCATTTTTCACAGCCTGATCCGTTCTGGAAAGAAGACTCTGGCATTCGCTGAGAAGCTCCATGGCGTCCCTTCGCACCTGGTCCTGCCCCGCGTAATTCATGGCATCCTGCATGGCCTGCTGAATTTCCATGTCTGACATACGGTCATTGGCCGTAATGGTAATGGACTGTTCCTTGCCTGTATCCAGATCTCTGGCGGAAACCTTCAGAATGCCGTTGGCGTCAATATCAAAGGTCACATCAATCTGAGGCACCCCGGCCGGCGCGGATTTGATCCCCTTCAGCTTAAATTTGCCGATGGTCTTGTTATCTTTGGCCAGCGGCCGCTCTCCCTGAAGCACATGAATTTCCACAGAGCGCTGATAGGGAGCCGCCGTGGTAAACACCTTTGAATAACGGATGGGAAGAGTCGAATTGCGGTCTACCAGCTTCGTGGCAACGCCTCCCACCGTCTCAATGGAGAGACTCATGGGAGTCACATCCAGCAGAAGGAGATTCTGCCCGGTCCCGGCGGTCACAATGCTGTTTCCCTGCAAAGTGCTGCCAAGAATGGCCGCGCCCTGGGCCACGCATTCGTCCGGATTGATATTCTTGGAAGGCTCCTTTCCCGTAAGGGCCCGAACCTTCGCCTGCACCGCAGGAATCCGGGTGGAGCCGCCCACAAGAAGCACCCGTCCCAGCTCCGAAGGCGCGATCCCCGCGTCGCTTAAGGCATTTTTCACAGGTCCTTCCGTACGCTGAATCAGGCCGGAAACCATTTCCTCAAACTGTGCCCTGGTAAGAGTCAGATCCAGATGTACCGGTTCCCCTTTTACCTCTGTGAGGTATGGAAGGACTATGTTCGTGCTTCCGGAGGAGGACAGCTCCTTTTTTGCCTGCTCCGCCGCGTCCTTCACCCGCTGCATGGCGGCCATATCCCGCTGAAGATCCGTTTTGTACTGTTCCCTGAACTTATTTACGATCCAGTCACTGATCCGCTGGTCAAAATCGTCTCCGCCCAGATGATTGTCGCCCGAAGTGGCCAGAACTTCAATCACACCGTCCCCGATCTCAATAATGGAAACATCAAAGGTGCCTCCGCCCAGATCATAAACCATAACCTTCTGGGGTTCACCGTGATTCAGCCCGTATGAAAGAGCAGCGCTTGTGGGCTCATTGACAATACGCTTCACATTCAGGCCGGCAATCTTCCCCGCATCCTTGGTGGCCTGCCGCTGAATATCATTAAAATAGGCCGGCACCGTAATAACAGCCTCGGTCACCGGCTCTCCAAGAAAATCCTCCGCGTCCTTCTTAAGCTGCGCAAGAATCATGGCGCTGATGGTCTGGGGTTTGTACTCCTTTCCATCAATGCGCACACTCCAGTCCTGGCCCATATGACGTTTCACTGAACTGATGGTGCGGTCCGGATTGGTGACCGCCTGTCTCCGGGCCCGCTCTCCCACCATTCTCTCCCCGTTTTTGGAAAACGCCACAATGCTGGGTGTAGTCATACTGCCGGACGCGGAGGGAATAATCACCGGTTTATCATTCTCAATCACAGAAACACAGCTGTTGGTGGTTCCAAGGTCAATTCCGATAACTTTACTCATAGTCTTCTCCTCTTTCTATATCCTCTCTCTTCCCCCTGGATATATAACGATGATACCAGAATCGTACAGCAGAACTTCAAAGTATCAACAGCGGCAGAACCCGCAAAACAGCTGCGCCAGGCACAGCCAGCCGCACATTCTCGTCATGCTTTCCGCGTAGGTGTTAAAATCCCGCCCGCTCTGCTCATACTGATTTCCGGAGCGCTGAAAGCTCTGCAGAGTTCTTCGGTACACACCGTTATTGGGATCCATCTGCACGGCTCTCTGGATCTGTTCCAGGGCAAGCATCTGATTTCCCAGACCGTAGTTGGCGAGAGAGCTGAGATAATACCACCTGGCGTTGCGGTACGCGCTGATCACACCGTTCAGTGTATCGCTGGCGTACTGGTACTGCTTCATATTAATAAAATCCACCGCCTGGCGGATGTCACTGCTGTCCCCCGCCTCAGGCCGGGGGCTCTCCGGCTCGGCGTGAGATGAGTAACCACCGCCGAAAAAATCTCCGAAGCCGCCAAAGGGATCATAATCTCTGTATTCCCGGCCGCCCCCGTAGCCCTGACCGCCGTAACCGGATCCGCCGCCATAGCTGCGGTTTCCTTCATAGTTCTGGCCTGTTCCGTAGCTCTGGCCGCTTCTCTGGTAAGAGCCGGCGTTTTCCTGTTTCTTATACTTCTCGGGGTTGTTGAGCATATCATATGCCTCATTCACCTCATTCATTTTCTCAGCCGCCACAGGATCATCCGGGTGGAGATCCGGATGATATTCCTTCGCCTTCTGGCGGTAGGCCTTCTTTATCTCTTCCTTCGATGCGTCCCTGGACACTCCAAGAACCTTATAAGGATCGTCAACCATCTGTTTTCTCCTTTCCGCGCCACTTCCCGTAATACTTCTGCCACACACCTCCATAGAGGATATTCCGAAGAAGATTTACGTCCTGTACCAGCGGAAGCTTTTCAAATATCTCCATTGCCTTTCCCATCGTCATCTTCAGTATCGGCTCCATCTCCTCCGGCTTTCGGTTCATGCGGATCAGAGGATTATAGTGGTTCGCCTTTATATCCTTGGGATAATCCATGGATGCGTCCATAAGATAAATAAATCTTCCAAGCTCAAAACCAAATGACCACAGACTCTTGCTCCAGAAATCCGTGTCATACACGAATATATCCGCCAGCATTTTCCCCGAGGCATTCACCGCCCTGTCCGGATTGGCGGCACAGGCCTTTTCGATCTCACTGAGCTCCGCGATGCTCTCCTTCACGGCACGGCTCTGCCTTGGATATTTTTCCGAAATCTCCCAGAACAGCTTTCCCAGGTGATTCCCGTACCATCGCATTACATGGTTGTGGTCATCCTCCCAGTCGTCCTGACATTTATAATAGGTCAGAAGAATGGTCATATCCGACGCGTACTCCGTAAAGCGGTTCTCCACTCCCATTCTCTTCTGAAGAGGATGGATTCCACATCGAAAATCCTCCTCCTTCTCCTCCGGTTCATAGAGAGAGGACAGGAAAAGTATCAGAAATGTCAGATCATAAGTCAGGCTGAGGCGCTCCATCTGGCCGAAACGTTTCTTCAGATTCCGGCAGAGTCCGCAGTAAACTTTCTCATATCTTTTCGCTTCTTCTTCTGTAAGCTGCGCCTTATTGCACACAATATATCCATACATACAGCAACACTTTCCTCACCGGGAACTCCCGCCTCATTTTCCATCTGTTATTACAAATGTAGCACAATCCCCCCGGATGTCAACGGCTTTTAGATTTCTTTAATTTTTTTCATAAATCTTTCAGCTCTCCTTCACCCTTTGAACACTTATGCCGCAAAAAATTCCACATAAAGAATGGCCGCGCCCAGTACCAAAAGAATACAGCCGGTAACCCGGTTCAGGAATATGGTGGAGGCCCGGTTGGCGATTCTGGCACCGATCTCCGCCCACAGCAGCGTAAAAAGCATGCACAGAATCAGGATAAAGGGATCCGGCAGCTCACCCATGGCAAAGTGGCTGATTGCACCGGTCAGAGCCGTAAAGCTCATGATAAACACACTGGTCCCCACCGCGCATTTCAGCTCATAGCCCAGCACAGTCGTGAGAATCAGAAGCATCATCAGGCCTCCGCCGGCTCCCACAAACCCGCAGATAAAACCGATTCCCGCTCCGCAGACCACAGAGCGGACAAGACGCTGTTTCTGAGAAAGAGTCCCCATTGCCTCCCTTGTGGTCGTTACAGGCCTTATAATAAATCTCAGCCCAAGAAAAACTGTCATCAGCATGGAAAAGCCCTGAATGGAGGAATTTGGAAGAAAGCTTGACACCCAGCTGCCCACCATGGTAAACAGAAGCACCGTCACCATCATGACGAGACCATTCTTAATATCCAGGTTTTTATTCTTGCCATATGTATAGGCGCTGGCTGCGCTGGCAAGGACATCACTGGCCAGTGCAATCCCCACCGCTGAATAGGCGGGAATCCCGAGAAATGTCATCAGCATGGGACTGATCACAGCCGCCGCGCTCATCCCCGCGAACCCGGTTCCAAGTCCGGCGCCCGTGCCCGCGATAAAGCAGATTAAAATCTCATAAAGCATATCTCTCTTCTCTCTTTCACATTCATTAAAGAGCAACGAATTGCCACTTGCAATCGTAACACAGAAATAAAGAATGTCAATTGATTTTATATTTTTTTAAGAAACTGCGCTCAGGGACGAAGCTCCATATCCACGGCAACCTCGTTGCCTTCCACGGTCACGGTTCCAAAGCTTCCGGTGATCAGGGGCATCATGGGGGGCAGATGACCGATGTCCAGATCCATAAATACAGGGACCTTCTTCTTACCTGCCACCTCCAGCACCGCGCCAAAGCGGTCCAGGTTCATCTGGCTCTCCATGCCGGAAAGAGGACGGCCGATGAGAAAGCCCTTTACATATTTAAACCAGCCCGCGTGCTCCATCTGCCACATGGCTCTCCGAATGGAAAAGACATTCAGGTCGCAGGCCTCCAGAAACCAGAGGAAGCCGTCCTCCTTATATTTTTCCAGGAAATCTCCGGTCCGGTCATAGCAGGTCCCCAGAAGATTCACCAGGCAGTCCATGCACCCGCCGATGAGACGGCCCTGCACACGAATCCCGGGAATTTTCTCTCCGGACATAAGGGCTTCTCCGTCAAAACAGCTGCGGATCCCAGGCTCTGTCAGATGATAGGTGGCCAGAGGATTCGTCTCGTCCTTCACCGATTCTTTTTCCCACAGAGGATAGCCGTGAACGGACAATACCTCCCGCCCCAGGGCGTCCATCTTCCGGTTCTTTCCGGTGAGAATGGAAAAAGCATCCTGAAGGGACGGATCCATGGGCTCCATGCCGAAAGAGGCTGCACAGGGGCCGTATACAGATGCGGTATCACAAAGCGTTGCAAGCAGATAGGTCATATTGGTATTGTCCGAAAAACCCATATACCATTTCGCAGGCGCCCTGGAAATCTCTTCCCAGTCCACATAATCCAGGATTTCACACATCAGCTCCCCGCCTCCGCAGGAGATCAGACAGTCATTGTCCTCCTTCCGGTAATAGTCTGTCAGCTCTTTCCCGCAAAGCTGGGGAGTATTGCTGATTCCCACACCTTCCCCCGCAAAACAGTTGGGACCCAGATCCAGCTGATACCCCTCCCGGGTCCAGATTCTCCTGGCATTTTCAAAGGCAGACCGGTAAGGCTGGATATTACATCCAAAAGAGGGCGCCACAAAGCCGATGGTCCCCCCATCCGGCAGAAATTTTCCGTATCGCATGCTTAAACCTCCGTAATCCTTATTGGAACCTGTATGATGTTCCTGAAAGCTGTTCCCATTGTAACATGGGCTTTCTGTCAAAACAAGCGTTCAATTTCAGAAAGGCCTTCCTCTGAAAACAAAAAGCTCTGCCTGAAACCCAAAAGCAGAGCGTTCTCCCAATTCCGTTGAAATTCTCCTTGATTCTGTTATATAATGAGGATACCTGGAGAAAAGGCAAAAAGAAAGGAAAAATTAATATGAAACCTTATATAGAAGTACGAGGCATAAAAATCGGCGAAAATCCGCCGAAAATCTGTGTTCCCATTGTAGGCCGGACAAAGGAGGAAATCCTTGCCGCGGCTGTTTCCATTCAGTCCGCAGCGCCTGACATAGTGGAATGGCGGGCCGACTGGTACGAGGATGTCTCTGATTTTTCCCGGGTAAGCGAAGTCCTTACAGGGCTTCGGACGCTCCTTCCGGACATGCCTCTGCTCTTTACCTTCCGCACACGGGCCGAAGGCGGGGAAAAATCCATTCCCTTGGAAGCTTATGCAAAGCTTACCCGGCAGGCAGCCGCTTCCTCCCTGGTGGATCTGGTGGACGTGGAGGCCTCCGCCGGAGATGAGACGGTCCGGGATCTGATCCGGGAGGCTCACAGCTGTGACGTAAAAGTCATCGTCTCCAGCCATGACTTCCAGAAGACTCCCGGCCGGAAGAAGCTGATCGGCCGCCTGGTGCATATGCAGAACCTGGGCGCGGACATCCCCAAAATCGCTGTGATGCCCCACAGCCGAAAGGATGTTCTGACCCTTCTTGATGCCACCAGAGAAATGTGGGAGGAGCACGCGGACCGTCCGATTATCACCATGTCCATGGGGGCGTATGGCCGGATCAGCCGGGTCTGCGGAGAGTTTTCCGGATCCGCGCTGACCTTCGGCGCTGTGGGAAAAGCCTCCGCCCCCGGGCAGATGAACGCAGCCGATCTGCGGACAGTCCTTAAGCTCCTTCATCAGGATCCTCTTAACTGACCGGTCGGATTTTATCCCGCATTAAACAGTGGTTCCAGATCCTGCGCATGTTCCTCAAAGATTTCAAGAAGCGTTCGGTTCCAGTGTCTGGCATCCTGCTCCGAATTTCCAAAAACGTAGTCCTCCTGTCCGTAGTCAATCACGTCGAACCCGGGAATGGCCTTGCTGGCGCCGGCCGTACGGTAAGCCACAATGTCTGCCAGGGTAAAGGAGACACTGGAAATATCCTCATAGTTGATCCAGGCGCTGATATCCGTACCCGTGGCCTGTGTGGCGGTTCCGTTGGCCGTCTGCGCCTCCGCCGCGGGTTTGGTCACAGCCGCCGCGCCCTCCACATACTGCCCATACATTTCATCTACATACAGAGCGAAGGAATCGCCCAGGATTTCCGACGGAACATGCCCGCCATCCCACTGCCACTCAATTTCCGCGTCCACGCCCGCGTTCAGCCAGGCAATCTGCAGATTCAGAGAGGTAAACATGGACATGTCTCCCTCTGAGGCGCCCATTACAATCCGGGTCCATGTGGGATTCTCCGTCCCCTCTGCTCCGATGTAAAGCAGCGGATTATAGAGATCTGTGATATTGTTTCCATATTCGTCTCCGGCCTCAATACTCTCAATGTCTGACCGGTACGCTTCCACCATCTCCTCATAGGTGGAATAGTTGGCAGAGTCCACAGAACCGGACGCAGACTGAGTCGTACCGGCATCCGGTGTCCCCACTTCCATCTCCTTGTCACTGTTTTCAGAGACATTTTCCGTTTCCCCTTCCCCGGTATCCGCACTTTCATCCATATCCGCGGGAGCTTCTCCATCCGGAAGCTCTCCCATATCTGGACCGTCGTCCGTTGCGTCCGCGCTGTTTCCATCCGGCAGCTCACCAGGTGCTTCTCCATCTGACAGCGCTCCGTCTTCAGTATCCGTGGAAAGCGCTCCATCCGGCAGCTCTCCGTCTTCCAGATCCCCGGGAACCTCTCCGTCCGGCAGCTCTCCGCCTTCCAGATCTCCACGGTTTTCTCCGCGGCCGCCCATGCCGCCGCCCATCACAGCGCCTCCAGGCCCCTGGGCGTCCCCGGAGCTGCTCTTCGCGTAACGTCCTTCCAGAAAGGCTGTCGCCTTATCTCCGGTGGTCATGGCCGCCACTTCCTCGTCACTGAGGGCATTTCCGTCTGCGTCAAACCAGGTCCACCCTTCCGCGTAATCCAGATTATCCAGATAGGACTGAAGATTCTCCGTAAACTCCGCCAGGTAGAGATCCAGATAGGTTCCATAGTAACCGTTGGTTTCCGGATAAGCCTCCAAATCATATTCAATCGTCAGCGCGATGGTGTCTTCTGTGTCCCCGTCCCCATTCAGGTCAAAGCCCACAGCCGATTCTTCCGCCGTCAGATTCTGCCCGTTGATATATTCCATATATTCCTCAGACAGATACTGCGCCAGCTGCTCCTGGAAGGATGTGCTGAAATCATAGGTGGTATCCATGTAGTATTCAAAGGCCATCGCCATATCCCCTTCATACAGGGAGGTAATGGCACTGTAGGCGATGCAGCCCCAGGCGCCGTCGGAGATCTCATAATCCGTTCCCTCAATGGTCACCGTGGTGGAATAGGTTCCGTCTTCATTTTTGTAAACCCCTACAGCCCCGGCCTCAATCTGATAATCATAGAAGTCCGAATGGTTGGAGGTGGCCGCAAACATGGCCGCGTGGGCGCCGCCGCCGGAACCGCCGGTGGAGACAAAATAGTCCACGCTTCCGGGAAGATTCCCCAGAAGGATATTGTACTTCACATAGCGTGCCGCTGCCTTCTGGTCCGCCAGGCAGGAGGGCGCGTCCCCGGTGTAGGTGGTATTTCCGTCCTCATCTGTGACCGTATCCTGTTTTCCGCGGTTTCCACAGGCCACATTGATATAACCCTCACCGGCGTAGGTGGAGGAGGCCAGCTGATTGGACTGAGAACTGTAGCCTGCGGCACCGGTATTGAGAATCACCGGCGCGGTAGCCGCCGTATAAACCTGCCCGTTGGTGCTGGTAACCTGCGCCTCGTAGTCGATGACCAGAGAGCCGCCGATGCCTTCTGTACCATCCTCCGCAGTGAGATCCGCGGTTCCGTCCCCGTCTGTGTCGATTCCGGTCACATAGGCTCCGGGAACATTTACGGAAACACCCTGCTGATCCGGAAGCTCCGGATAAGCCACCGCGCAGACAACGGACAAAGTCCACGAGTCGGAAGAGGAATCATAGGTCCACTCCTGCTCCTCATTGTTCGCAAGATTCAGCACAGATTCAATGTACTCTTTCCCTGAGGCCGTTTCCTCTGTGTCGTCTGCGGCCTCCTCCTGAACGTCTGTCTCCTGTGCGAACACATAAACCGTCTGCGGCGCCATGCCGGCCGCTACCGTCAGCGCCAGAAGAGATGTGAAAAATTTTGCTGTTTTCATGAAATCGTTTTTCCTCCCGTTTCATAATTTTTTCAGCTTTGAGATTTCCGGCAGAAGGATTTCAAACCACTCTGCCGGACCCGCTTTTTTAGATTCTAACAGAGAAAGATTGAAACAGGATTGAAGTTTTTTAAGGTTTCATGAAGATTGTGTGAATCATTTTCTGCTCATCTGTCCTTCTCTGAATCCACCTTTACCGGCATCGCGTATGGATAATAAAATACGTCAAGCAGCCCGTGATAATGCTCCTTCCAGGGTTTATTCCTTAATTGTCCGTCTGTTCACTCTCATACTCCGTCTTTCCCGGCGTCATAAATGGGCGCCACTCCCGCCCATTCCGGAGTTTCTCCTGATTTATTATACCCGGAGCCGGTCTTTGTTGTCAACGAACGTTAAAAAAACAGCCCCTTTTTCCAGAGCAGGCCGTCCCTTTTCTTTCTGTGCTCTTTGTACCCACGGGTGCGCAGCGCCTTGCCATTTTTGCCATTCTGTGATAGAGTAAGACTCAAAATATGAAAACCTTTTAAAGGAGAAACAGCCATGAATGAAAGAATAATTACCGGACATACCGGCCTTACCGGCCTTCTTGGAAGCCCTGTGGCACACAGCATCTCCCCGGCCATGCACAACGAATCCTTCCGCGCCCTGGGGCTGGATTATGTCTACCTGGCCTTTGACGTGGGAACTGAAGGACTTCCGGCCGCGGTGGAGGGTCTGCGCGCCTTAAAGGTCCGGGGCTTTAACGTAACCATGCCGGACAAGAATCTGGTGTGCAGCCTGTGCGATAAGCTCTCTCCCGCCTCCCAGATCATCGGAGCGGCCAATACAGTGATCAACGACGACGGGATCCTTACCGGAACCACCACCGACGGCACAGGATATATGCAGGCCGCCAGAGACGCCGGCCATGACCTGATTGGAAAAAAAATGACCCTTCTGGGGGCCGGCGGCGCCGCCACCGCCATTCTGGCCCAGGCCGCCATGGACGGAGTAGCCGAAATCTCCGTATTTAACGTGCGGGACAACTTTTTCCCGCGGGCGGAGCGTATTGTGGACCAGCTGAACCAGAGGACAAAATGTAAGGTCTCTCTCTATGATTTTGAGGATGATTCCATCCTTCGCCGCGAAATCGGGGAAAGCTATATTCTCACCAACGGAACCTCCGTAGGCATGGCTCCAAAAACAGATGCCTGCATCATCCGGGATCCCTCCTTCTTCCACAAAGACCTGGTGGTTTCTGACGTAATCTACAATCCGGAGGAGACAAAGCTTCTGCGGATGGCCAGGGAATACGGATGCCAGACCTTCAACGGACTTTACATGCTTCTGTACCAGGGAGCGGAATCCTTCCGCCTGTGGACCGGAAAGGAAATGCCCGTCGACCTCATCAAGGCAAAATATTTTACCAGATAAACAACCTGTAAACAGACCCGGCAAAGTCTCCGCCCCGCAGTTCACGGACACTTTTCCCGGGCAGGGAGGTTTTCATGAAAAAATCCGGCACTTCCGGCAGAAGACTTCTGCTGGTCGAGGATGAATCCCGCCTGGCAGATGCCCTCCAGGTGCTTCTTTCCAGAGAAGGGTATACGGTGGACGTATGCCCGGACGGCCTGTCGGGACTGAACGCGATTCTGGCCAATTCCTATCAGGCCGCCATCCTGGATGTGATGCTCCCCGGTATCTCCGGATTTGAGATCGTAAAAAAAGCGCGGGAAACCGGAATTTCCACTCCCGTTCTCATTCTCACCGCCAGAAGCGAGGTGGATGACAAGGTCAGAGGCCTGGACTGCGGCGCCGACGATTATCTCACAAAACCTTTTGAGACCAGGGAGCTTCTGGCCAGACTTCGCGCTCTGGAACGCCGCGGAAAAAAGGACCATCCGGAAACACTTTCCCTTTATGACCTGTCTCTGGACCCGGCTTCCTTTACGCTTACCTGTACCAGAAACAGTCAGTCTGTACGCCTCAGCAAAAAAGAATATCAGATTCTGGAAATGTTCATGGAAAATCCCGGCCGGGTGCTTTCCCGGGAACAGCTGGCGGTAAAAATATGGGGGTATGACAGTGAATCCGAATACAATAATGTGGAAGTCTATCTGTCCTTCACCCGGAAAAAGCTGGCTTTTATTGAATCCTCCGCCAAAATCAAGGCGCTGCGCGGACTGGGGTATGAACTGAGGGAAAAAAATGTTTAGAAAATCCAGATGGAAAATTGTGACGGCGCTGATGAGTGTGCTGGTTTTTCTGTTCGCGGGCACACTCTGCGTCATTTATTTCTCCAGCTACATTCAGATGCTTCAGAAAAACCGGGAGATGCTCTCCCGCTATGCCGACTCCTACTGGATCAACGGAAATCCCTCCGAATCTATGGAAACTCCGGCGGGAAAACAAACCGAAGTTCGGCGCCTGACTTTTTATTCCGTAGCTTTCTCCCCGGACGGGCAGATTCTGGACGTGGACAGCGGAAGCTCCGCCCTGCTGGATAATTCCTACCTCTCCTCCCAGGCCGCCGCCATCCTGGCCCTCCATAAAACCAGCGGGATCCACATGGACTGGGTTTACTATATAGAAACAAAGGGCGATACCACTCTGGTGGTGCTGATGGACAACTCCGTCATGAACGCCAACATCCGGACGCTTTTTCAGTATACACTGATCTTTGGCGCCCTCACGCTGGTTCTCCTGTTCCTGGTCTCTCTTTTCCTCTCCCGGCGCATTGTACAGCCTCTGGAGGAAAGCTACCGGAAACAGAAGCAGTTTGTCTCCGACGCCGGCCATGAGCTGAAGTCCCCTCTGACCGTAATCAACACCAATCTGGATCTTCTGGAGCAGGAAAAGGGTCCCAGCCGCTGGCTGGAGAATATCCGCCATGAGAGCCTCCGGATGTCCGGTCTGGTGGGCCAGCTTCTGGAACTGGCCCGCACGGAAGAGGCCGCACCTCCCATGGAAAGACTGAATTTTTCCCGCCTGGTTACCGGAAACCTCCTGCCCTTTGAAGCCCTGGCCTATGAAAAAAATCTCACTCTGGAAAGTGAGATTCAGGAAAATGTTTTTGTAAACGGAAACCCGGAACAGCTTGGAAACCTGATCTCCACCCTGACGGACAACGCTCTCTCGTATGCTCCGGAACACACAGCCGTCCGGGTTCGTCTCTGTGCGGATCCGGAAGAGCTTCTCTTCTCCGTCTCCAATGAGGGAAGACCCCTCTCAGAGGAACAGATGGGCTCCATCTTTGACCGCTTTTACCGGACAGACGAGGCCCGGAGCAGGGACAGCGGTCATTACGGCCTGGGGCTGGCCATTGCCAGAGCCGCCGTACTCTCCCACCACGGAAAAATACAGGTATCCTGCCAGGAAGGGCGGGTCATTTTTACCGTTCGCCTCCGCCCTGCCTCCCCACTCCCTTAAAGGGACGCAGAAGACTGTTTTTCAGATTCACTTTCAGCTGCCAGACCCGGATGTAATGGGCAATGGTGGAACTGAGCACAAACCCCACACTTAATCCCAGAAGGGTCCACACACAGGTCCATGTGTATTCCTTGGCCGCCTCATTTTCAAGCATAATCAGGGAAAGGGTCATATAATACAGAAGATCTCCGGGGACCAGAGGGATGATGGACGGATAAAGAAAGACCGTAGAGGGCATCTTTTTCCTGGTTGCCAGAAGCTCCGCATAAAGTCCGGCCACAACGGCAGCCAGCAGGGCGCTTAAGGGACGGATATTCCCGGACATGGCCATAAAAAACAGGTAAACCGTCCGGATAAGTGCGCCGCCGACACAGGCCCAGATCAGATCCTTCCTGCGGATCTGAAATCCCACACCCAGCACCCCGGACGTAAAAAAAGACACCAGGATCAGAATTATATTATCTTTCATGAGAAAATACCTCCGCATAATACCAGACTCAGAGCCAGGCCCCCCACAATGGACATCGTCTCCAGTATGATTTTAATCGCCTCAAGGATTCCGTTCATCTCATTTCCGCACAGAATATTCCGGGCCGCGTTCACCATGGGAATACCGGGGATCAGATACATACAGCTGGTGGCGATCAGGGGATTCAGATTGTCCGCAATTCCAAGGTTCACCAGAGACAGGGCCACCGTGCCCGCCAGGAACGTACACAGCGCGTTGATAATAATCCGGTTCATTCCGGTCCGGTTTAAAAGCCGGGTGAGCCAGAACAGGCCGAAAATAATACAGACCATGCAGGGGATGTCTCTCCATGTCCCGCCATTCATCCAGCAGATACAGCCCATGGCCGCCATGGAGCACAGAAGAAGCACCGGTGTGGAATAGCTTTTCGCATTCCGCGCCTCCTCCAGCATCCCGCCAAGCCGCTCTGGCGCCGGTGTCTGCCCGCACACATGGAAGGACAGCTCATTCAGGCTGCGAAGTCGTTCCAGGTGCGTTCCCGCCGGCTGCGCCTTCACCTGCCGGATGCCGAATTTCCCGTCCGAATCCCTGGCGCTCACCGACAGATGGGTACACAGAGTAAACAGGGTAATGTCCTCCAGGCCATAGGCGGAACAAACCTTATACATGGACGTATTCACCCTCTCCAGGTTCGCCCCGCACTCAATCATGTCCCTGCCCAGCCTCACGGCGAAATCCAGCACATACTCCATATCTGTCATCCTAATCTTCCTCCCATTCTCATTCTCTTTCCTCCTTTAAATGGGTGTCACTCTCAGAAACTTCTGGCATTATAGCACAAAGAATTCCATCTTTGTAAAAGTAAATTGTCTTTTCATGATTTATTCACAGGCGGCCAGATCCGATACAGCCCGAATAGACGAAAAGCGAAAACACAAATTGACAATTTTACTCCTTCGATGTATGATATCTTACAGATTAGAAAGTTCAGCACCGGGAGGAACGAAGAATGGAAAACAATCACAAACAGATACGTATTGTGCAGGAAACGGTTGCCGGCAAGGAGATTACCCTTGCCCATGTCATGGGCGGCCCCGCCCCGATCATTTATCAGAAGCTTGGCCTGAACCCGTCCATCGACTATGGTTCCTCCGCCATCGGGATTATGAACATGACGCCCTCCGAGTCCGCCGTGATCGCCTCTGACATCGCGGTAAAAAGCGGAAACGTCTATCTGGGTTTTGCTGACCGTTTTACAGGGACTCTGATCATTACAGGAGAGATCGCGGATGTGACCAGCGCCATTGAGGAGATTGTGGCCTATTTCCGTGACACGCTGGGTTATGTGGTGTGCAAAGTTACCAAACGGTAATCCTTTCCCGGAGGGCTCAGAGATGACAAATGAACATATCACACAGGAAGAGCTGCTTGACCTGATTTTTACAGAAAATGGAGTTCCCCTTGACGGCCAGCCCCTTCGTCTGGTCCGTGTAAGGATTCCCGGCCGGGAGGTGGATCTGGCCCACATCATCGGCGTATCCGACGAGAGTGTCTACCACAATCTGGGGCTTCACATCGGCGTCCACGAGGGGGAGAACCATGTGGGGGAGGCCATTGGCCTGATGCGTTTCACTCCCTGGGAAGCCGTGGTCATTGCCACAGACGTGGCCGTAAAGTCCGCCCATGTAGAGGTGGGATTCATGGACCGGTTCAGCGGCAGTCTGATCCTCACCGGGCGCCGTACAGACGTATCCACCGCGGTTCACGCGGTTCACGACTACTTTCAGGACACACTGGGCTTTCCCTGCTGTGAGGTAACCGAAAAATAAAAAAATCCGGAATCCCAGAGGATCCGGCTGTCACAAAGCAGAAAGATACGGCGAGGCAGACATGAAGAAAATATTTCTCACCGGCCGCAGCGAGGCCGGAAAGACCACCCTCACCCAGGCCTTAAAGGGAGAGGAAATCCATTATCGCAAAACCCAGTATACCAGTACCGAGGATGTGGCCATTGATACCCCCGGAGAGTACGCCGAGACCAAGCGCTGCGCCGTGGGTCTGGCCTGTTTCTCCTTTGAGGCGGATGTGGTGGCGCTTCTGTGCGCCGCGGACGAACCCTTCGCACTCTTTTCCTCCAACTCCAACGGCAGTCTGAACCGCCCTCTGGTGGGAATCATCACCAAGATCGACTCCCCTCACGCCAACGTTCCCATGGTAAAACAATGGCTCACCGACGCCGGGTGCGAACGGATTTTTCTTATCAACAGCATCACCGGCGAAGGAATTCAGGAGCTGCAGGATTACCTGCAGGACGATCTGCCCAGGATGACCGTGGAAGAGGCCATGGCCCGTCAGATGCAGGGCAAAAGAGACTGGGATCCCGTGTAACCCTGCTTCGGCTGCACAGGATCCCGTTTTTATCATCTTCTCGCCAGCTCCCGGGTAATGTCCTCCCAGGTCACCTCTTTCTCCGCCATCAGTACCATCACATGATAAAGGAAGTCCGAAATCTCATACTTGATTTCTTCCTTGTCCGGATTCTTGGCAGCAATCACAATTTCCGTACACTCCTCTCCCACCTTCTTCAGGATCTTGTCAATTCCCTTGTCAAAAAGATAATTGGTGTAAGAGCCTTCCTTTGGATGCTCCTTCCGATCCAGAATCACGTCATACACACTCTGAAATACATGAAGAGGATTCGTATCGTCGTATTCCTTCTGCATCAGTGGCTGGAAAAAGCAGGACCGGTTTCCTGTGTGACAGGCCGCGCCTGTCTGAGCCACTTTCGCCAGAATGGTGTCGTTGTCACAGTCCAGCGTAAGGGATTTCACATACTGCACATGCCCTGAGGTCATTCCCTTGGTCCACAGCTCCCTGCGGCTCCGGCTCCAGTAGGTCATTTTCCCAAGCCGCAGCGTGGTCTGGAAAGCCTCCTCGTTCATATAGGCCAGCATAAGAACCTGATCGGTTTTATAATCCTGAACAATAACAGGAATCAGCCCGTCCGAATTCAGTTTAAAATCACTCCAGGCGATGGCGCTTTCACAGATATTCACCGGAATGCCCTCCTTCGCGCAGGACTCCTTGAATACGTGAAGATTTGTTTCCCGGGCGCTGACATAGGACCCTGAGAGGCCACAGACAAACTCACCTCCAAGAAGGGTTTTCAGTATATTTTCCTTTCCCTCCTCCGTGTGAAGGATCACAGGTACCCTGGAAATTTTCCCGATCTCATCCTGCACAGAGTCCAGCGCCAGTATCTCCCCGGCAAATTCCTCGATATCGCTCTGGCTCCCGGTGAATTCCGAAAAAGAGGAGATGCTGACCAACATCTTTTCCTTTCCGAATCTTCTGGAAACCTCCTCCAGAAGCTTTCGGTTGCTCTCCTTGGAAAAATTCAGGACCGTTCCCGCACAGCCGGCGTAGATCAGTTTTTTTACATCCTCCATCCGGTGTATATTTCCTGCGGCGAGCACCGGAATCTCCGATGCCTCGCAGATCTCCCGGATTTTTCCAATGGCTTTTTCATGCTCCTCATCCCCGGAGGAAATATCAAAGACCAGCAGCCGGTCTGCCCCGTTGTCGCTGTAAAACTGCGCAAGCCTGACCACATCCCCATCCCCGAACAGGTTTCTCTGGCCAAAGCCGGTCACCGCCTTTCCGGACTGAAGATAAATACACGGGATCATCAATTTATTCATTCGTCTTCTCCTTACCTGAGAATCATCAATTTTACGCACATAACAGACCGCGTTCCGGCCTGCAGTTTCTTCATGAACCGCCCGGATGTACCCGGGTTCACAGGCTTCCTTTGGTGGAAAGCACCTCTGTAATCCTTGGGTCGCAGGCGACCGCCGCGTCCAGTGCCTTGGCAAAGGCCTTAAAAATCGCCTCCGCCATATGGTGGCTGTTTCCCGGAGTCAGTATCTTCACATGCAGATTCATGGCCGCAGAGTAGGAAACGGCGTAAAAAAACTCCCGCACCATCTCTGTGGACATGGCTCCCACTTTCTGTGTCGGAAACTCCACATCCCAGCCCAGATACGGCCGTCCGGACAGATCCACGGCACACAGCACCAGGGTCTCATCCATGGGGAGAATGCAGCTTCCATACCGCCGGATTCCCCTCTTATCTCCCACAGCCTTCCCGATGGCCGTACCCAGAACAATGCCCGTGTCCTCGATGGTGTGGTGATCGTCCACCTCCAGATCCCCCCGGACCTTCACGGAAAGATCAAACAGACCGTGTCTGGAAAAACCGTCCAGCATATGGTCAAAAAACCCCACACCGGTGGAGATATCGGACTGTCCGGTCCCGTCCAGGGCGAGTCTCAGCCGGATCTGTGTCTCCTTTGTATTTCTCTCTATGGTCGCTTCTCTGGCCATAATTCTCCTTTCACGCAAAATCAGTTCTTCTCCCCGTCCTCATCCTCAAACCGCACGGCGATGGAATTGGCATGAGCGGTCAGCCGCTCAGATGTGGCAAACTGAATAATGTCCTTATGAATTTCCTGTAAGGCCTCTCTGGAATAGTAAACAATGCTTGATTTTTTTACAAAATCATCCACAGAAAGAGCAGAGAAAAATTTGGCGGTTCCGTTGGTGGGGAGCACATGGTTAGGACCCGCAAAGTAGTCCCCCAGAGGCTCCGAGCTGTACTCTCCGATAAAAATCGCCCCCGCGTTCCGCACCTTCGTCATAACCTCAAAGGGGTTTTTGGTCACGATCTCCATATGCTCAGAGGCAATCTCGTTGGCCGCCTCTATGGCCTGGTCCATATCTTCCGCGAGAAGGATATAGCCAAACTGATCCAGGGATTTCTGAATAATATCCCTTCTGGAGAGAACCTCCGTGAATTTTTCCACCTCCGCCTCCACCTTCTGCGCCAGCTCCCGGCTGGTGGTGATCAGAATGGCGGAAGCCATCTCGTCATGCTCCGCCTGGGAGAGAAGATCCGCGGCCACATACCTGGGATTGGCCGTCTCATCGGCAAGCACCAGAATCTCACTGGGACCGGCAATGGAATCAATGCTCACATATCCATACACTGCCTTCTTGGCCAGGGCCACAAACACATTCCCGGGGCCCACAATCTTGTCCACCTTCGGAACGCTCTTTGTCCCATAGGCCAGCGCGCCGATGGCCTGGGCGCCGCCCGCCTTATAGATCTCATCCACCCCGGCCTCGTTTGCGGCCACCAGCGTGGCCGGATTCACCTTTCCGTCCTTTCCGGGCGGTGTGGTCATAACCAGATGGGGCACGCCGGCCACTCTGGCCGGCACAATATTCATAAGCACCGAGGATGGATACGCCGCCTTTCCCCCAGGTACGTAGACACCCACCCGATTCAGAGGGGTCACCTTCTGTCCCAGCAGGGTTCCCTTCTCCGTGGTGGTAAACCAGCTGTTCTGCCGCTGCTTTTCATGGTAGGCCTGAATATTTACCAGAGCCGAGCGGATCACACCTACAAGCTCCGGCTCCACAAGGGTGTAAGCCTCCTCAATTTCCTCTTTCGTCACCCGGATGGTTTCCGGAGTGATCTCGGCCCCGTCAAATTCCCGGGTATACGAAAAAAGAGCCGTATCCCCCTCTTTTTTTACCCGGGCAAGAATCTCGTTCACAGCCGTCTCATATTTTCCATAATTATTGGGACTTCTCTTCAGAAGACTGTCCAGAAGATCCCGGGTTGTCTCCTTCGTCAGTGTCACTTTACGCATTCTTCCATGCCTTCTTTCTATTGATACCAGGATCAAAGGGTATTCTGACGCCGTAATACGCGGATAGCCCGGCCTTTTGCGCCTGTCCCCGCGATCCCGCGGTTTTTACTCAATCACCTTTTTCAGGTCCGCGATCAGACCCCGGATTCGCTGATCCTCCATTTTCATACTCACCTGGTTCACCACCATCCGGGCGGAGAGCGGGCACACCTCCTCCAGAACCTTCAGGCCGTTTTCCCGCAGAGTGGATCCGGTCTCCACAATGTCCACAATCACTTCGGAAAGACCCACAATGGGTGCCAGCTCAATGGAACCGTTCAGCTTGATGATCTCCACGGTCTGGTGCTTTCTTCCATAAAAATACTCCCGGGCAATGTTGGGATACTTGGTTGCCACACGGATCTGCTGATTGGTGGTAAGAACCTTCCGGGCGCTCTCCGGCCCGCAGACACACATGCGGCATTTTCCAAAGCCAAGATCCATCACCTCATAAAGCCTGCGCCCTTCCTCCAGAAGGGTATCCTTCCCGACGACGCCGATGTCCGCCGCCCCGTATTCCACATAGGTGGGCACATCCGGCCCCTTGGCCAGGAAAAAGCGAAGCTTCAGGTCCTCATTTACAAAAATCAGCTTTCTGGACTCCTTATCCCGCATCTCCTCACAGGTGATGCCCACTTTCTCAAGCATGTCCATGGTTTTGGACGCCAGACGCCCCTTTGTCAGGGCAAATGTCAGATATCTCATAACTCACCGGCCTCTCTTTCCAGGCGAAGCGCCACATTTTTTCCCTCTCCCCGAAGCCTGAGGGCCTCCCGCACCGCGGCTTCCCGCTCTTCCTTCCGATAGGAGAGAATCACCGTCTCCGGTTCGCCGGGAAGGGAAATATTCTGTCTTGAAAGAGCGGACAGAAGGTTGTCCACCACAATGGCAAACCCGATGGATGACGCCGGCCGGCCGAAATGCTTCATGAGCTCATTGTACCGTCCGCCCTTCACCAGCGGCTCCCCGGTTCCATAGGTATAGGCCTGAAAAATAATTCCGGTGTAATAACGATATTTGCTCAGCATTCCAAAATCAAAACTGATATACTCCTGACACCCGTAGAGCTTCAGGATCTCATAGATTTCCTCCAGGCGGGCCACCGCGGCCAGCGCCTCCGGGTTCCCGGTCAGAGCCTTCGCCCTCTCCAGCACCTCCACAGAACCAAACATCCGGGGAAGCTCCATAAATACAGCGGAAAGCTCTCCGGAGAGCTTCTGCTCCCGGATCATCTCCTCCACCCCGAACTCATTCTTCTGGGAGATCAGCTCCCGAAGACGGGCGATGGTATCCTCATCCATTCCCGCTTCCGCCAGAAGAGATTTAAAATAATCCACCTGTCCCACGCTGATCTGAAAATCCTTCAGCCCGGAGGCGCGCAGGCATTCCACCGTCAGGGCCAGGATCTCCGCGTCCGCCTCGGGGGAGGCGTCCCCGATATGCTCCACCCCCATTTGGGTATTCTCCTTTAGCTGTCCCCGCAGGCTGGAGCTGTTGATAAATGTATTTCCCGTATAGCAGAGGCTTACCGGCGTCTGCTCCGGGAAAAAATAGGTTGCGCAGGCCCTGGACACCGAAGGGGTAAAATCCGGGCGAAGCACCAGAGTGTTTCCCTCTCTGTCAAAAAACTTATATAAATCCTTGGAAGGGATGGTTCCCACCTCACGGCTGAAAACCTCAAAATATTCAAAGGTGGGCGTCTCAATATCCTCATAGCCGTACTGGCGAAAAACACGGTGAATCTGCTCCTGAAGCCGGCGCTTCCGGCCGCATTCCTCCCCGTAGATATCTCTCACACCTTCCGGTGTATGAAAAATTCTCTGCATTGTCTTCCTCCACTTTAGCGCGTTGTCGTGCTACCATATTACTATATAAAATCCTACAAGATTATATCGAACAATCCGTCCTCTGTCAATCCCGGAATCGCAGATCTCTCTGCAGTCCCTCCAGATAGGGCACCAGAAAGCCGCTTTTCTGAGGGAGGTAAAAATCTTCCTCCAGTTCTTCCCGGCGAAAGCTCTTGCGCCCGCCCTCCTCCATGCGCTTCCAGAAACGGGCCAGGGTGGAAAAACGCAGATAATAAAACAGATTCTCACTGCTGAAAAAAATCAGGAAAAAGGCCACGCCTCCCTGCCCTTCAAAATCCTTCATAAAAGCCACCTGATGGGGATGGATGTTGGCCAGGGGAAAGGTATCCACACTGCACTCCTTGGCGTCAAAGCACACCGGGATTCCCTGCACCGCCCCGATATAGTCCACTGTACTTCTCTGCTCAAAATAGGCCAGAGTGATGTGGCGGCTTTCCTTGTCCATCTGTACCGGGGTAATGGGGGTGGGGATTTTCTGGATCAGCGCCAGTCCTTTCTCCCGGTACTGCTCATTGGTCCGGTTTACCAGCTCCTCCAGGGTCGACCCCCGCAGTCCCCGGCTGTTCCACGTAGCCATCAGTTCAGGAGCTTGATGGAGGGATAATACCGGATCAGCGCCTTCCCCACAATCTGATCCGCCCTCACATAGGTATTCTCCCAGTAACGGGAATCCTTGGAATTATTCCGGTTGTCGCCCAGCATGAAATAACAGCCCTCCGGCACCTCATAGGGTCCGAAATCCCCCATGGCCGTGCCCTTCACAAAGGAGTCGTCCAGCGGCTCCTCGGCGCCGTCAATATATACCTTGCCGTCTTTGATCTCCACCGTCTCCCCCGGCAGTCCGATCACACGTTTGATGAAAAGCTGGGACTCATCATCCGGATAATGAAAAATCACGATATCATAGCGTTCCGGCTCACTCCACTGGGTATGGTACTCAAAGCCCAGAAAATCAATGTTCAGTCCATAGGAAAGACGGAACCCGAAGATCCGATCGCCGGTCATGATCGTATTTTCCATGGACTCTGAGGGGATCTTCGCGTTGATCAGAATCACATTATTGACCAGAAGGACCACCAGTACCACAATGATGATCATTTTCACATATTCCCAGACTTCCTTCCAGATTTTCATATAAACCTTCCTCTCTTAATATAGTGCGAAATTCCTCCGGCAGCGGAGCCGTAAAGCTTTTCCCGGAAAGGCCCGCAAGCCTTCCCTCCATTTCCGGAAAAACCAGTTTCCACCCGTGAAGAAGCTGATGCCTCAGGGAATATCGCCTCTGTATTTCCCGTACCTTATCCGGCGGCGCGTACTTTGTATCTCCCACCACCCCATGGCCTTCCGAGGCCAGATGCGCCCGGATCTGGTGGGGACGGCCGGTGATCAGCTCCACAAGCAGAAGGGTATAGCTTTCATTTCCGCACACAGGCTGATACCGGGTCTCTATGGGGACGGCATCCTCCCTCTCCCGGGTGTATACCGTCACCTTATTTCTTTTTTCATCCTTTCGCAGATATCCCCTGATATATTCTTTCTCATGAAGCTGTCCATAAACCAGGCAGAGATAGAATTTCCTCACATCCCGGCGCCGGAAAAGCCCGGAGAGCTCCTGCAGTCCGGCCAGGCTTTTTCCGGCGGCCACAAGGCCGCTGGTGTTCCGGTCCAGACGGTTGCACACCGACGGGCGAAAGGTAAAAAGCGCCTCCTCCGTAAGGCTCCCCGACTCCAGAAGATAGCCGGTAAAATACTCCACAAGTGAGGGAGTTCCATCCTTTCCCGGCTGAGAGAGCATCCCCGCCGGCTTGGCGATCAGCGCCACATCCCGGTCCTCATAGACAATATCCAGCGAAGCACTGGCTCTGGGCGCTTTTTTCTGCTCCTGTCCGGAAAACTTCTCAAAGGTCTCATCGCTTATATACAGACAGACCCGGTCTCCCACACACAGCCGCTCGTTTCCCTGGGCCTTTCCCCCGTTCAGGGTAATATTTTTCTTCCGCAGCATCTTATAATAAAAGCCCTTCGGCGCGCTCCTGAAAAGCTTTGCCAGGTACTTGTCAAAGCGCTGCCCGGCCTCGTTCTCGTGAATATGCAGTTCCCTCATGGCCGTTCCTACAGACAGATTGCCAGGATGGTGTGCTTGATCAGCTCATCCCGGGAAAGCTCCGGATATTTGGAATCCGGTGTGAACTTAATTCCCTCGTGGAGAGAATCATAGTGCTGGTTCATGGAATCCAGACGGTCCAGAAAAGGACGAAGATCCCGCAGGATCTTTACATCCGCCTTATATCCGTTCTTACGGAGAATTTTCTGCGCCTCCGCGGCAAGGGTTGCAAGATCTGCCTTTGCGTCCCCGGAATACCCCACCACGGAATTTCCGCAGACGGCAATGGCGTCAATATATCCGCTTTTTTCATAAAAGGTCATGTACATCTCATAGGACATCACCAGCCTTCCGGCATGGCTGCGAATCTCCTCATAAAGGTCCCTGTCCATGGATTTTCGCATCAGGATCATAATCAGGCTGACCATCGACCGGCAGCCGGGGAGACATCCCACCACCGCCAGGACCGTCCACACTGTCTCCCGGGAGCCGTTGATCCACCAGGCAACAAAATATACGGTCAGCGGAAGAGCAAACAGTCCCGCCGTGATCAGAAGCCTGTGTTTTTTTTCCCGGGAAAAATAACCGTACTCTCCTTTTTTTCCCACTGTGCTTTTCTTTTGACTGCTCATATGTGAAACTCCTTTGCTCTTACCGGGAATTCTTTTTTCCATGCACCTTCCGGATGGTTTTTTTCTTCTTCTGTGGGTGGGGATTCCAGCTCTTTTCCCGCTCCGGACGAAGCAGGCATTTCTCCCCGTAGCCCACCAGATCCATGCGGCCCGCCTTCCGAAGACCTTCCAGCACCAGCGCCCGGTTTTCCGGGTTTCGATACTGCATCAGCGCCCGCTGCACCGCCTTCTCATGGGCACTCCTGGGCACATAAACCTTTTCCCCGGTGACAGGATGAAAACCAGTGTAATACATACAGGTCGAGAGGGTGGAGGGCGTGGGATAAAAATCCTGCACCTGCTCCGGTGTAAAGCCCAGATCCCGTACATATTCCGCCAGCTTCACCGCGTCCTTCATGGTTGAGCCCGGATGGGAGGACATGAAATAGGGAACCACATACTGCTTTTTCCCCGTTTTCCGGTTGGCTTTCTCAAAGGCCGCGAGAAAATCCTCATAAACCCGGTGGGGCGGCTTTCCCATATATTTCAGAACTCCGTCGGAGACATGCTCCGGAGCCGCGCGCAGCTGTCCGCTGACATGATGGGCCGCCAGCTCCTCCAGAAAGGTGGAATCCGGGTCCGCCATCACATAGTCAAAGCGGATCCCTGAACGGACAAAAACCTTTTTCACTCCCGGAAGCTCCCGAAGACTGCGAAGCAGACTTACATAATCCTCATGATCCGCCTTCAGGTTGGGACATGGATCGGGGAACAGGCACTGCCGGTTCCGGCAGACTCCCCTTGTCAGCTGTTTCTCACAGGACGGATGGCGAAAATCCGCGGTAGGGCCGCCCACATCATGGATATAGCCTTTAAACTCCGGATCCTCCGTCATTCGCCTGGCCTCCCGCACAATAGAGGCGTGGCTTCGGGTCTGGAGAATCCGCCCCTGGTGGAAAGTCAGCGCGCAGAAGCTGCACCCGCCGAAGCACCCCCGGTTGCTGGTCAGACTGAACCGGACCTCGGACAGCGCGGGGATTCCCCCCTCCTTCTCATACATGGGATGTGCCTTTCCCACATAGGGAAGCTCATAGACATCGTCCATCTCCTGCTGGGAGAGAGGCATGGCCGGGGGATTCTGAACCACATAGCCGCGGCTTCCGTAAAATTCCGCCAGAGGCCTGGCGGTAAAGGGATCCGTATTTTCATATTGAATGGCAAAGCTGTGCCCATAGACTTTTTTATCCTGGCACAGTTCTTCGTAGGAGGGCAGGAACAGCGGCTGATACGCGCTCCCCGGATCGCGGGTTTTAAAAACCGTACCCGGAATATAGGTGATCTCCTCCACCGGAATTCCGGCGTTCAGAGCATCCGCGATCTCCACAATGGAATGCTCTCCCATCCCATAGGAAATCAGATCCACTCCTGCGTCCAGAAGTATGCTTCTGCGCAGGGAGTTGTCCCAGTAATCATAGTGGGCAAGCCTTCGCAGGCTTGCCTCAATCCCTCCAAGTATGATGGGTGTCTTCCTGTAGGACTGGCGGATCAGATTGCCGTAGACAATGGCCGCCCGGTCCGGGCGCAGGCCCATTTTTCCCCCGGGAGAGTAGGCGTCTGTCCTCCGGCGCTTCCCGGATACGGTATAATGATTCACCATGGAATCCATATTTCCGGCGCTTACAAGAAAGCCCAGCCTGGGCTCCCCGAACACCTGAATACTCTCCCTGCGCTTCCAGTCCGGCTGAGAAATAATACACACCCGATACCCCCGGCTCTCCAGAAGCCGGCTTATAATGGCCGGGCCGAAGGAGGAATGATCCACATAGGCATCTCCGATCACATATACAAAGTCCGCCTTCTCCCATCCTCTGAGGCGAATTTCCTCTCTCGTCACAGGCAAAAAATCACGCATTCTTATACTCCGCCGCAGAGCCGCCGGCCGGCACAGAAGAGCCAAAAGCTCCGTCCTCCCCTGCCCGGCAGGTTTCATAGGTTCCCTCCAGCACCTGCCGGTAGGAATAGATATAATAATCCGCCTCGGCTCTCTTCTCCTTCTCCTGAAAAATACTGTATGTATCATCCACCGCACAAACGGTCATTCCGGCGGCCTTCCCCGCCTGAATACCGGGTACGATATCCTCAAAAACCAGACAGTCCTCCGGCGGGATCCCAAGCTCCCGGGCCGCCGCCAGGTACACATCCGGCGCCGGCTTTCCCCTGTGCACGTCACAGGCCGTTACAATGCAGGCAAAATCCTCCCGGATTCCATGGCCGGCGAGAGCCGCCTCGATCAGCTCACGGCTGTTGCTGGAGGCCACCGCGGCGGGAATGTCCTGCTCCCGAAGCCAGGAGAGAAACGGCCCCGCCCCCGGCTTCAGGGGAACCCTGTGGGCATATTCCTCCATGGCCATACGGTTCCAGGTCTGCTTAATGGTCTCAATGGATTCCGGAATACCAAACCGTTCCTTAAAATACACGGCCACCTCGGTAAATCCCATGCCTTCGATCTCACGCTGGAGATCCTCCGGGACCTCCAGGCCATAGGCGCCCAGATAGACGATATCAACCTTTCCCCAGATGCCCATGGAATCCACCAGAGTTCCGTCCAGGTCAAAAATTACAGCTTTTTTATCCTTCAGCATATTCTTACGTCCTCGGCTGTTCTGTTCATATTCAGGAATGTCCCCGGTACTGCTCCTGATAAACCGCCTGGGCACGATAGCCCTCGGCAATAATATCCAGCTGACGGTGAAATCTCTCCAGCTGGCGCAGATCACCGGTTTTAAATACGCGCAGAAATTCGTTCTGGATCTTCAGAACCTCCCGCTCACTGGAGACACGGTACAGATTCTCAATATTGTTCAGTATATCCTTTACCAGATTGGTCTGCATCTGGGAGGAATTCTGCGCGTCCATAATCTCGTTGCGCACAGTGGACATTTCCCGGTCCAGGGCCAGAATGGCGTCTGACGCCCGGCTCAGCCGCTCAGCCACATGGGGCGGCATCTCTCCCTTATATTTGTACTGAAGGGAATGCTCGACGGTCGCCCAGAAGTTCATGGCCATGGTTCGGATCTGAATCTCCACCTGAAGGCGCTTCGGACCGTGAATGGTCTGCACCGTATAATAGACAATCAGATGAAAACTCCGGTAACCGCTCTGCTTAATATGGGTCAGATAATTCTTCTCACTCTTGATCTCCATATCCGTCCGCTCCCGGATAATATTGGCCACCGTGTCAATATCCTCCTCGAACTGGCAGATAATCCGGACACCGGCAATGTCCTCCACGTCCTCTTCCATCTTCTCCATGGGGATCTGTTTCCGCTGCATTTTCTCCAGAATGCTGGTCACGCTCTTCACCCGCCCGCTTACCTGCTCAATGGGCGAGTACAGGTCATTCTCCCTGTGCTCCACGATCAGATGCTCAAACTTAATCTTTAATTCCTCCACGGCAAGCTCATAGGGGCATAAAATAGTTCTCCACAACTGTATTTCCATACTGCTCGCTCCTTATATCTGCATACAAAAAGAATTATAGCATATCTCCCGGAAAATTTCCCGATTTACGCATATACTTTATTTTTTTTTAAGGAATTCAGGGAACGGCCCAGGTCCGAAAAAAGCGGCAGCACTTTTCCCCGGGCACAGTTTCCGCAGACCCCAACATCTAATATATGCACAAAATGCAGATTCAGAACCTGCCGGAAAGCTTTTTTAATCCCGCAGCTTTTCCAGTACCCGCAGCAGATAATCCCATACCCGCTGTACGGAGGCAATGTCCAGAAGCTCCTCCGAGGTGTGGATATCCTTCATATCCGGCCCCAGAGAGACACAGTCCAGACCCTTTATTTTCTCATAAAACAGCCCGCATTCCAGTCCCGCGTGGATGGCCGCCACCTGGGGCTTTTCCCCGTACATTTCCTGATACGCAGCCACCATACAGTCCCTCAGAGGGGAATCCTTCCGATATTCCCACGCCGGATAAGCTCCCTTTGTCTCATATTCTCCGCCAAGAAACTCGGTCAGGTACTCGATCTGCTCCGCCAGGGCATCCCGGGCCGCACATACAGAACTCCGGACACAGGAGACCACAAAAAGCTCCTTTTCCCCCAGCTTCAGAATTCCCGGATTTGTGGAGGTTTCCACAAGCCCCGGAATGGTTCCGCTCATCTTCTGCACTCCATAGGGCACATTCTGGAGATAAAAGAGAACCTTTTCCCGGCTGACCGGATGCAGTGCCTCTCCCTGGCTCTCCCCAAGGGATTCCACGAGTATGGTGATCTCCTCGTCGCTCCCCATGTATTCCTCCCGGAGTTTCTCCGTCATATGGCCGGCGAAGGCCTTTACCTTCTCCCCGTCTCCCGGCTCCACATAGATCTGCGCAAAACACTCCCTGGGAATGGCATTGTCCTTGTTTCCGCCAAGGAGATCCGCGATCTCATACTCCGTCTGCTTCTTCAGCCCGTAAAGGAAGCGCCCCATAAGCTTCAAAGCGTTGGCGCGGCCCTTGTGAATCTCTCCCCCGGAATGACCGCCGGCCAGATTACACACCCGGACGGAAATTTTTTCTCCCTGTACGGGCACGTACCGCACCGGAAGGTGGCTGTGCGCGGTAAGACCTCCGGCGCAGCTGACCCAGAGGCTTCCTTCTGCCTCAGAGTCCAGATTGATCAGACGGCGGCCTTTCAGAACACTGCAGTCAAAACCGGCCGCGCCCAACAGTCCGATCTCCTCGTCCACCGTAAAAAGAACCTCCAGAGGGGGATGGGGGAGATCTGTGCTGTCCAGAAGGGCAAGGCCGTAGGCCACCGCAATTCCGTCGTCTCCCCCCAGGGTGGTTCCGTTGGCGGTCACATATCCGTCCTTTACGGAAAGATGAAGTCCATCCCTGGTAAAATCGTGGACCACATCCCCGCGCTTCTCACACACCATGTCCATATGTCCCTGGAGAATCACCGCCGGTGCGTCCTCATACCCCCGGGTACCCGGCTTATAAATCACCACATTGTTCAGTGAATCCTGCACATATTTAAGGCCGTGATTTTGGGCAAATTCCACCAGATAGTCGCTGATCTGCCGGGTATTCCCGGAGCCCCGGGGAATACGGCTGATCTCCTCAAAATAATAAAACACCTTTTTCGGTTCACAGTTTTCCAATGCTGCCATTTTCATACCTCTTTCTTCTATATTTCATAATTCAGCCATATATTTTACAAAAACACAAGGCGGTCTGTTTTGCGAATTCGTCCGTTGCTGCTCCCGGTCTTTTCCGGGCTTCTTCTTATTTTTCTGCTTTTTTACCCACAGGAGGCTCTCCAGGCGGCCCGGGAGGCCATGGAACTCTGGCGGGGCACAATGCTGCCCACCCTCCTGCCTTTTCTCATTCTCACCGGAGTCCTGAGCCATACCGACAGAATCCCCGGACTGCTCTCGCCCCTGGCCCCGGTATGGCGGAGACTTTTTGGCCTTTCTCCCTGGGGAGCCTATGTGTTCCTTCTGGGTCTTCTGTGCGGTTATCCCATGGGAGCCAAGCTGGCCGCGGATCTGTACAGGGCGGACAGACTGGACAAAAGGGAGGCCGAGTATCTGCTCACCTTCAGCTGTAATCCAAGTCCCGCCTTCCTCGTCACATACCTTCACGGCATCTGCCTGAACGGACAGGTATCGCTGGATCTGATTCTCGGGATCCTGCTCTGCGGGGATTTTCTCACCATGACCCTTTTTCGTTTTCTCATCTGGCATGGAAAAACCTGCACCGATTCCCGGAATCCAAAAAAAGAGACATCCTCGTCCGACTCCCGGGGAGCCATTTGGGATGCCTCGATCATGAACGGATTTGAAACCATGGCCCGGCTGGGCGGCTATATTCTCCTCTTTGGAATCCTGTCCGCCGCTCTCCGGCACTTCTGGCCTTTTTCCCCTGTACTGGGGCAACTGCTCCTTGGGACCGCTGAGCTCACCACCGGCCTCTGGGGAATCGCCGCGTTAAAAATACCCTTTCACCTTCGTTTTCTCTCTTCCATGACACTCACAGCCTTCGGAGGCTTCTGCGTCATGGCGCAGACAAAAAGCGTACTGGACGGAAAACTGTCCTTCCTTCCCTACGCTTCTGCCAAATGTATCCACGCCGCGTTCACAGCGGTTCTTGTCTTAGTTGTCTCCCAGATCCTCTAAAATTGCGGAGTCCTCCTCCGACAGATCCTCATCCTGAAGAGAATTGGAAATCGCAGCAGCCTGAGCGGTCTGTGGGGCCAGCTCCTGGCGGTTGTGATTCACCACCTCAAGGCAGCTCTGCAGTGCTTCAATGAACGCCTGATATTTCCCGCCGGCGTCCTCCAATGTAGTATTCAGAACAGATCCGATATTGGCCATCATATCGTCGGTATAGGTAATGGCGCTGAGACGAATGCTGTTGGCGTCCTGTGTGGCGGAATCCAGAATCTCCTGGGCCTGCCGGTTGGCCGCGTTAATGGTCTCATTCGCCTGGGCATAGGCCTTCTGCATGATCTCATGCTGGGTCACCAGCTCCTGGGCCTTCGCCTGGGCATCCGCAATCAGAGAGTCCGCACGGGTCTGCGCGTCCTCCAGAATGGCGTCCTTATTGCTGATGATCTTCTGGTAACGTTTTATCTCATCCGGGGTCTTCAGGCGCAGCTCTCGCAGCAGTTCTTCAATTTCCTCTTTATTTACCACGATCTTTGTGGTGGAAAGAGGCTGGAACTTACAGCCCTCGATATACTCCTCGATTTCCTCAATGATCTGTTCAATTCTGCTGCTCATAGTACACTCTCCTTATTATCACTATTTCTCTTGTATCTTTTTTAAAAGTGCTTCTGTAATCCCCTCCGGAGCAAACTTACGGATGTCTCCGCCAAAGCAGGCGACCTCCTTCATGATCGTCGAACTCAAATAAGCGTACTCCAGGCTTGTGGTGAGAAAGACCGTGTCCACATCCGGAGCGAGCACACGATTCGTCTGAGCCATCTGAAGCTCATACTCAAAATCGGTTACCGCCCGTAAGCCCCGGATAATCACCTGGGCTCCATTCTCTCTGGCAAAATTCACCGACAAACCATCAAAGGCCTTAACCTCCACATTGGTGAGATCTTTTACAGCCTCTTTCAGTATATTAACACGTTCTTCCACAGAAAACAACGGACTTTTTGCAGAATTATGCAAAACTCCCACTACCACCCGGTCGAAACACAGACTGGCCCGGGAGATCACATCCAGATGTCCATAGGTAGCCGGATCAAAGCTTCCGGGATAAACAGCTGTAACCATCCATATATTCTCACTTTCTCTTTTTTATGAAGACATGCCGGTTCGTCTTATAGACCTTGTCCCGGCAGCACATAAAACCATATTCCTCCAGGTAGGAAAAATCCGTCTCCAGATCCGCCTCCACCACAAGCAGCGCATCCTCCGCCGGCACCCGGCTGTGAGCCAGATACGCCAGCACCTGCTTCTCAAGCTCCCTTCCATAGGGAGGATCCATGAAAATACAGTCGAAGGATTCCCGTCCTTCCAGGGAGCGGAGTGCCTGCAGCACATCCATGCGCAGCAGGCTGCCGCGATCCGAAAGCTTCGTAAACACAAGATTATCCCTGATACAGGCGCAGGCTCTGGGATTCTTCTCCACGAAAACCGCCTGCCGTGCCCCCCGGCTCAATGCCTCAATGCCGATTCCCCCGCTTCCGGAAAAAAGATCCAGGAAACGGCATCCCGGAATCTCCGGCTGCAGAATATTAAACAGAGTCTCCTTGATCCGGTCTGTGGTCGGACGGGTCTCCATTCCGTCAATTGTCTTTAAATTCAGTCTGCGCGCGGTCCCAGCTATGACTCTCATTTCAGATTCAGTCTCCAGTCCAGATCTCCACGGGCCAGTCCCAGAATCAGAAGCTCCGCGGTGGCGATGTTGGTGGCCACCGGTATATTATACTGGTCACACCGCTTCACAATAGCCATGACATCCGGTTCCTTCGGATCCATCATAACCGGATTATAAAACAGAATGACCATGTCCATATCCTGCCTCTCAACCATCTCCATAAACTGCTTGTCCCCTCCGATGCTTCCCGGAAGAAAGCGGTGTACATGAAGGCTGGTGGCCTCTTCGATTCTTCTCCCTGTGGTTCCGGTGGCATATACCTCATGCTTCGCCAGGATGTTCTTATACGCAATGCAAAAATCCTCAATCAAAACCTTCTTGCTGTTATGTGCAATGATGCCTAAATTCATTTCTTCTCCTCTCAAATATTCAGTCCGAATTTCCCGACGCCCGCTCCTCCACAACAGGCATCCCCATCGGTTACACCCCATCGATTCTGATTCGCTCTGAAAAAAGCATGACTAAAGCTTAATGCCTTTATTATAACAAATTACTAAATCATGCGCAATATTTTCTTAAAAGATATACAAAATTTTATTCTCCGCAAATTCTCTCTTTCACAAAAAAGGGATATTAAATGATTGAAGCGACAAAAGGTATTTTGTCGCTATGATACCCAATCTCATGAATGCCGATGCAAGCATCTGCATTCATGACCTTTTGTCCCTTGTACCATTAAATGCGGAAAGCTCTGAACCTGCTAACATTTGCCAGTGTATTCCCCGATTTTCTTCACATACTATGGTTGTGAGTAAATGACAGCGCAGGCGACGCCCCGGAAGGCTTCGGCCGCTTCCCGCATCGCCCTGTCATGAAGTCACAGAATCTGAAATTACGGCACTAAAACAGAAAACCAAGGAGGAAATGAATTATGACAAACAGCAATTCTTCTAACAGGGCAGCTGTACCGGAAGCCAAGGCGGCGCTGGACCGCTTCAAATTTGAGGTGGCCAATGAGCTTGGCGTACCGCTTACGGAGGGCTATAACGGAGAGCTGACCTCCAGACAGAACGGAAGTGTCGGCGGATATATGGTGAAAAAGATGATTGAGGCGCAGGAGCGCCAGATGTCCAGCGGTCCGTCCAATATCTGAAAAGCTTAAAGCAAAAAGGCTCAGGCGCCTGCAGCGTCCGGGCCTTTTTGAGAAAAGACATCTTTTATAAGCCTATAAATCCGGTGATCTCTCCGTTAATCACATAGTGTGCGCCGTTATCCTCCGGCTTGATATAGATCTTGAGGTCCTTCATATCCCCGATCTTCCGGCCCATCTCGTCTTTCCAGACTTTCTTAATGCTGTCAACGATATCCGCGGTGTTTGCCTCTTTTCCCCAGAACTGTACAAAAATCTCTGTGGTCGTCTGCGTTTTGGATTTCCTGGGCGCTCTGGCGGCAGTTTTCTTTTCAGGTGTCTTCTCAGTCACTATAGTATCTTTTTTTGTCGCTGCTTTTCCAGCCATTCACTCGCCTCCTTAAAAGGTAAAAAACCAGATTGCAAAGTACGTTCCCTATACTACAACTTTTGTACCTGAATTGCAAGAATTATTTTCCAGATCCTCCCTCATGTAAGACGCCAGCTGCTGTCTCAGAATCTGATGCTGCGGCAGAGAGAGATCCTGATCCAGAGCCAGAATTTCCCCGGCGGCCCGGCCCGCGGTTTTTAACACCTCCGCGTCGTTATAGATATCCGCGAGCCGAAACCTCATATCCCCGCTCTGCCGGATCCCGAAAAAGTCTCCCGGTCCCCGGAGCTTCAGATCTTCCCCGGCAATGTAAAACCCATCATTGGATCGGTTCAGAATCTCCAGCCGTTTTTTCGTTTCCTCATCTTCCCCCGCGTACATAAAAATACAGTAGGACTGCCATTCTCCCCTTCCCACACGTCCCCGAAGCTGATGCAGCTGTGCCAGCCCAAAGCGTTCGGAGTTTTCCACCATCATAACCGTGGCGTTTGGCACATTCACCCCCACCTCCACAACCGTTGTGGAGACAAGCAGCTGAATCCTTCCGGCGGCAAATTCTTCCATAATATAATTCTTTTCCCCGGCCTTCATTTTTCCGTGAAGGGAGGCTGTTACAATATCCGGGGGCATGCTCTCCCGGATTTTTTCCGTATAGTCCTGCACATTCTCTGCTTCCATGACTTCGCTCTCTTCCACCATGGGGCAGATGACATAGGCCTGATGCCCTTCCCGGATCTGACGTTCCAGAAACTCCCAGGCCTTCGGACGATAGGATGTGCCCACCACACAGTTTTTCACCGGAAGACGTGTGGCCGGAAGCTGGTCGATCACAGAAATATCCAGATCCCCATACAGAATGATCGCCAGGGTCCGGGGGATGGGCGTGGCGCTCATTACAAGAACATGAGGAGGATTTCCCCGGGTGGTCAGCGCCTCCCTCTGCCTTACCCCGAAACGATGCTGCTCATCGGTGATCACCAGGCCAAGATTCCTGTATTCCACCTTTTCCTGAATCAGGGCATGGGTTCCCAGAATCAGGTTCGCCTCCCCGGAGGAAATCGTCCCGCGGATTTCCCGTTTTTCCCTGGCCGTACAGGAACCGGTGAGCAGAACGGGATGGCAAAAGGACAGACTCTGATCTTCCAGAAGCCGGGTAAGCGCCTGAAAATGCTGAGCCGCCAGTACCTCCGTGGGAACCATCAGCGCGGCCTGATACCCGTTTTCCGCTGTGAGAATCATGGCGAGAAAGGCCAGAATCGTTTTCCCGCTTCCCACATCCCCCTGCACCAAGCGGGACATCAGGCGGTGCCCCGTCAGATCTCTCTCAATCTCATTCCAGACGTTCCTCTGGGCAGAAGTCAGCGTATATGGCAGATTTTCAATCACCGTCTCCGTCGTCCACACCGGCCGCATGGGAAAACAGTTCTGCGCCGCCTCCGTCTGGGTCTTCAGACTGCGAACCGCCAGGATAAAAAGCAGGAACTCATCGAAAACCAGACGTTTCCTGGCTGTGAGGAGTTCTGTCATATTCTTTGGAAAATGAATGGTTTCCAGCGCATAATTGAAATCGCATAAATGAAAACGGGCACGTACATCCTCCGGAAGAAACTCCGTTTTCATTTCCGCTTCGCCAAGGACCTGGCGCACAAGCTTCATCATTGTGGTGTTGGACAATCCGGCTGTCAGGGCATACACAGGCTGCAGACTGTGCAGGAGCTCCTGATAGGCCTGGGGCGTATAGAGATCCGGGTGCTCCATCATAAGATTTCCTTTTTTCCTGGAAACCTTTCCCCGCAGGACAAAAGCACTGCCCTTTTTTAACGTTCCCCGAAGATATGAAGCATTATACCAGGTAACCGGCAGGCGTCCTGTCTCATCGGCCACAGTCACGGAGGTCAGAGCCCGCCTGCCCGCCTGTCCCGTGTACACCCTGGACACTACGTTCACTCTTACAGATACCAGAGTTCCTTCCTTCACAGAACAGATCCTTGTCGGCTCCTCAAAAGTATCATAGGCTCTGGGATAATTGCGAAGCAAATCCTCTGTATCCACAATTCCGATTTTATTCAGAAGTTTTTCCGTCTTTTCCCCCACGCCCTTCAGTTCGCGAACGGATTTTCCCATTTTTCCCTCCAAAGAAAAAACCTCAAAGGTAGCTCCTTTAAGGTTTTTAACAAAAACTGCAGCCGCCGGAAAAAGGATGTCCCCTCCGGTTACTCCACAGAAATTACATAGTAATAGATAGGCTGGCCGCCTGCGTTCAGTTCCACCTCCAGATCCGGGTAGGCCTTCTCCAGGGTGTCACACAGAGACTGTGCCTCCTCATCCTCCACATCCGCTCCGGAATAAATGCTGATAATCTCTGAATCCTCGTCCACCATGGCAGCTGTGGTGTCAATGGCCACCTGGGTGCGGCTTCCTCCCACTGCGAGAATTCCATCGTCCCCGATGCCCATAATATCTCCCTGGTGAATCTCCCGGTCGTCGATCCGGGTATCCCGCACCGCGTAGGTGATCTGCCCGGTGCGAACTCCGGCCATAGCCTCTGTCATGGACTCGACGTTCTCCTCCACGCTCTTCTCCGGCACAAAGCTGATCATGGCGGAGATGCCCTGAGGCACTGTCCGGGTGGGAATCACCACGATGTTCTTATCCTTCGTCAGATCCCTGGCCTGATTGGCGGCCAGAATGATATTCTTGTTGTTGGGGAAAATATAAATGGTCTTCGCGTGTATCCTTCCGATGGCGTTGAGCATATCCTCGGTACTGGGATTCATGGTCTGCCCGCCTTCAATCAGATAATCCACACCCAGATCAAGGAAAATCTCCTTCAGGCCTTCCCCGGTGGAAACAGCCATAAACCCATATTCCTTCAGAGGCTCCGATTCCTTCCCGGCGTCCCCGCGGGCGGCTTCCGCTTCCGCCTGCTCTCTGGCGATCCGTTCCGCGTCACGGATCAGCTTCTCCTGATGTTCCTCCCGCATGTTATCAATCTTCATGCGGGAAAGAGGACCATAGGTCATGGCCTTCTCAAATACCTGGCCGGGATGATTGGTATGCACATGGACCTTCACAATCTCCTCATCTGCCACCAGAACAATGGAATCTCCCAGAGAGTTCAGAAATTCCTTAAATTTCCCCAGTTCTTCTTTCTCCATGGGGCGTTCCGGCATAAGAATAAATTCCGTACAGTAACCGAAACGGATCTCCTCTTCCGACGCCTCAGGCGCGGCCTCTCTTTTCGGAGCGGTCTCATCCTCCCGATCCGCAGAACAGGAGGAATAATCCGGCTCTCTGCCAAGGAAGCTGTCTAAAGCTCCCCGCAGCACCTCCACAAGTCCCTGCCCTCCGGAATCCACAACCCCGGCCTCCTTCAGAACCGGAAGCATGTCCGGAGTCCTTTCCAGGGTTTCCTGGGCACAGGCAAAAATCTCCTCAAAAAATTCCTGAAGGTCCTCACATTCCTCCGCAAGCTCCGCCGCTCTGTCCGACGCAGCCCGGGCCACTGTGAGGATCGTCCCTTCCTTCGGCTTCATGACAGCCTTATAAGCCGTCTCCACGCCCCTCTCCATAGCTGCGGCGACAGCCACGGCATCCAGTGTCTCCAGCTTCTTCACACTCTTGGTAAAACCGCGGAGAATCTGAGACAGAATCACACCGGAATTTCCCCTGGCACCCCGCAGGGAACCGGAGGAAATAGCCTTCGCCAGGGTTTCCATATTCAGATCTGTCAGCGCCTCCACCTCCGAAGCGGCGGACATAATGGTAAGGGTCATATTCGTCCCCGTATCCCCGTCCGGGACAGGAAATACGTTCAGCTCATTGATCCATTCCTTCTTCGCCTCCAGGTTCCTGGCACCAGCCAGAAACATTCTGGAAAGTGTTCCGGCATCTATGGTAGTCCTACTCACCACAAAGTTCCTCCCTCTAATCCTAATCTATGGGCCGCACGCCTTCGATCATAATATTGATCTTCTCGATCTCCAGTCCCGTGAAGGCTTCGACCTTATACTTGACATTGTTGACAAGATTATCGGCAATGGTGCCCATATTCACGCCATATGCCACAATAACATGGAAATTCAGCCGGATCCTGTTGTCATCTGTAATCTTCACGCTGATGCCGTGTCGAAGACTGTCTCTGCGGAGAAGCTTAACCAGGCCATCCTTCATGCTGACGGCCGCCATGCCCACGATCCCGAAACATTCCACGGCGACGCTTCCCGCATACGTGGAAATCACATCCGTATCGATCACGATCTGGCCCAGGCCGGAATCTACGCGTCCATTCATAAGGTTACCTCCCATGCGTTCTATTTGCGATTTTACACTCGCGTATCAGTATTATAACCTTTTTCCCCTGAAAAAGAAATATTTAATTTTATTATTTTCATTTTTTTACTTGCAAAAGGACATTCCATCTGTTAAAATAGAATCCGTTGATAAAAGGAGGTGCTATTCATGGCTAAGTGCGCAATCTGCGAAAAAGGTGCTCATTTCGGAAATAATGTGAGTCATTCCCATAGAAGATCCAACCGGATGTGGAAATCAAATGTGAAGTCCGTCAGAGTAAAGACACCCGAGGGAAACAGAAAAATGTATGTATGTACCTCATGTCTGAGATCCGGCAAGGTAGAAAGAGCCTGATTTTTAAGTGCATAATTTTTCAAACCCCCGCAGTTCACGTGCGGGGGTTTGTTTTTTATGTTCTGTCAGCCGCGGTCCCGGGATCACATGATGTTGGGGGCAAAAGTATTTGACCCCTATGATACCTGAGTAGTCCTCATCTGCAGAAAAGATGGTATCCGCACAGAAGGCAGACCACACACATGAGGTTGACCCATACGCTCTCCGTAAGGGCAATCCCGATCACCATGCCAACCCCGATAAAAAACAGAATCAGCCCGAACAGCCTTCCCATCTTTGTCCGCCTCCATCTTTATGGCTTACTGTATTATATGCGGAAAGGCTGCGGCTGACCACCGGATGTTTAATCCTCTGTTTCTTTGTCTGCATCATCACCGGACCCGGGCGCAAACCGGTTCACCAGATCCGGTACCATATCCAGAATCTTTGTCATTGCATCCTGATTCTTCACATTCACCAGCTTTGTGGAGCCATTCTGAATCACAAGGATGGCGCTTGGAGTCATCTTTCCCGTCAGACCCCCCGCCCCGTTGTTCTTCTTGTCTCCCTCGAACGCACCCGCACCAATGCCAAAGGAAACATCCACAAGGGGAAGGATAATGGTATCTCCCACATGAACAGCTTCTCCCACTACGGTTTTCGCGGAAACAAAGCCGTCCATTCCCTTAAACAGCGAGCTGACGGTTTCCTTTAAATTATTTTCTTTGTCCATTTTAAACCTCCTTACGCTTCCATCTCGCAATGACATTTCTCGTATTTTTATTAATCAAAACAGCCAGCGCTGTTTTTACCAGTACCACTCCGTAAATCCTGCCCTTCAGGTGAATTTCGCCCTCCAGCACATCTCCCTCATCAAAAACGGGGGTTACGGCCACACAGTTTCTGTGAAGGGGCCAGGACATTCCCAATACCGCAAGAACCGTTCCGGTCACAGAAGGATCATCACTTCCAAAAGTAATATTTCCCTGTACCTTTGTGGGAGAAATATGACGCACAAGACCTTTAAGGCTGTCCCACAGAAGGGACAGAAACGCCCGGGTTCCCGGATGTGTGATAAAGTCCTTCCACCAGCTGACAGTATTTCCGATGTTTTTCAGCCTGGAGGAAATGCTCTCCAACACATGACTGATTTTCTCAGGTATTGAAAAAATCCACAGGATCAGATTCCAGAGCTTCCGGAGTATCCCCGCAGCCAGCCTGAAGAGCCCGCCAAGCAGGCGAAACAGGAAAAATCCTCCCGAAGACTCCGGAGACGCATCTTCGCATTCTTTTGCTCCACCGGTATCCTGCGTTTCTTCACGCTCTCCCACATTCACTGCGTCCGCGGCAGAATCCGTCTCTGCATGATCCCCGGGAGACGGTTCACTTTTCCCTGCGTCTTTACATTCTTCCCTGCTGCCGACGTCCTGCATGTCTTCTCGTTCTTTCGCAGTATCCGCAGCCTCCGGCTCACTTTTTTTCTTTTTTCCGGCTGTACGCTTTCCGAACATACTCTTCCATCGTTCCAGAGGAAGTCCGAAAATCCGGATACAGTTTCCAGGTTTCCCTTCCCTGAACGCAATCTCAAAAGAGATTCCCCGGAACAGCCAGCTGACCTTCCCGCAGGCCTCCACCCTGTTCAGAGGTGCCTCCCGCGCTTTAGAAACAGACGCCTGATAGCGAACCGGACAGAAAAGCAGCAGCAACAGAAGCAACAGCAGTATTCCCAGAAGAATCCCCACAAGGGTCAGTATAATTCTTAGGATCAGCCACAAAATATGTAACATGCGCTCACCTGTTCTTCAAATATTCTTCTACATGAAACTCTCCGGTCGCGTGCCAGGTCTCCATCAGAATCTCCTGCGCCATGGAAACCGCGGTCTCCTTCGAACCCGCCGCACCGATAATCTCGGGACAAACCTCCCGGGCGGCCGGCTGTACCAGAACAGAAGCCGGGAGAATCTCCATAAGGTTCCCGGGAGTCTCGGAAAGGGTCAGAAGATATACGCCCCGGACCAGCTTCCCCTGCTCAAGCCGCCGGCGGATTTCCGCCATTTTGTCTACATCTCTGATGTATAAATCTTTGCTCCACTTTAACATATCCGCTCACCTGAGGCAATTCCCGTATGACACAAGGATTCCCGCCTTTTCTGTTTTTATACCGGAAATTTAATAATACCTTTTTCCTCTCCAGCTCCCGTTATTTCTCATCTCAAGATATTCCTGATAAGCCTGCTCCACAATCTGCTTCTCATTGGCAAAACGGAGAAGATGGTAGATTTCATGATATTTATAATATCCGGAATCCACGAAATATTCCTCCCTCTGAGGTCTGCTATGATAATTATCAGCCATCATAAGATACCAGTGCACATCCTTTGTAACTGTATCCTCCGGAATCGAAAAATTATACTGACTTTTCCCGATATATTTTACAATGGAGGCTCTGACGTCCGCCTCTTCCCGGACCTCCCGAAGAGCAGTCCTCTCAAAGGTTTCTCCCGGCTCCACCGTTCCCTTTGGCAAAACCCATCCCTCGTAACGGTTCCTGTATGATTTAAAAAGCGCCAGAATCTTTCCCCGATGAATTACCACGCCGCCACAGCTTGTTGCCTCTATCATGATGTCGCACTCCCCTTCTGTACTGCGTGTTTTTTCCGGCGAACCAGGATTTTTCCAACGTTCACCTTTTCTCGTTTCAGTATAACTCTTTTTCTCTGTTCTGGCAAGAACTCATAAAAAAATCATCCGCTGTAACTGCTGTAATACGCGTCAAAAACCGCGGCCGCGATGGGAACGGCCGTCTGGCTTCCCGTACCGCCGCCCTCGGCAATCACAGCCACCACAAGATCCGGGTCGTCCACGTTGGAATAACCGATAAACCAGGAATGGCTGGAGCCCTGCTCGTCGTACTCAGCAGAGCCGGTTTTCCCGGCCACCGTATAGCCCCGGCCGCTAAGACCGGTCGCGGTTCCGTATTCCACCACATCCTTCATCAGCTCTCCGAGAACATTCGCCTCATTGGAGGTCATCAGGCGCTTATATACCTCTGCCTCCGTGGTATCCACCACATCCCCGTCACTGCTCACCACCTGATCGATAAGCGTCGGCTGCATCAGAATGCCGTCATTGGCGATGGCGCAGGTGATCAGCGCCATATGCATGGGGGACACCAGGGTATCCCCCTGCCCGATGGAGGTCTGCATAAGCAGAGCGGAAGCGGAACTGCTGTCCGCGGAAAATGTGCTGGTCCGGTAAGAGGTCAGGGGCAGACTCTGGTTAAACAAAAGATCCTCCGCCGTATCCTTCAGGGAATCTCCCCCAAGACTCAGGCCGATTTCTGCGAAAGCACAGTTGCAGGAATAGGCAAAGGCACTGTAAAGATCCTCCTGGCCGTGCACATTTCCGTTATAGCAGGAAATCGTGTGCTCATCCACTGTAATGCTCCCCTCACAGAGATAGGAAAAGCCCTCCAGGGAACCATAGGTGCGGAAATAATCCAGCGCCACCACCACCTTAAAGGTGGAGCCGGGAGGATAGGCGCCATTGGTCGCCCGGTTCAGAAGGCTGCTGTTGTTCTCATCACTGACCAGAGCTGAATACTCCGTGGAAATGGTGTTGGGGTCAAAATCCGGCTTGCTCACCATGGCCAGGATGCGCCCGGTGGACGGCTCCATCACAACTACCGCACCATTGTAGCTTCCCAAAGCGTTGTAGGCAGCCGACTGCAGAGTTACACTCAAGCTGGACACCACCGTATCTCCCTGATTCTTATCCCCCTGCAGCTCATTCTGGATCTGCTCCAGGAAAAAGGAGTGAGAGCTTAACAGGGAATAATTCGCCTCGGACTCCAGACCGCTTTTCCCGTTTGAATCATAGCCCACCACGTGGGCGAACATATTGGAATAGGGGTAAACCCTTGTCTCTGTTCCGTCCTCCGACACACTGGTGGTGGCCAGCACCTCTCCCTCAGAGGAGACAATATCTCCCCGCACAACCCGGTCCGCAAAGGTATCCTGGCGGGTGTTGTAGGGACTGTTGATAAAGTCCTGGCTGAGCGCCACGTTATAGTAAATCAGATAGCCGATCAGGCTTACAAATATCAACACAAAAAACACAGAGACAAGAGTGTACTCCCGGTTGCGTGCGCGCCGGCGTCCCGGCCTTCTTCTCCTGGTTCCGTCCCTTTCAGTACCTTCTTCGGATCTCCTCCTCCGCCCGGAGTCTTCTCCTCGCCTCTCTTCGCTGTCTCTCAATTTCCTCATCCTCGTCCTCTCTCAGAATATAAAGTCCCTGTATGATTGCCAGCATCAAAATGGTACACACCACCGAAGTTCCTCCATAGCTCACCAGCGGAAGGGTAACCCCTGTCAGTGGAATAAACTTGGTCACGCCGCCAACCGTGAGGAACACCTGGGTCGCATATTCAGTACCCAGCCCCAGGGCGATCAGCTTATAAAAGGGATTCTTAATGCGAATGGCAATATTCACAATCATCAGGAAAAAGCTCATACACACCAGAATCAGACAGATACCGAAAATACCTCCCAGTTCCTCACAGATCGCGCTGAAAATAAAATCCTGCTTTACAATAGGTATGGACTCCGGCGAACCCTGACACAGACCCATGCCAAACCATCCGCCGGTTCCGATGGCAAAGAGGGACTGCACGATCTGGTATCCCTCGTTCTCATACACGGCCATGGGATCCTTCCAGGCCGTCACCCTCTGGCGCACATGGGAGAACAGAAAATAGGCCGCAACGGCCCCCGCACAGCCGGCTCCCGTGCCAAGGGCCAGGTAGCCCACATTCCGGGTGGCCACATAAATCAGCACCAGGTAAGCCACAAAGAAAATCAGCGCACTTCCAAGGTCACTGGAGCACACCAGAATGATCACATGGAGGGCGGAAACCACTGTGGCCACAACTACCTTTCTGAAGGTGACGTCCTTGTAAAGATAGGAAGCCATAAAAAATATGAAAACAATCTTAATCAGCTCCGAGGGCTGTATCCCAAAAAGGGACAGCTTGGCCCCATAGCTTGTCCTGGCGAAAATCAGCACCGCCCCCAGCAGCGCGATACCCACCCCGGCGTACAGCCAGGTAAGCCGGTTCAGAAAACGCATCTTCTCAATCAGCACCGGGACGATCAGCGCCACCGCGCTTCCCCCTGCCGCGATCATCAGCTGACGGGTGGCGTAGGTCAGATCCAGCCTGCACAGCATGATAAAACCAATGCTTAAAAGCATACACATATTATTCAGCAGCAGGAAGGAGGCCTTTTTGTAAATCATACGGAACAGAATCTGAACCGCCGCAAAATAGGCCATTGTCTCAAGGTAAAAGACAATCACCTGAAAATCCCAGGTCTGCAGATAAATCACCAGAAACGCAGTAAAATCCATGAAAAAAATCAGAACCAGCTGCTGACCCAGAAGGTCAATCCTCTCCTCGTCGTCATTCCGGCTCACCACATAGAAACAGTGAAAGGTGTAGACAACCATCAGTGTAAGAATGACGTATTTGGATAATTCCACAATCACATGAATCATATACCCTTACTCGACTCCTCTTTTAAAATGCCCCTTCGTATAGTCCCCGGAGACCGGGGCTTCTCCGTGAAGATAAATTCCGCAGAACCGGCGGAAAATCTCCCTGGCCCCGCGGGGATCCTCCGTGGTAAAAGCCATCCGAAGAGACGAAATTCCCAGTCCCTCCACCTGCTTCTTTTCCTCCGGAAGCCCGCAGGGGACACTGTTATAGATGATATTATAACAGAAATCCTCTTTCCCTGTAGAATCGGTTTTCCATGGATGGCAGCAGCAGAACACGGGAAACTTCCGGCCGCTGCGGTCCTTCAGCGTGACAAAGCCCTCGTAGGCGGTACATTGAGAAAGGTTTTTCCGGACACACTGGGCGGAGATCATCAGGGGAACCCTTCCGTAAATCAGAAGCTCACTGTTCCGGTTTTTCCGGCCGGAAAGCTCTCTCGCACTGAGTTCCAGGGGAACCGTGTTTCGCAGTATCCCCTCCTTCTCCCAGAAATCCACAGCCCGGTCATTCCAGGTATATATGGATGAATCCAGCACACATAAGGACCCGTATCCCGCTTTCTGTAAGGCCGCGAAGGATTCCAGACTGCGCACCAGAAAGCCTTTCATTCCCATGGCGAGCCACCGGTCCGCCTCCCGAAGGAAGCGATCCGGAATCTTTCCTCTCTGAATGTGGGGGAGGGCAAGATACATCTCCTTTCCCAGAGAAAGCCCTCTTTCCAGGCAGGCGCTCATTAAATCAAAGGGAAGATACATTCCCGCAAGATCCGGTTCCTTGCACAGCGTCTGCGCCACCTCCAGCCGTTCGCAGGAGACATACACCGGCAGTTCTGTTTTTCCACGGTTCCCTTTTGCAGACCGTTCCGTCTTTTCACAGACTTTTTGCACCAGGGAACTTTCCGGCTCCCCGGCCGCCGCCGGCAGCTTTCTTCTGTATCGGCTCCGGATTTCCTCCCGGAGTGCCTCCAGTCCCCGCCTTCGCAGAAGATTCAGGGATTTTACCGGGACAAAAACCCGTCCCTCCAGAAAGATCTCCAGCTTCTCCCAGGCAAACTCTGTGCCGCCCAGCTTTTCCATATGCGCCCGCACCGTTTCCTCATCCATGGGACGGTTCACAGCCTCCTGTACCGGGTCCCCCGATACCCGCAGGGAAATATCTTCCCATTGTATTTCCAGCATCCCGGGCTTTCCAGGGGAAAGCACCAGTTTTCCCCGTATTTTTTCCGCTCTTCCGGGAAGAACAGGGGAAAGCTGCCCCGTTTTCTTCTCATTGGAAAACGCCATCATAGAAGGACCGTTTCTCGTCTGGTAGTAGCCGCCGCAGAAGCCTCCCCGGTTAAAAATCTCCAGGAGACGCTGCCGATCTTCCTTTTCTACCCTGTAGCCTTCCCCGCCGGAGGCCAGATATTTGTCCAGATATTTCCGGTAAACCGCGGTAACCCCCGCCGTGTAGGCGGGCTGCTTCATTCTCCCCTCGATTTTCAGAGATACAACCCCGGCGCGGAGAATCTCCGGCAGAAAATCCAGGGTACACAGATCCTTCAGGCTGAGACCGCAAAAATCTTTCCGATGTGCTCCGCCCGCCTCCTGCCAGGGCAGCCGGCAGGGCTGGGCGCATCGCCCGCGGTTTCCGCTCCGGCCGCCGAAGAAGCTGCTCATCAGGCACTGTCCGGAATAGCAGTAACACAGAGCCCCGTGAATAAAGGTTTCTATTTCAATGGGACAGGCACGGTGCATCCGGGCGATCTCCTCCAGGGAAAGCTCCCGGGCGGGCACCACCCGCGACACGCCCTTCCCGGCCAGAAATTCCATTCCCTCCGGCCCGGTGACCGTCATCTGGGTACTGGCATGAATGGGAAGTCCCGGAAAAATTTCCCGGACAAAATCCAGAACTCCCAGATCCTGAACCAGAACCGCGTCCAGCCCAGCCTCATAGCAGGGAAGAAGATAATCGTAAAGCTGTTCCTCAAGCTCCCGGTTTTTCACCAGTGTATTCAGGGTGAGATAAAGCTTTTTCCCGTGAAAATGTGCCTGGTCGATGGCCGTGATCAGCTCCTCCTGGCTGAAATTCCGGGCATAGGCCCTGGCTCCGAAGGCCGTTCCCCCCACATAGACCGCGTCCGCTCCCGCTCCCAGAGCCGCCTCAAAGCCCTCCGGGGAACCTGCGGGCGCAAGAAGCTCAATCCTTTCCTTTTCCAAAACATTCCTCCTCCAAAGTCAGAAATCAGAAAGGAGGATCACAAACGCGATCCCCCCATATAGTCCTCCATGTACTGAACACAGCGCTGCCCCCTGGCCGGCGGCAGACACCCGGTATTATTTAAGCAGCTCATCCAATTCCTTCTCAAGCTCGTCTACCTTCCCTTCCAGAAGGCTCTTCTGTCCCTGCATCTCTTTTACCTGCTTCTCGGCCTCCTCAATCTGCATCCGGAGGGTGATCAGCTCATGCTTCAGATCATACATTTCCTGATCCTTCTGCCGCAGGTCCTGCTCAAAAATCTCCGCCTGCTTCCTGGCCTTAAAATAATCATCCGAAATATTCAGGCTCAGAAGCGTGTGCTTCGTCTCCATGGGCTGCCGGCTGTAGCCGGGCAGCTGGCTGAGTTCCGCGATCTTATTATTCATATAGGAAGCTACCTTCTGAAAATATTCCTCGGACTCATATCCGCCCAGAGTGACAATCTTTCCGCCGATAACAACCTGCGCCGTGTTCTTTACTGCCATTCGTATAGCCTCCCAAATCCTGGTTTAGGTACCGAAACGGATTTCCGGATCTTCCACGCCTCCCGCAATATCCGAACCAGTTTTATCCTCTCTGTGATTTCTTTTTTCGATTATACTCGAAAACCGGCAAAATGTATAGCTCTAATTTTTCTTTTCCTGCTTTTGTTCCTCAAAGGAAGGATAACCAAGATGGGTACAGGCAAGAGCCGAAGCCATCCTTCCTCTTGGCGTCCGGTTCAGGAATCCGTTCTGGAGCAGATAGGGCTCATAGACATCCTCCAGCGTGCCGGAATCCTCTCCGATGGCCGCCGCCAGAGTCTCCAGACCCACCGGACCGCCCTGAAAATTCACAATCAGCGTTTCCAGAATTTTCCGATCCGTCTTATCCAGTCCATACTGGTCCACCTCCAGCAGGTCCAGCGCAAAGCTGGCCACCTCATGAGTGATCTCCCCGTCATACTTTACCTGGGCAAAATCCCGCACTCTTTTCAGCAGCCGGTTGGCCAGACGGGGGGTTCCCCTGGACCGCCGGGCGATCTCCGCGGCCCCCTTCAGGTCAATCTTCACCCCCAGAACCTGGGCGGAACGAAGGACAATGGTGGTCAGCTCCTTCTGATTATAAAACTCCAGATGATGCATGACTCCGAACCGGTCCCGGAGAGGCGCAGACAACAGCCCCGCCCGGGTTGTGGCTCCCACCAGGGTAAATCTTGGCAGGTCCAGACGGATGGATCGGGCAGAGGCGCCCTTTCCAATCATAATGTCAATGGCGAAATCCTCCATGGCGGGATAAAGGACCTCCTCCACCTGCCGGTTCAGTCTGTGGATTTCATCCACAAACAGGATATCTCCCTCCTGAAGGTTATTCAGAATAGCCGCCATCTCACCTGGTTTCTCAATGGCCGGGCCGGAGGTGACCTTCATGTGCACCCCCATCTCGTTGGCAATGATCCCGGAAAGAGTTGTCTTCCCAAGACCCGGAGGGCCGTAAAACAGCACGTGGTCCAGAGGATCATGGCGCTGCTTCGCGGCCTCAATGTAGATTTTTAACGTATTTTTTGTCTGTTCCTGTCCAATATATTCATCCAGCGTCTGGGGGCGCAGACTCCCTTCCAGGGGAATATCTTCCTCCCGCACGTCTGTGGCAATAATTCGGTTATTCATTTCTCACACCGTTCCTGACGTCAAAAATTGCGGAGGGCCTCCCGCAGGATCTCCTCCACATTCTCCAGAGAAGGGTCCACCTTACGCACCGCGCGCAGCGCGTCTGTGGAGCTGTACCCCAGTGCCGTCAAAGCCTCCGCCGCTTCCTTCCGCGCGTCCTGAAGCTCCGGATTCCCCGGCGCGGCCGCCTGAACATGCGCCAGCTTTTCCTCGAAGGCGTCTGAAAGATTCAGCTTATCCTTCAATTCCAGGATCATCTTCTGGGCGGTTTTCTTTCCGATCCCGGGGACCCCGGAGAGAGTTTTCACATCATCTGAGAGCACGGCAAAACGCAGATCATCCGCGGAAATCCCGGAGAGAACGCCAAGAGCGCCCTTGGGCCCCACACCGTTCACGGCGAGAAGAAGCCGATACACCCTCAGATCATCCTTTGCCAGAAAACCGTACAGCTGCATCGCATCTTCCCGCACATGAAAATATGTATATACCTTATATTCCTCCCCGATCTGAATCCGCTGCAGATCCGGCGTGGTCATGTAGATCTCATAGCCCACGCCCGACGCCTCCACAACCAGAGAGGTTTCTGTCATATCCGACGCCCTGCCTCTTATAAAAGAAATCATTTCTATCACTCCCGTAACCAGTATGTTAGCATAAAGCGGCAGAATTATCCAGTATAAAATTCGGACTCCTCACACCATGCCCATGTACAGACCAATCCCTGCCCTATGAACACCCGGTCTCTCACGCCATGCCCAGGCACAGGCCGATCAGCCGGACAACGGCCGCCGCCGCCCAGGCAATGACGCACTGCTCCAGAACCACAAAGGCCGCCCATTTTCCGCCCAGTTCACGGCGAACCGAGGCAATGGCCGCCACACAGGGCGTATAGAGCAGGCTGAACACCAGCATGGTCGCCGCCGCCAGCGGTGTAAGCATCGAGGTGATTTTTCCCGCAAACAGAATTTCCATAGTGGAAACCACGCTTTCCTTTGCCATAAACCCGCTGATCAGAGAGGTACAGATCCGCCAGTCCCCCAGCCCAAGAGGCTTAAACAGAGGAACCAGAAGGCCGGCCACAGCGGCCAGTATGCTGTCCTGGGAGTCGGTGACCACACGCAGCCGCAGATCAAAGGTCTGAAGAAACCAGATCACAATGGTAGCAAGAAGAATCACCGTAAAGGCACGCCGCAGAAAATCCTTGGCCTTCTCCCACAGAAGCTGCGCCACATTTCTGGGAGAGGGCAGCCTGTAATTGGGCAGCTCCAGCACAAAGGGCACGGCCTCCCCGCGAAACAGAGTCTTCTTGAAAAGGAAAGAGACAAGAATCCCCACCGCGATTCCAAGGAAATAAAGTCCGGCCACAATCAATCCGCTGTACTTCGGAAAGAAAATATTTACAAAAAACATATAAATGGGCAGCTTTGCCGTACAGCTCATAAAAGGAGTCAGCAGAATCGTCATCCGGCGGTCCCGCTCACTGGGAAGAGTCCGGGTCGCCATAACAGCGGGAACCGTACACCCAAAGCCAATGAGCATGGGAACAATACTCCGCCCGGAAAGCCCGATTTTCCGCAGAAGGCTGTCCATAAAAAAGGCCACACGGGCAATATAGCCGCTGTCCTCCAGAAGAGACAGGAAAAAGAACAGACAGACAATAATGGGAAGGAAGCTGAGAACACTGCCCACCCCCGCAAAAATGCCGTCGCTGATCAGGGAACGGAGAACCGGGTGAACATCCGCAGCCACCAGCGCCGTCTCCGTAATTCCTGCCAGGAAATCAATCCCCATCTCCAGAAGGTTTTGCAGAAACAGGCCGATCACATTAAAGGTCAGATAAAATACCGCCAGCATAATACCGATAAAACAGGGAATCGCCGTGTATTTGCCGGTGAGAACCCGGTCGATTTTCTCACTGCGCTTCCTCTCCCGGCTCTCCTTCGGTTTCTGTACCGTCCGCGCGCACAGCTTCTGAATAAACGAAAAACGCATGTCGGCAATGGCCGCGGCCCGGTCCAGCCCCCGCTCCTGCTCCATCTGAACAAGGATGTGTTCCACCATCTCCTTTTCATTTTCATCCAGCTTCAGCTGTTCCAGAATCAGCGCGTCTCCTTCCGCCACCTTGGTGGCGGCAAAACGTACCGGAATGTCCGCCTCCTGCGCGTGATCCTCGATCAGGTGCATGATGCCGTGCAGCGCCCTGTGGACTGCGCCGCCATGGTCATTTTTATCACAGAAATCCTGCCGCCTGGGCCGCTCCTGGTATTTCGCCACATGCACCAGATGAGAGATGAGCTCATCAATTCCTTCATTTTTTGCAGCGGAGATGGGAATCACCGGAATCCCCAGTATTTCCTCCATCTCATTGATCCGGATGGATCCGCCGTTCTCCCGCACCTCATCCATCATATTCAGGGCCAGAACCATCGGCGTATCCAGCGCCATAAGCTGCATGGTCAGATACAGGTTCCGCTCGATGTTGGTAGCATCCACAATATTGATAATCCCGTGGGGATGCTCCTCCAGCACAAAATTCCTTGTCACCAGCTCCTCACTGGAATAGGGCGACATGGAATAGATCCCGGGCAGATCCGTGACCAGGGTATCCGCCTGTCCCCGGATCGCACCGTCCTTCCGGTCCACGGTGACCCCCGGAAAATTGCCCACATGCTGACTGGAGCCGGTGAGCTGATTAAACAGGGTCGTCTTGCCGCAGTTCTGGTTTCCCGCCAGTGCAAAGGTCAGCACCGTTCCATCCGGCACTGGGTTTTCTCCTGCCTTATCGTGATATTTTCCGCCTTCACCCAGTCCCGGATGTGCCCATTCCTTCTCCGGATCCGGGACAGACTCCTCCTTCTTTTTCGTCGCCGAAGCAATTTCAATTTTCTCCGCGTCCGCCACGCGAAGGGTGAGCTCATAGCTGTGAACCCGCAGCTCCAGGGGATCCCCCATGGGCGCAAACTTCACCATGGTGACCTCCACGCCCGGGATCAGCCCCATGTCAAGAATGTGCTGCCTTAACGCGCCTTCGCCGCCCACCTTCTCAATGACGGCGCTTTTTCCAATTTCCAGTTCCCTTAAAGTCATTGTATGACCACTCCTTTGTCTCCCGTGTCGCATTACACCTGGTCAAAATCCCCCCAGAACTGCAAAAGCTCTTTTTCATACCGCTCCGGCTCTGTCAGATGGCTCTGACAGTGCCCGGCCCCCGGCACAATCAGCAGCCGTTTCGGGGCTGCGCAGGCTTTATAATTCTCATAGGTCATTTCGATCGGCACAAAGGTATCGTCCGTCCCATGGATAAACAGCACCGGAGTTTTACATGCCTTCATGGCCTCCGTGCTGGAATATTCGTCCGGCAGAAAGCCGATCCGGTCCACAGAAAGGCGGTTCACATACCTCTCCAGCCATTTATAACGGTAGTGAAGATTGTTCTCCGCCACATACTTCCACTCCTCCCTGGGAGACGTGTATCCCGAATCCGCGATCACGCCGTGCACAGAATCGGGAATCTGCATCCCGGCTGTCATCAGTACGGTGGCCGCACCCATGGACCGCCCGAAAAGATAGACCGGCAGACCGGAAAACGGCTGCCCGTTCACCCAGTCAATCCATTTCATCACATCATAACGCTCTGAAAGGCCAAACCCGATATAGTCCCCATCGCTTTCCCCATGGGCGCGCTGCTCAATATACAGCACATTGCACCCGTTTTCCCGGAAAAAATCCGCAATCAGGCCGTACTCTCTCGCCCAGGAGGACCGCCACCCATGAACCGCAACCACAGTCCTTCCGGGGTTATCCGCGGGACGAAAATGTCCGATCAGACGGATCCCGTCCCGGGCCTGAATCTCCACAGTTTCACATCCACACTGCCGCAGCCTGTCCGCGGCCGCATTCCTGCGATTTTCTATATCCTGTTCCTTCTCGGAGCCGGGAACCGCCTGCATGGTCTGCTGTGCCTTTTCAGGCAGCGTCCGGTTCATGGCCATATCTGCCAGATTCTCTGCTCTGTTATACACGGCTCTCACTGCGCCGGCCGCACAGGCCGCCGCTCCGGCCGCGGTAATCAAACCTCTGGTTGTGTTTTTCATATTCTGTCACTTCTTTCCAGGCTGATCTTTCGCCTTATTCTGTTTATCCGTACATTTTAACACATTCGCTGAGATTCTTCCACAGGCAAATCTGTGTATGTCCAATCCGTAGAGAAACAAATGAATGGCAAAAAGCCGCCGGATGGATTTTATACACCCCATCCGACGGCTCTCGCCATGATTTATTCTTTTTTCAACGTTTCGCTCATACCTCTTTGAGAATAAACATAATCGAGGCGAAGTCTCCCCCCTTTTCGGTGAGATAGCCCCGGTCAATGGGAATTCCGGCGTACATCAGCTCATCCCCGTGCGCCTGGCGGGATTGTTCTCCCCAGGTCACCTGATACAGGCGGTCCGGATCCAGACCGGCCAGTCTCAGACGCAGCCAGGAGGCGTTGACCCGGTTCAGCTTCTGATAAAAGACGGCCACTGCCTGCTTTTTGTCCCGGGAAATCGCGATCCAGGCGGCATCATTTCCCTCAAAAGGACTTATCAGCCGATAAAAATCGCTGTCGATCTGGATCAGGCGGCGGTATTTTTTCATAAATTCCACCTGCCTCTTCACTTCCTTCAGCTCGTCCTCCCGGAGGAGATTCAGATCCAGCTCATAGCCAAAGGCGCCGAAACAGGCCACATTGGCCCTGGTATCCAGAGGTGTGGTGCGAAAAAGCTGCTCGTTGGGCACAGCAGAAACATGGGCGCCCATGGAGACCACCGGATATACCAGGGAAGTACCGTACTGGATCTTCACCCGCTCAGCGCCGTCTGTGTCGTCGCTGCACCAGGCCTGAGGCGCGTAAAACAGAAGACCCGGGTCAAACCTGGCCCCGCCGCTGGCGCAGGATTCAAAAAGGATCTCCGGAAAGCGCCGGGTCAGCCGGTCATAGAGATCATAGAGCCCCAGAATATAGCGGTGCATGGTCTTTCCCTGCTCCCCGGGGAGAGCAGTTTTGCAGTAAGGCTCCGTCATATAACGGTTCATATCCCACTTAATATAGGAAATAGACGATTCCTCAATCAGACTCCCGATCTTTTCGTAAATATAATCCACCACCTCGGGTCTGGAATAATCCAGAACGTGCTGGTGTCTGGCATGTGTCTCAAATCGTCCCGGAACACTCAAAATCCAGTCCGGATGCGCACGGTAAAGGTCGCTGTCTTTGTTGACCATTTCCAGCTCCACCCACAGTCCGAATTTCATGCCCATGGCCTCAATTTTCCGGGAAAGACCGGCAATCCCTTCCGGAAGCTTGGTCCGGTTGGCATACCAGTCCCCCAGCCCCCGGTAATCATCGTTCCGGGCGCCAAACCAGCCGTCGTCCAGGACAAAAAGCTCCACGCCCACCTCCCGGGCCTTCTCTGCGATGCGCAGGATTTTCGCCTCATCAAAATCAAAATAGGTGGCTTCCCAGTTGTTGAGAAGAACCGGCCGCGGCTGATCTCTCCATTTTCCCCGGGCCAGACGGGTGCGGTACAGGCGGTGAAAAACCTGACTCATACCGTTCAGTCCCTGATCGCTGTAGACCATCACCACCTCCGGCGTCTGAAATTCCTCTCCGGTTTTCAGCTCCCAGGAAAAGCCTTCGGGATGAATTCCCAGCATCACGCGGGTAAACTCAAAGGTAGATACCTCCACCTGCGCCAGGAAATTTCCGCTGTATACCAGGCTAAAGCCGTACACCTCCCCAGAGTTTTCTGTGGTACAGGGACGCTTCAGAGCCAGAAAAGGGTTGTGCTCCGCCCCGCCGCAGGTGCCGCACAGCCCCTGCACTGCCTGGATGCCCATCTCCAGCTTTCTGGTTTTCACATAACGCTCCCGGCTCCATGCTCCGGAGAGATGAATCATCTCATAATCCATATCCGGCAGCTCCACACTGGCGCTCATGGCTCTTTCCAGACGGACGGGAGCCTCCCCCATATGGACAAACCGCGCATTCCGGGCAATCACCGGCGCATCTGCATAAATTGTATAGGAAAGAATCAGATCGGCCTCTGTCACTGAATCCCGCAGCCGGATTTCCAGACTCTGCGCCTCCGACGCTTCCTCCACATAGGTAGCCGGCAGACCGGCCAGCGGTTTCTTTCCCTCAAAAATTTCATGGGAAAAATAAATATAATTTACAATTGAGCTTCCGTTTTCCTGGAGAACAGTGAAAGCGGGACTGCGATAATCTCCGGTTCCGTACACCGGATACTCCTGCTTCGTATAATGCATGGACAGAACGCCCGGCTCCGGTACACAGACAGACATCTGGGAGCGCATGCCTTCCTCGTGAAGATAGGTAAAATCCTCTTTGTCTGTTATTCTTTTTCCGTAATACAGGTTCTCCAGCTGGTCATTTTCCATGATTCGGATAATATAACTGATCTCTTTATTAAAAAGATGAAAGGTCCTGGTTGCCTCGTGAAATATAACCGCCATTTTTTTCCTCCTTGCGTTCTCTGCCAGCAGACTTCTGAGCTACAGTAATGTGAAAGTATTGTAAACTATTTTCCCACTGCCGTCTATAAGGATTGTTTCAAAAACCTGTTTATTTGATGAATTCTATTTTGTCTTTTTCCGGCAAATAAGCAATGTAAAAAACTCCTTACCATACGATGTAATACCTTGACAGGTTCCCTCAAGGCTTTCCTGCATATTTTTTGAAACATTACTTTATGTACTGCAAATCTCCATTTCGCAACATCCGGAACTTTTCATCGTATATTTCATCAAACACTTGCTGAATAGGCACACTATCTCGTTGATGCCCGGATATTGACCAAACTTTATACTCTGTTTGAGTCTTCAAAAACGCTGTCAACCGATCATAATATTCCTGCATTTCAGATTTTTCTTTACCTGACTTCATCAGCTTATAGAAGACCCCTAATATGCTGATACAATAAATCGGTGTTTCCAAACTTGCTATACTCTGCCTTGCTTTAAAATCATCTGAGCAGAACACATACACCCGATTGCTATACATAATCTCCATCATCTGAATCAGGACATAGGTTTTTTTCTCTCCCAGTCCCTTTTTATGCGGAACATTCTCGTCACACACCTTTAAAGCCGTCAAAAACACCTCAACATCTTTTAAATTCTCTGTCCCACTCAAAGAACCATAATATTGTTCATAAAAATCAACATTAAAAATATCACAACTATTTTTCAGTAATTCCAAATACGCGTTTGTTGCTTCTTCTCCGTATAACTTCCCCAATTCACTTACAATCTTTCGATCCGTATACAGTTTCACTTTTCCGGCTTTAATTCTTTCTTCAAGCCAAGGATTCGGATCCGGCGTCAATTCGCGTCTGCTCAGTTCTTCCCTAATCATTTCATGACAGAAAAACTCATATTCTGCAAATTCCATTACAAAATCTGTCAACGTATGATTATCTGCATTTCTTGCTAAATGTGATTTATATAAAAAGTCAGTATCCAGTAAGGCGTATTTTTTGTCCATTTCCATAGGTATTACCTCACTGTTTCCTTAAGCTTTTCACAATTTCACTCAATCTAATCTTATCACTTTCTAAACGTTCAACACGAACAGCATCCAACTGTTCCACATCATACATCAATTCTGATAAGCTTCCAAATCTGATGAAATCCTTCGGTATCTCCTGCCAGCGTGCAGCTTTTCCCGTAAGTTCAATTTGCCTGTTGATTTCTTCTTCCTCAATCTGTAAAAGATTTTTTGCAGCCTTAACCTCAATCTTATCTTCCTCTAAAAGGCGAAGTACTGCCGCCTTATAAGGAACTGCAAAAATATCCATTATCTTAAGAACAGTCTGCACTGAAATATTTTTATACGATAAATTGTACACATCCGTCTGCTCATCAAGCTGTTCCTTGGGAACTAATAAAATAGCCGCAAAAGCGTTGGCTTCCATATCCTCCATCTCTTTTGCTTCTTCATCTATAATACCAGATGCTAAAAATGACCCGGATTGTAATAACGCCGAATCATGTCCCTCAAAATAGCAATAAATATGATACAATTCATGCGCTGCTGCAAAGATCTGTTTTGATAATGGCAACGCGGAATTAATCATTACAAACATACGTCCTTTACGAATGAATGTACATGCACATAAATCTGCATCCTCAACAGGATATCTCAACATATCAAATGGCATTTCATGACGTGCCACAAAGTTCTCCAGCACGTTAAAGATATCATCCTGAATAATATTATTCTTATTATAGAGTGAATTAAAAGTTACTGCACATTCACTTATTTTTTTATATTTCTTTCTGTCTTTGCTAAAAAGACTATTATTCAATACCCGGCACATCTCTCTCTAAGCCTCCCATGGTTTCATCATTTCCTCAGCATTTTCACGAGTACGTGCGTAAAAACAAATAAGTTCTGCTATCTCATCTGCAATTTCAAGTCCATCCCTTGCTTTCTGAGACTCCACCTTACCCATAAATGCCTTTACAGCATTCGTTTCTGCAATTCCTGTCGGACGTTTAACCAGACTCTCCATAGAAGTGCCAAGAAATTCCGAAATCTTCTGCAGTTCCATTGCATTAATCATCCTTCCACCGGTAAGCATCCTGCTTATCACCTGTCTGGACACTCCAAGATAGTCAGCCAGTTCAATCTGCTTTTTTCCATTTTGTTTCATAATATTCATTATATTGTTGCTAATAGTCTCGCTTACATTTGCCATTATCGTTACCTCCAATACAATTCAAAGCCTTTTCTCTCTTTTACACTCTTATTATATTCTTAGCTCCACATATAGTCAACTTTTTCGCAACTTTTCCCGTTTAATTTGTATAATTTATCCTCATTTTCGCAACACTTTTAGTCTCACAAAGAGAAGAAAAAGAACACCGCTCATTTAAATTGTGTTGCCAGTTCACAAAAATAACTGTTTATCGAGGTGAGTTCAGAAATGGCAATTCCATCTGCATAGTCATATGTTTCCCCCAGATTGTCAATATATCGAATAATCAGATAACTACCGTTCTGATATATAATATAGTACCGATATTCTTCTGTTCCGTTAAAAGCAAAGACAAATTTCAGAGAACCGGATTCATCATAATAACATTCGGCACTGTAGACATCGGCCCCGGTATATGTGGTTGAATCGTAAGTACCGGCGGGTATTACGACTTTCCGAAGAATTCCGCTTTGACGATAATAACCGATCCCGTTTTCATCTGCAAAATATTCAAATATATTCAGATTGTCCTGTATTGAATAATAAACAGTCCGAATATCTTCAATTTTTTCCTCAAAAGTAGCTGCAGTATTCTCGGTGACGGTAATATCGTCGCTGATTGCTGCCTCAAATTCTGTAAAAGTAATTTCTTCGAAGTCGTCTATGTAAGCATTCCAGTCGGCTTCTTTGATATCGCTTTCGACTCCGTCTGCGTCATAATAACTAAAGGAGTATATTTCATATCCTTGGGGATTATCCTCTGTCACGGTTCCAAGCCCCGGGCCAAAAAAGCTGTGAGATATCTGAAACATAAGATTCAGTTTATTAGTAACCTGATAAAATTCATAAGTAAGAAAATCTGCTCCACCGTTTGATATAATTACGAACGCATTTCTGGCCGCCGAATAATAGGCGCCATATCTGTTGGAGTACTCACACGTACCGAGCAATGTGACTTCTGCGTTGACATAGCCATAAACATAATAGTATCCAGTAATCGGACCTTCACGAAGTATCATTTCCTGTACACCGTCATTATTTATGTCATAAACGGAGAACTCGGTCGTCTCTGATTGATAAAAATACTGGGGGTAATTATCTTCGCTCATGAATGTCCGGTATGCTTCACCTTCGGCGGTATGCCCAAGTTCCGGGTAAGAAACATCCGTAAGATATTGCACCTGGCTTCCGTCTAAATTGCATTTTCCTCTTTTTGTTTCCCAGGTCATAGTTGTTTCTGTAAAGTAAATAAAATCATTCTCCACTTCAACTTCGCAAACTGCTTCTTCGGTTATCAAAACAACATCTTTTCCATCCGGGCTTATTAAATACAGCGGCCCGCCATGGGGAAAACCCGTTGCCGATACAAGGAGCTTATCACTCCCAGGCAATTGTTGTATTGAATCCGCCTCTTTCACAACATGGACTGCTTCTCCTGTACTTAAATTTATTGAAAGAAACGTTCCATATTCGCCGCCATACTGCGTTGTAGATCCGGCATATAAATAATCATCAATGCAGGCAAAAGGCAAAAACATTAATGTACTGCCTTCCTGCGAATATATCAGCTGTGTTTCTCTGCTGGCGATGTTATACCGATAAATCGAAATACTGCTGTAAACATAATTAATTGTTGTTTTAGACTCATATTCGCCTACTGAATAATAAAGATATTCTCCATTTGTTAAAATCCCATACCCCTGGCAGTATAATAATGGTGTGGTTTCTCCAGATTCATCTCTCACATACACCGTATAGGCACAGGCGGCATCCTCTTTTCCATTCGACACCACTGAATAAGTTTTTCCATCAATCTCCCGTTCATTATAAATGGATATCTCCACATATGAAGCGGGATCATTTTCCTCATTTCCTGTATCAATCTCCTCTTCTGTACTTTCAGCGCCATCGTAAAACTGATCAGACGACGCCAGAATAAGGTTGACATTACAATTACAAATTAAAATTACTGTCAATGCAAGGCATGCCCATAATTTCCTTTTCATATTTCCCTCCCTTATAGCTCCCCATAAGCAACAAATTTTCCAAAAACTAATGATGGATTTCTCCGGTGGTGGATCTGCTAAAAGAATAATCACTGACATCAACCTCCATATAAATCGGTTCTTCAACATTCCACAGATCTCGAATTGTCAGTGATACAATCCCATCTTTCCAGGAAAAATCACAGGGATAACAGCTGGTAGATTCTTCAGAAAGCATAAGCTCGGCAAGAATCACGCCCTGCGAACTGACAGCCACAAAATCCGGAGTACAATATACAGCGCCCAGATAAAGGGTACCGTCATCGCCAAACACACTTCCAACAATATTCGTAAGTGGTATTTCGATCGACCAGAGCAGCTCACCGTCCTCCACATTCAGGCATTTAAGAAAATTGTGCTCATAATAGTAAAACTGTCCGGAATCTGTGCCAAGTTCAACGTATATGGCAAAATCCCCAACCATTTCATAGTCATCGGTTTGTGTCGTCCAGCAGATTACACCGCTGTCATTTACTCCGATAATCTCCGCATGGCTGAGATTCGCAGCTGTATCTGCCACATCATTCCATATCACAGAGGTCGCTGTCAGCGCTGCTGCTTCATCAGATTCCTTCTCCGTAACCACTTCAAAAACATCCGATTCCGCCTTAACAGAGGAAGGAAACCATGTCCAGAAAACACTCATAAACATTAGCACCGCACATATCATGGATGGGATGTAAAATCTTTTCGCTGAAGCAGAATTCTTTTTCATACAGTTTTCCTCCGATTTTCATTCGATGTTTGAAGCGACAAAAGGTATTCTGTCACTATTATACCTACTCTCATAAACCCCCGTCAATCCGCATTATTCACTGTTTTTTCACATTTTTCTTCCTTTCACAGAAACACCTTGACACCCTCCGGAATTCCGGACTAAAATAGTGTGCGGTCCCGGAATATTTTCTTTGCGGAGATGGAAATACAAATACAATTCTTTCGTGAAAGGACATAACACACATGGAAACCCTGAAGAAATTCATCCCTTATTATAAACCCTATCGTCTGGTCTTTTATCTGGATCTGGCCTGCGCGGCGGTGATCAGCCTGGTGGACCTGGCCTATCCGCAGATCCTGCGGATCATGACCCGCACCCTTTTCACCCGGGAATCCCGGGTGATTTTAAACGCCCTTCTTCCTCTGGGGGCAGCGCTGTTCCTTATGTACCTTCTCCAGGCTCTGTGTAAATACTACGTCAGCTACCAGGGCCATATGATGGGCGCCCGCATGGAGCGGGACATGCGCCAGCAGCTGTTTGAACACTACGAAAAACTGTCCTTCTCCTATTATGACCAGAACAACTCCGGGCAGATGATGAGCAAGCTGGTGTCAGACCTTTTCGATATCTCCGAGATGGCCCACCACGCACCGGAAAACTTCTTTATCTCCCTGATTAAGATCATCGGATCCTTCATTTTTCTGGTGCAGATCAATGCATATCTGGCCATTCCCCTGCTTTTCCTGGTAACGGCCATGCTGTTCTTTTCCCTTTGGCAGAACCGCAGGATTCAGGCCACCTTCATGGACAACCGGAAGAAAATCGGCGACGTAAACGCCAGCCTTCAGGACACTCTGGCGGGCATCCGGGTGGTGCAGTCCTTCACCAACGAGCCCATTGAGCGGGAAAAATTCTCCAGAAGCAACCAGGCCTTCCTTGCGTCCAAGGATGCCAACTACAGATGCATGGGAAGTTTCATGAGCAGCAACCTTTTTTTCCAGGGAATGATGTACCTGGTAGTGCTTATCTTCGGCGGTTTTCTCATTGCCAATGGGAAAATGGACGTCTCGGACCTGGCCATGTACGCCCTGTACATCGGCATTTTTATCAGTCCCATCCAGATTCTGGTGGAGCTGACGGAAATGATGCAGAAGGGTCTGTCCGGCTTCCGGCGCTTCATCGCCGTGGTAGAAACCAAACCGGAAATTGAGGATTCCCCGGATGCCAGGCCGCTGTCCGACGTAAAGGGAGAGGTGGTTTTCCAGGATGTTTCCTTCCACTACAGCGACGATGAAACTCCGGTTCTCTCCCACGTATCCTTCCGTATCCCCCAGGGAAAATCTGTGGCTCTGGCCGGTCCCTCCGGCAGCGGAAAAACCACCATCTGTAATCTTCTCCCCCGCTTCTACGATGTAACCGGCGGGCAGATTACCATAGATGGAAAGGACATACGCTCTCTGACTCTGGAAAGTCTCCGGGGCAGCATCGGTATTGTCCAGCAGGATGTTTATCTGTTCTGCGGAACCATCCGGGAAAACATCGCCTACGGGAAGCCAGGCGCCTCGGAGGAAGAGATTCTCTCCGCCGCCAGAAAGGCCAATATCCATGATTTTATCATGAGCCTTCCCAACGGCTATGACTCCTTCGTGGGCGAGCGCGGCACCCGTCTTTCCGGCGGACAGAAGCAGCGGATCTCCATCGCCCGGGTTTTCCTGAAAAACCCGCCGATCCTTATCCTGGATGAGGCCACCAGTGCCCTGGACAACGAGAGTGAGCGCTACATCCAGAAAAGCCTGGACGCCCTGGCGCACAACCGCACCACCATCACCATCGCCCACAGGCTCTCCACCATCCGTGACATGGATGAGATTCTGGTCATCGCCGACAACGGCATTGCCGAGCGCGGCACCCACGAGGAACTGCTGGCCCAGGGCGGAATTTACGCCCACTATTATGAGCTTTAACTTTGCAATTTCTTTCTTGCATTTTCCCTACAGAAACATTACAATTTTTATGATACCAGAATCCGGAAGTTCGAAGCACGGACACCCGCAGGGCGCTCTGTGAGGAAATTCTCAGGAGTCATGGAGAGCAAATACTTTTAACCCCAACATCATCATTCTTATAACGGGAACAGGATTTTCAAAGGCAATGAAAGGACAGGTCTATGCGCAGATCATTTAATGTTACGGGAGTCTGCAATCCGGATAAAAACTATATGGTTGATATAAGCAGTCGGATTGAGAGGATAAAAAATGAATATGTTATTCCCGGAAAATATTTTACGATCAACCGGGCGCGGCAATATGGCAAAACCACTACTCTTTATATGCTGGAAGAAAACCTGAGACCTGCATTTCTCGTGTTAAGTCTGAGCTTTGAGGCCGCGGACGAATATTTTGTTTCCGCCTATTCTCTGGCTGTGGGAATGATGATGGATATTGCAGATTGTCTTCGCAAAGAAGATGTGAACAAAGAGATCATACGGGAATGGGAACAGCCCATTTCCTCACTTTTTCCCATGCGGGAGCTGGGGAAGAAAATCACAAGGCTCTGTGATTCCTGTAAAAAACAGGTTGTCCTGATGATTGACGAGGTGGATAAAAGCTCTGATAATCAGATTTTTCTGTCTTTCCTTGGTCTGCTGCGCTCGAAATACATGAATCGGCTAAAGGGGACCGATACAACCTTCTGGTCCGTCATCTTATCCGGAGTTTACGATATAAAAAATCTGAAGCAGAAGCTCCATCCAGGGGAAGAATCCAAATATAACAGCCCCTGGAACATCGCAGCTGATTTTTCATTAGACATGAGTTTTTCTCCGGACGAAATTGCTTCCATGCTTCAGGAATATGAAAATGAGTGGGATACAGGAATGGATGTTAAAAAAACCGGACAACTCCTGTATGATTATACCTCCGGCTATCCTTTTCTTGTCTCCAGACTATGTCAGCTTCTGGCAGAGGGCATAACAGACTGCACCTCAAAGAAAGAAAAAAACACCCATTGGAGCACAGATGCATTTCAGAATGCAGTGCGGAATATCCTGAAATGCCCTAATACCTTATTTGACGATATGAGTAAAAAGCTCTCAGAATACCCGAATCTCAGAGATATGATCTACAGCATCCTTTTTCAGGGAAGAAAGTATTCTTATGAGGCAGAAAATGAACGCATCCGCATTGGAGAAATGTTCGGCTTTCTGAAAGAAAAAGAGGGCATAGTCAGTATTTCCAACCGTATTTTTGAGATGAAGCTTTACAACCTCTTTCTTTCTGAGGAAGAGACCGACAGTAAAATTTTTACAGCCGCCGAAACGGAAAAAAACTATTTTATACGGGGCGGTTATCTTCAGATGGAACTTGTGTTAGAAAAATTCTGTGAATATTTCGAAGAAATTTATGGGGATACGGATGACCAGTTTATCGAAGAAAACGGGAGACGTATTTTTCTGATTTTTCTGAAACCGATCATTAATGGAAATGGAAATTATTATATAGAATCCAGGACACGAAATATGAAACGTACGGACGTTATTATTGACTATAGAGGAATCCAGTCCGTCCTGGAAATGAAAATATGGCATGGGGCAGAATACAACCGGCGGGGCGAACAGCAGCTGCTGGAATACATGGATTACTATCACCTGGAGAAAGGATATATGCTGAGTTTTAATTTCAATAAAAATAAGCAGACGGGAATCCGACATGTGCAGTTAGGAGAACGGTTCCTTGTTGAAGCCATTGTGTAGGGAGGCACCCATGAACCCAGACGAAATCCGGATCCGTCCGGCCACCGTCCGCGACGCGGAAGGGCTGCTGGCGGTCTACGCGCCCTATGTGGAAAAAACAGCCATCACCTTTGAATATCTGGTTCCCACCCCCGGAGAATTCCGGACAAGGGTTGAAAATACCCTGATAAAGTATCCTTACCTGGCCGCGGTGGAGGACGAACATATTCTGGGCTACGCCTACACCGGCACCTTCAACGAGAGAGCCGCCTGCGACTGGTCGGTGGAAGTCTCCATCTATGTGGCAGAAGACCAGGCCGGGCGGGGAATCGGGAGAGCGCTGTACACTTCCCTGGAAAAAATTTCCCGGGCGCAGAACATTCAGAATCTCAACGCCTGCATCGCTTATCCGGAAAAGGAAGACGCCCATCTCACCCGAAAAAGCGTAAAGTTTCACACCCATATGGGATACCGTATGGTGGGAGAATTTCACCGGTGCGGATATAAATTCGGCACCTGGTACAACCTGGTCTGGATGGAAAAAATGCTGGGAACGCACCCCGCCCTGCCGGAACCTTTTATCCCCTTCAGAGAGCTTGACGTGGAGAAATACCTGTCACCCATCTGATTCTCCACTGAACAAAGAAAGGGCCTTCCCTCCCGCAGAGCGAATCCTCTGCGGGCGAAAGGCCCTTTGCTTTTTGTATTACTTCTTATTCATTTCCCGGGAATCTGGGGATTCCGGCAAAGCCGGCCTGAAGGTCCTCATCCGTGGGAATATAGTCGGTCATCACATGATCATTATACTGCTGGTAGGCCACCAGATCAAAATACCCGGTACCGGTCAGACCGAAGACAATGTTCTTTTCCTCTCCGGTTTCCTTACATTTAAGCGCCTCATCAATGGCAACCCTGATGGCATGGCTGCTCTCCGGCGCCGGAAGGATGCCTTCCGTTCTGGCGAACTGCTCCGCGGCCTGGAATACCGCGGTCTGCTCTACCGCTACCGCTTCCATCAATCCGTCATGATACAGCTGGGAGAGAATGGAGCTCATACCGTGGAAGCGCAGGCCTCCGGCATGGTTGGGCGCAGGAATAAATCCGCTTCCCAGAGTGTACATTTTGGCCAGCGGGCAGATCATGCCGGTGTCGCAGAAATCGTAGGCAAATTTCCCCCGGGTAAAGCTGGGGCAGGAGGCCGGTTCCACGGCGATAATACGGTAATCCTTCTCCCCGCGCAGCTTCTCGCCCATAAAGGGAGCAATCAGGCCGCCCAGATTGGAGCCGCCGCCGGCGCAGCCGATGATAATATCCGGCTGAATCCCATATTTATCCAGAGCGGTTTTGGTCTCAAGACCGATCACCGACTGATGGAGCAGCACCTGATTCAGCACGCTGCCCAGTACATAGCGATACCCTTCATTGGATGTCGCCACTTCCACAGCCTCAGAAATGGCGCATCCAAGGCTTCCCGTGGTTCCCGGATGCTCAGCAAGGATCTTTTTTCCAACGGTTGTGGTGTCAGAGGGGGACGGCGTCACGGAAGCGCCGTAGGTCCGCATCACTTCCCGGCGGAAGGGCTTCTGCTCATAGGAGACCTTCACCATATATACCTTGCAGTCCAGGTCAAAATAAGCGCAGGCCATGGAAAGGGCGGTTCCCCACTGCCCGGCTCCGGTCTCTGTGGTCACGCCCTTCAGGCCCTGTTTTTTCGCGTAATAGGCCTGGGCAATGGCGGAATTCAGCTTGTGACTTCCGCTGGTGTTGTTTCCCTCAAATTTGTAATAAATCTTTGCCGGTGTCTGGAGCTTTTTCTCCAGATTGTAGGCTCTCACAACTGGAGACGGGCGATAGGTTTTATAATATTCCCGGATCGCCTCCGGAATCTCAATATAAGCGTCTGTATCGTTCAGCTCCTGGGCGATGAGATCATCACAGAAAATCGGCTGCAGCTCCTCAAATTTCAGCGGCTGCAGGGTTCCCGGGTTCAGGAGGGGTGCCGGTTTGTTCTTCATGTCCGCCCGCATATTATACCAGGAGGTGGGCATCTCCTCCTCCTGCAGGTAAATCTTGTAAGGAATTTTTTTCTCTGCACTCATTTTTGCTCCTTTTCATAATCCACCGAAAACGCCTTCTCTTCCACAAAGGCGTTCCGGAAAAGCTGTTACGGGGTTTCATCATATAGACTTATTCTACCATGAAAACCATGCCGTGCGCAACAGTGGATTCAGGGATTCAAAAAGCCGTGCTCTTCCAACGAAGAACACGGCTTTTTTCATTACAGCTTACAGTTTTTTCTCCTGCTCCGCCTGCACATCCGGGAAGAAGGACAGCATGGGCTTCGCTTTCTTTCCCTTGATCACACGGTCCACATAGTTCTTTGTGATCGCGTATACCTGGGGCGACAGAACCAGAACACCGATCAGGTTGGGGATCATCATCAGACCGTTGAAGGTATCCGCCAGATCCCAGGCCAGGTTGTCACTCATAACCGCGCCGCCGAAGATGGCGATTACGAAAATCACCCGATACACAATGGTGTATTTTTCACCGAACAGGAACTCACAGGCCTTGGTTCCGTAATGGCTCCAGCCGAGAACTGTGGAAAAAGCAAAAAGCATAATGGCGATGGCCACAAAGGCCGCACCGATCTGTCCAAAGTGCATGGAGAATACGGTGGAAACAATGTTCGCCTTGGTCAGCGCAACTCCCGCATACTCCGTTACGGTCTCGCCGGTCTCCAGATCTACCAGACCGGAAGAAAGCACCGCGAAAGCGGTCAGGGTACATACAATAATGGTATCCGCAAATACCTCGAAGATTCCCCACATTCCCTGACGAACCGGCTCACTTACGTTGGAATTGGAGTGAACCATAACAGAGGAGCCAAGGCCGGCCTCATTGGAGAATACGCCTCGCTTCATACCCTGTTCAATGGCAAGCTTGATTCCATAGCCCACAATACCGCCGCCGGCAGCCTTGAAGGCGAAGGCGCCCTTAAAGATCGCGCCGAACACAGCGCCCACATGGGAAATGTTGGTAAAGAAAATCACAACCGTGCCCACAATATAGAGAACCACCATAAACGGCACAATTTTCTCGGTTACAGAGGCAATTCGCTTCAGTCCGCCTACGATTACCAGTCCGGCCAGAACCAGAACCACAATACCGGTGATCCAGGTGGGAACACCGAAAACAGTTTCCATATTTCCGGAAATGGAATTGACCTGAGTCATATTTCCGATTCCGAAGGAAGCCAGGAAGCAGAAAACGGAAAACAGAACCGCCAGCACCTTGCCGATTCCCTTGCAGCCCTTCTTGGCTCCAAGACCGTCCCGCAGATAGTACATGGCGCCGCCGGACCACTCACCGGCCTTATTTTTCCTGCGGTAGTAGATACCCAGCACGTTCTCGGAATAATTAGTCATCATGCCAAAGAAGGCGATCAGCCACATCCAGAACACAGCGCCTGGACCACCCACGATAATGGCGCCGGCCACACCTACAATGTTACCGGTACCTACAGTGGCGGCCAGAGCCGTACACAGAGACTGGAACTGAGAGATGGACTTGTCCTTGGTATGTCCAACCACGTTTTTGTCTTTAAAAATAGCGCCGATGGTCATTTTCATCCAGTGCCCGATATGGGTGATCTGAAATACCCTGGTGAGACAGGTCATCAGCACGCCCACAAAAGCCAGCAGAATCAGCGCCGGCCACCCCCAGACGATGCCATTGACAAAGTTGTTCACGTTTGTAATGATTTGTATCATGCTTTCCCTCCTTATGTATGCCCTTCGAACCCTCTAACAGAAAAAAATCGCAGCATGAGTATAATCTCATCTGCGAAATCACCTTTGATCTCTTTCATCTGATCTTAATTCTCTTATTCTGTTATACGCCGAAGAGTTTGAATAAACTCTACGCATTACTTTAACACATTATCAAATCAATGTAAAGACAAAATTTCCTGATGTTTCACCATTTTTTTCTCAGACGTCCGTTTTTCAGGTATCCCGTCGTCCTGTCCGGCTTTCAGGAAACCTGAAAGCCGGGGGCGTATTTCACCGCCAGCCGGATGGCCTCCTCCATACTGACGGAGCTGGCGATTCCCTTTCCGGCAATGTCCATGGCTGTGCCGTGGTCCACGGAGGTGCGCAGGATGGGCATTCCGGCCGTAACCGCAATGGTTCTCTCAAAATCCAGAGTTTTCGTGGCAATGTGGCCCTGATCATGGTACAGGGAAAGCACACTGTTATATTTTCCCTGAAGGGCCATATGAAATACGGAATCCGCCCCTATGGGACCCACCACGGAATACCCCTCCTTCTGAAGTTCCTCCACCGCGGGGACAACGGCCTCCATCTCCTCCGTGCCAAACAGACCGTGCTCTCCGCTGTGGGGGTTCAGCCCGGCCACTGCCATGGTTCCTCCCTCCACACCCAGCTGCTTCAGGGCCTGTGTGCAGCGTTTTACATAATCCTTAATCCGCTCCCTGGTCACCAGATCACAGGCCTGGCGCAGAGACACATGCCGGGTCAGGAAAAACACCCGCAATCCCCGCACCTCAAACATGGTCAGCGGATCCGGTGTGTGCGTCAGGGCGCCGAAAATCTCCGTGTGGCCGATGTATGGAACGCCGCCGGCCCGCAGAGCTTCTTTATTGATGGGGGTGGTAGCCACAGCGTCCGCCTCTCCCTCGCTGGCAAGGGCAATGCTCCGGGCTATATATTCATAGGCGGCCTTCCCGCACCGGCCGCTGATCTCTCCGATCCGGAAGGAATCCATGTCCACATTGTCAAGATCGATCAGGTTTATGACCCCTGCGCGGTAATCTCCCTGCTCCGGCCCGGTTATACAGCGAATCCTCTGATCCATGTGCAGAAAACCCAGGGCATTTTCCAGAACCCTGTAATCTCCCACAACCACACATCTGGCCATCCCCACAATCTCCTCCCGGCCAAGGGCCTTCAGCACGATCTCCGGCCCGATTCCCGCCGGATCCCCCATGGGAACTGCAATCACTGGTCTCATTTTCTCATCTCCTGTTCCAGTCAAGTCTCGCTTTTACAGACGGATATCTCTCCAGGTCTGTATGGGGAAGGGCGGATGCACCCACCATATTTTCCAGGAAATTTTCAACAGAGGAAAACTGCACATAAGTCATCAGATCCAGAATCTGCGACAGTCCTTCCAGGATTCCCATATCCAGAAGAAGCCGTCTTGCTCCTTCCAGGGAAGTATTCCCCACGGCGTGAATCCGTTCCGGCTCCACATCCGGATACATCCCGATGTTTACGGCCGACTCCGTCTCCACATGAGAGCCAAAGGCTCCGGCCATGTAAAAATCGCAGACCTCCTCCAGGGGAATGCCGGTCTCCGTCAGAAGATATTCCATCATCGTATAGGCCGCCGCCTTGGTGCGGATAAACTCGTTCACATCACTCTGATAAAACCACAGCCCCGGCGCGTAGGAGACCGCATATTCCCCCTCCTCCGGCTGCCATACAATGGATGGGGAGGCTTCCGGCACCAGCCATCCCCGCATATCCAGACCTCCCAGAAGAAACAGTCCGGAGAGAAGATCAATAATACCGGAGCCGCAGATCCCCCTGGGGACTCCCCCACCGATCACATCTGTATCAAATATGTAAAAGCCTTCCGTTTTGTCAATCCGCACATGCTGCACCGCACCTTCGGCGGCCCGCATCCCGGTTTTCACCACGCCGCCTTCCAGGGCCGGTCCGGCTGCGCCCGCGCCGCAGAGAAGAAACTCCCGGTTTCCCACCACCAGCTCCCCGTTGGTTCCCACATCAAAAAACAGGGATATCGTATCCCGCCGGTGCATGCCTGTCGCGATCATTCCGGCCAGAATATCCCCGCCCAGATAATTTGCCTTTCCCGGGTAACAGAACACATAACCGGGAATGGGAATGTCCAGATCCCTTCCCCGCAAAAAGCCCGGCTGATCGGCCAGCACCGCATTGGGCGCCGAAAATACACAGAATGCGTCCAGTCCCAGAAGGAAGTGAGTCATCGTCGTGTTTCCTGCAATAACCATAGAAAGGCACCGTTCTTTTGGAATACCAGTTGTACCGGAAATATCCTCCAGCAGTTCCTGGATGGTTCCCACTGTCGCCTTCCGAAGCTCCTCCAGACAGGCTTCGTTGTCCTTACTGTAAAAAATCCGTGTCAGAATATCCTCGCCAAAAGCGATCTGCCGGTTATATGCGCTTTTCTGAGCCACAGTTTCTCCGGTATCGCAGTTCACCAGCTGCATCACCACCGTGGTGCTGCCCAGATCCACCGCCAGACCGTAGTGCTCCCGGGACGTATCCCCCGCCTCCAGGGCGATGGCCTGCCAGCGCCCGCCGTCATAACCAAGAGAAACCGTCACCTTCCAGCCGGCTTCCTCGCAGAGGGGATAAAGTGCGCGCAGCACAGCCACGGACATTTCCACATCTTCCCATCCCTCTGTCTCCAGAGCACGCAGAATCCGCCGCTGAGCGGAGACGTTGTCACTTTCCGTGGGCGGCGTCAGCTCCAGATAAATTTTCCTGCTGATTCCTGTCTGTATCATCGTGATTTCCTTCTTAATTCTGTAATCTGTTTATGTCTGATGAGGCCATCACCGGTTGTCTTCACAGATCAGGCTTCCATCGCCTTCTGAATCGCCTCCAGCAACTCATCGAATTCCTCATAAGCCGGAAGATCCGGGTTGTCCATGCGGATTTTCTCGGTGGTTTTAAAGAGAAAACCGGCCCGGCTGGCGCGGATCATATCCAGGTCGTTGTAGCTGTCGCCGCTGGCAATGGTGTCAAACCCGATGGACTGAAGCGCCCGCACAGTGGCCAGTTTGGAATGCTCCGTGCGCATCCGGAAGCCGGTAATCTCCCCCTCCGGCCCCACATCCAGAGAATTGCAGAAAAGAGTGGGCCAGCCAAGCTTTTCCATCAGCGGCGCAGCAAACTGAGTAAAAGTATCACTGATGATGATCACCTGCGTCATCCTGCGGAGCTCATCCAGGAATTCCCTGGCCCCGGGCAGCGGGTCAATGGTGCCGATGGTTTCCTGAATTTCCTTAAGACCCAGGCCATGCTCCCGAAGGACGCCAAGCCTCCAGTTCATAAGCTTATTGTAATCCGGCTCATCCCGGGTGGTTCTTGCAAGCTCCGGAATATTGCTCGCCTTCGAAAACGCGATCCAGATCTCCGGGACCAGAACCCCTTCCATATCCAAACATGTGATAAACATAATATCCTCCTTTTTCTTTTCTCTATATCCTCTGTTCTTTGCCGGGAGCGGGAACACAACCGTGCCCCCGCTCCCGGGATTTCCAGGAAAATACTGTGCGGCTGCTCCCGGATTATTCCGGAGACTGAATCTCCAGAAGAGCCTGCCTGGCGGAAATCACCCTCTGCGGCGTGATACAGCTTTTCAGAACCACCAGCGCCGCCTCGTGCTCCTCCGGTCCGGAGGTGGATCCGCACAGATCCTCAATCACCGCACAGTCCACCAGATCGTTGTAACAGTCGAAGGCACTGTGCAGCACACAGCAGCCGGTGTTGACCCCCGCAAAATAGATTTTTTCAATCCCATTTTCCCGGACAAAGGTCTTCATCTCTTCATTCCAGCAGCTGTATTTGTCCTTGTCAAATACTCTGGGGATCACCGGCTTCAGAGAATCCAGAATCTCCGTCTCCGGCTCTCCCGCCATACAGGCCGTCCAGCCCTCAAAAACATAGCAGGCCGTTCGCGCATGGTTCACATACCTTGTCCCGGCCACCAGCACGTCCTGGCCGACCTGCTGCAAAAAACTCAGGATCCGGCCGTCCAGCCCCCGGGTAAATTCATTCTGAAAGCCATTCTGCATGTCAATAATCAGAAACAGTATTTTTTTCAACTTTGAACTTCCTTTCCGCCTGCCGCACGGACAGGCTTTCGCTTTTGGGGGATTTCCGGCCGAAGCGCTTATTCCAGCTCAAAGGCACCAGTATAAAGCTGATAATACTGCCCCTTCTGCCGGATCAGCTCGTCATGGGTCCCCCGCTCTATGATCCGTCCGTGATCCAGGACAATGATCACATCAGAATTCTTAACCGTGGACAGGCGATGCGCGATGACAAACACGGTCCTGCCCTCCATCAGCGCGTCCATGCCCCGCTGTACAATGGCCTCCGTCCGTGTGTCAATGGAGGAGGTAGCCTCATCCAGAATCATAACCGGCGGATCGGCCACAGCCGCTCTTGCGATGGAAAGCAGCTGGCGCTGCCCCTGGGAAAGATTGGCTCCGTTTCCGGTGATATAAGTGTTATAGCCATCCGGGAGCCTGGTGATAAAATCATCCGCCCCGGCCAGTCTGGCCGCCGCGATACACTCTTCATCGGTGGCGTCCAGCTTTCCGTAACGGATATTTTCCATTACGGTTCCTGTAAACAGATTGGTATCCTGAAGCACAATGCCCAGGGAATGGCGGAGATCCGCCTTCTTAATCTTATTAATATTAATCCCGTCATAACGGATTTTTCCATCCGCGATATCATAAAAACGATTCAGCAGATTGGTAATCGTGGTCTTGCCTGCGCCGGTGGCGCCCACAAAGGCCACCTTCTGCCCCGGCTTCGCGTAAAGGCTTACGTCGTGAAGAACCGGCTTGCCCTCCTCATAGGCAAAATCCACCCCAGACAGCCGTACATCGCCGGTAAGCTTCGTATAAGTGACATTCCCGTCCGCCTGATGGGGATGTTTCCAGGCCCACAGGCTGGTTCTCTCCTGACACTCGGTAAGCACCCCGTTTTCCTCCCGGGCATTTACCAGAGTCACATACCCCTCGTCCGTTTCCGCAGCCTCATCCTGCAGGGCAAAAATCCTTTCAGATCCGGCCAGACCCATAACCACCGCATTGATCTGCTGGGAAACCTGATTGATGCTCCCGGCAAACTGCTTGGTCATATTCAGAAAAGGTACAATAATGCTGATACTGATGGGAAGCCCGGACAGGCTCAGGTTTGGAACCCCGGACAGAAGCAGAAGGCCGCCGACCACCGCCACACACACATACAGCAGGTTTCCCAGATTATTCAGAATCGGTCCCAGGGTATTGGCATACCGGTTGGCCTTCTCCGACTCCCTGAAAAGCTCATCATTGATCCGGTCGAAATCCTTCTCGCTTTCCGTCTCATGGCAGAAAACCTTCACTACCTTCTGACCGGTCATGATCTCCTCCGCAAAGCCCTCTACCTTTCCAAGCGCCACCTGCTGCCGGAAAAAGAACCTGGCAGAGCCTCCGCCGACCTTTCCCGTGATCAGTACCATGAGGATCACGCCCGCAACCACCACAATCATCAGCCAGAAGCAGTAATAGATCATAATGGCAAAAATCGACACCACCGTGATCGCAGAGATCAGCAGATTGGGAAAGCTCTGAGAGAGCATCTGGCGCAGAGTGTCAATGTCATTGGTGTAATAGCTCATCACGTCGCCGTGATTGTGTGTGTCAAAATATTTTACAGGAAGACGCTGCATACCATTGTACATCTTCACCCGCAGTTTTTTCAGGGTTCCCTGGGTAATGATCGCCATCATCTGATTGTAGGCAAAAACCGAAAGAAGGGAAAGGATATACAGCACAACCAGTATTCCCACATATCTCAGGATCTGCCCGCTCACCGCGCCCCAGTCACCGGACTCCCAGCTGCTCTCAATCACCGCGATAATATTCTGCATGAAAATCGTGGGCAGGGCACTGACGATGGCGCTGAAAACAATACAGACGATCACCAGGGGAAACATAACCGGGTAAAACTCCCACACCGTCTTCAGAAGGCGGCCGACTACATTCGGTTTCTTTTTCTTATTATTCATCGCTCACACCTGCCTTATTCTGAGAATAGTAAATTTCCTGGTAAATCTCATTGTGAGCCAGCAGCTCCTCGTGGGTTCCCACGGCAAGGATCCGGCCGCCGTCCATCACAAGAATCCGGTCTGAATCCTCCACAGAGGAAATCCTCTGCGCGATAATAATCTTTGTGGTCTCCGGAATATATTCCCGCATGGCCTTGCGGATCAGCGCGTCCGTCCGGGTATCCACCGCGCTGGTAGAATCGTCAAGGATCAGAATCTTCGGCTTCTTCAGGAGAGCTCTGGCGATACACAGACGCTGCTTCTGCCCGCCGGAAACATTGGTTCCCCCCTGCTCGATATAGGTGTCGTACCCATTGGGGAACTGAGAAATAAACTCATCCGCCTGGGCCAGCCTGCAGGCCTGTACCAGTTCCTCATCCGAAGCGTTTTTATTGCCCCAGCGAAGGTTTTCCTTAATCGTTCCGGAAAACAGGACGTTTTTCTGAAGAACCACCGCCACCTGGTTTCGCAGGGTTTCCAGATCGTATTCCTTTACATTGCGCCCGCCAACCTTTACCTCTCCCTCCGTGGCGTCATACAGGCGGGAAATCAGCTGAATCAGAGAGGATTTGGAAGATCCAGTCCCTCCGATGATTCCGATGGTCTCCCCGGATCGGATATGCAGATCCACGTCGGAAAGCGCCATGCGCTCTGCCTTCCGGGAATATTTAAAGCTTACATGGTCAAAATCCACGGAGCCGTCCGCCACCTGGTAAACCGGATGCTCCGGATTAGCCAGAGAGGGTTTCTCGTCAAGGACCTCCGCAATTCGCTGTCCGGACTCCAGTGCCAGAGTGATCATGACAAAAACCATGGAAAGCATCATCAGACTGGAAAGCATCATAAAGCTGTAGGTCAGCAGAGAGGAAAGATGTCCCACATCCAGGTCCAGTCCTCTGGTGGAGATAATCGTGTAGGATCCAAAGGTGAGAACAAAAATCATAACAATATACATACAGAACTGCATCAGGGGATTGTTGAGAGCCAGAATCCGCTCCGCCCTGGTAAAATCCCGGCAGACATCCTCGGCAGCCGCGCCGAACTTCTGCTCCTCATAGTCCTCACGGACAAAGGATTTCACCACCCGCATACCGTTGATGTTCTCCTGGATGGACTCGTTCAGTTTGTCATATTTCCTGAAAACCCTGCGGAACAGAGGCATGGTTTTATAGATGACCAGGCCCAGGCCGCAGGCCAGAAGAGGCACCACCACCACAAAAATCCAGGCCAGCTTTCCGCCCATGATAAAGGCCATGATAAAGGCAAAAATCAGCATCAGCGGGGAACGCACCGCGGTGCGGATCAGCATCATATACGCCATCTGGACGTTGGTCACATCCGTGGTAAGCCTGGTTACCAGGGAGGAGGTCAGAAATTTATCGATATTCTCGAAGGAAAATTTCTGAATGTTGTAAAAAATATCATGGCGCAGATTTCTGGCCAGACCGCAGGAGGCCGTGGCACAGGTAAATCCCGCCGCCGTTCCGAAGCCCAGGGAAAGCAGCGCCATCACCACAAGAAGCAGACCGTCCTGCAAAAGCACGCGAAACTCACATCCGGCCTTAATCTGGTTGACCATGCGTGCTGTGATAAAGGGAATAATACATTCCAGCACCACCTCCATGGACACCAGGCACGGAGTGGCAATGGAAGCCTTCTTATATTCCCGAATGCTCCCGGCAAGTTTTCTTATCATAATTATTCACCCTTCCTTTTTGTCCGTTCTCCCTAAGAATATACCATCATATATTTTCAGAAGCAAGCCATTATTTGCCCTTTTTCAGAACAGGATTTATAATTCACATCCGACCTTGAGCAGGCAGATGGAATCGTTAAAACAGCAGCCTTTTGCGCTTCGTTTTACAA
>JAJQBI010000006.1 GCA_021203365.1 Clostridiales bacterium
CTTTATAACTTTAATTCACAAAAGAATCACAATATATCCAATAGAAAATCACAAATCATCACTAAAATAAAAAATATTAGATGGAAAATTGGCAAATATCAGAACAAATTCCATCAAAAGTACACGGTGTGCGCGCAGGTATATCTTAAAACTGCCTGCCCACATACTGAAAACGGAAAGGGGAACTACACCATGCAAAAACTGAAAGCTTTTCAAGAAAAACCGGCCAGATACGCGGCAGCGATTGTGGCCGCGGGCGCTCTGCTGTGTCTGACACCGGCGGCGGTTTTCGCCGAGGACAGTCTGGATATGAGCACAGATTATCCTGGAATCACTGTGACCGCCGGGGACACCGTATCCTTTTCACTGGATTTCTATGTGGAAGAGGCCTGCGATGTATCACTTTCGGTAGATTCCATTCCCGATGAGTGGGAAGGCTATTTCGAGGGCGACGGCAACCAGATCAGCGTCGTTCACGTCCCGACATCCTCAGGCTCTGTCATCTCAGACGACACCTCAGATCTGGTCACCTTTACCCTTTCGGTTCCGGAGGACGCCGCAGAGGATACCTATACTGTGAAGCTTGCCGCGGACGGAGGAACGGAGGGAACCGACTCTCTGACCCTGACAGTGGATGTCACTACAGAGGCCACCGGCGTCAGCAGTTTTGAAGCCGAATATCCGGAACAGCAGGGCGCTACCGGCACCACCTTCACCTTTGACACCACTCTGACCAACAGCCGGGGCACCGGACAGAATTTTGCCCTGACCTCTGAATCAGAAGATGGGTGGACGGTCACCTACTCCTACGACGACACAAGCGTGACCAGCGTTTCCCTGGACGCCAACACCAGCGGCACAGTCACCATCTCCGTGTCCACACCGGAAACCGTATCCCAGGGTACATATGAGATTCCCATCACCGCTACGGGCCCCAGCGATACACTTTCCCTGACGCTGACCGTAGATATCATCGGAACCTACGACGTTTCCTTAAGCACCCCCAGCGGAAACCTCAGTCTGGACGCCTATGCCAGCACAGACGAAAGCTTTACCCTCACTGTAACCAACAATGGAAATGTGGATCTGGACAATTTAAGTCTCAGCTCCGATTTGCCTTCCGACTGGGAGATAAGCTTCAGCGAAGACACCATCGAAACTCTGGAGGCAGGGGAGTCCCAGGAGATCACAGCCACTCTCACGCCGGACTCTGACGCCATCACAGGAGATTATGTGGCCACTCTCACAGTAAGCAATGACGAAGCCACATCCAGCGCGGAATTCCGCGTCTCCGTAAAAACAAAAACCACCTGGGGCATCATCGCCATCGCCATTATTCTCCTCCTGATCCTGTGTCTCGGCATGGTATTCAGAAAATACGGAAGAAGGTAGCCTATGGGACACACAATCATTGAGACAGAGGAACTCTCCAAACGGTATGGAGAGACTGTGGCTGTAAACCGGCTGAACCTTTCCATTCAGGAGGGGGAAATTTTCGGACTCCTCGGACCGAACGGAGCCGGAAAAACCACCACAATTCTGATGCTTCTGGGACTGACGGAGCCTTTTAAGGGAAAAGCCTCCATCGCCGGAATGGACTGTACCCGGAATCCCATCGGAGTCAAAAGCATCGTCGGCTACCTTCCGGACAACGTGGGCTTTTATCCTGACATGACCGGCCGGGAAAATCTTCGGTTTACCGGAAAAATGAACGGTATCTACGGGGATGAGCTGGAGGACCGCATTGAACTACTTCTGGAACGGGTAAGCATGACGGACGCAGCAGACAAAAAGACTCGCACCTACTCCAAAGGTATGAGACAGCGTCTGGGCATCGCGGATATTCTGATCAAGGATCCAAAGGTCATCATTATGGATGAGCCCACCCTGGGCATTGACCCCCAGGGTATGCAGGAGCTTTTATCCTTAATGCGCCGGCTTTCCGAGGAGGACGGGCGGACGCTCCTGATCTCCTCCCATCAGCTGTACCAGATTCAGCAGATCTGCGACCGGGTGGGAATTTTCGTCAGTGGAAACCTGGTAGCCTGCGGCACCATCGAGGAGCTTGGAAAACAGGTACAGAAGGACAACCATTACAGCCTTGAGCTTTCAGCGGATCCCTGTGACGACCGGCTGCTGGAGCAGATCCGGCGGATCGCCGGTGTAAGCACCGTGACATCCAAAGACAACGTTCTCTCCATCCAGTCCGGAAGAGACATCCGCCAGGAGCTCACCGCCTTCCTTGGGCAAAATGGATATACTATTCTTCACATGCACCAGCGCGGCGGCGATCTGGATGAGATTTACCGATTATATTTTGAAAAGGCAGGACAGAACGATGAAAACCATAGCAATGAAGAAAAAAAAGAACCGGGATTCTCTTTCCCGTTCGGAAAAAAAGCAGGCAAGGGAAAGAGCCAGAATCGGGCTTAGAGCCCTCTATGAAAAAGAGATGGCGGACAACCTGACCAGCAAGCGTTTCGTCATTATCCTGCTTCTGATATACGCCACCAGCTTCGCAAGCCTGTACGGTGCACTGACTTCCATCCTGGAATCTGAAAGCAGCGTCACCTACATGTTTCTGTCACTCTACACCACCAGCGGAAATTCCATTCCGTCCTTTATGAGCTTTATCGCCCTTCTTGGACCCTTTGTGGGACTGACGCTGGGCTTTGACGCCATCAACAGTGAACGCAGCGCAGGCACGCTGAATCGCCTCGTGGCACAGCCAATCTACCGGGACTCTATTATAATAGGAAAGTTTCTGGCGGGAACCACGATCATTTCCATCATGGTCATCTCCATGGGGGTTCTGATCGGGGCCGTGGGAGTCCTTGTCACCGGACAGGTTCCCCAGGCTGAAGAGGTTCTTCGCATCGCAGCCTTCCTGATTTTTATTATTGTCTACATCGCGTTCTGGCTGGGATTATCCATCTTTTTCTCGGTAATCACCAGACACAGCGCCACCTCCGCACTGGCCGTAATCGCCATCTGGATTTTCCTGGCGATTTTCATGAGTCTGCTGGCCAACATTATCGCCAACGCGGTGTATCCCGTTGACACCACCTACAACGCCGCTGTCAATACTCTGGCCAACTACACGCTGGATCTGAATCTGAACCGAATCTCGCCCTATTATCTTTTCAGCGAGGCGGCCACCACGATTATGAATCCTTCCGTTCGCTCTGTAAATGTGGTGACGGTAGACCAGCTGGACGGTGCGATCTCCGGCTATCTGTCCTTCGGACAAAGCCTCCTTCTGGTATGGCCCCATCTGGTCGGACTGATTGCCCTGATGTTCGCGGCCTTTATCGGATCCTATATCGGATTTATGCGCCAGGAGGTTCGTGCCAGCTAAAAAGAAAAAAGGAGACTTTCACTGCATCCGCCAGCGACGGAAAACAAAGAAAGTCTCCTTTTTATTTTTCGAAATATCAGGCATCCAGAAGCTTCTTCAGCTGCTCCCTGGAGGTCAGACCCACCTGACGGCTGACTTCCTTTCCGCCTCTGAAAATGATCAGCGTGGGAATGCTCATCACCTGGTACTGCTGCGCAAGAGCCGGCTGCTGATCCACGTCAATTTTCCCCACCGAATAGCCTTCCTTCGCCAGTTCTTCCACAATGGGAGCCTGACGGCGGCAGGGACCGCACCAGGTGGCCCAGAAATCCACCAGCACAGGGGTCTCTGAGCTCAGTACCTCTTCCTGAAAATTATCCACTGTAATTGTCTTTTCCATTTTATTTCCTCCTTATGAACTGAATGACCTGTCCTGTACTTTTCGCTTCCCGCGCACATACCGGCCTGCGCACAGCCCGGCCTGGGCGCCCTCGTATACCGCCTTCGACACCTGAAGAAGTCCTCCGGTGCAGTCCCCGGCGGCGTACAGCCCGGGAATCGTGGTTTCCATCTCCGGACCAACCTTAATATTTCCTTTCTCCGTCAGCTCCGCTCCCATCTGCCTGGCGATCTCTGCGCTTCCTGCCGTGCCCAGGGCCACAAAAACACCCTCCGCCGGCATCCAGGACGGGAAAGCCTCCTGGGCGCTCAGCTCCCCGGAAACACTCCCGCTTTGAAGGCGTATGCCCATAACTCTGTCCTGGCCCTCAATGGCCTGAATCTTCATAGTATTTACAGGAATGGAGGAGTGCCTGGAAAATTCCGGCTCAAGGCCGTCGGTAAAAATGGTCACACCGGAGGCCGTATGGCAGAGCTCTTCCGCCTCATGAAGGGCAAAATCCCCGTTTCCCAGCACTGCCACCTGTTTTCCCCGGTAGAAGAAGGCGTCACAGACGGCACAATAGCTGACGCCCCGGCCTTCAAACTCTCTCACTCCCGGGATTTTCGGCGCAGTGCGCTTTCCGCCTGTGGCCAGGATTACGCTGAACGTCTCAAAAGCACCGGCCGTGGTCTGTACCTCAAAAGTGTCAAAGCCTCCAATCCCAAGCACCTGAGCCTCCAGAAGCCGCACCCCCAGACTCCTGGCCTGGGCAAGCCCTCTCTCATAAAGCTCCCGGCCGGAAAGGGGCTCCTCCAGTCCGTAATAATTCTCTATTTTTTCCGCCTTTTCCAGGGTGCCAATCCCGTTGTGAATGACCAGCGGGCGCAAATTGCCCCGGGCGCAGTACAGCGCCGCCGAAATTCCCGCCGGTCCGGCACCCACAATAATTATATTCTCCAGTTCTCTCACCTCCTCAACCATTCGGATCCTGTTCCTTTTATCCTGCCAGCGGATAGCGATCCGTCAGCTCCTTCACAATGGCTCTGGCCTCTTCCCTGCGCTCCGGACTTTTCAGCATCAGAGCGATGGCCTGGGCGATCCGGTCCATATCATCCGGCACCATCCCCCGGGAGGTAACCGCCGGCGTGCCCAGCCGCACGCCGCTGGTCACGGAAGCCGGTCTGGGATCGTTGGGAATGGCATTTTTGTTGCAGGTAATATTCACATCGTCCAGAAGATTCTCCATCTCCTTCCCGGTGACGCCAAGATTGCGCAGATCCACCAGCATCAGATGGTTATCTGTACCGCCGGACACAATGTCCACACCCCGGCTCTGAAGTCCGGCGCAGAGCGCCTTGGAATTCTCCACCACAAGACGGGCGTACTCCTTAAATTCCGGCTGCAGCGCCTCCTTCAGGCAGACCGCCTTGGCGGCGATCACATGCATCAGCGGACCGCCCTGCGTCCCCGGAAAGACCGCCTTGTTAAAATTAAACTTCTTCGCGTTCTCTTCACTGGAAAGGATCAGGCCTCCTCTGGGACCCCGAAGGGTCTTATGGGTGGTCGTGGTGGTCACATGGGCGTAGGGAATGGGGCTTGGATGCTGTCCGCCGGCCACAAGTCCGGCGATATGTGCCATATCCGCCATAAGATACGCGCCCACCTCATCGGCGATCTCCCGGAATCTCTTAAAATCAATGGTGCGGGCATAAGCGCTGGCCCCCGCTACAATCAGCTTTGGTCTCACTCTCTTCGCGATCTCAAGAACCTGGTCGTAATCAATCACGCCATCGTCATTGACACCGTAGGATTCTGCCTTAAAATATTTCCCTGAGAAATTCGCGGGGCTTCCATGGGAAAGATGTCCGCCATGGGCAAGACTCATGCCGAGAATGGTGTCCCCGGGCTCCAGCATGGCCACAAAGGCAGCCATATTGGCCTGAGCGCCGGAATGGGGCTGCACATTGGCGTACTCACAGCCAAACAGCTTCTTCGCCCGGGCGATGGCAAGGCTTTCCACCTCATCCACACAGCCGCAGCCGCCGTAATAACGCCGGCCCGGATACCCTTCCGCATATTTATTGGTCAGCGGGCTCCCCATGGCAGCCATCACTGCCTTACTCACCCAGTTTTCGGAAGCGATCAGCTCGATATGGGAATTCTGCCGGTCCACCTCCGCCTGAATCAGATCTGCAACATCTTTATCTGCCTGAGCGATATCCTCAAGTGAATACATTTAATATTTCCTCCTCGTTCTGGTATAATGTGATGATTGAAGCGACAAAAGGTATTTTGTCCCTTGTATCATGTGATGTTAAATCCACAGCCGATTATAATTGATTCCTCCCATTCTGTCAATGAATAAAAGACATATGTCCGTCACAGAAAAATATGTGTATTTAAGAAATACTTTGACTATTGTTCCCAAATCTGGTTTAATAAATCTGGAAAAATTGCTTTTCCGCAAAGAAGGAGGAATATTTCTATGCGAGATTTTGAATATTACGCACCCACAAGGGTGATCTTTGGAAAGGACACTCATCTTCAGACCGGCGCTCTGCTGAAAGCGCAGGGCTGCCACAGGGTTCTGATTCACTACGGCGGGGAAAGTGCCCTTCGCTCCGGCCTTCTGAAGGAAATCTGCCGGAATCTCGCCGAGGCAGGTGTGGAATACATCACCCTGGGCGGCGTGGTCCCCAACCCCCGCCTGTCCAAGGTACGGGAGGGCATTGACCTCTGCCGCAGGGAAAACGTGGACTTTCTCCTGGCGGTTGGCGGCGGCAGTGTCATCGATTCCTGCAAGGCCATCGGGTACGGCGTGGCAAATCCCTGGACCGATGTGTGGAACTTCTTCCTGAAAACAGAGACCCCCAGAGCCTGTCTTCCCATTGGAGTGGTGCTGACCATCGCGGCCGCAGGCAGTGAGATGAGCGATTCCTGTGTGATCACCAACGAAGATGGCTGGCTGAAACGGGGAAGCAGCCACAACAGTCTGTGCCGGCCAAAATTTGCCATTTTAAACCCCAGGCTCACCTACACGCTGCCCCGGTATCAGACTGAGAGCGGCTGCGTGGATATCCTGATGCACACCATGGAGCGGTATTTCGTCAATTCTGAAACCATGGAAATCACGGACAGCATCAGTGAATCCCTGATGCAGACCGTCATTTACAACGCCCGGATTCTGATGAAGGAGCCCGGAAATTATAACGCCAGAGCGGAGATCATGTGGGCGGCCAGCCTTTCCCACAACGGACTGACCGGATGCGGAACCGGAGGCGGGGACTGGGCGTGCCACCAGCTGGAACACGAGCTGGGCGGTGCCTACGATGTGGCCCACGGCGCCGGGCTCGCCGCCATCTGGGGAAGCTGGGCCCGATATGTGTACCGGGAAAACCCGGAACGGTTCGCCCAGTTCGCGGCCAACGTCTTCGACATTCCCGGCGGCAGGGACTTCGAGAAAACCGCCCTGGCCGGAATTCAGGCTATGGAAGATTTTTTCCGCTCCATAGAAATGCCCGTCTCCCTCTCCCAGCTTGGTCTGACTCTGAGTGAGGAGGAGATCCACCGCCTTGCATTTAAATGCAGCTTCGAGGATACCCGGACCATCGGCGTATTCAAACAGCTGAATATGAAGGACATGGAAAAAATCTATCTGGCGGCCAGATAAAAAGCTCCGGAGGAAAGACATACCCCAAAATCTGATATCCTTCCCTCCAAAGCCTTTCCGGATGATTTACTGAAGAAGATAAACCTCTGTGTACAGCACGCCCAGCGCTTCCGCCTCCGCGTGGGTGGCCACGTAAATATCAATGCGGTTGGTGGTAATGGCCCCGCCGCAGTCTTCTGCCACATAAACCTGCCCGTTGATCACCACCTGTGAGCCGTAGGGAATCTGCGAGGGATATACAGCCACTGTGTGGTTGGTGGTGGCTGTCACACCGGTGGATGTAATACCATTGGCGTAGGGCCCGCAGCATATGCTGCAGGGACAGTAATGCGTAACGCGGAAAACCCCCAGAGAGACCAGCGTGGCGTCCGAGGAAACGGAAACCGGGGTTCCCACCTGAACGTTCACAGCGGTGGAGGTGCTTCCGCCTGTAGATGTGACGCTCTCCACAGCATCCACAAAAATCCCTTCCCCAGAGCCTTCACTTAATACCCCGGTCTCCTCAGAGGAATCCTCCTCAGTTTCTCCGGAGGCGGACGCCAGAATTTCCTCCTGCCCTTCCAGGCAGGCCGTAGAAATATACCCCACCTGTTCCTGTCCGTCTGAATCCAGATAAAGGATCTGGCTCCAGATCTCATTGACCGTTCCGGTTCGGGTAACCTCCTCCCCCGAAGCCACCTCTCCCACTATCTCTCCGTCCTTTTTCCCCGGGTAGCTGAGAATATCTGTCTCTTCCACTGCCTTCAGCGAGTCAGAGACCTCTGTCACCGGCGAGGTCTCGTCCAGAGCACTGCTGTCCGCGTATCCCATAACGGTCGTCCCGCCGATCTCACAGGTAACCTTGCTCCATCCATTATCGCATACGGCCACACGGGAAATCTGTGTATTAAAGGGTATCTCCGCAAACGCCTCCCCGGCCTCCCCCGGGTTGGAGCGAAGCGTCACGCCGGAGGAAATCACATAAAGGGTATCGGACCAGGCCGCCACGTTGACGGTGTTCCCCTCACCGTCGTCCACCAGGAAGGTGGGAAGAGCCTGATTCTCCTCTTCATATGTCTGAACTGCTTCCTCATAATCTGTAATATCCGCCGAAACAGGCAGGGAAATGCAGCAGAGCAGGCACAAAAATAATATAAACCCGTTTTTTCTCATTGTTCACTTCTTCTTTCTCTCACATTTCTCTGTGCGCAGGCTGTTTTCTGCCGGGCCGGTTTCCCGGCGCCGACTTCATCATAACACAGAATACCTCCCTTTTTCAATTTTGCAGAGATTTCTTCACACATTTTTTAGAAAGATCGCTATGACCCGCTTTGGCCTCCAGGTTTTCCCTGAATCACGCACGGAAACGGCTGAAAAACAATACTGCAAAAATTTTGTTACTATTCACAGCCAATTTTTTTTGAGCAGGTCTGATTAATTACGGATGC
>JAJQBI010000004.1 GCA_021203365.1 Clostridiales bacterium
ATTCTTTATGTATGTCAATTATTTTTCCAAAAGTCTTTTATTTTTCTGCTTTCTGTGTTATCTTTATAATTGTCATTCAATATATTTGATTGTGGATTGAAATATTCTTGTTTGCTTTCTTTGAAAGAAGAGAATGGAGCTGAACACAAAGTTCAGTTCCTTTCCTTTTCTGATTTACTCCGATTTCATTTTAGCATTTTCCAAGTCCAATAATCTGTACACGCAAAAGAACCTTTGTTTGCTTTTCACATTTCCATAATAACTTCCCGTTTTCCAATCCTTTTTATGACATTGTAACCCTTTTATCCGGCCGCTGACCCCTGACGGAAATATACATAAATCCGATGTGAAATGGAAAAACTGAAAATGACTTTATTACAAACGGAGGTATTTCATGAATCGATACTACCATGAACGAATGCAGAAAAAACTGGATCAGCTGAAGGCGGCGAAGCAGCCGGAGCCTGTCCGCAGCGACGGAGCCGGCGCTCTTGACCTGGGTCCCCGCGACCTTGCGCGAGACATGGAAAACCCGGATTTGCTCGTTCCTCCCGCCACCGATCACGGGCTGCTTCCCAATCTGCGCTTTTCTTTCTCTGACACACACATGAAAATCGAACCGGGCGGATGGTCCCGGGAAATCACAAAGCGGGAGCTTCCCGTCTCCGACACTTTCGCCATTGTGGATATGAATCTGTCTCCTGGCGTACGGGAAATGCACTCGCATCAGCAGTCGGAGTTTGGCTTTGTGCTGGTCGGCGGTGCGCGGGTCACGGCCGTGGACGAGATGGGGCGGAATTTTATTGCCGACTGCAAACCAGGCGAAGGCTGGATTTTCCCGAAAAACATCCCTCATTCCATCCAGGGACTGCATGAAGGCTGTGAATTTCTGATGTTGTTTGACAAGGGAGAATATTCTGAGGACAATACCTTCTCTATCAGTGAATTGTTCTCACACATTCCCAGAGACGTCCTTTCTGCCAATTTCGGCTGTCCGGAATCCATGTTTGATGGAATTCCTCCCAAAGAGGTCTATATCACAGACGGCGGTGACCCCGGTCCCATTGAATCCCAGACGATCCAGTCTCCCTACGGCGCTGTTCCCAACACCTATAAGCACGAGCTGATCCATGTAAAGCCCATTCAGGGAGAAGGCGGCTCTATCCGCATCCTGGATCACCGGAATTTCCCCGCGTGTACAACCGTTGCCTGCGCCCTGGTGGAAGTGGAACCCGGCGCTATGCGGGAAATTCACTGGCATACCAACAATGATGAATTTCAGTATTATATACGGGGCGAAGCCCGCATGACCGTCTTCATGCCCGGCCCCAAAGCCCGCACATTCAATTATCGTGCGGGGGATGTAGGATATGTTCCGGTGGGCGGCTTTCATTATGTGCAGAATATCGGAAAAGATAAGCTTGTGTTTCTTGAATTTTTCAAAAGCGACCATTTTTCCGATATGTCCCTGGCACAATGGATGGCCAACACACCGAAGGAGGTCATCCAGACGGTTCTGAATCTGCCGGAAGAGTTCATCCGGAATCTGAAGCAGGAGCGCTGCCCGGTGGTAAAATATCCCGGATTCCAGTTTCCTCATGCCAACGGCACGCCGCAGAATATAAGGTATTTTAAGGATTTTGACTTCCGGAAAAAGAGCCAGACCAGCACTTCCAGATAAAAAAATCCCAGGGATTGCCAGATTTTTCCGCAATCCCTGGAAAAACAGAAGCATTTTTTTGCTTTACCCATGGAAAACTTTTCCATTTGCATTTTTTATCTGCGGCACATAGAACCAGGCAAAAAAACAACGCCTGCCACAGGGTTCGAAATCTCTATGGTAAGCGTTATATTTAAGACTTTATACTATGAATCTCATGAATGCTGATGCAAGCATCTGCATTCATGACCTTTTTCCCTCCTCATACTATAAAAGCTGAGAAAGAGTTCTGCCAATATCATCATCAATACAGACCGACTGATTTATGATTTCTTTCGGGCAGAAGGTTTCTCCCTGATTGACACAGACATAGACTGCCTTCGGATTCTTCGCTGTCATCCGCCAGAAAGGATATTTGATAATGACCGGTGTATTTGCGCCTACACCCAGCTCCAGAAACAGGATATGCAGATTCTCATGCCGCCGGATAAAATCACTGTACCGCTCCGCGGCCCTGTGCCAGCCTTCGTCCTCCACAAAAGTGTCATCGCAGCGCAGGTTCACATTCATGGGCGCACCGCAGACCGGACAGCGGGGAATCAGCTCCGCCGGAATCTTCATGTCCTTCTGCCGGACCACCATCTGCCGGACAGCCTCCTCATTGTCATAGGTTCTGTTATGGCAGGGCTTTGAACACTGCCAAAGGCCGTAATCTCCCTGCATGTAAAACAGACGCTTCCTGTCAAAACCGGCAAGCTGAAATTGATGATCTACATTGGTTGTCAGCACAAAATAGTCCCTGTTTTTCACCAGTTCCAGCAGGTCGGTATATGGCTTCCCAACGCCGGCCTCATATCGGTTGACCAGGATATGCCGGGACCACCAGGCCCAATATTCCTCCAGAGTGTCAAAGGGATAAAAGCCTCCGGAATACATATCGGTGATTCCATATTTTCGATGGAAATCCGAAAAATATTTTTCAAACCTTTCCCCGTCGTAGCGCATACCCGCCGAGGCGGAAAGCCCGGCTCCAACACCGATGACGATGGCATCCGCCGTATCCAGTTCGTTTTTCAGTCTCTCTATATTATCGCAGCAGGTTCTGATAGATTTGCAGGTCGATGTCCTTAAAAACATTGAAGATCACCTCTATTTCACTTTGGGTTTGTTCTCTGTACTCCTTCACGGTTCTGACGGCAATCTCGGCCGCCTTATCATTGGGAAAGCGGAATTCTCCGGTGGAGACACAGCAGAACGCAACGCTTTTGATATCGTTCTGATCCGCAAGCTCCAGGCAGGAACGGTAACAGGAGGAAAGCAGTTCCCTGTCCTTCCTGGTCAGCCAGCCGCTGACGATGGGTCCAACCGTGTGCAGCACATAATCGCAGGGGAGATTAAACGCAGGAGTTATTTCTGCCCCGCCGGTCTTTTCCTCCTGTCCCTGTCTCTCCATCAGCTCTGCGCAGGCTGCGCGAAGCTGGATACCTGCATAAGTATGAATGGCGTTGTCAATACATCCATGATTCGGATAAAAACAGCCCAGCATCTGTGAATTGGCAGCGTTCACAATCGCCCCGCAGCGAAGAGTTGTGATATCGCCCTGCCAGAGGTAGATGCCTTCCTGCACAGGTATCAGATCCGCCAGATCGGTTATGCCTTTTCGCCGGATTTCCTCCTGCAGATAGGCATCCTGTATTTTCAGGAAATCATCACCCACCGGCTTCGGCATCCGCACATTAAACAGTGCCCGGAGAAGACGTTTCTGCTGCTGTATATCAGCAGGAATCTCTGTCCCCCGATACTGTGCTTCTTCGGAAAGAAGTTCCCGAATCAAATAACTTCTGCGTTCGTCCTGGGTCATAACTATCCTCTCTTTTCAATGGTCTGCTTCGGGCAGATTTCTGCGCAGCGGCCGCAGTGCAGACAGCGATTCTGATCGATGACCACCGGCTTTGTGGAAATATCGATACACTTCTGCGGACAGACAGAATAGCACAGCTTACATCCAATACAATCATTTCCCACAAAATAGCCGCTCTCCATGACCTGCGCCTGGCCGATTAAAATGCCTTCCCGCACCACATGGGAGGGATCGCTGATATCAAAATATTCCCCGCTGGCCTCATACAGCCGGAACACCTCCAGCGCACTTCGGGTATCACCGGGGTAAATTATCTGCATATAGGGATTTTTTTCAAAAATCTCATCCAGCTTTTCCCTTCCGATGTTCTGGATTTTGCCCCGCAGAGAAACCGACCTTTTTTCCTTTGTAGCAGAGACGGCGATGTATTTCTGCTCCATAAGCTGGGTATAAAACGCTTTGCCCTTCGCTGTCAGAAAATAGACACCCTTTTCATCCCAGAGCATCATATCAATGGTTCGGGTCTGAGGATGACCGTCCGCGCCGATGGTAGCCACCGTAGTGGAGTGAATGTCCTCCACAAGCAGTTTCAGATAGTCCGAATTTGTCATGACTTTTCTCCTTCCTGTTTTGCAAGATAAGCTCCAGCCTCCCGTCCCAGAGTCTGCGCAACGCTGATGCTCTGTCCGGGAACCGATGTGGTATATTGGAATCCAAACCGGCATCCGCTGCAGTTCCCGGTGGCAAACAAACCAGGGATCGGTTCAAAATCCATATCCAGCACCTGCTGGTTTTCATCAATCAGTAATCCGCTGACCGTAACCAGAAGCTTCAGGCTCTGACCGCCGGGATGATGACTGTCTTTCAGGTTTCCGCAGGCGTAAAAAGGGGCCTGTTCAATTGGAAACAGCAGATGTGCATCCTTTCCGAAGTCCACATCCTTCCCGGCGCAGCACAACGCATTGTAGCGCTTCACTTCTTTCAGGAAGGCCGCCTGATCCCGCTCATTTTCAAAAAGCAGCCTGGACAGGCCTTCCAGCGTATCCGAACAGTACAGAGGACGGACCGAACCGGCTTTATCTGTCACCTGCACCTTCCTGTTCTTCTGGTCTCTGGCCCTTGCCAGTGCCTTTTCCAGCTTTTCCGTTTCTCTTGGATCCGTATAATCAAAAGCCGCGTGATTAGGGGCCTGATACGTTACCTGTTCCAGAATCCGGCTGTCGAAAATGCCCCAGAGCATCCCGTTTGGCTGTTTCGCGCCAGCCGTTGCCGCCAGAATATGAGTCCCAAAGCCTTCGTCCGAATACCGCCGTCCATGCTTATTCACACGCAGCGTTGCGGTGGAACCAATCAGATCAAAACCCGGGAAAGAATAGTTTCCGCCCATGGCCGCATGACTGCGGGGTTCCAGCCTTCCCCCGGCCCAAAGACCCATGCGAATGCCGCTGCCATCCCAGCCATGGCCGGTCCAGTCGCCTTCATCAATCAGGTCAGCGGATTCGGCCAGAAGATCCCGGCACATGGCCTCGTTCCGGCTATAATCCCCGGCGGCGAGAATTACTCCCAGCTTTGCATTCAGCCGGATGTAAGACCCATCCGCTCTTTGAGCAATCACCCCTGTGACCCGTCTGTCCGCCTGAATCAGCTGACACGCCCTGGTTTCGAAAAAGAATTCCGCACCATGCTCTCTGGCAATCTTCTGATTCCCCTTTACTGCTCTGGTTTGCAGGGCAACTCCCATATTCGGCGTCCCGGAATATGCGTGAAAACCGTTGATCGTTTTAGGAAAATTTGGACTCTGCGGTGTAAACATGGGAACGATACTCTCCTGCTCCTCCGGGGTCAGGGGCTCAATAAACCAGTCAAAAGTTTCCCCGCAGCGTTCCGCATATCTGCGGATCAGGCGGTAGTTGGAGCGATTATTCGTGCGCTTTTGCCAGTCCTCTGTAAACTCATCAACATCCACCTTCGGAACGCCGTGGCGTTCCTGCCATCTGGAGTTGATGTGGCCGATCTCTCCCATACCAAGGATCCACTGATTTTCCTCACTCTGCTGTTCAACCACCGCAACTTTGGCACCTGTCTCAGAGGCAGACCGTGCCGCGCTGGTTCCCGCGTGGCCGGCCCCGATAATCACTATATCTGCATTCACACTTGTCCTGATCTGACTGTCGGAAATTGCTTCCGGTTTTTCTCTCCAGTTCTGCATACGGATCCTCCTGCCGGATTAAATGGATTGCGCCTGCGCACCTGCCTGGGGAGTAAGAATGCTGCGCAGAACATTCCCCATACGTTTATAGACAAGATAAGTTACAATAGAGGTAACTCCATGCTTAAACAGGTTGAAGGGGAATACGGAAAACAACATTAAAGTGGTTACATCTGTAATATAAGGATTCACCGCCGTCCCCATCGCCACAATCGTTTCCATGGGCATTCCGTACAGATTGGAATACAGAGGGAACGCAATATATGCATTGATAAAGATAAACGCGGCGCTGACCAGCAGAGAGGATACCACCAGACTGATGACCGCGCCCTTTTTTGTGTGGTTCCACCTGTAAATAAGGGATGCCGGAAGAATAAAGCATACGCTGCCGAGAATATTCATGAATTCTCCCACAAAAGCGGTTTCTGTCCCCTGGAAAAGCAATTTCAAAGCTACCTTCACAAGAATGACCAGGCAGCCGCTGACAGGCCCAAGGAAAAAACCTGCGAAAAGAGCCGGAAGCTCTGAAATATCAAATTTGAGAAAACCCGGTGCAAATGGGATGGAAAAATTCAGCATCATCAGCACCGTGGACACAGCGCCCATCATAGCGATAAACGTAAGTGTACGGACATTCGTAATTTTTTTCATAATAATTTCCTTTCCAGGACAGAAATTTCACCGTCATCACTTCATTCCGGCAAAAGCCTGACAGGCACCAGCCGCACCTGTCAGGCATTCTCCGAAAAATGTAACCGTTACTTAGAACTCGTAGGGAGGATTGCCGGAAAAGTCCGCAATCAGGCCGTGTGCATTATCCAGATAGAACACCTCAAAAATCGGGTTGTCAGCGGTCTGATACTGTCCCTTTACGATGGGGTTCTGAATGCACATTTCCTTGACCGCCATATTGTTTTCAAAAACAGCCTTGCCATGCAGACGAATCCATGCATACTCCGGGCTGGACACGGAAATCTCGATCTCCGGGTTCTTCTGCATATCCATATAAACGTCCTTGGTATTGTTGGTGCAGAACCAAAGCTTGCCATCCAGCTCCCCGGCATACATAAACGGACGGCATTTTGCCTTTCCGTCACGGCCGACTGTGGCCAGATACTGAACAGGATTTGCGTTTAAAAATTCGATTACTTTTTTCATGATGATTCCCTCCAAATAGTGGTTCCCTGTAAAGGGTTTTCTTCGTTTCTGATTCTATTGTACCAATGGGTTTACGGTTTGTGAAGTACGCACAATATTGTGACATAGTTACCGGCAGGATACCATGGTCTGACCGGTTTTCCGCGCTTCGGGAGATGATCTGATCAGAATCATCTTGCATTTCCCTCCTGCTGTCTATATAATAATGGTGTACAGCGAGTTTGTAAAGTAAGCACATTATTGTGCCATAGTTACTAAATGGAAACCATAGAAGGAATAGGAGGATCGCAATATGGAAACAGAAAAAGATATTCTTGCAACTCCGGCCGGGGAATTGCCCGCGTGCCCGGTGGAAACAACCCTGACGCTGATCAGTGATAAGTGGAAGGTACTGATCCTTCGGGATCTGATGCCCGGAACAAAACGATTTGGGGAACTGAAAAAATCCATCGGCCATGTCTCTCAGAAAGTGCTTACCACACAGCTTCGGCAGATGGAGAAAAGCGGTCTTGTGATTCGAACGGTTTTTCCGGAAGTGCCTCCCCATGTGGAATACACCCTGACGGATCTGGGATATAGCCTGAAACCGATCCTGGACGCCATGTGGAAGTGGGGAGAAAATTATAAGGCTCTGAACGGACAATGATTGTATAATAAAAAATCCCGGCACGGCAGTCTGATTTATTTCGCGGCTACCGTGCCGACAATAATCCCTCATTCATTTCGGTTTATCCGGATATCTGCGATAAATCATCCTCAATTAACTTACACAGCATGGCAAAAATTTTTGTATCTCCCTTTCACCCCTTCATCTGCAGGTATTTCTCCCTTGTGGCCATCCCGCCCCGGATATGCCGCTCCTGCTTGTTCACATCCAGCACCTTGCGGACCTCAGCCGCAAGTCCCGGATTCACTGTCCGGATTCGCTCTGTGCAGTCTTTATGTACCGTAGATTTACTGATCCTGAATTTTTTTGCCGCCTGCCGCACCGTTGCATTGTAGTCTATGATATATTGAGCGATCTCGATCGCCCTCTCCTCAATATAACTTTTCAAAAAAATCCCCACAGACATTCTCTTTTACAACAATGTATGTGGCGTATTTTTATTTTATACACAGACCGCTTTCACGAAAAAGCTTCTCTGAAAGCCAGCAGCAACCACCCGCTTTTTAAATTCTGTCGGATGATCGAATGCCGGACAGGCTTCGCAAGGCGGATGAACCGTCATTGTCTCTCAGCAGATCTTTCTCGCCAGATTCAGTATAAGGGCCGCCTCCTGCCCGGGGCTGATGCGGTCCGGATCTTTCAGCCATTCCAGGAGAAGCTGATAGGAGCCGTGTGTCACAAAGGATATGCAGGCCTTTCTCTCGATTTCATCCTGCATATCAGAAAATTTTTCATTCAGAAGATTTTCTATTTTGGGCATGGAAAAAAGCCGGGTGGCAAAATCCGTTCCGGCGCTGTTCTGCATCAGCAGCAGGGCCGTCTCCCTGTGCTGTACGGCATATTCAAAACACAGCTCCACCCGGCGCTGCACGCCCTCCTGATCATCGGGAGATACATTCTGAAGTGTTTCCTCCATGCCCTCCAGAAAATCCCCGGTCATCGCCGTCAGCACATCATACGGACTGCCAAAGTGATTGTAAAATGTGCTGCGGTTAATACCCGCCAGATGACAGAGCTCAGATATGGATATCTGGTGGATCGGCATCCTTTGCATCATCTGTACAAAGGCGCTGAAAATCTTTTTCTTCGTCTCAAGCACGCGCTGTTCATATTGTGTCTTCATCATGGGTCCTCCATAAACGCCGCTTTCATAATCACTGTCTTTAGAATCATTTCCTTCATAATCTCTTCGCTCACAACCTCTGTCCGCACAATTCTCACTTTCATAATCAACAATTTAAAAGTTTTTGTCGGTTGCATGCTCGACAAATGTCGATTATAATAATGCTACTCTATTTTTATTGTAAAGGCAAGGTGATTTTCATGGAGTATTTCTGGTACATAGTGGCCGCTTTGGGGGCTGGAATCGGTACCGGGCTGGCCGGACTGTCGGCGGCTACGGTTATGGTTCCCATTCTCATTGTTCTCTGCCCCTCCTTTGGCGGGGAATATGGCGCCTATCAGGCCACAGCCATCGCGCTGGCCTCGGACATTCTCGGCTCCGCCGTAACGTCGTCCGTCTACGCGAAAAACAAAAAGATTGATTTAAAGCACGGCTGGGTCATGATGGCCTGCATCGTGGCGCTCAGCACGGTGGGAAGCTATGCGGCCTATGTGGCGGGAAACGTTGTGCTGGGAGGCTTCACCCTGATTCTGACCTTTTGTATCGGCATACGGTTTCTGGTAAAGCCGGACACCTCAAAATCAGGCGCGGACAGCTCGAATGTGCATCTGGGATGGAGGGAAATTCTGATCTCTCTTTTCTTCGGCCTTACCATCGGCTTCGGCACCGGATTCGTGGGAACCGGAGGAGGAATGATGATGCTTGTGGTCTTTACCGCCTTTCTGGGGTATGACCTGAAAACCGCTGTGGGCACCAGCACTTTTATTATGACCTTCACGGCTCTCATCGGATTTATCAGCCACTCTCTGATTCATCCGGCGATTGTGCTGGAGCGCTGGAATGTACTGCTTGTGTGCATCATCACCGCCACGGCAGCCTCCCTGATTTCCGCCCAGTTTGCCAACCGGGTGAACAGCAAAACCGTAGGCCGGGTTACGGGAGTGATTCTGACGGTTTTAGGCGCTGCCATGATTTATCTCAATTATTTTCGTGACATGCAGCTTCCGCCGGTGGCACAGGAGATTCTGCACACAACAGGCGTACTCGTTCTGTTTCTGCTGGCCGCAGTGTGTATCGCCCTGTTTTGCTTCCGTTTTCTTCATATCGGCGGAGAAGTTCGCCGCAAAATGCTGCACACCATCGCTTTTCTCCTGATTCTGGTTCTCCTGGCTGCTTCTGAGCACTGGTATGTGCCGGCCTTTTTGTCCATCGTATTTGCGGTCATCGTCTATCCCATTCTGCGCGTTCTGGAAAAGCATCCCTTCTATACCCGCCTGTTTCAGGAGCGGGCTTCCGGGGAGGTTCGGAAAAGTCTGCTGCTGCTTTTCGGGACGGCTGCCTTTCTCATTACTCTGTTCTGGGGACTGGCGGGTTCCAGGCTTACGGTGATTTCAGCGGTGCTGGCCTGGGGTCTGGGAGATGAAACGGCCGCGTTGATCGGCCGGCGGTTTGGCCGTCACAAAATCGGTCTTCGCTTCGCGGATCCCGGAAAAACCTGGGAGGGCAGCACAGCCATGCTCTGTGTTTCCTTTCTCGCGATCCTTCTCTCTGTGACTGCCGGAGGCGCGGGACTGTCCCGGGCCCTGCTGGCGGCTGTTCCCGGAGGGATTGTGGCCGCCTTTACAGAAGCAGTCACGAAAAAAGGCTATGACACGGTATCCGTTCCCACCGCGGCATCCGTAATTATATGGATGGCCTTAACACTGTAAGAGCCTTTCCGAATCAATCACCTGCGTGTTCAGAAAAACAGGCCGACATTTCCCCAAAAGGGCGGCGCCGCGAAAAATCCGCGGCGCCGCCCTCTTTATAACTTTTATTCCACCGGCATGTAATAAACATCCGCTGCCTCACCATGCCAGTAATAATCCACATCATTCTGATCATAGACATCACTGTCATTGGCAAACCGATAGGTATTTCCATCAAAGTCCACCCAGTTTCCGCTGGCATCCGGGAAGATCACCAGAGGATGTCCGTCGGAATTGCGGTAGATGGTTCTGGTCTGACTTGTATCGGTCAGCTGCTCCTCCGTGAAGTAATCCTTCGTGCTTCCTGTACTTGTGGTGGTATCTGTAGTGGTGTCCGTTGTGGTATCCGTAGTCGTACCGTCCGTTGTGGTCGTATCGGTGGTATCCACCGCCGGATCTGTAGTGGTTGTATCATCCGCGGACACCGGCGCCGCGGCCGCCAGGGTGGAATCTCCCACAATGGCGAAGCTGTTTACCGCAGCCTTCATATTTGCCAGGATCGCCTCATCCTCTGTGCTCAGAGATCCTACAATACTGTAATACTCACTGGAGTTAATAAGGAAACGGTGTACAGAATAATAATATCCGTCGCTCAGCTCTGTATTCAGATATTTCACCGTGTAGGAATAGATATAGGCATCCCCCACCTGGGAGATATTGTATTCCGACACCTCAAAATCCGTCACATTGGTCATTCCGCTGACCTCTTCCAGCGTGGCGGCCATGTCCTCCGTATTGGGAATCACCACAGAGTTCAGAGCGTCGCCCTCCCCGTGGGTAATGACAATCTCGCCCTGCTCCGGAGACTCAAAGCTCAGCGTCCCGCTCTCATCCGTCCGGACAGACCAGGTGGAATCCATGATTTTAATGGAAACCATCCCATCTGCAGAGGTATATGTGCTGGCCTCCGCGTTCTGTGCGGGCTCCGGCGTAGGTGTGGGCGTAGCCTCCTGCGTGGGCTCCGGCGTAGGTGTCTCCTCTATAATAATCGTATCGTCGTCCTCCTCTGAGCCAAAAAAGCTGCAGGCCGTCATGCTGCCGGACAACGCAACTGTCATTGCAAGCAGAATCAAAAACCTCTTATTTTTTCTCATAGTACCCTCCTTAATAAATCCGCGATCCCTCCCCGGACAGGAATGCCGGAGGGGACAAAAGGTATATTACTGCACGGAAACTCCGTTTTGAATATTTTACAATTTTATTACAAATTTGTCAATTAATTTTAAATTACAGTTTGTAAACATAGTGTGAAACATTTATAAATTTTCTTTTATGGACTTCTGTAATCCAGATTCTTTCCCGTCACCTCACCTCATAGGCATACAGCTCATGCAGCGCGCGGGTCGCGGCGATATACCGGGCGCGCACGGCCAGCGGATCCTGTCTCTCCCGGGGGAACAGGGAAAATACCTGATCAAATTCCAGTCCCTTGGCCAGATAAAAGGTGGTCACAGTCAGACCTCTGGAAAAACGGGTGCTGTCTCTGTGAAGAAGCGCCAGACGATTTTCTGTGTCAAAGCCGGCCCTTCCCAGCTTCTCCTCAAGAATCCGACAGGCCTGGCGGGCCTGTTCCGCGGTGGGCAGAATCACGGCCGCTGTCTCATAACCGGCCGTCTCCACTTCTTCCCCGGCTTTTTCCAGCCGAAGATTGCAAACCACCGCCTCCAAAGCCTCCTCCAGCTCTGCGAAGCATCTCTCCTCCACCGGTTTTCCATGGCGCTCAAACAGCTTCACATCCTCAATCCCGGCAAGCTTCGCGGCGTAGTCCCCGATCTCCACCGTGTTCCGGTAGCTTTTATCCATCACAATCTTCCGGACATCCTTTCCGAACACGGAGGGAAGAAATTCCAGCACATCCTGCCTTTTCGCCTCCATAACCTGCTCCCGGTCTCCCAGAATAGTCATTTTACAGGGAAAAAGCATCTGGATGATCCGATACTGCAGATAGGAATAATCCTGCATCTCATCCACCACCAGATGCCGGATCTGCCGGGTCTGTCCCGCTCCTTCCAGACGCAGCTTCAGATACAGAACCGGACTGACGTCCTCATAGCGAAGGCGGCGTTTTTCCCTGGAGACCTCGGGAAGAGGGGGAAATCCCTCCCTGCGAAGGAACCGGTTGTAGAGCACATAGATGTCCCGGGTCTCATACATGGCCAGAAATTTCCCCTGAAGCTTCTCCTTTTCCTCATCAGACAGGTCCCGGTCCCGGACGGTCTCCACCTGGTCGATATAATAATCCGCCACCGCGTTCATACGGGCCAGGAGAGGTATGTCCATAAAGTGAAAATAGAACAACCGGATAATCTCCTGCTCCTTCCAGAGAAATCCGCCGTATTCCACATCGCGAAAGTTCATCAGAAGGTCCTCCAGCTCCGCCAGATACCCTTCCATCATCCCCACGAAGGCTTCCGACTGCTTCTGTGCGGCCTCCGACTCTCTCTTTGGATCCGCGAAGGCTCTCTCCACCTGGTCATACCGGTCCTCACAGTCCGCAGCCACACTCTGCAGGCTCCGATAGGCATAAAGGTCAAAACTCATCTCCTGGATATTTTCTTCTCCCAGCTCCGGCAGGATGTGGGAAATATAGTCCGAAAACACCCCGTTGGGAGAAAGAATAAGGATCGACGAGGACTTCAGATTTTCCCGGTCATGGTAGAGGAGATAGGCAATCCGGTGGAGAGCCACGGAAGTTTTCCCGCTGCCCGCCGCTCCCTGGATGACCAGGATCCGGTCCCGGGTATTGCGGATAATGGCATTCTGCTCCTTCTGAATGGTCCGGATAATATTCTTCAGCTGCACCGTCCCATTGCTGCCCAGCTCCGCCTTCAGAATCTCGTCGTCGATCTTCACATCGCTCTCAAAGGCATAGACCATTTTCCCATGGCGGATCTTATACTGCCACTTGGCGTCGATTTCCCCGCGCATTTCCCCCATGGGAGCCTGATAGGCCGCCGGTCCCCGGTCATAGTCGTAAAAAAGCCCGGATACCGGTGCCCGCCAGTCATACACCAACGGCATCCCTCCGGCCTCCTGAGACAGATTCCCGATGCCGATATAAAATATCTCGGCGTCCGGATCCCCTTCATAGCGAAAGTCCACCCGGCCAAAAAAGGGAGAATCCTGCATCCGGCGAAAGCGGCTTCGAAGGCTGCGGCGCTCCTGATCCGCGTTCACTTCGTGGAGCAGCGCCTGCTGATTGTCATAATTCTCATAGCCGTACTGATCCATCTCTGTGTAGTTTTCCCAATAATAGTCGTGCATCCCCTGAATTTCTTTCCGGCCCTCCTCAATGGAGGCGTCCAGCTTCGCGATCCTGGCGTTCAGTTTTTCCAGTACCAGCCTGAGGTATGCCTTTCCGTCTTTCCTGCTGTCCATCGTCCACACTCCTGCTTCGGATACACTTTCCACTGCCGCGGCAGGCCGCGTATCCGGATTCCTTTTTTAAAAGCGCTGTCTTAACAGTATACCTCAAAAGGCAGGAAAAGTATAGATGAAAATACGGCTGCCCGGCCGGAATGGAATTTTTTCACAGACGCAGAAAAATCCCGGAACAGAGTCCCGGGATTTCCCATGTTTCACATCTGAAGAAGCCGTCAGATAAACTGATTCGTCTTCGCGTCGTAGTAATAATCAATGGATGCCAGCTTCGTCAGCAGCTCATCCTTTCGCATTCCCCGGCATGTGCAGAGGGCCTCCAGAGATTCATAATAATCCCGGAGCTGTGTATTCACATAGCTTAAAAGAATCACCGGATCCTTGGGTATCATTGGCTGTCCGTCCTTCCTCCGGCTTTCGCACCGGCCGCCTGGAAATCCTTCCCATATCCGCAGGGAGGATTTCCGGCTGCCCAGATTTTATCACGACCGGGCTCTGCGGTCAATAAAGAAATCTCCGTCCCGGGTATCCAGCACCAGTGTGTCTCCCTCATGCACATCCCCGGACAGAATCTTACGCGCTGCCAGGGTTTCCACATACTTCTGAAGGTATCTCCGCAGAGGCCGGGCACCATACACTGGGTCATAGCCCTCCTCCACCACCTGGCTCTTCGCCGCCTCTGTCAGGACAAGAGAAAGCTCCTGATTCGCCAGGCGCTGATTCACCTCCTGTACCATCAGGTCCACAATATTGCCGATGTTGTCCCGGGTCAGCGGCTTAAACAGGATGGTCTCGTCCAGACGATTGAGAAATTCCGGACGGAAATGGCTCCGCAGATCATTCATCACCGCAGTCTCTGCCTCCGGCCGGATCTCCCCGTTCTCATCAATTCCCTCCAGCAGATAACCGGAGCCAATGTTGGAAGTCATGATCAGAATGGTATTTTTGAAATCCACTGTGCGGCCCTGGGAATCCGTGATCCGCCCGTCGTCCAGCACCTGCAGAAGGACATTGAACACATCCGGGTGAGCCTTCTCTATCTCGTCAAAAAGCACCACACTGTAGGGCTTGCGGCGCACGGCCTCGGTGAGCTGTCCGCCCTCCTCGTACCCCACATATCCGGGAGGCGCTCCGATGAGCCTGGATACAGAATACTTCTCCATATACTCGCTCATGTCGATCCGCACCATATTCTGTTCATCGTCAAACAAAGTGGCGGCCAGCGTCTTGGCCAGTTCGGTTTTTCCCACTCCGGTGGGTCCCAGAAACAGAAACGAACCGATGGGCTTGGAGGGATCCTTGATCCCCGCCTTGGAGCGGAGAATGGCATCGGTCACTCTGCGCACGCCCTCATCCTGCCCGATGACTCTTTTATGCAGCTGATCCTCCAGGCTCAGGAGCTTTGCCTTCTCCCCTTCAGTCAGCCGGGTCACCGGAATGCCGGTCCACCGGGATATGATCCGGGCAATTTCATCGTCCGTCACAGCCTCGTGAACCAGACTTCGGTCGCTGCCTTTCACACTGCGCTCCTCAATCTCCAGCTGCTGCTGCAGTCGGGGCAGCTCCCCGTACTGAAGCTCTGCGGCCTTTTCCAGATTGTATTCCTGCTGGGCCTTCTGAATCTGCCTGTTCACATCCTCAATCTGCTCCCGCAGCTTCTGCAGCTTTTCCACAGAATGCTTTTCATTGTCCCACTGGGCCTTCTGAACGTTAAAGCTGTCCCGCATCTCCGCCAGTTCCTTCTGCAGATCCGCCAGACGCTCCCGGCTTAAATTGTCCGTCTCTTTTTTCAGGGCAGATTCCTCAATTTCCAGCTGCATGATCTTCCGCCTCTGCTCGTCCAGCTCGGTGGGCATGGAATCCAGCTCTGTCTTAATCAGGGCGCAGGCCTCGTCCACCAGGTCAATGGCCTTGTCCGGCAGAAAACGGTCGGTGATATAACGGTGGGAAAGCGTCGCGGCAGCCACCAGAGCGCCGTCGGTGATTTTCACCCCGTGATACACCTCATAGCGCTCCTTCAGGCCCCGGAGAATGGAAATGGTATCCTCCACGGAGGGCTCATCCACAAGCACCGGCTGGAAACGCCGTTCCAGAGCCGCGTCCTTCTCGATATACTTCCGGTATTCATCCAGAGTAGTAGCGCCGATACAATGCAGCTCTCCTCTGGCCAGCATGGGCTTCAGCATATTCCCGGCATCCATGGCTCCGTCGGTTTTCCCCGCGCCCACAATCAGATGAAGCTCATCGATAAAGAGGATAATATTTCCCTCGCTCTTCCTCACCTCTTCCAGAACCGCCTTCAGACGCTCCTCAAACTCACCACGGTATTTGGCTCCCGCCACCAGGGCGCCCATGTCCAGGGCAAAAATCTTCTTATCCTTCAGTCCCTCGGGAACGTCCCCGGCCACAATTCTCTGGGCCAGACCCTCCACCGCCGCGGTCTTGCCCACGCCGGGTTCCCCGATGAGAACCGGGTTGTTCTTTGTTTTTCTGGACAGGATCCGAATCACATTGCGGATCTCGCTGTCCCGGCCGATCACTGGATCCAGCTTCTGGTTCCTGGCTTTCTCCACCAGATCCTCCCCGTATTTATTGAGGGTATCGTAGGTGGCCTCCGGATTGTCGCTGACTACCCGCTGATTGCCGCGGACGGTGGAAAGGGCCTGAAGGAACCTCTCCCGGGTAATCCCGAATTCTTTGAAAATCTGTTTCATACCGGGGCTTGGATAGTGAAGCAGGGCCAGAAACAGATGTTCCACAGAGACATACTCATCTCCCATGGCCTTCGCCTCGTCCTCCGCGTTCACCAGCGCCTTATTCAGATACTGTCCAAAACGCAGGTCACCGCCGGACACCTTCACCTTTCCGTCCAGCGTCTTCTTCACCGTGTTCATAAAATACTTCGTGTCTATTTCCATCTTCTCAATAAGCTTGAGAATCAGACTGTCTTCCTGATTTAAAAGGGTGTAGAGAAGATGCTCCTCCTCTACCTCCTGATGGCCGTACTCATAAGCCACCTTCTCCAGATCCTGGACAGCCTGGATGGATTTCTGCGTAAATTTACTGATATTCATATAGGCTTCCTCCTTTTTTCTGTTCTGTTAGAAATATAGCACTTTTTGTTAGCACTGTCAAGAGGTGAGTGCTAATTCTTATCATATCCTGGCCCCAGACAAAAGAGACTTGCATTTTTCGTATAAATCGACTATGATTTCCTAGAAAAAATCCAGTCTCGAAGACTGGATTTTTTTGTATCGTATTCTCTTCTCACATAGCAAACTGAATCGCACAATAGGAAAAATAGATGACCAGCAGAAGAATCCCCTGGACACGGTAAAGCTTTTCCTTCAGCAATACCGGAACCGTCAGAAGCAACATTACAGCAAACATAACCGGAATATCCAGCACCAGGGAGGCATTCTGCCCCAGAAGGACGGAGCTGACCGGGATCGAAAAGGGCTTTATGGTAATGGAAACGCCGCTGACAAGCACCAGGTTAAACAGATTGGCTCCCACAATATTCCCCAGGGAGAGGGAGCCATGGCCTTTCAGCAGAGAGGTCACTGCGGTTACCAGCTCCGGAAGGGAGGTCCCAAGCGCAACCAGTGTCAGCGCGATCACAGATTCCGGCACACCCAGGGCCTGGGCGATAAGGGTTCCGTTGTCCACCAGAAGATCCGCCCCCACCGCAATCAGAACCGCGCCCGCCACCAGGCCAAGAATCTCCCGTGCCAGCGAAGTATTTCCCTCGGGCTCCGTCGGTTTCTCTTCCGCCTCCGGCGGATTTCCCTTCGTCATCTGAAACACCGTACAGACCATATAAATAAGAAAAACCAGCAGCAGCACGACGCCGGAAAGCCTTGTAAATTTCCCGGTTCCGTAAGCCTGAACCGCGTAAAACAGCGCGGATCCAAAGAAAAAGGCCACCGGAAGAAGCAGGCTCTTTCTCTGCACCTTCCCCGGCCGCACCGTGATGGTAATCGCAGAGATCAGCGCCGTGTTGCAGATCACAGACCCGATGGCATTGCCATAGGCGATCTCACTGTGGCCGCCCACCGCCGAGGTGGCAGACACCATAACCTCCGGAAGCGTGGTGCCAATGGAGACCACAGTGGCCCCGATCAGAAGCTCTGACAGGTGGAATCGGCCGGCAATCCCCGTGGCGCCGTCCACAAACCAGTCTCCGCCCTTAATCAGCAGAACCAGTCCCACCAGAAATAATAATACCGGAATCAGCATAGATATATTCTCCTTGTTTTTTTCTCAAATATTCTATATCCCCGCGCAGTGATTTGTCAATTACATTCTCGCGGGAAACACCGTTGACACCTCTCTTTTACCATTGTAAAATAAAGAACGAAAACATTCTTTAACAATTGCCTGGAAAGGAAATGGGAAAGCCATGATAAGAAAGAAGCTTATGAACCTGATAAACCGTGTGATCCTCACCGTGCTTTTCCGAAGTCTCCGGGTGCTGTACCGCGCAGACCATCGGGTTCACCGGGAAATCACCGGCTGGCCCGGGAATCTTTCCCTGAAAATCATCTGCGGCACAGACGGCCCTGTCCTGGCCATACGAAAGGAAAAAAAGAAAGGCCTCACAAGACTTCCCCAGGCCGCACGCACGGATATTTCCATGCGTTTCAAGACCACATCCGGCGCCTTTCGCGTCCTCACCGGACAAATCGGAATCCCGGAAGCCTACGCGAAGCATCTTTTTTCCCTGGAGGGCGATATCAACCGGGCCATGAGCTTTGTCCACTGTGTGGAATACGCGGAAGCCTGTCTGTTCCCCTCCTTCTGGTGCGGACGTTTTCTCCGGGAGATCCCCAGAAAAGAAATCAATCCCCTTTGTCTTTATATCTGTATCCTTTTGGAAAACGGGAGGTAAGCCATGAAATACTTTGAATTTAACAATCCTGTAAAGCTGTGCTCCGGACAGAACGCCCTGGGCAATCTGCCTTACGAGCTGGAAATTCTGGGGGTCCGCCACCCCATGCTTCTTTCAGACGGAATGCTTAAAAAAATAGGTATCCTGGACCAGGTGATCCGCGCTCTGGAAAATGTGCAGACCGGCCGGATTTTTACGGATATTCCCCAGGATTCCAGCATTGAGACCGTCAACCGGATCGCAGGAGAATACCGGGATTTCGGCTGCGACGGCCTGGTCGCGGTGGGCGGCGGAAGTGTCCTGGATACAGCCAAGGGAGTCCGCCTGCTGATCTCCCAGGACCGGGACGACCTGCTGGAGCTGATGGGCTGCGAGTGTATTCCCAGGGGAAAGCCCATCCCCTTTATAGCCATCCCCACAACGGCCGGAACCGGAAGTGAAGCCACCGATGTGGCCGTAATCCGGAATCCCGCCCTAAATCTGAAAATGGAATACATTTCCCGGGAGCTTCTTCCGGATACCGCGATCCTGGACCCCCGCATGACAGCCACCCTTCCCCCGCGAACCACAGCCTCCACCGGAATGGACACCCTGTGTCACGCCATCGAGGCCTACAGCTGCCTGCAGAAAAATCCTGTAAGCGACGCCTACGCCACCGCCGCCATTGATCTGATCCGCCGGAACCTGATCCGCGCGGTACGGGCAGGCGCTCCCCTGGAGGCCCGCGCCGCCATGGCCAACGCCAGCTTCCTGGCCGGAGCCGCCTTCAGCAACAGTATGGTCGGCGGAATCCACGCCATCGGGCACGCGCTTGGAGGTGTCTGCCACGTGCCCCACGCCGACGCCATGAACATCCTTCTCCCCGCGGGAATGCTGTACAACCGGAAATACTGTGTGGATACCTACGGAGAACTGCTTCTTCATCTGGCCGGTCCTCAGGTCTATCAGTCCACACCCAGGCAGAAGCGGGCCGGACGTGCGATCGAGGAGGTGCTTCGGTTGCGGAAAAAACTGAACCGCATGACCGGTCTTCCTCTCACCCTGAAGGATGCAGGCGTGAATCCGGATAAATTCCCGGAGGTAGCCCGAACCGCCTTAACCGACGGAGCTCTGCTGGTAAACCCGAGACCGATCACCTATCAGGCGGCCCTTAAAATCCTGAAGCTGAGCTACGATCCCGGCCCCCTGCTTCAGACGGAAAAGAGGTAATAAACCATGGAAATAGAGACTCTTGTAAAAAAACAGCGGGCTTACTTTGAAAAAGGAAAAACCAGAAACGTACAGTGGCGCATCGCCGCTTTGAAAACACTGAAAAAATCCATTCTGGACCACGAAGAGGAAATCAACCAGGCACTGGCTCTGGATCTGAAAAAATCCCCCTTCGAAACCTATATGTGCGAAACCGGAATGGTTTTATCCGAGCTCTCCTACATGATCCGCCATCTCCGGGGATTTTCCAGGGAGCACACTGTATACACCCCTCTGGCTCAGTTTCACGCCAGAAGCTTTACCTCCAGCCAGCCCTACGGAGTGGTTCTGGTCATGTCCCCCTGGAATTATCCTTTCATGCTCTCCATGGAGCCTCTCATCGGCGCCATCGCCGCGGGAAACTGTGTGGTCGTAAAGCCCAGCGCCTACGCTCCGGCCACCGCGGACGTGATCGACCGGATCCTGCGGGAATGCTTCGCCCCCCATTTTGTCTCCGTGGTAAAGGGTGGGCGCAGGGAAAATACCCGGCTTCTGGACCAGAAATTTGACTTTATTTTCTTCACGGGAAGCGTTTCCGTGGGGCACCTGGTCATGGAAAAAGCCTCTGCGAATCTGACGCCCGTATGTCTGGAGCTTGGAGGAAAAAGCCCCTGCATCGTCGACAAAACTGCCAACCTTCCCCTGGCCGCCAGACGCATTGTCTTTGGCAAATATCTGAACCTTGGCCAGACCTGTGTGGCCCCGGATTACCTTTTTGTACAGGAGGATGTAAAGGAAAAACTGCTGTTTGAGATTGAAAAATGCATCCGGAAGCAGTTCGGTGCCGATCCCCTTTCCAACCCGGATTACGGAAAAATCATCAATGAAAAGCATTTTCAGCGCCTGCTGGGTCTGATGGAAAAGGGAACCATCCGCATCGGCGGAGAGACAAAGACAGAAACCCTGCAGATTGCCCCCACAGTTCTCACGGACATTCTTCCCTCGGATCCCATCATGGGACAGGAGATTTTCGGGCCTCTTCTTCCGGTATTGACCTTCCATGACATCTCGGAGGTCATCACCTATGTAAACCGACATGAGAAGCCTCTGGCCCTGTATCTGTTCACCGGCCGCAGGTCTACGGCCCGCCGGGTTCTGGAAAACACCAGCTTCGGCGGAGGATGCATCAATGACACCATCATTCACCTTGCCACCAGCCAGATGGGCTTTGGCGGCGTAGGGGGCAGCGGAATGGGAAGCTACCACGGACGGGACAGCTTTGAGCTTTTCAGCCATAAGCGCAGCATCGTAAAAAAATATACCTGGATGGATATGCCCATCCGTTACCAGCCCTATACCGGCTGGAAAAATTTCCTGCTCCGCATATTTGTAAGATAGATGAGGTTCCATGACAAAACACGACGTATTAAAAAAATATTTCGGATATGATTCCTTCCGGGAGGGGCAGGAAACCCTGGTGGACGCCATCCTCTCCGGAAGGGACGCCCTGGGGATCATGCCCACCGGGGCGGGCAAGTCTCTCTGCTACCAGATCCCGGCCCTTCTGCTGCCGGGCATGACTCTGGTAATCTCTCCGCTGATCTCTCTGATGAAGGACCAGGTCTCCACCCTGAACCAGGCCGGCGTTCACGCCGCCTATCTGAACAGTTCCCTCTCTCCCGGACAGTACCGCACAGCCATGCGGAACATGGTAAACGGACAGTACAAAATCATCTATGTCGCACCGGAGAGGCTCCTGACAGAATCCTTTCTCCAGGCGGTAAAATCCATGGAAATCTCTATGGTCAGCGTGGACGAGGCCCACTGCATCTCTCAGTGGGGACAGGATTTCCGGCCCAGCTATCTGAAAATCCCCGATTTCATCCAGACTCTTAAAAAGCGCCCGGTGATCAGCGCCTTCACAGCCACAGCCACCCGGGAGGTGCGGGAGGATATTCTCACCCTGCTTGCCCTTGAGGATCCGGTGTCCGTAGTCACCGGCTTTGACCGCAAAAACCTGCGTTTTCTGGTGCAGCAGCCCGGCAGCAAATGGAAGGCCGCTCTCTCTGTAATTGAATCCCATCCCGGGGACTGTGGAATCATTTACTGTCTCACGCGAAAAACCGTGGAGGAGGTTTGCCGGCAGCTGATTCAGTCCGGTTATTCCGCCACCCGGTACCACGCCGGTCTCTCCGACGAGGAGCGCCGGAACAATCAGGATGATTTCCTCTATGACCGGCGGCGGATCATGGTGGCCACCAACGCCTTCGGCATGGGCATCGACAAATCTGATGTGCGCTATGTCATCCACTACAATATGCCGAAAAACATCGAAAGCTATTACCAGGAAGCCGGAAGAGCCGGCCGGGACGGCCTGCCCTCAGACTGCGTCCTGCTGTACTCCGGACAGGATGTGGTCACCAACCAGTATTTTATTGATCAGATGGAGCCTCCGGAGGGGACGGACGCCCAGACGGCCGCGGATATCCGGGAGCGGGAACAGGACCGACTGAAACGCATGACCTATTACTGCTTTACCAATGACTGTCTGCGGGAATACATACTGCGGTATTTCGGGGAATACGGCCCCAGCTACTGCGGAAACTGCGGAAACTGTCTGACCCGTTTTGTGGAAACCGATGTCACGCAGATTGCGCAAAAGATTCTCTCCTTCGTAAAGGAAGCCCGCTGGTCCTACGGACTGGTCACGGTTACCGACGCGGTTCACGGAAGCAAAGCTGCAAAAATTCTGCGGGCCCGGCTCAACGAAAATCCCTGGTATGGCTCCTGCGAAGATGTATCCATTTACCAGCTCCGCCAGATCGCCAACCAGCTCATTGTCCTGGGATATCTGGCGGTATCCGACGGGGAATACCCCACCGTACACCTGACGGAAAAATCAGAGGAGCTCCAAAATGGAGGAAAGCTTCTTATGAAAATTCCAAAGGAAACGCCAAAAATCACCGCGGACAAAAACACCGGCTCCAAAAAGAACGCCGGGGCGCAGGAAGCGGATCTGGATCGGGATCTGTTCCAGCGGCTGCGGGCATTGCGGCTGACCATCGCCCGGGAAGAACGGGTTCCCCCCCTATATTGTTTTCTCAGACAAAACCCTGACGCAGATGTGCATCCTGCACCCCAGAAGCAAAGCAGAGATGCTTCGGGTTTCCGGTGTGGGAGAAATGAAATACCAAAAGTACGGAGAACGGTTTCTGCGGGAGCTGAATCCCGGGACCTGAAAACCGTCTCCCATCCCCCGGGACTCAGCACTCGATCCGCACTGTACTGGTCACACCCTGGGCGGTTCTGGTTTTCCGGACGATGATTTTTTTGTCAATGCGGTCCTTCAGCTCGGATACATGGGATACAATCCCCACCATACGGTTCCCCTGACTGAGGCTTTTCAGAGCGCGAACCGCCTGGTCCAGGGCTTCCTCATCCAGGGAGCCGAAGCCTTCGTCCACAAACATGGTGTCCAGCTGAACGCCTCCGGAATAGGACTGAACCTCGTCGGACAGGCCCAGGGCCAGAGAAAGGGAGGCCTGAAAGGTTTCGCCGCCGGAAAGAGTTTTCACACTGCGAACCGTTCCGTTATAGTGATCGATCACATCCAGCTCCAGGCCGCTTTTTCCCACCCGGCTTCCGGGCTCCTGACGGCGGATCAGCTCATACTGGCCGCCGCTCATGGTCAGGAAGCGCAGATTGGCCTTCCAGATGATCCGGTCAAAATAATACATCTGCACATAGGTTTCCAGCATCACTCTGGCCTTTCCGGTCACCGTTCCGCCGGCTGTATCCGCCAGCGCCTTCATCCACTTCCACCGCTCCTCCGTATCCCGCAGCTCCCTCTGCCCCTTCCAGACCTTTTTCTCCATATCCCGGTTATTTTCCAGGCGCACATGAAGCGTATCACGAACTTCTGACAGTTCCTTTTTCTTTTCCCCAAGTATGAGGATCGCCGCCTGGATTTCTTCCTCCGTCCGGCCTTCTGTTTCACCCAGGGCCTCCTCCAGAGCCCGGATGTCCGCCTGAATCCCGTCCATTTCCCGCCGGGTCCTCTCATAGGCATCCCCGGCGCCGGAAAGCTCCGCCTCAAGCTTCTGTTTTTCTTCCTCCAGCTTCCGGATATGGTTCTCACATTCCTCCCGGGTCCGGATCCCGGTCTCCGCAAGAAGCTGGTCCCGCTGCTTCTCCATCTGTGCCTTCCCTGCCGTATCCGCGGCCATCTGCCGGGCACAGGCAAAAGCCGTCGCCTCCGCGGTCTCACCGGCCTTTTGCAGCTTTGTGATCCGGGTGTTCAGACTGCGGCGAAGACGAAGCTTCTTTTCCGCCTCCTGCAGCTGCCCGGCAAAGCTTTCCCTGCATTTCTGAAGATATGCCAGCCGGTTCTCAGGCTGTCCCGGCCGCTGACCGCTGGCCGGCTCCCATACAGCTTCCCCGGAAAAAGCATACCGTTCCCCGTACAATGCCGCCCATTCCGCCGCCCTGTTTTTTATCTTTTCCGCCTGATCCAAAAGCCCCAGGCACAGACTCTGCGCCTGACTGTCCAGCACCGCCAGACGGCGGGCCAGTTCCTGCAGCTTCTTTTGGGACAGGTCCATTTTTTCCTGATTTTTCCGGCTTTCCTCTTCCAGCTTCCGGCGGACCAGCTGCCTTCCTTTTACCTCAGAGTATGCCTCCTCCAAAGCCCGGATTTCCTTTTGCAGCTTTTCTGAAAAACTTCCCAGAATCTCCTCCGCCCTGGCCGAACAGGGAGGCGTCTCCTTCAGCTGCGCCAGGATTTCCCAACAGATTTCTTCTCTGTCCTCTGTCGGCCCGGGCTCTCTCCGAATCTCCCCGTCCGCCTCTCCAAAGCAGAGGTCCCCAATGTCTTTCGCCAGTTCCTGGCACAGCTGTGCGGCCCGTTCACCGGCACTTCCGGCCTGGGCGCTCAAGGACGCGGTTTCCCCCTGAAGCTTTTCGACTTTTTTCTGCTCTTTTTCCAGAATGGCCCTGGAGGGCGCCTTTTCCTGCACAACAGCCGGGCGGGGATGATGAAGGGAACCACATACCGGGCACTCTTCCCCCTCCCGCAGGCTTCCCGCCAGAAAGCCTGCCTGGGCATCCAGGAAAGCCTTCTCCGTTTCCCGCAGACGCTCCCGCTCCCCATCCAGTTTCCCATAGGATTTTCCATAGGCTCTGCGAAGCGCCTCCGCACTTTCCTGCGCCTTCGCGCACTCCTCCAGAAGCGCATAAAGCTTCTGAAGCCGGAGGTTTTCTGATTCCTTCCCCTGCATCTCATGCTCCAGGCGAAGCTGTTCCACCTCCAGACCGGAAAGCTTCTCCATTTTCTCTTCCGTCTCCGCGGCGCACTCCCCAAGCTTCCGGTTAAGGGCAGCCTCCTTTTCTCTTTCCGCGGCCGTCTCTCCCCGCGCTTTCTCCGTATCCCTCTGTCTGCGAAGCAGGTCTTCCGATTCCAGGAAAAGCCGCTCCGCCTCCTCCTGGCTGTGAAGGAATTTCTGCCGTTCTTCCCCCGCGCTTTCCAGCGTCTCCAGTTCCTGACGGGCCTGCCTCTCTCCGACTTCCGACTGTGCCTTTTCTTCCTGCGCCAGGGCCTGCTTTTTCCCGGCTTCCTCGATGGAGCTTTCCAGAGATGCAATGGCCTCCGCCAGAGAATCCAGCTGTTCAAACCGCTTCAGGCTGTCCCTCTCCTTCCGGATAGCTGCCAGGATTTCCGGTGTCCGCTCATTCTCCTTCCGTGCTGTCTCATAGGCCTCTTTTCTCTGCCTCAGCACCGGCTCCAGCTCCGCCCTGCGGATTTGCGCCGCCTCCAGATTCCGTCGGTTTTTCTTCTCCCGGCCCACCCGGGAAAGACTTTCATTCTCCCTTTGAAGGGCTTCCTCCGCGGCTTTTCGCTCATCGTCCAGCTCTTCCATGGCCTTCTGATCCTCCTCCAGCATCCGCCGGAGAATCTCCAGAGCTTCCTCCATATTCCCCTCAAAGCCGCCTTTTTTCAGAGCCTCCCACCGGATTCCGGGGTCGCTCTCCCCAGGCCGCACCTGTTCCAGATACTGTCGGATGCTGCGGAACTTTTCCTGGTATTCCCGATCCAGAAGGCCGGCCTGGGCCTTCAGCTTTTCCTGTATGGCGCGATAAATTCCGGTGTGAAAAAGCTTCCGGAAAATTCTGCTTCTCTCCTCGGTTTCCGCCAGGAGAAGGCGGCGAAAATCCCCCTGCGCGATCATGGCAATCTGAGTAAACTGCCTCATATCCAGGCCAATAAGAGCGGTTACCGCCTGGGTCACCTCCCGCACCTTCGTCACCGGATTTCTCCCATCCGGATAGAACAGGCGGGCCTCCCCCTTCTGCATGGTCATGCCCGTTCCCCGGGCCTTTGGCCGCAGGTAATCCGGGCTTCGATATACGGTATATTCCTTCCCGCGATAGGCAAAAACAAGCTCCGCATAGGTCGCTGTCTCAGGAGCCGCATACTTACTGCGGAGCATTCCGGCCTCCCGGACACCGCCGCTGGTCTCCCCGTACAGGGCAAAGGTGATGCCGTCAAAAATTGTGGTTTTTCCCGCACCGGTATCTCCGGTCACCAGAAAAAGGCCTTCCCCTCCAAACAGAGAAAAATCAATCTCCGTTTTTCCGGCATAAGGGCCAAAAGCAGACAGGGTAAGCTTCACAGGTCTCATAGGCTTTCCTCCTGGATCTCCCGGATCAGTTTTTCAAGAAAGGCTCGCTGTTCCTCACAGATCGGCTCGTTATTCACCTGTTCATAAAATTCCTCAAACAGCTCCAGCTCCGATTTGTTTTCCCGGGGATCCGACGCACGCAGCTCCCGGTTTTCCCGGGTCCGCCGATTGTCATAGGTCAGGCGCATCAGATTGGGATAAATGGTGCGCAGCTTCTCCATTCCGTTGGGAACATCCTCCTCATCGGTGAGGACAATCTGCAGGTAATCCTCTTTATTTTCCGGGGTATAGGCCTTCCGGTCCGTAACCTCCAGATAGGTTCCCCTCAGGACCCGCATGTCCCGCAGAGGCACAAGAGGCACCGTCCGGACGGTCAGATTTCCCTTTTCCCGCAGCTCCACAACCGTCACCGATTTCCCGTAAGGAGCCTCCGAAAAGGAATACTTCAAAGGTGTGCCGGAATATCGGACAGTCTCTCTTCCCACATACTGCGGGTTGTGGATATGCCCCAGCGCCACATAGTCAAAGGGGGCAAAAACCGCGCCGTCCACATTGTCCAGCCCGCCCACGGAAACCTCCTCCGAATCACTGCGTCCGGCTCCGGTGACAAACTGATGGGCCACCAGAACATTTCGCAGGGCCACATCCGGCTCCACCTGTCCCAGAGCCGCCTCCAGGGCTTCCTGGTAAGTTGTGATCTCACAGGGGTGCGTCCCCTCCAGGGCGTGACGCACCACCGCGGGCTTAAGAAAGGGAAGGAGGTAAATATTCACCGGTCCATACTCATCCTTTGCTGTGACACACTGAATTTTCCCGTCATACACAGGAGAAATATAAATGCGGCTTTCCGCCAGCAGCTCCGCCCCAAAGGACAGCCGTTCCGGGGAATCGTGATTGCCGCTGACCATATAAACGGGAAAACTGTCCCTGGAAAGCTCTGTCAGGAAATGGTCCACGGTCTGCACCGCCTCCGCCGAGGGAACCGTTTTGTCATAGATGTCCCCCGCCAGGAGAACACCGTCCGCCGCCTCCCTCCGGATGATATCCAGAATCTGTTCCAGAATATATTTCTGGTCCTCCAGCATGGAAAACTCATGCACCCGCTTCCCGATATGCAGGTCCGAAATATGCACCAGCTTCATAAAAATCTCCCCTATTTCTCACCATATATCCCGGCCGTTTCTCAGTCCTCTTCCTCATTGCAGAAAAAGGTCCGGATCAGATAGGCCGGCGTGCAGCTCCAGGCGTGGCAGTAGCTGTTGATCACGCTTCCTCCATAGGGGGAGGCTTTGGGGTCTTTGGGATCCCAGGCTTCCCAGAAGGTATCCGCCCCCGCGTCAAGCATGCTTCCCCAGTATTCCTTCATGTGGTTCAGCGCCTTGTCCTTCAGGCCCACACGCAGCAGCGCCATAATATAATAGTGGTGCATATAGGGCGTGCTCATGGGACAGTTATCCAGAAACTCGTCGGATCGGCTCATAAGATCATAAGCCTCCTCCGGGGAAAGCACATCCGCCAGCACCATCCAGACCTGACTGGCAATGGAAATCTGTCCGTTGGAGACAAAGCACTTTTTCTCCTCATCCCAGAATCTGGCACGGGCCGCGTTTTCCAACCTCCGCATCCGGTCCATCAGCCAGTTGGACTGAGACCAGTCATTTTTGTGGCGGGCCAGTCTCCGGGCATAACGGATGGCAAAAATCAGGATCGCCTGGGCACAGGCGGTTTTGTCCAGCCCCTCCGTCCAGTCCACAAAGGTTCCGTCCACAGCCTCCCTGGATACCACATCATTCTCACACATGCGCAGAGAGTGCTCCACCTGCTGCATGGCAATGTCATAGAGATCGTCCAGAGCTTCCATATCGTCGGTCTGCTGCAGATATTCCTCCAGCGCCACCACATAAAACAGCGCATAATCAAACATCCAGGTATCATCCGCCTCCACCGTGGGCGCGGTAAACATACAGGCGCTCACCCGGCCGTCGGGAAAACGGCTGCCGCCGAAAAGATACAGACAGTGCTTTACCAGATCATAATTTTTAAAGCTGACATAGTTGGTGAGAGCCTGAAGGCGCAGGTCCCCCATCCACAGGCGCTGGTCTCTCTTGGGTCCGTCCTCAAAAACATCCTGCATACAGTTCTGCAGGGTACGGAGGCTGACCTCATAAATCTTATCCAGCAGAGGATCTCCCGTGGAATAAGGCTCCATCCGGTCCACATCCGCCGAGGTCTCCGTCAGACACTCCGCATGGGACACGATCAGTTTATATTTGGGAGACGTATCCATCATGGTGATCTTCAGATAACGAAAGGCATATCTTCTGGGCAGGACCACCTTGGCCGGCAGCTGATCCACGTGAATGTATTCCTCCTGAATCCAGCTTCGGGAAATCCAGCCGTTATACTCTTCTGAATTCTCACTGAGCTCCTGCATGGTTTCCGCAAACTTCAGCTTCAGAAACGCCGGAGCATCCGGGTGGCTGCCGCTGTAGCTCAGATTCAGAGTCAGATACCCCACATAATGGGTTCCAAAATCCAGGCAGAGATTCTGCCCCTTTCCCATGGCCAGATGGCGGAGCTTGTGAAGAACCACCTCCTCCTTCTCGGAGCTGTAGCGCTCCTTCAGCTGAAATCCGCCCACCGGTTCCTTCACTTTATGATGCAGATTGGGCGCCAGCTCCGCCGCCCTCTCCAGAAGCTTCGCATTGTCCAGAGGATGAAAGCCTTCAATAATACTAATCAGTTCCATAATTTCCTTCTCTCACTTTCCGGCCCTATGGCCATCCGCAGTTTTTCACTGCATTCAATGATGTTGGGGTCAAAAGTATTTGACCTCTTGACCCTGGTATCATTCAATTATAATGGTTCCCGGTCACAGACGCAACTGCGGATTTCCGGGAGCGCTTGCATTTTTTTCAGGCCGCGACTATAATAAATGTGATTGTCAGGAGGGAAATCGATGAAGGAAAAAACAACCGTTTCACGCAATGAAGAAATGCTGCACGCCCCGGTGGAAAGAATCATTCCAAAGCTTGCGGGGCCTACCATCCTGTCCATGCTGATCACCGCCATTTACAACATGGCAGACACCTTTTTCGTAAGTCAGCTGGGCACCTCCGCCTCCGGGGCGGTGGGCATCATCTACTCGGCCATGGCGATGATTCAGGCCTTTGCATTTACCATCGGCATGGGAGCGGGCAACAATATCTCCCGTCTCCTTGGCGCCGGTGAGGAGGAGGAAGCCAGAAAATTCGCTTCCACTGCCTGGTTTACAGGTTTTGGATTTGGCTGTGTCCTGGCGCTGGTGGGTCTCTCTCAGCTGCGGAACATCGTCATGCTCCTGGGCTCCACGGAAACCATCGCACCTTACGCGGAGGATTACGCCCGTTTTATTTTTCTGGCGGCGCCTTTTATGATGTGCTCCTTTATCATGAACAATATGCTCCGTTTCCAGGGACTGGCGGTTTATTCCATGGCGGGAATCACCATCGGCGGCATCCTGAATATGGTTCTGGACCCCATTCTGATCTTCGGCTTTCACATGGGGACCTCCGGCGCGGGCATCGCTACCGGCTTTTCACAGATTGTCAGCTTCACAATTCTGCTCTTTATGTGCAATACCCACAAGGACGCCATCCGGATCACCCCCCGCTATTTCGCGCCCTCCCTTAAAAGATACGGAAAAATATTCTATACAGGCGCACCCTCCCTGGCCAGACAGGGCATCGCCAGTGTTTCCTCTGTAATTCTGAACACCATCGCCGGACAGTACGGTGACGCGGCAGTAGCCGCGCTGTCTATCGTATCCCGGTTTACCATGTTTATCAATTCCGTGGTCATCGGCTTCGGCCAGGGCTTTCAGCCGGTCTGCGCCTTTAACTTCGGCGCCAGGCAGTATGACCGGGTCCGCCGGGCCTTCTGGTTCTGTGTAAAGGTCTCTACAGTGGTTCTGCTCCTGCTCTGCGCCGTCTCCCTGCTGTTCTCCGGGCACATCATCGCCCTTTTCCGCCGGGACGACGCAGAGGTAATCGCCATCGGCACCTTTGCCCTCCGGGCCCAGCTGGTCACCATGCCGCTGTGGGGATTCTACACCATGTCCAACATGTTTTCCCAGTCCATCGGCTATGGTTTTCGGGCCTCCGTCATATCCTGTGCGAGGCAGGGGCTCTTCCTGATCCCTGTCCTCTACATACTCCCTGCCCTGCTGGGCCTTAAGGGTCTGCAGCTTGCTCAGCCGCTGTCAGACATCCTGGCCTTCCTGCTCTCCCTTCTCCTGATCCGCGGAATTCTGAAAGAGCTGAAATAAAAACGTGCGCCGCCAGGCGCACAGACAAATACCCCGGTGCAGGCGATTTCTGCCTGCACCGGGGTATTTCTGTCACATGACATCCTGACCCGACCAAAACATTCGGAATCCCGGTTCTGTTACTGGTTTTCCGCCACGCTCCGCTTCAGGGGCTGCAGAACGTTCTTATTGATCCGGAAATGGAAGAATATACTGCACCCCAGGGATACAATCTCCGCCAGCGGCCACGCATACCACACCATGGACACTTCCCCGGTAAGAGAAAACACATAAGCCAGGGGAACGAGAACCACCAGCTGCCGCAGAAAAGAAACAATCATACTGTAAACGCCATTTCCCACTGCCTGGAAATAGGAGGAGGAAATCACACCGATTCCCGCAAAAATAAAGCTGAGACTGATGGTACGAAGCGCTGTAACCCCAATCGCCAGCATCTCATCCGAGGCACTGAACAGAAGCAGCATTTCCTCCGGGAATATCTGCACCAGCGCCAGCGCCAGAAGCATAATGGCGGTAGCATAAACCATGGAAAGCTTTAAAGTCTTCACCATCCGGTCCGGCTTCCTCGCCCCATAATTATAGGCTATGATGGGCACCATTCCGTTATTCATACCGAAAACCGGCATAAACGCAAAGCTCTGCAGTTTATAGTATACCCCAAATACGGCCACGGCTGTGGAGGAAAAGACAACCAGAATTTTATTCACACAGAAGGTCATTACCGAACCGATGGCAACCATGAGCACCGATGGAACGCCTATGTAAAGAATATTTCCGATGGCAGAAAGCCTCGGCCGGAAGCTTTGGAACTTCAAAGAGATATCCTCGTTAAATCTTGTATTAAAAATCACGGCAAGGATTGCCGCGATAATCTGTCCGCTGACAGTGGCCGCCGCAGCACCGGCGATTCCCATCTCGGGAGCTCCGAACAGCCCGAAAATCAGGATCGGATCCAGAACAATGTTGATAATCGCGCCCAGTCCCTGGGTAATCATGGTGAAAATGGTTTTCCCCGTAGACTGCAGCATCCTCTCAAAAATCATTTCCACAAAAAGGCCAAAACTAAAGCACAGAACGATGGAAAGATACTGATACCCATAGTCCGCGATCACGTCCGAAGCGCCCTGCACCACAAAAAACCACCGTGCAATGGTAAGGCCCAGCACCAGAAAAATAACATATCCGCAGGCCGAGAGAAAGACGCCGTGCATGGCCATCTGATTGGCGCCCTCCTGATCCTTCTGCCCCAGATTCCTGGAAACCAGAGCATTCATACCTACGGCAATCCCGCTTCCTACCCCGATGAGAAGGTTCTGCATGGGGAAAGCCATGGAAACAGCCGTCAGCGCGTCCTCACAGATCCTGGACACGAAAATACTGTCCACCACATTATAAAGTGCCTGCACAAGCATGGAGATCATCATTGGCAATGCCATGGTAATCAACAGCCTGTTCACCGGCATTGTCCCCATCTTGTTCTCCGCCGGCGCAGATTGTTCCTTGTTCATGTCAATCACTCCTTTTGTACTTTTTCCTTCTTCCGTTACTATCTCTGTATATAGTAACTTTTTTCCTTATGTACTCTATCACAGTGAACGAAGATTCGCAAGATAAATCTTTTTCTCACAGTATTTCCATTCGGCTGCTTCACTGGATAAACCGCAAAAAGGCTGCTGCTTCACATTTTTGTCATGAAAGCAGCAGCCTTTTTTCATTCTTGTTACCATACCGCCGCTGGCGGCATAAATGATGATGAAAACTCTTT
>JAJQBI010000030.1 GCA_021203365.1 Clostridiales bacterium
AGGGATTATACAGCCTTTTTACCACCAGAAAAAGTGAATCCCTTAGTATCGTACTAAAAGAGTTTCAATACAGAGAATTCCCCTGTTCAAATATGTGCTTTGCAGCCGCTGCCGGATGTCCTGGCAGTGGTTTTTCATTTGTACTTTTTCGGCTGTCAGGCAAAAGAAAAACAGACGCAGCTGCCCTGGAGAAAGGCGGATCCGGCGGCGAATGAAATCGGCGCAGAAACAGAGCCTGTCTCCTGGAAAACAATGCAATTTTACCTGATGAGAAGAAAACTATTTTAAAAAAGGGATTGAAAATGAATCAGAAAATGCCGGAAATAAAGGGAAAGATTCCGGCGGCTCCGAAGTCTCAGATAAGACATTGAAAGAACGAAAAGAAGTCATATCATGATCAAAGAATCACTCCTTTTGCCTATTGTAGCCGATCGCATATGAATTTTCAAGACAGAACCGTAAAAAAAATTCTCTCATATTATAATTCACAGGAATCTTTTCAAACGTCCGGCCGCCGGGCCGCAGGTTCGCATTGACGGCTTTCGCCAAAAAAAGTATAATAATAGGCAGCAAACCCGGATAAAACATCCTGAATTTATTGCCTGGAGGAACATCATGAAAACATCTGCATCCAATCTGCCAACTGCGCCATCCATGATCAACCACCCCACCAGAGTTATTTCCGGTTTTCCCGTGCGGCCCGGACTGTTTGAGATGAACGGAGCCATGCCTCTGCAGAACGGCGTGAATTTTACGATCCACACACACTCGGGAACCTCCTGCGAGCTTCTGCTTTTCCATCAGTATGAGCAGGAGCCCTACGCGGTTCTTCCCTTTCCCGAAGAATTCCGCATCGGCGACGTCTATTCCATGATTGTTTTTGATCTCGACATCCATGAAATTGAGTACGCCTACCGGATCGACGGTCCCTGGAATCCGGATAAAGGGCTTCTCTTTGACCGGAAAAACATACTGCTGGACCCCTACGCCAAGGCGGTTTCCGCACAGCACACCTGGGGGTCCCCCAAGGAGAGCTGTTATCACGCCCGGGTGGTGGAGGACATTTTCGACTGGGGAAATATGCCTCAGTCAAAAAAGGAACTGTCGGACCTGGTCATCTACGAGCTCCATGTCCGCGGCTTCACCCGAAGCCTGACCTCCGGCGTGCAGAATCACGGAACCTTTGACGGTCTCCGGGAAAAGATTCCCTACCTGAAGGAGCTTGGAATCAACGCGGTGGAGCTGATGCCCATCTTCGAGTTTGACGAGTGCATGAGTCCCCGGTATGAGAACGGAAATCTTCTCCTGGATTACTGGGGATATAATACCGTAAGCTTTTTCGCCCCCAACACCAGCTACGCCTCCAGCCCGGAATACAACCATGAGGGCACAGAGCTGAAGGAGATGATCCGGGACCTGCACAGCAACGGAATCGAGGTCATTCTGGATGTGGTCTTTAACCATACCGCAGAGGGAAACGAACAGGGAAACACCTTCTCCTTCAAGGGGTTTGACAACAACATTTACTATCTCCTCACACCGGAGGGGAATTATTACAATTTCAGCGGCTGCGGAAACACCCTGAACTGCAACCACCCGGTGGTCCGGCAGATGATCCTGGAATGTCTGCGCTACTGGACCATTAATTACCGGATCGACGGCTTCCGCTTTGATCTGGCCAGCATCCTGGGACGGAACGAGGACGGCACGCCCCTGAACAATCCTCCTCTTCTGCAGCTTCTCTCCTATGGCCCTGTCCTGAGCAATGTAAAGCTCATCGCCGAGGCCTGGGACGCAGGCGGCATGTATCAGGTGGGAAGCTTTCCCGCCAACCTGCGCTGGGCGGAGTGGAACGGAAGATACCGGGACTCCATGCGCTCCTTCCTGAAGGGTGACAGCTGGGAATCCAGAAACGCGGCCTGGTCCATCTGCGGTTCCGGCGACCTTTACGGAGGATTTTACGAGGAACACAACGGAAACTACGCGGGGATAAACTCCTGCATTAACTTTATCACCTGCCACGACGGATTTTCTCTGTATGACCTGTACTCCTACAATGAAAAGCACAATGAGGACAACGGCTGGGACAACACGGACGGAGCCAACGACAACCGCAGCTGGAACTGCGGCTGTGAGGGAGACACAGACGACCCACAGGTGCAGGGACTCCGCCAGCGCATGATCCGCAATGCCTGTGCCGTTCTTATGAGCAGCCGGGGCACGCCCATGTTCCTGGCCGGGGATGAATTCGGCAATTCCCAGAAGGGCAACAACAACTGTTACTGTCAGGACAATGAAACCTCCTGGCTGGACTGGAGTCTTCTGGAGAAAAACCGGGATCTGTTTGACTTTTTCAGCTATATGATTCATTTCCGTTTTGAGCACAACATCATCCGGAAAAAACTTCCGGACGCGGTCTGCGGAATGGGCGGCCTGCATATCTATGATATTTACGGGAATAAGACCGATTTTCCCTCCGACACGCGGACCTTTTCCGTCTGCTTCGCCGGATATGACCGCCAGAAGGGAAAGGACGACATTGTCTACCTTTCTGTCAACACCTTCTGGGAGGATGTGAACATCACCCTTCCCGATATCCGGGGCATCGGCGTCTGGTACCTGTGTGTAAACACCTGGGGCGACGAGTGCGGGCGGTATTTTTACCGCCATGGGGAGGAGCGGCGGATCCACAGCACCTTTATCATGAAGCCCCGCTCCGTCTCCATATTTGTGATGAGACCACGTTAGATTCACGCAGAAAGCGCCCCGTTTTCCGGAGCGCTTTTTTGTCGTTATGATTCACAGCCGTGTTCCCTCACATACGCAGTCGGATCCGCTGTGAACCGGAATTTTTTGTCAGCTTCGAAGCTCAATTCCCAGGCTGTTCAGCCCGTTCATTATTTTTTTCATGACAGCGGTCATCTCTTTTTCGGAGAGAGTGTGATCATGGGAGCGGAACACAAGGGAATAGGCCATGGATTTATAGCCGGCCCGGATCTGGGCGCCCTCATAGATATCAAAAAGCGCATAGCTTTCCAGGATTTTTCCGCCTCTCTGAGCAAAAATCTCTTCGATCTGTCCGGCCAGGATGTTCTTTGGCACAACCATGCTCAGATCTCTGGTCACTGCCGGATATTTGGCAATTCCGTTAAACTTGTGCCCGAATCCGGCAAAGGGAAGAAGGTTCTGAATATCGATGACGGCAATGTAGGTCTTCTCGCCGATTCCGTACTCCTGTGCCACAAGAGGATGTATCTCTCCCAGGTACCCTACTTTTTCTCTCTTATAAATAATATCCGCCTGGCGGCCCGGGTGAAGCCAGGGCTTCTTCTCCTCCGGGGAATAGGTGATTCGTTCCTTCATCCCCACCTTCTCAAAAAACTCCTCGCACACGCCCTTCATATCAAAGAAGTCGCCGCTGCCGTACATGCCCAGGGTAAACTGCACGCGTTCATCGGGAAGCTCGGTAAGGGGAAGGGCCTTGGGAAGGTAAACCCTGCCCAGCTCATACAGGCGCACGGCCTTATTTCTCCGGTTATAATTAGTAGCCAGAGAGGTGAGCATTCCGTTCAGGGTGGTGGTACGCATAATGCTGTAGTCCTCTCCCAGAGGATTGCTGATTACAATGGCATCCCGAAGAGGACTGTCCTCCGGAATCCGAAGCTTCTCAAAAACCTTCGGGCTTTCAAAGGAATAGGTCATTCCCTCGGAAAATCCGCAGTATTCCGCGATGTCTCTCGCCACGTTCTCCACGCGGAGCTTAAAGGGCAGCCTTCCGGTGGTCGCCTCTCCGGTGGGAAGGGTTGTGGGGATTTTGTCATATCCGTAAAATCTGGCGACCTCCTCTGCCAGATCTGCCTCGCAGTGGATGTCCTGGCGGAAGGTGGGGGCCACGATCTCACCCGTTTCCTCATCGCAGGTCAGCTCCACCCGGGCAAGGTATCCCAGCATTTCCTCCCGGGTCAGATCCGTGCCCAGAAGGGCGTTGATTTTCTCCGGACGGAAGGGCACGCGGGAGGGCTCTCTTGTCTCGGCGCACACATCCACAATTCCGCCTACAACCTCTCCGGCTCCCAGATCCTCCATCAGCTGGCAGGCACGGTCGATGGCATCCTTTGCGTTGTTTGGGTCCAGCCCCTTCTCAAATTTCGCGGAGGCATCGGTGCGAAGACCAATCCGCTTGGAGGAAAGCCGGATGTTGGTTCCGTCAAAGTTTGCCGCCTCAAAAAGGACCGTGTGCACATGGTCCGTGATCATGGAATTCTCGCCGCCCATGATGCCGCCGATGCCCACCGCCTTCTCTCCGTCGCAGATCATCAGAACATTCTCGTCCATCTGCCGCTCCTGCCCGTCCAGGGTAACAAATTTCTCCCCCGCAGCCGCGCGGCGCACCACGATCTCCCGGCCGGCGATGGTGTCCAGGTCATAGGCGTGCATGGGCTGCCCATACTCTTCCATGACGTAGTTGGTAATGTCAACCAGGTTGTTGATGGGACGGATCCCGTTGGCGGCCAGACACCGCTGCATCCACCTGGGAGATGGACCGATCTTTACGTTTTTCACCACACGGGCGCAGTAACGGGGGCAGAGATCCGGATCCTGAACCGTCACCTTCACATAGTCTGAAGCCTGCTCCTCATTTCCCTTTTTCTCAAGAGGGGGAAGGACAAATTTTTTGTTGAAGGTGGCCGCAGCTTCTCTGGCGATCCCGATCACACTGTAGCAGTCCACACGATTGGAGGTAATCTCATACTCAAAAACCACATCGTCCAGCCCCAGGGCGTGGATGGCGCTCTCTCCCACCACCGCGGTGTCCGGGAAAATATAGATGCCGTACTCCGGCGCCTCCGGATACATCTCCCGGCTGCTTCCCAGTTCTTCAATGGAGCACATCATGCCGCAGGATTCCACCCCGCGAAGCTTGCCTTTTTTGATTTTAATTCCACCGGGGGTCATTTTTCCGTCGTGGCTGCCGGCCACTCTTCCCCCGTCCAGAACCACCGGAACCTTGTCTCCCTCCTTCACATTGGGGGCTCCGGTGACAATCTGGACACTCTCGCCGCCCAGGTCCACCTGGCAGACAATCAGCTTGTCCGCGTCCGGGTGCCTCTCAATTTTCGTGATCTGGCCGATGATGATTTTATCCAGATCCGCGTCCAGTCTTGTATAGCCTTCCACCTTTGTGCCGGTGAGGGTCATGGCGTCTGTATATTCCTGTGCCGTCACATCCAGATCCGGCACAAACATTTTAATCCAGGATAACGAAGTATTCATTTTTTTAATCCTTTCTGCTTCAAAAAAGTATCTGCCGGGACAGATCAGAATTGTTTCAGGAAACGAATGTCATTCTCATAGAGAAGACGCATGTCGTCAATCTCATATTTCAGAAGAGCGATCCGCTCCAGACCCACTCCGAAGGCAAATCCCGTATATTCCTCCGGATCGATACCGCACATGGAGAGTACGTTCGGATGCACCACGCCGCAGCCGAGGATCTCAATCCAGCCGGATCCCTTGCAGAAGCGGCAGCCCTTTCCCCCGCACTTGAAGCAGGAGACATCCACCTCGGCGCTGGGCTCTGTAAACGGAAAATGATGGGGACGGAATTTCGTTTTTGTCTCCGGCCCGAACAGCTCCCGGGCAAATTCCTGAAGGGTTCCCTTGAGATCCGCAAAGGTAATATTTTTGTCAATGACCAGACCCTCAATCTGATGGAAGGAGGGAGAGTGGGTGGCGTCCACCTCATCGGAACGGAAAACACGCCCCGGCGCGATCATGCGGATGGGAAGCTTTCCTTCTTCCATGGTGCGGGCCTGCACCGGAGAGGTCTGGGAGCGCAGGAGGATGGAATCATTGATAAAAAAGGTATCCTGTTCGTCCCGGGCGGGATGGTTCTCCGGGATGTTCAGCTTGGTAAAGTTATAATCCGCATACTCCACCTCCGGACCTTCCACCACCTCGTAGCCCATGCCGATAAATATGCGCTCCACTTCATCCAGGGCGATGGAATTGGGATGACGATGTCCAATCAGGGCTTTTTTGCCCGGAAGGGTTACATCAATCACCTCTGCCTTCATCTGCTCCTCGCGAAGCTTTTCCTCAAAATTCTTCTTCGACTCCTCCAGGAGCTCTTCGATCCGGGTTCGGGTCTCGTTTACCATCTGGCCCACCTTCGGACGCTCCTCCGGGGCAACCTCCTTCATGCTTTTCAGGATTGCGGTGAGCTCGCCCTTCTTGCCGAGATAGGCCACACGCACGTCGTTCAGCCTGTCCAGGTTCTCCGATTCCTCGATCCGCTTCCTGGCGTTCTCCGCCAGCTCCTGAAGTCTTTCTTTCATATCCATATTTCAGTCTCCTTTTTTGAATGTTCCGCGGCTCCGCGGCAGATGTCTTCTGTGAAAAACAGACATCCCCCTCGCGGTTCCGCGCATAAAAAAAGCTCCCTCCCCAGAATCAGGGACGAAGCATATCCGCGGTACCACCCTACTTCCCGCATCTTCCGCGGGCTCTTAATCCTCTGCTTAACGCGCAGGAACGTCGTCTCCTACTTATGGCGGGCAAAAGTACGCCTCCCCGTTCAAAGACGCGGCTCCGGTGGGAAATTCAGAAGCTGTCTGAACTGAAGGGGGCTTCCAGCCGGTGACTCCCTCTCTCTGGCAGAAAACAGTTTCCTAAAAAACACCTTCATGGCCTTTGTCGCTGTGTGCCGGTTCCGTAAAAAACCGGCTGCGAATCTTTATTTACTATGCCACAATCCTTGAATTCTGTCAAGGCAAATTTTCCTCCAAAGCAAAGGCGCAGATTTTCCTTCGAGGCAGAGACACAAATGATCCACCCGGGGAGAAGCCGCTGCTGCGGCCCCGTGCTTCTACGAAGATTTCCGGTCCTCCCTCTCCTTTTTCCCCTCTCTTTCCCGTGTCAGGGCCTCCAGAACCGAATTCTGGGCTTCCCGGAACTGGTTCTCAAAATACGCGTTTATCTCCGCTCCATAGAGAATCAGATTCATACACACATAGAGCCACAGCATGACCAGAATCAGAGCGGCAAGGCTTCCGTACATATTGCCGAAATTGGGGAACAGCGTGAAGTACAGGGAAAAGAAAAAGGAAAACACCAGCCAGGCCACCGCTGTAAACAAAGCTCCCGGCACCTGGCTTCGAAAGCTGGCCTTCCGGTTGGGCAGCACCTTAAAAAACAACAGAAAAACAAAGAATAAAGCGCCGAATACAAAAGGCGTCCGGGCCTCCAGGAGTCTGGCCAGCAGCATTCCCAGGATGGGAAAATACTCTGCCGTCAGAAGCTGCAGCCGGTTCCCCAGAACCAGAAGAACCAGACTTACGACAATGGCCACCACAAAAAGAAGCATATATCCGATGGAATAAAGGCGGGTGATCAGCCAGCCTCTGGTTTCCTTCACATGATAAATGGTGTTCAGTCCGTTGGTGATGGACTGCGTGCCCTTGGCCGAGGACCAGAGGGCTACAATGGCGGAAAACGGCACCACCGCCGCGCTTCTCTTATAGACATCCACCAGAATGGTCAGCATAAAGCTCTGCAGGTTGTCCGGCACAACCGAAAGAATCGCCTCCCGGATCGTATTATACGTAAGAGGCGTATAGGGAATCAGAGCCATAAGCAGCAGCAGAAAAGGAATAAAGGACATAATAAGAAAATAGGCCGCCTGAGACGCGTAGGCGGACACATGATCCCCTTTTACCCGGTTCATAAAGCCAAGGATTAGCTGTATTCTGCTCTGTTTCTCTTTCTTTTTCGTCATCTCCGTCTTCCCCGTTCAGGCGCTTTTGTCAAAGACTCTTTTTTCGTAGAGGATACATGGATTTCCTTCTGGAGCACCCTGCCGATATCCGCACTTCGTGCTCCCGAAATCCTGTATCATCATATCATGAATCTCCCATACTGGCAAGGAGCTCAATCTCCACATCCTGAAAAAAGTAGTCCAGGATCTCCTCGAAGGTATAGCCCATCCTTCCCATTTCGTTGGCTGCGTTCTGGCTCATCCCCACTCCGTGCCCATATCCGCCGCCCTGAAGGAGAATGCTGTCCCCCGCCGTGTATTCCAATGAAAAATAGGCGCTGGGAAGCAGGCGGCCGCCCACGGTCTGGCTTCCGTCCTTCTCCGTAATCACGCAGCCGGACGGAGAGAGAAATTCCCGCACATTGTACTCGTTTTCCACCTCGACACTTCCGTTTTCCAGAATAACCGTAAGGCCTGTGACGGCTCCGCTCTCACTTTTTTTCCGGATTTCCAGCGCAGTGAGCGCTCCTCCCTCCGGAAGGAGCGAGCGGGCGGCGGCATCCAGATTTTCCCATGGAATCTCCACGCTCCACCGACTCCAGGGCTCCTGGGAATCGAAATCACAGGCTACGCTTTTCAGATAATCCGCAGCCGGCTCCGCGCCCCAGATTTCATCTGTGCTGGTAACGCCCGCGGAGGTAGAAAAATAATAGGCCTGGATGGGCTCCCCGTCTTTGCAGAGGATCTTTCCGGCAGTCTCCTCCACCGCGGCTGCGGACGCCTCCGTTGGAAAAACATTCTGATAGACCTGATAGTTTACACTGTCGTCCACGTCCGCGCCATACCCAAAAAGCTTTCCCTCCTCCATCTGCCTCCAGGCATAGGTCCGCGCACACACGGCCTGTGCCTTCTGAGCCTCCATGGAATAAGAAGAGGGCATTTCACTGGAGACAACCGCCTTCAGATACTCCTCCAGGGGAAGCTCGTTGATCAGAAGAATGCCCTGCCCGGTGGATGTAAGCTCCAGTGTCCCCGGATAGGTGGGGCAGCCATCCCCGCGGACAATGGAAGTCACCGTGATGCCCTCCGTCCCTCCCTCAAGAAGAACGGTTCCTTGGGAAAGCTCCGGACTCTGGGGTGTGTAGGTGGTTTCAATTCCATCCTGAACAACCGTCACAGACGGATGCTCGTATGTGGCATAATCCGTGTCCATAAGAAGGACCCGGATGTTTCCTTCCGACTGGGCCGCCTGTACCTTCCCGGTCCCCGCAGACAGAAGAAGCCCTGCAAAAAATGGCAGACAAAAAAGAAAAAAAGGATTTCCATAACCGAATCTGTTATTCATCATAGAATATTATATGCCGGATGCCGGACAATATGTCTTCGAATCTTTTTCTGTCCTGTTTTCATTTTTCCTTGCCTGTGTTATACTGCAATTATGCCAGAGATATAAAAAGGAAGGGAGTGTACCTATGCCATTGCCGAAAGAAAGTCTCTACACCTTAGAAGACATTTATAATCTGCCGGAAGGAAAACGGGCTGAGCTGATTGACGGACAGATCTATGCCATGGCTCCGCCAGGCACGCAGCATCAGCGTATTTCCGCCAGACTGTTTACACAGATTATGCAGTACATTGACCAGAACGGTGGAAACTGCGAAGCGTTCTCCGCTCCTTTTGCCGTATTCCTGTGTAAAGATGAATCCAATTACGTGGAACCTGATATCTCTGTGATCTGTGATCCGGATAAAATCACGGATCAGGGATGCAGCGGCGCACCGGACTGGATTATCGAGATTGTCTCCCCCGGCAGCCGCCGTATGGACTATTACCGAAAACTGAACCTGTACAGCATCGCAGGTGTGCGGGAATACTGGATCGTGGATCCCATGCGTCAGATCATTCTTGTATATGACATGGAACATGATGAAAGCCCTGTGGCGTATTCCTTTACAGACTCCGTGCCTGTGGGCATATACCCCGGCTTCACTCTTGATTTCGGCCGGATACAGTCCTGACTCATAAAAAACCGCCGGAGCCTTTTCTCAAAAGCTTCGGCGGTTTTCCCCATGTGAGGGAAATCGGCTGCAACAGCAGCCATACATTTAAGACTGCATAAGAGAAAAACTGTACTCCGTCACGGAGGAATATCTTTCACCTGCGGCGAGAACCGGGGAATGGAAGGCCTTTTCGTTCACCGCGTTGGGCTCTGTCTGGGTCTCCAGGCAGAAGCCGTCCCTCCTGGTGTACAAGTGGCCCTTTTTGCCTTTTTCTTCCTCGATGAAATTACCGGCGTAAAACTGAACACAGGGGCAGTCCGAGGACACAGCCATGGCAATTCCCGTCTCCTCACAGTATGCGTCCGCAATCCTGCGAACCACGCCCTTCTCATACTGATCCGTCACATAGTTGTGGTCATATCCGCCGGTGTAGACCAGCTGGGGAAAGTCCGCGTCGATCTCCTGTCCGATCCTCTTATACTCTGTGAAATCCATGGGGGTTCCCTTCACCGGCGCGTACTCTCCGGTGGGGATGGAGGCCGGATCGATCACCGGCGTATAGGTCTTCGCGTAAATGGCAAGATACTGATCCAGGATCGCACCGCTTCCCTCTCCCGCCAGGTTAAAGAAGGAATGATTAGTCATATTGGCCACCGTCGGCGCGTCCGAAACACCCTCGTAAAGGATCCGAAGGGCATTGGATTCCGTAAACTCGTAGGTCACAGATACATCAAAATTCCCCGGGAAGCCGTTCTCCCCGTCCGGGCTGATTCGGGAAAACTTCACACAGTTCTCTCCGGCACTGGCGCTCCACAGCTTCTTCTCAAAGCCGTTAGGGCCGCTGTGCAGATTGTTCACCCCATTCTCATTCTTCGCAAGATCGATCCTCTTTCCCTGAATCTCAAAGGAAGCTCCGGCGATGCGGTTTCCGTTTCTTCCCACCGTGGCGCCAAAAAAGCTGCTTCTCTCCTCATAAGGCGCCAGCTGATCATATCCCAGAACCACATCCTTAAGATCTCCGTCTCTGTCTGGTACACAGACCCGGACAAGAATGGCGCCGAAGCTGATTACCTCCACGTAAGCTCCGGACGTATTCTCAATGTGATAAAGCTTAACCGGCTCACCGGTGGAAAGCCTTCCAAATTCTCTCTCCGTAACGCTCATTGTCTGAATTCCTCCCGCACAATTATGTAATGTTTTTGAGAATTCCGGGAGTGCGAAGCACGGAGGGAATTCTCAGGTATCATAGGGGTCAAATACTTTTGACCCCAACATCATGTAATTTACAGCCGCCCGGCTGATTCACGCATACAGGAAAATGCGCAAAAATCCGGGGCTTCCACAGATATAAAAAAGGGCCTTCCAGCGGCCCTGTATGTGTCCTCTTTTAATCCCGGGATGCCGTTCCCTTTCTTTTGACGCCTAGCCTGCGGCCAGGTGGGTGTCCTCAACAGACCTTCTGCCTTCCACGTCATGAGAGGCCTGACATCCAGCCTGCGATCTTGGACTCCCTTCATGTCAATGTAGGTTCAAAATATAAAGGGGCCTCGAACATTCCAGGATTCCGACACATTTCTTAAAAATGATTATACTCTAATATATGCTTTTTTTCAACACGTAATACAGGAATTTTTTTCCGGAAAAATTCTGTTCACATTCCTGAAATCATTAGACTGTAAGGGACGCCGCACAGGCGGCGTCCCCGGAAATATTACATTAAACCGATCAAAGCTGCGGGCCGGCGGAAACAAGGGCTTTGCCGTGCTCATTGCTCTCATATTTCTTGAAGTTCTTGTTGAACCGGGAAGCGAGGTCCTTCGCCTTCTCATCCCACTGGGACGCGTCTGCGTAGGTGTCGCGGGGATCCAGAATGGCGGGATCCACACCCGGAAGCTCGGTGGGAACCTCAAAGTTGAAGTACGGAATCTTCTTGGTAGGAGCCTTAAGAATAGAGCCGTCCAGGATCGCGTCGATGATGCCGCGGGTATCCTTGATGGAGATACGCTTGCCGGTTCCGTTCCATCCGGTGTTTACCAGATAAGCCTTCGCTCCGCTGGCTTCCATCTTCTTCACCAGCTCCTCTGCGTATTTGGTAGGATGCAGCTCCAGGAAGGCCTGGCCGAAGCATGCAGAGAAGGTGGGTGTGGGCTCTGTAATTCCACGCTCGGTACCCGCAAGCTTTGCGGTAAATCCGGACAGGAAATAGTACTGGGTCTGCTCCGGTGTGAGAATAGATACAGGAGGAAGCACACCGAATGCATCCGCGGACAGGAAGATAACTTCCTTCGCAGCGGGAGCTGCGGAAACCGGGCGGACAATCTTCTCAATATGATTGATGGGATAGGATACACGGGTATTCTCCGTCACGCTCTTATCCGCGAAATCAATCTTTCCGTCCTTATCCAGGGTTACATTCTCAAGAAGGGCGTTCCGTCTGATCGCGTTGTAGATATCCGGCTCAGACTCCTTGTCCAGGTTGATAACCTTCGCGTAGCAGCCGCCCTCAAAGTTAAATACACCGTTGTCATCCCAGCCGTGCTCGTCGTCGCCGATCAGAAGACGCTTCGGGTCTGTGGAAAGGGTGGTCTTGCCGGTTCCGGAAAGTCCGAAGAAAATGGCGGTGTTCTCACCGTTCATATCCGTGTTGGCGGAGCAGTGCATGGAGGCGATTCCCTTCAGCGGCAGGTAGTAGTTCATCATGGAGAACATACCCTTCTTCATCTCGCCGCCGTACCAGGTGTTCAGGATTACCTGCTCACGGGAGGTAATGTTGAACACAACCGCGGTCTCGGAATTCAGGCCCAGCTCCTTGTAGTTCTCTACCTTGGCCTTGGAAGCGTTGTAAACTACGAAATCCGGCTCAAAATTCGCCAGCTCCTCATCCGTGGGGATGATAAACATATTTTTTACAAAATGTGCCTGCCAGGCTACCTCTACGAGGAAGCGGATGGCCATGCGGGTATCCTTGTTGGCGCCGCAGAAAGCGTCCATCACATAAAGCTTCTTGCCGGAAAGCTCCTTCTGAGCCAGCTCCTTCACCGCTTCCCAGGTCTCCTGGCTTGCGGGATGATTGTCATTGGGATATTCCGGTGTGGTCCACCATACAGTGTCTTTGGAATTCTCATCCATTACGATAAATTTGTCTTTCGGAGAACGTCCGGTATAGATACCGGTCATAACATTCACTGCGTCCAGCTCACTGAGCTGTCCCTTATCATAACCCTCCAGAGTGGGGTCCATCTCGTCCTCAAACAGCTGCTCAAAAGACGGATTATAAACGATTTCTGTCGTTCCTGTAATTCCATACCTGGTTAAATCAATATTTCCCATAGTACACTCAACCTCTTTCTTTGTAAATTAATCTCTTTGTCTATTCAAGCCCTTTGCCTGATACCCAACCATTATCACATTCCGTGAAAAAAAAGTCAAGCAAAAAAGCGCTGATTCCGGCGGAATCCCTCTGAAAAGAGAAATTTCAGACAATTCCGTTCAGCTTCTGATACAGATCTTTCGCGTAGCTGTCTGTCATTCCGCTGATATAATCCGTCACCAGAAGAAGGCGAAGGTAAAGCTTTTCCGCCTCGGAATCGGTTCTCTCACTGTAAATGTGATAAATATGGCGGTAATTGTCTGAGATCAGAGCCATCCGCTTTTTATCCGTGGTCCGAAGAGGAACCTCCGTGTCATAATAGATGGCCGCCGGTACAAACCGATCCAGAAGGAAATCCAGAATGGTTCCCCCGCAGACCTCCATCTGCAGAATCGGCCTGGATATAAAAGCATACCGGTAGGCAATGTCACAGAGGGCATCCCGGATCCATTCTCCATCGGTCCCGTGGAAAAGCTCATATGGATACGCTCCCTCCATGATCGCCTCATAGTTGGATGTAAAGCCCTCTGTGGCGCTGAAAATCAGAACGCTCTGAAGCCGTACCACAAAATTCTGGACCGCGTACAGGCGGGGATTTTCCACCCCTCTGCGCAGAGCATTTTCATACTGATGATCCAGTATGGCCACCGGATTCCTTTCCCCGGGGGCGGCCACCGCGGCTTTCCCGGCACGAACCAGTTCTTCCCGCAGATCCTCGTAGGAGATACAGCCTTTCTTGTAGGCGTCCTCTATGTCCGCGGTGCTGTAGGCAATGTCGTCCGCGGCCTCCAGGATGAAGGTCAGGGGATGACGCACACCGGTGGTCCCCATTTCCGCGGAAATCTTCTCATAGAGAGGCTGCTCCGCAAGGAAAAATCCGGTTTTCTTTTCCCGGATGTCCCCGCTTCTGGGATTCTGTTCCAGAGAGGACACCGGATATTTGATGATGGTATTCAGGATGGCATAGGTCAGATTCATGCCATGCTCGTTGACCAGAAAATGCAGCTTTGTCACCTGGCGGAAGGCCTGGGCGTTTCCCTCAAAATGATACAGGTCCTCCCGCATCTGCCGGTTCAGCACCTCCGTCACCGGACATCCCTTAAAGGAAAGCCCGGGAAGATTTCTCAGGAACCAGTCCCGGATGGCCTCCTCCCCAAAATGGCCGAAGGGAGGATTTCCCACATCATGAATAAGCCCGGCACACTGAAGAATGTCACACACATCCGATTTGGTCTGCAGATCAAAGGAAGGATCCACGGCATTGCGGATCAGATACTGGGAAATGTTCTGTCCCAGAGATCTGGCGAAGGAGGATACCTCCAGGGAGTGCGTGAGACGGGTGCGGATAAAATCGCTTTTATCCAGGGCAAACACCTGGGTCTTGTCCTGCAGGCGGCGAAAGGAAGGGCTTCCGATGATCCGGTGATAATCCTTCTCAAATTCACTTCGCAGATCCCCGGAGGGCTTCCGACTCCCCGTACCGTACACGCCGATACGGCTGGAGGAAAGCAGTCTTTTCCATTCCATGCAGATCACCTTCTCTCATTTTCCCAGCTGTATTTACAGTATCCCAAGAAACTTTCGAACCGCATTCGGCATGTTCTCCGCGTCCACAACTGTATCGTGGAGAACCGGCGCGGTCCGAATCTCATTCACCGCGGCCGGCACGGGAACCCCGGAAAGCTTTTCCAAAGCGTCCGCAAGGGCGAAATCATCCAGTCCCTGATACTGATCCGAAATGGCGTTCATCACACTCCGGGTAAATTTGTAAGGGCTGGCCGTGGAGGCGATTACGGTTGGCGTGGTATCTTTGGTATCCCGCACATATTTCTGGTAAACCCCGGCTGCCACCGCTGTATGGGGATCGATCACGTACCGGCTGCCATACCAGGTGGCACTGATGGCCTCCCGGGTCTCTCCCTCAGAGCAGAAATTGCCGTAGAAATCTCCCAGCTGCGCCTTCATCTCCCCGGTGATGGTGTACTCGCCCCCGGTGGAGAGAGCTCTCATAAGATCCGCACATTGATCCGCTTTTTCTCCGGTAAGCCGGTAAATCAGACGCTCCAGATTGCTGGAGATCAGGATGTCCATGGACGGGGAGCTGGTGAGAATAAACTCCCGCTTCCGGTCATAGGTTCCTGTACTGAAGAAATCATAGAGCACCTTATTCTCATTGGAGGCGCAGAGCAGCTTCCCGATGGGAAGCCCCATCTCCTTCGCGTAGTAGGCCGCCAGAATATTGCCGAAATTGCCGGTGGGCACCGTAACGTTTATAAGATCCCCTGCCTGGATTCTGCCTTGACCAAGGAGACGGGTATAGGCATACACATAATAGACAATCTGAGGAACCAGACGGCCAATGTTGATGGAGTTGGCGGAGGAAAACTGGAATCCGGCCTCATCCAGCTCACGGGCCATGGCGCGATCGTTGAACATCTTCTTCACCGCGGTCTGGGCGTCGTCAAAATTCCCGGTAATGCCCACAACAAAGGTATTCGCACCCTTCTGGGTCACCATCTGCTTTTCCTGAATGGGGCTGACGCCGTGCTTGGGATAAAAGACCACGATGCGGGTTCCGGGCACGTCCGCAAAACCGGCCAGGGCGGCTTTCCCCGTATCTCCCGAGGTAGCGGTGAGAATCACGATCTCATTTTTTACGTTATTTTTTTTCGCGGCGGTGGTCATCAGGTGGGGAAGAATGGACAGTGCCATATCCTTAAAGGCAATGGTCGCTCCGTGATAGAGCTCAAGGAAATAGGCTCCCCCGGCCTCGTGGAGAGGCGCGATGCATTCTGTATCAAATTTCGAATCATAGGCGCTGCGAATACAGTTCTTCAGCTCCTCCTCCGTAAAGTCTGTAAGGAATCGGCGCATCACCTCATAGGCGGTCTCCTGGTAATTCATCTGCGCAAGCTTTTCCAGGGGGATATCCAGTGGCGGAATGGAGGTGGGAACAAAAAGTCCGCCGTCCTCGGAGAGGCCCTTCAGAATCGCCAGAGACGCGGGAATGGGTTCTCCCGCTCCACGGGTGCTTTTGTATAAAATCTGCATGAGAGGTTCCTGCCTTTCTGTTTTAAAATCTATCGCTCATTATAATTGTTTCATGGGGAGATTGCAATCTTTTTTCACACACAGGCCACTGATGTATGAAAAAGGGCAAAAGAAAAAGTCCTGAAACCTCAGGACTTGGAAAATCGGGGCAACAGGATTTGAACCTGCGACCTCACGGCCCCCAGCCGTGCGCGCTACCAAGCTACGCCATACCCCGACAACAAAAAGGATTATATCAAATGTGGCTCACAAATGCAACTGTTTTTTTCAAAAAATAACAGAATTTTTATTACTTGTTACTATTCACAGCCGACTTTGAGCAGGCAGATGGAACCGTTAAGCTCGCTTATAAGGTTTTATCTGCCTGCTCAAAGTTGGATGGAATCAGTCACTTCCCCCACATAAGCAATCTTAGCTGCGTAAGCAGCGAGAAAGCACGCGCAGCGGGCGAGATTGCGCATGTGAGGGGAAGCGGCTGTGAATAGTAACGATATGAGCCACTTCTGGTTACGGGAAATCAGATCCTCTCTCTCACGGATTCTGCCCGTTGATATAATTCACAAGACCTTCCGCCTTTATGATCCTCTGCATAAACTCCGGGAAAGCCTGGCCCTTATATTCTGTGCCTTTGGTAAGATCATAGATCATTCCGGTGTCGAAATTCACCTCAACCTCATCCCCGGCCTCGATTCCGCGGCTGGCCTCCGGACATTCTATGATGGGAAGCCCGATGTTGATGGCGTTGCGGTAAAATATCCGGGCAAAGGTCTGGGCGATCACACAGCTCACGCCCGCGGCCTTGATGGCGATGGGCGCGTGCTCTCTGGAAGAGCCGCAGCCGAAATTCTTATCCGCCACAATAATGTCCCCTTTGGACACCCTGTGCACGAAGTCCCGGTCAATATCTTCCATACAATGAGTCGCCAGCTCCGCCGGATCGGAGGAATTCAGATATCGGGCGGGAATAATCACATCCGTATCCACATTGTCACCGTATTTAAAAACTCTGCCTTTTGCCTGCATCTGTCCTTCCTCCTTATAATCCAAGCTCGTCCGGAGCGGAAATCTTACCTGTAACGGCGCTGGCAGCCGCAACCGCCGGGCTGGCCAGGTATACCTCTGATTTCACATGCCCCATACGTCCCACAAAGTTCCGGTTCGTGGTGGAAATACACCGTTCATTTTCCGCCAGGATTCCCATGTAGCCTCCAAGACAGGGCCCGCAGGTGGGGGTGCTGACTACGGCTCCGGCCTCAATAAAGGTTTTCAGAAGGCCTTCCTCCATGGCCTCAAGATAAATCGCCTGGGTTGCCGGAATCACAATACAGCGGAGTCCTTTCTTCACCTTCCGTCCCTTCAGGATTTCCGCGGCAATGCGCAGATCACTGATCCGGCCATTGGTACAGGAGCCGATCACGGCCTGATCCACCGGCACATCCTGGGTGATCTCCGAAATGGTCTTCGTGTTTTCCGGCAGATGGGGGAAGGATACCGTAGGCTCCAGGGCGGAGAGATCAATGGTATATTCCTCGTCATAGACCGCGTCCGGATCCGCCTCATAGGTCTTCCAGGGACGAACGGAATGCTCCTTCATATAGGCGATGGCCCGGTCGTCCACCGGGAAAATTCCGTTCTTTCCTCCGGCCTCAATGGCCATATTGGCGATGGTAAAGCGGTCATCCATGGAAAGATTCGAAATGCCCTCTCCCACAAATTCCATGGATTTATAAAGAGCGCCGTCCACCCCGATCTTTCCGATGATATGAAGAATCACGTCCTTGCCGCTGACCCATTTCCCGGGTTTGCCGACCAGGCGGAAACGAATGGCGGAGGGGACCTTAAACCAGGCTTTTCCCGTCACCATGCCGGCGGCCATATCGGTGCTGCCCACTCCTGTGGAAAAAGCGCCAAGGGCTCCGTAGGTACAGGTGTGAGAGTCCGCGCCGATGATAGCGTCCCCGGCTACCGCCAGGCCCTTTTCCGGAACCAGGGCGTGCTCAATGCCCATCTCTCCCACGTCAAAAAAGTTGGTGATCTCATGCCTGCAGGCAAACTCCCGGACACATTTGCAGTGCTCCGCGGATTTAATATCCTTGTTCGGCACAAAATGATCCATGACGAGAGCGATCTTATCCCTGTCAAAAACCTTCTTCGCGGTCATTTTGTCCATTTCGTGAATGGCCACCGGAGAGGTAATGTCGTTTCCCAGAACCAGATCCAGGTTCGCCTCGATCAGCTGACCGGCCTCCACGTGATCCAGCCCCGCATGGGCTGCCAGAATCTTCTGTGTCATTGTCATTCCCATGTATGATTTCCTCCTTCTAAACACATCATGATGATACCAGAATTAAAAGATACCAGGGTCAAAAGGTCATGAATGGAACATTTATGTTCCAATTCATGACATCTTGACCCGCCCAAAACATGAGGAAGTAGCCATTTTGGCTAATATATTAGCCAAAATGAGCGGATTCCGAATGTTTTTGAGAATTCCGGGAGTGCGAAGCACGGAGGAATTCTCAGGTATCATAGGGGTCAAATACTTTTGACCCCAACATCATTAAAAGGTATTTTGCCGCTGTCAAAGTGTCCGGTTCATGCTGCCCATCTGGTATCCTCCCAGGTCCAGGGTCACATAGTCAAAGCCCAGGCTCCTTATGTACCGGTCTGCCTCCCGGGCAATTTCACAGAGGCGGGAAAACTCCCCTGGATGGATCTCAATCCGTGCCAGGCTACCATGAACGCGCACCCGGATCTGGCGAAACCCATGGTCCATCAGCCACTGCTCCGCCTGATCCACCATTGAGAGCTTTTCCCTTGTAATCTCCTCCCCGTAGACAAAACGGGAAGCAAGGCAGGCATAAGAGGGCTTATCCCAGGTGGGGAGCGAAAGCTCCCTGGACAGTTCCCGTATATCCGCCTTGGTAAGACCGGCCTCCCGAAGAGGGCTTTTAATGCCCATTTCCGCCACGGCCATAAGACCCGGCCGATAGTCGCCGGTGTCGTCCACATTGGAACCCTCCGCGATCCAGACGATCCCCCGCTTCTCTGTCGCCTCCCGGATCCGGGTGAACAGTCCTTTTTTGCACAGATAGCAGCGATTCGGGGGATTTTCGGAAAAGCCGCTGACCGAAAACTCATCAAAGGAGACAAGGATATGCTCGATTCCTTCTCTCTCACAGAAGACATCCGCTTCCCGGCTCTCTCTCTCCGGGTAGACACCGGAATGAACCGTGACCGCCACAGCCTTATCCCCAAGCACATCGTGAGCTTCCTTCAGAAGAAAGGTGGAATCCACTCCCGCGGAAAAGGCCACAGCCACGCTTCCAAGGGAGCGCAGATATGTATCCAGCTTTTCTTTTTTTTCAGCGAGCGATTTCATAGCCATTCCTCCTCTTTCAAAAAGATGATGTTGGGGTCAAAAATATTTGCCCCCTGTGATACCTGAGAATTCCCTCACAGAGCACCTGCAGGTGCCCGGAATTCTCAGAAACCCGGCTGTCAAAAAACTGCCGCATAAATCCTGACAGAATTTCTGCGGCAGTTCTTTATCACATATGTCAGGCGGCGATTTCTGAATTTCTCCGCAGCCTGCGCAGCGGAAAAGGCAATCAGTTGTTAATCAGCTTATCCTCATCGCTCCAGCTGTAAAGCTTGCGAACCTCTGCGCCTACGATCTCAGCCGGATGCTCCGCGGCTTTCTTGCGCATGGCCTTGAAATGAACCTGTCCGCCGGCGGAGGACATATCCAGAAGGAAGTCCTTGGCGAAGGTGCCGTCCTGGATATCCGCAAGGATCTTCTTCATAGCCTTCTTGGTATCCTCAGTGATAATCTTCGGTCCGGTGGTGTAATCGCCGTACTCAGCCGTGTTGGAGATGGAATATCTCATTCCCGCAAAACCGGACTGATAGATCAGGTCTACGATCAGCTTCATCTCATGGATGCACTCAAAGTATGCGTTTCTGGGATCATATCCGGCCTCAACCAGAGTCTCAAAGCCGGCCTGCATAAGAGCGCACACACCGCCGCAGAGAACCGCCTGCTCACCAAAAAGGTCTGTCTCAGTCTCGGTGCGGAAGGTGGTCTCCAGAACACCCGCTCTTGCGCCGCCGATTCCAAGGGCATAAGCGAGGGCAAGATCAAGAGCCTTGCCTGTGGCATCCTGCTCAACCGCTACAAGGCAGGGAACACCCTTGCCGGCCTGATACTCGCTGCGAACCGTATGTCCCGGTCCTTTGGGAGCGATCATGGTAACGTCCACATATTTCGGCGGAACGATGCAGCCGAAATGAATGTTAAAGCCATGGGCAAACATCAGCATATTGCCCTCCTCAAGGTTGGGCTCAATATCCTTCTTGTAAAGATCCGCCTGCTTCTCATCATTGATCAGGATCATGATGATGTCAGCCTTCTTCGCGGCCTCCGCAGCCGTATAAACAGTGAAGCCCTGATCTTCCGCTTTCTTCCAGGACTTACTGCCCTCATAGAGACCGATGATCACATCGCATCCGGACTCCTTCAGGTTCAGAGCATGGGCATGTCCCTGGCTTCCGTAGCCGATGATGGCGATGGTCTTGCCCTCTAATAAGCTGAGATTACAGTCTTCCTGATAAAAAATTCTGTTTTCCAATTTTGTTTCCTCCTCTGATGCTGCCGCATCCTTTTCATAGTGAATTTGTATATCGTTAAGAAAGGCCGGACAGAGAGCCCCGTCGTTTCTCCTCTCTCCGGCCTTCCATAAGACCTATAGAAAGCGGACGTCGTCCGAACCTCTGGAAAGACCGGTAACACCGGTGCGCGCCAGCTCCAGAATCTCATAATCACTGAGCAGGTCAATGAAAGCGGAAAGCTTGCTCTGGCTTCCCGTCATCTCAATCATCAGGGAATCCCTGCCCACATCCACCACTCTGGCGCGGAAAATATCCGCCAGAGAAACCACATTCTGTCTCTGCTCCGGCTTCACCAAAACCTTCAGCATAACCAGCTCCCGCACCACGCTGCCGCTGGGAAGAAGAACCTTTATGTCCCTCACATCCTCCTGCTTGGCCAGCTGCTTCGTAATCTGCTCCAGAATCTGCTCGTCGCCGTTGCAGACCACCGTCATCCGGGAAAACCGCTCATCCGCCGTAACACCCACGGTGAGGCTGTCTATATTGTATCCCCGGCGGCTGAACAGTCCGGCCACCCGGCTCAGAACACCGGCGGTGTTATCCACCAGCAATGATAAAATCCTTTTCTCCATATAATCACCTGTCTCTGAAAAATCTGTAAATATCTATTCCATTATAGCAATTTCATAAGTTTTGTCAACCGCAAAAAAGAACGGCCTGTCAAAGTGTCGCCGGGATTTACAGACGCTGCTCTCCCATGTGGGGCAGCGCCGGCTGTAAATCCCGGCCATCCGGGTTCTAAATCAGGTACTTCGCCTGCAGCTCCTCCACAGCCTTCGGCGTGAGAAAAAGTCCCTTTCGCCAGAAACGCTCCATTGTACCGTACTGCTTTCGGATTTCCTGAAAAACAAGATCCAGCCAGGAATCCCTCACCCGAAAGCAGTCCTTAAGTCCCGCCCGAAGGGTTCCGTTCTCCGGAAGTCCCGTCTTCAGATAACGGCACATATAGCGGTAATCCTCCTCAAGATAAGAATTGGACTGCATATAATCCTCCCGGATGGTATCCTCCGAAACCCCAAGGACACAAAGGATCAGTGCGCAGGCCACCCCGGTGCGGTCCTTGCCCACAGAACCGTGCCAGAGAACCGCACCGGTTCTGCATCGAAGCAGAATATCCAGAAAAGCGGCATATTTTTTCAGACAGTATCCGTCCCCGATCAGATTCCGGTAATACTCTTCCATATATTGATCCGGAAGAACTTCCCCGGACAGCAGAATTTCCGGGAGATCCCTGTCTTCCTCCTCAATGAGCGGCAGATGATAATACTGCACACCGGCGATCCCGGTATCCGGCCGCCTCCTTCGCTCTGCCTCGCTCCGGAAATCAATGACTGTCCTTATCTTATAATCCTCCGCAAGCACCCGGGTATCGGCCATGGAAACATGATAGAGATCCCCGCTTCGCAGCAGCCTTCCCGGCAGAATACGCCGGCCGTTTCTGCCGGAATAGGCCCCCAGGTCACGGGTATTTGGAAGGCTCTGCAGAGGAAGCCGGCTGCCTTTTGGAAAGCCTGAGGACATCCCCGGATTTAAAATTTTCAGGAAATACAGGCACTCTCTCGCTTCATTCCTTGGCATATCAAATCTGTATTTTTTCCCCTGCCGGGTGATGACCACCAGATAATTGGCCACCAGCTGCTTGGCATTCCCGCCTTCCGCACCTTCTCTATCCACATAGGCCCAGGCAATATCCTCACATGGCAGGGTATTGACATGCATATGTCTGGTAAAGACAAGATTTGTACCCTCGATTCGTACCTTCCCAAATTTCATCCTGAATACCGCCGTTTTTGTTTTTATAAACTGAAAAACCCCTGATCTCTCAGGGGCCCTGCAATGCCGCTGGCCGGACTCGAACCGGCACGGTTTGATCCGCTTGATTTTGAGTCAAGTGCGTCTGCCAATTCCGCCACAGCGGCATAACTGATATGGCAAAGGCGTTCATTCGCCGCCAAAAAACACATGGGAGCAAAGAAAGCGCGGCTTTCCCTCATCCCATGTGCAATCTTATCATAAAAAAACCCGCTTGGCAAGCTATTTCGCTATTTTTTCATCCTGAAGAAGCTTCTCATAAATCGGAAAGCAGTCAAAAGTGGCGAAGTAGTCCCTGGGAGTCTCCGCCCGGCGGATCATGGAAAAGCTGCCGTCCTCATGCAGAAGGATCTCGGAGGATTTCAGCTTGCCGTTATAATTATAGCCCATGGCAAACCCGTGGGCTCCCGTGTCATGGATCACCAGGAGATCCCCGATGTCAATTTTGGGCAGTTGCCGGTCAATGGCAAACTTGTCATTGTTCTCACAGAGAGATCCGGTCACATCGTATACATGATCCAGAGGCTCGTTCTCCTTGCCCATTACGGTAATGTGATGGTAGGCGCCGTACATGGCCGGGCGCATAAGATTCACCGCACAGGCATCCACACCGATATATTCCTTGTGGATATGCTTCTCATGAATTGCCTTTGTCACCAGGCAGCCGTAAGGACCGGTCATAAAGCGTCCCAGCTCCGTATAGATAGCCACATCTCCCATTCCCGCCGGCACCAGTACCTCCTCATAAACCCTGCGCACACCCTCCCCGATCACGCGGATGTCGTTTGGCGTCTGATCCGGATGATAGGCGATCCCGATTCCTCCGGAGAGGTTGATAAACCGGATGTTGATTCCGATCTCATCCCGCAGCTTTACGGCAAGCTGGAACATGGTCTTCGCCAGCATGGGATAATAATCGTTGGTCACCGTATTGCTGGCCAGAAAAGCGTGAACGCCGAATTCCTCCGTGCCCTTCTCCTTCAGGATACGGAAGGCCTCAAAAATCTGCTCCGTGGTCATCCCGTATTTGGAATCTCCCGGATTGTCCATGATCCCGTTGCTGATCTCGAAAACCCCGCCCGGGTTATAGCGGCAGCTGATGGTTTTGGGGATTTTCCCCAGCACACGCTCCACACTTTCAATATGGGTGATGTCATCCAGGTTTATGATTCCCCCGATCTCGTCACAATACCGGAACTCCTCCTCCGGCGTATCGTTGGAGGAGAACATGATATCTCCTTTTTTACATCCGACCGCCTTCGAGAGCATCAGCTCCGTCATGGAGGAGCAGTCACAGCCGCAGCCATATTCCCGCAGAATCTGAACCAGATAGGGATTGGGAGCGGCCTTCACGGCAAAAAACTCTTTGAAACCGGGATTCCATGAAAAGGCCTCCTTCAGTGCCCGGGCGTTCTCCCGGGTTCCCTTCTCGTCATAGAGATGAAAAGGCGTGGGGTACTGTGCCGTGATCTCTTTTAGTTTCTCCAGTGTGACAAATGGTACTTTCTTCATAACGTTGGTTTCTCCTTGCTGCTTTTCTCTTTTATTTCACATGGGTGTGGGTAAACAGATGGTCCTGGCAATACTCATAATTTCCGTTGCATTTGGAACAGAACCGGAATTCCAGGTTTGGGTCATCCTTCTCCGTCCGCCCGCAGACCGCACATTTGTGTTTGGTGATTCCGCCGGCGCCGGCCGACGCCCTTCCCTGGGAAACAGCCTTTTTAAACTGATTTTTCCTTCGGATCTCCTTCGGATTGTACCGGCTCATGTTTCGGGTTGCCAGGAAAAAGATCAGGAAATTCAGCAGAGAGGCCACAATGGGAACCGCGCAGAACCAGTATCCCATCCGGATATAGCTGACAACATCCCAGGCAACCAGAATCCCATAGACAAAGGCCATCCATTTCATTTTTATCGGAATAACAAACATCAGCAGCAGTCTCTGCTCCGGATAGGTCAGCGCGTAGGCCAGGAAAATGGACAGACTGATGTAGTAGGTGGAAAAGATACTGCCTCCCAGACTGTAAGTAAATCCGCCGATGGTCACATAGCCTCCGGTGATGGCATACAGCAGGAAAGCGCTGAGCACCGTGAAGAGAATCCCGGAAAAAATATACAGGGTATACCGAAAGCTTCCCCAGGTCCTTTCCAGCGAGGTTCCCACAGGATAATAAAAGAAAAAAATGGCCACAAGAAACAGAATAAAATCCAGACTGCTCCCCGCGGATGAAGGCGGATAAATCACCCAGGTGATCACACGCCAGATCTGCAGTTCATGGATGATTTTTGAAACATCCAGGCTCAGCAGGGAAAGCACCTCCGGGGCGAACATCTCCAGCAGATAGCCGATGAGATAAGCGCCCACAATATATCTCGTGAGATTCGGGATCCCGAATCTTCCATATTTGCGTTCCATCCTGTCCAAAAATTTCATTCGCTCGCCCCTTTGCTTTTTGTTCTATCTCCACCCGAAAATCAAATTTCATTATAGTTTGTAACAGATTGTTTGTCAATCGAAACCAGCGAATCTGCCTTCTCAAAGTGTTGCGATTCACAATGGCTTTACAAATATCCCCCACTTCGCTATAATGTGAAAAAATCAGAAATAAAATCAGGAAAGAGAAATTTCCTTCAGAAAGGAAGTATTATGAGTCAGTCATCATTTGGAAAACGTTTTGTCGTCACTACCTGGGGGGAATCCCACGGAAAGGCCATCGGTGCCGTTGTGGACGGCTGCCCGGCAGGCCTTCCCCTTTGCGAGGAGGATATTCAGGTTTTTCTGGACCGCCGGAAGCCCGGTCAGAGCCGCTATACCACAGCCCGAAAAGAGGGAGACCTGGTGGAAATCCTTTCCGGCGTTTTTGAGGGGAAAACCACGGGAACCCCCATTTCCCTTCTGATCCGCAACACAGATCACCGCTCCCGGGACTATGGAAACCTTGCCCGCGCCTACCGCCCCGGACACGCGGATTATACCTTTGATCAGAAATACGGCTTTCGGGATTACAGAGGAGGCGGACGCTCCTCCGGCCGGGAGACTGCAGCCAGAGTGGCCGCGGGAGCCATTGCCCTAAAAATCCTCTCTCAGCTTGACATCTCCTTCTGTACCTATACAAAGTCCATCGGCCCGGTAACCGCACAGGCCTTTCACCCGGAAGAGATAAGCGAAAACGCCTTTTACATGCCGGATGGGCAGGCGGCGGAAAAGGCCTCCGCCTTTGTGGAGACCTGTATGAAGGCCGGGGACAGCGCAGGCGGTGTGGTGGAATGCCGTGTAAGCGGAGTCCCCGCAGGGCTTGGAGATACGGTTTTTGGCAAGCTGGACGCCTCCCTGGCCCAGGCCGTCATGTCCATCGGGGCCGTAAAGGCCGTGGAAATCGGCGACGGCACCACCGCAGCCCTCTCTAAAGGCTCAGAGGACAACGACGGCTTTGTGTCTGAGAACGGAAGCATCCACAAGACCTCCAACCATGCCGGCGGAATCATGGGAGGCATGAGCGACGGAAGCGAGATTCTTCTTCGCGCCCACATCAAGCCCACCCCCTCCGTCAGCCTTCCCCAGCAGACGGTGACAGATTCCGGGGAAAACATCTCCCTGGAAATCCACGGCCGGCACGACCCGGTGATTGTCCCCCGGGCTGTGGTGGTGGTGGAGGCCATGACGGCCATCACCCTGACAGACGCTCTGTTCTGTAACATGAACGCCCGGATGGACCGGGTGAAGGAATTCTACCGCAAATAAAAAACACAGACCGGAAGCAGGTTTTACCTGTCTTCCGGTCTGTGAATCTGCAGGGCCCTGTCAGGCCATTTCACCATCCTCTGATTTTTCCTCTGTCTCCGGCACCTCTTCATCCGGAACCGTCCACATATGGATACTGTTGGGCGTCTCAATCTCCCTGGGCTTATCGTTCATCATGATCACATTTTTCTCATAGTCCACAGTAAAGGTTGTGATGCTGTTGCTCCCGTGATTGGCCAGAGCGATATGACGATTGTCCGGGAAGATCACCAGATCCTTGGGGTAATCTCCGCTGATGGGCAGCGTGAATTTCTTTTCCAGAAGGCCTGTGTCCGCATCCCGGTTAAAGAGCGTTACCGTATTTTCCCCTGCGGTAGTGCAGAAAAGATGTTTTCCGTCCTCAGAAAGAGACATTCCGCAGGCCGCGCTGTGTCTGGCATCCTCCTCATCCTGCGCCGCCAGGGTGCTGATCGTCTGAATCCGTTCAAACTCCGGCGTCTTCCCGGATCCGTCATAGGTAAAGGCGCACACCTCGCTGGTCAGCTCAAAAAGCAGATAGGCAAAGCGGCCGTCGTCGCTGAAGCGGATGATCTTGGGCGCACTCTCCCTGGGACAACGCAGAACGTCCACAAGCTCCAGCTTATCCTTCTTCTTGTTGATCCTGTAAAGCTTTACCTGGTCGATCCCGTTATCCACTGCGCACAGATATTTATTATCCGGAGTGGGGCGGACACAGTTCACATGGGGACGGAAATTTCTCTCTGCCACACTTCCAAGACCCTTATGAAAAACGCCGTCCATCACACGCCCCAGGCGCCCGTCCTTATGGGTGTGCACAACCGTAACCTTTCCATCGTGATAACCGGCCACATAAAGATACCTTCCGTCCACGTCCGTAGCCAGATAACAGCCGCGCATTCCCTCGATATCCACACTGTTGATACGCTGGAGATCCCCGTTCTTATCCCGGCGGAAAACCGCCACGCCCTCATCCTCAATGGCGTAAAGATATTTGCCATTCCTGGAAACAGCCACATGGGAGGCATTGCTCACAGCCACCTCGCTGCGCTCCCGCAGGGTTCCTTTCTCCACGTCCACATCATAGATCTGAATTCCCTTGCTTGTTCCATGGGTATAGGTTCCCACATAGGCTACATATTTTTTTTCTCCCATAGCGTTCTGCCTCCTGTACTTTGTCCAAACGGAAAACCCGCAGATATTCCCTGATTGCTGCCATTCACGGCGGCTCTGTGTTTTATTCTAGCACAATCCGAAAACAAGAACAAGTTTTAAACCGTTATCTTTGTGTAAAATCCCTTCCCGGCAGGTCCGGCGTCCGCCTCCACAGTCAGACCGCAGAAAAATATTTCTCCACTGCCTCCAGCGTCGCCTCGATGGCCTCCTCCGTATGGGCCGTGGACAGGAACATGGCCTCAAACTGAGAAGGCGCCAGATGGATTCCGCTCTTCAGCATGGCCTTGAAATATTCCGCGAAGGCAGCCGTGTCCGCGCTTTTTGCGGAAACATAATCCCGCACATTCCGGTCCGTAAAAAACAGACTTCCCAGGGAAGCAATGTGATTCAGACGATAACCGATTCCCTTTTTAGCCAGAATGGCCTCCATGCCGCCGTACAGCCGCTCTCCCTTCTCTTCCAGCTCTCTGTAAATCTCCGGGTGCTCATACAGAAGGGTCAGCTGGGTCAGGCCCGCAGCCATGGCGATGGGATTCCCGCTTAAGGTTCCCGCCTGATACACCGCGCCCACCGGCGATACCATCTCCATAATCTCCCGCCGGCCGCCGTAGGCGCCCACCGGCATGCCCGCTCCGATAATTTTTCCATAGGTTACCAGATCCGGCCGGACATTGTAATACTGGGCGGCGCCCCCAAAAGCCAGGCGAAATCCCGTGATCACCTCGTCGAAAATCAGGAGAGCGCCATATTCATCGCACAGGGTCCGAAGCCCGGAAAGGAAGCCTTCTTCCGGCAGGACCACACCCATATTGGCGGCCACCGGCTCCACGATCACCGCGGCCACCTGACTGCCCTCCCGCTCCAGAAGTGTTTTCACACTGTCCAGATCGTTATAGGCTGCGGTCATGGTATCCGCCACACAGCCCTTCGGCACGCCGGCACTGTCCGGGATTCCTCCCGTCATCACACCGGAACCGGCACTGACCAGAAGGGAGTCGCTGTGTCCGTGATAGCAGCCTGCGAATTTGATAATCTTATCTCTTCCCGTAAAGCCTCTGGCCGCCCGGATGGCACTCATAACCGCCTCGGTTCCGGAATTCACCATCCGCACCATCTCCACATGGGGAATCCGCTCACAGATAAACTCCGCCATCTGGACCTCAATTTCCGTGGCACAGCCAAAGCTCAGCCCGTTTTCAATGGCCCGGGCCACACTCTCCCGCACCGCGGGATGATTATGGCCCAGAATCATGGGACCCCAGGAATCTATATAGTCAATATATTGATTCCCATCCACATCGTATATATAACATCCATCAGCCCGGCGGATAAAGCGGGGCGTCTCCCCGATGGCGCCATAGGCGCGCACAGGGCTGTTGACGCCTCCCGGAATCCGCTTCACGGCTCTCTGAAACAGTTTTTCTGATTCTGACATGACCTGCGCTCCTTTTTTTCTTCAACCCGTTATCCGATTCTTCCCTCATCCATAAGAGCCGCCAGCTCCTCGGCAAAATACGTAATATAGATCTGCGCACCCGCACGGTAGTTGGCCACGGCCATCTCGCTGATAATGCGCTCCTCATCGATCCAGCCCATTTTCGCCGCGGCCTTCACCATGGCGTATTCACCGCTGACGCTGTAGGTGGCAATGGGAACGTTTGTGGCCTGGGCAACCTGGGAGACAATGTCCAGGTAGGACATCGCCGGCTTCACCATGAGGATATCCGCCCCTTCCTCCACATCCAGAAGGGCCTCCTTCATCGCCTCTCTCCGGTTGTGAAAATCCATCTGGTAGGTTTTCCGATCCCCAAAGGCCGGCGCCGAGGCGGCCGCATCCCGGAAGGGGCCGTAAAAGGCCGAGGCGTATTTTACCGCATAGGACATAATGGGGGTTTTTATGTATCCGTTTTTATCCAGAATCTCCCGGATGGCAGCCACCCGGCCGTCCATCATATCTGAGGGCGCCACCATGTCCGCGCCGGCCTCCACATGGGAAAGGGCCGTTTTTGCCAGCAGCTTCAGAGTTTCATCGTTATCCACGTCATGATCACAGATCACCCCGCAGTGCCCATGAGAAGTATACTCACACATGCACACATCCGTCACATAATAGATATCCGGGAAACGTTTTTTGGCCTCTCTGAGGGCCCGCTGTACAATTCCGTCCGGGTCATAGGCGCCGCTTCCCACGCTGTCCTTGTGCCCTGGAATCCCAAAAAGCATGACAGCGCTTACTCCGGCCCGCTCCAGGCGCTCCAGCTTCCAGGGCATACGGTCAATGCTGTAACGGTACTGGCCTTCCATGGAGGGAATCTCCTCCTGCACATTCTCTCCCTCGGTGACAAACATGGGATAAATCAGGGAGGATTTGTCCATCCTGGTCTCCCGCACCATTTTCCGGAGAGTCTCGCTTCCTCTCAGACGTCTCGGTCTCTTTGTAAGCTCCATCCTTATACGCTCCTTTTCATTTTCTCCACCAGCTCGATCAGACTGTCGATGGTGGCTTTCTCTGCCATAAAGGTCTGCATGCCGTAGGAATCCGCGGCCGCCTTTGTCTGTTTTCCGATACAGGCCGCGCGGACTGTGGTATAGTCCAGCCCCCGGGTTCCCTCCACAAATCCCCGCACCGTGGACGCGCTGGTAAATACGGCACAGTCCACCGATCCGGACTCAAATTCCTTCTTTTCATCGATCAGGCGGCTCTGCTCAAAAATAGTCTGATAGGTGGGGATATCCTCCACCACAGCCCCTTCATCCTCCAGGCGGGCCACCAGCTTTTCATTGCCCCGCTCGGCTCTTGGGATCAGCACATGCTCTCCCTTATTGACCTTCCGGACCAGGGCCGCGCCCAGGGAATCCCCGTCGTAGGTTTCGGGCATCAGATCCGCGTAGATTCCATGCTCCGCCAGGGCTTTTTTCGTGCCCTCACCGATCACCGCGACCTTCACCCCGGCCAGGGAACGGATATCCAGATTTTTCCTGCGCATTTCATCAAAAAAGATCTGCACACCGGTGGGACTGGTAAACACGATCCAACGATAGGTTCCCAGCCGCTCAAAGGCCTGGTAAAGCCGGGTCTGATTTTTCATTGGCACTGTGCGAATGGCTGGGAGCTCCAGAACCTCCGCCCCTTTTTCCCGAAGCCGTTCGGCAGTTTTGGAGATCAGGTTCTTCGGGCGGGTGACCACCACCTTCCAGCCCGCCAAAGGAAGCGCCTCATACCAGGCAAACTGCTCCGAAAGAGCACAGACCTTTCCCACCACAATAATGGCCGGTGTCTCCACCCCCTGGCGCTGTGTCTCCGAAAACAGCGTGGAGACCGTGGCCACAATCCGCTTCTGCCCGGCTGTGGTACCCCTGGAAAGAACCGCGGCCGGCATATCCGGCTCCATGCCCGCTTCCAGAAGACTTTCGCAGATAAAAGACAGGGAGGCGACCCCCATAAGGAAGATCAGAGTCCCCTTTGTCCGAACCAGAGCCTGAAAATCAATGTCATATTCCATTCCTTCCCGCCTGTGTCCGGTGATCACATGGACAGACGAGCACAGATCCCGGTGAGTCACCGGAATTCCGTTGTAGGCCGGCACCGCCAGAGGGGACGTCACGCCCGGAACCACCTCATAGGGAATTCCGTTTTCCCTCAGGACTTCAAGCTCCTCTCCGCCTCTTCCGAACAAAAAAGGATCTCCGCCCTTCAGCCGGACTACCCGCAGGCCCTTCCTGGCCTCCGAAAGCAGAATCTCATTGATATTTTCCTGGGGCACTGTGTGGTGACTGGCTCTTTTGCCCACATCAATCAGACGGACGCCCGCCGGAATTCTGGAGAGGATACTCTGCCCCACCAGGCTGTCGTAAACCACCACTTCCGCCCGGCTCAGCACCTCCATGCCCTTCAGCGTAAAAAGTCCCATATCCCCGGGGCCGGCTCCCACCAGCCAAACTTTCCCCTGTTTCATTTCTGTCTCCTTTCCCGGATCAGAGCCTCGGCCAGGTGCTCTCCAAGAGCTTCCGCCTCGCAGGTCTTTCCCGCCAGGCTCCCCTTTCCCCAGCTTCCGGTTTCTTCATCATAATATAGTCCGCGGAGGAAAACCGTCTCTCCCTGCACCTGGGCATAGGCCGCCACCGGCGAGGAGCATCCTCCGTTCAGGTACCGGACAAAGGATCTCTCCGCAGTTCCCGCGATCCAGGCCTCCGGGTCTCCATAGCCCTCCAGATAATCATAGTTTTCTCCCGCACGGCCCTGGACGGCCAGAATTCCCTGTCCAGCCGCCGGAATCATCTCATCCGGCGAAAAATACCTGGAAATCCGATCCGCCAGCCCCAGCCGGATCAGGCCGGCCGCAGCCAGAATCAGGCCGCTGTACTCTCCTGCATCCAGCCTGCGAAGCCGGGTCTGCAGATTCCCACGGATGCTTTTCACCTGCATTTCCGGATAAATCTCCCCAAGCTGCAGAGTCCGCCGCAAGCTGGAGCAGCCCAGAGGCTTCCCCTCATCCAGCGTTCCCACGCCCTCCGGCAGTACCAGAACATCCCGTGGGTCCTCCCTTCTGGAAAAGGCAAGAAGGGGCAGCTCCTTTGGCACCTCCATGGGCATATCCTTCAGGCTGTGCACCGAGAGGACGGTTTTGCCCGAAAGGAGGGCCCGGTCCAGTTCCTTCACAAACAGGCCCTTGCCTCCCACCTGATCCAGAGTCCGGTCCAGGATCCGATCCCCTGTGGTTTTCATAGTCAGAAGTTCCGCGTGCATTCCAGGGTTCTTTTGCTCTATGTAGTCCCGGACCATCTCACTTTGCAGAACGGCCAGGCGGCTCTCCCGGCTTCCGATGATCACTTTTTCTGTCATTCTCTCTCTCCTGCGTCTCTGGTCAGTCCTCGTCCTCATCCTCCGGCTCCGAGGCAATGCGCTCCAGCGCCTTCTGAATTTCCTCCCGGACTCTCCTGGCCTTTTTGTGGTCGATTCCGCTGGCCGTGATTCCCACCACGACCTCCTCCTCAATAAAAATACCCGGGAAATAGAAATCGCATTTTTCCCGGTCGCTGGCCACATTTACGTAGATTCCCTCCTGCTTGCAGATCCGGTAAATCTCATCATTTAATTTCCGGTTGTTGGTCGCGGCCAGAACCATATAGGCGCCCTCAAAATCCGCGTGCCTTACCGGCCGGGTATAAAGGCGCACCTTTCCCGCCTTTCCCATTTCCAGGAGCTCTGTAGTGGCCTTTGGCGCCACGACCTTGATGTTCCGGGTAAAACGAAGCAGGGTATTCACTCTTCGGGTGGCAATGACGCCGCCTCCCACTACCACGATCTGTCTCTCAGAGAGATCCACAAACATTGGAAAATACAGCTTACTCTTCATACAATTTCTCCAGTCCTGCCACACAGTCCAGGAACGCCTCCTGATTCAGGCTGTCCCGAAGGCCGAAAATCAGTTTGTTTACCACTTTCCCCGCGGCGTCGTCCACGGTTTTCAGAAGACGGTCACGGTCACTGCTTTCCATAGGAGTGTTTCGAAGTATTTTTGCGATCCGCAGGTTAAAATCCCGCACCGCCTCCTCCCGGATCTCCAGAATACGGGGAACCAGGTCTCTGCCGTCCAGCCACAGAAAGAACTCGTCCATCTGGGCTGCCACGATCCGGCCGGCGGCCTCCATGCTCTCCCCCTGCTCCTGCCAGGGCTCCCCGCCGGAAAAGCTGTCCATGTCATAAAGAGAAACTCCGGGAAGCTCCCCGATGGATACCTCCACATCCCGCGGCACCGCCAGGTCAATGAGAACCAGCGGCTTTGTCAGAATGACACCCTCAAAAAGCTCCCGGCGCAGCGTGTAGTTTGGACTTGCCGTGGCGCTGACCACCAGGTCACAGGAGGGCAGGTACTCCATCCTCTCCCCATAATCGATCCTGCGGCATCCCAGGGGGATATTCACCACGCCGCTGCGGTACTGGCGTATGGTTACCGTCACGTCCGCCCCGTGCTCCCGCAGAGTCTGGGCGGCGATCTTTCCCATCTCACCGTTCCCGATCACCATGCAGATACGGCCCTCCAGAGAATACCCCTTCGCCTCCAGCGTCTGAATGGCCCGATGGATCACGGAAGGGCTGCCATGGGCAAAAGGAACCTCCGTTTTAATTTTTTTCCCCACAGTGACCGCCATACGGAACAGCACCTCCAGCACGCTGTCCGCCGTATAATGATCCCGGGCCAGACTCAAAGCCTCCTTCACCTGAGTCAGAATCTGATCCTCCCCCAGGATCTGGGACTTCAGCCCGGCTGTCAGATAGAACAGATGCTCTACAGCCTCCCGGTCCTGCCGGGTCACAAAATATTTCTCCAGGGAATCCTCCTGGATTCCCTTCAGTCTGCAGAGACAGACATAAAGGGAGGCTTCCAGCTCCTCCTCATGACTGATCCAGATCTCCAGCCGGTTGCAGGTGGAAAGAATCACGCAGCCGCTGACCCCCGCCATGGATTTCAGCTGTTCCATGGCTTCCCCCGCATTCTTTTTTGTAAAAGCAAACCTCGCCCGGATGTCCACAGGCGCCATACTGTGATCAATTCCGATCATGGAAATACTCATGTTCTTTTCTCCTTCGTGTTCTTTACTAATCATAATCATTTCAGACGTTAATGTCAATTCCATTCTTTCCCGGAGGTCTTCTTCTCTCCGTAAGGCTGAGGGATTCCAGGGCTCCGCCGGATTGACAGAACCAGAGCCTTCCTCTATAATAAAATGCGGTAGAATTGCGGAATATTTCCCCGTTCCTGCGGAGAGAACCGGGAAACAGCAATCTTTTACGAAAGGAACTTTTTTTATGAAAGCAGCTGAAAAAAAGGCGGTTCTGGTGGTCAGCTTCGGAACAGGCTACGCGACCACAAGAAAGGCCACCATTGAAGCCATCGAGAGGGATATCGCCGCCGCTTTTCCCGGATACTCCCTGTACCGAGCATGGACGAGCAAAATGCTTCTGGCGAAGGTACGGCGGCAGGAAGGCCTGTATATCGACTCTGTGCCGGAGGCCATGGAAAGGATGCACGCGGACGGCATCACCCAGGTGATCGTTCAGCCCACCCATGTGATCAACGGCATTGAAAACGACCGGATGAAGGCCGGCGTCCTGGCCGGGAGGGATTCCTTCTCCTCCATCCGCTTCGGGGATCCTCTTCTCACCCGCCCGGCTGACAACAGGGCCGTGATCCGGGCCGTGGAGGAGGAATTTCATTCCCGCCTGGATGAAAAAACCGCCCTGGTTCTCATGGGCCACGGAACCGAGCACTACGCCAACTCCATCTACGCCGCCCTGGACTATCAGTTTAAGGACATGGGATATCCCAACATATTCCTTGGAACGGTGGAGGCCTACCCGGCCATGGAGTCTCTGCTGCGCCTAGTGGACGCCTGCAGCCCACGGAAGGTGCTTGTGGCGCCCTTTATGATCGTGGCCGGGGAACATGCCCGGAAGGATATGGCCGGGGAAGAAGCGGATTCCTGGGTAAATCGTCTTTCCGGCCGGGGATACAAGGTGGAGCCGGTGATGAAAGGTCTGGGAGAATACAAAGGCATCCGGGATATTTTTGTGTCCCACGCACAAAATGCGCGGCCTGCGGAAAATCTTCTGTAAAAAACCTGTTTAAACAAGAAATGTCCCACGGAGTTTCCGATCCGGAAACCGTGGGACATTTTTCACTGTATTATTTCACTCAGAAACGGATTTTCTCTTACTCGGTCCGAAGAGCGGTCACCGGATCACTCTTCGCTGCCGTTCTGGAGGGAATCAGTCCCCCCAGCAGCGTCAGAAAGACGCTGAGTAAAACAAGGGCGATTCCATACCGGGGAAGAAGAACCATATTGATCTCATCGGATTCCGCAAAATAATGAATCAGTGCGTTTCCCGGAATCATCAGCAGAAGCGCCAGTCCGATCCCAAGCAGCCCCGCAAAAAGCCCTATGATCCCGGTCTCTGCGTTAAATACCTGAGAGATATTTCCCTTGGAAGCCCCGATGGCCCTGAGGATTCCGATCTCTTTTTTCCTCTCCAGCACGCTGATGTAGGTGATTACACCGATCATGATGGAGGACACCACAAGAGAAATCGCCACAAAGGCAATCAGCACATAGCTGATCAGGTTAATGATCTCCGTCACGGAGGACATCAGCGTACCCACCGTATCTGTATAGGTAATGACCTGTGCTTCATTTCCTTCCTCTTCCATGGAGGCGTTATACGCGTCCAGAATCTCCGTCACCTGATCCTTGCTCTCAAAATCCGCGGAATAAATGTCAATTTCGGAGGGTGTGGAGAAATCGGAATACCCCAGGTTTTCCAGATTGCCCTCATAGGTGGAGCTGACCGCAGAGCTCATGGATACAAGAAGCTCTGTCAGATCATCGCTGTCCATATTAAAGGTAAAGGCTTCCATAAAAGAGTCCGCGTCGATCCCCATGGCATCTTCCAGACTGACAGACAGGCTGCTGACCATCTCTGTCATGGCGGATTCAATGGAGGAAGAAAGCCCGGTGGTCAGCTGGGACATAACCTGAGACATGATCTGTGTCATGGCAGAGGTCATCTGACTTTCCAGCGTGGAGCTTAAGGTCTCCCCGTAGGAGGCCATTGCGGACGTCATATACTCTTCCAGCATCGTACCGATCTGCCCGCTGATCTGCGTGGCAATGGCATCTGTATCCAACGCGCTCATCACAGTCTGTGTCAGGATCTCACTGGCTGAGTCTGTTTCCAGATATGCCATAAACGTTTCCGCAAGATCCGATGTACCCAGGCCTTCATTTTCCTCCGCATATTCATTGTAGCCCTCGACCAGGTCCGACAGAACCTTCTGGAGCTGTTCATGGGTCACTGTGACATCATTTACACTTACGTTCCGGGCAATCCAGTTCTGAATCAGATTCTGCGCCTCAGAGGTTCCCAGATAGCTCTGCAAAAAGGAAACATAGTCCAGGGAAGCGTCACTTCCGGAGGCATTGCCTCCCGTATTCCCGCCGTTTGCCTCAATATAGGCAAGATAGCTGTTTAAAATGTCTGCAACCAGTGCGTCCAGCTGTTCCGTTGAGACGGTGATTCCCTCCCCGGCGGCCCAGATCTCCATGATATCCGCGCGGAGGATTTCCTGTGCGGATGCAGAGCTGAGATAACTGAAAAAGGAATCCTCCAGACTGGTGTAATCCGTTCCGAAATTTTCTTTCAGATATTCCTCATAGCCGGTCATCAGACCGGATGCCACGGAGCTCAGATCCAGAGAGGACAGGTCAATGGTCACTCCCTCCAGAAGACCGGAAAGATCCATCTCTGGAAGATCCGGAAGCTCCAGGGTCAGACTGCTAAAATCAGGGAGACTGGAAAGATCCAGAGAGCTCATGTCAAAATCCATACTCAGCGCGTCTGACAGATCCAGCGAGGAACCGGAAAACGCGGTGGAGAGGCTGTCTGTGTCAAAGGAGAAGGCTTCCGCCAGGGCATCCTCATCGATGGATACCAGAGATTCCATGTCAAAGCTGCTCTCCTCGCTTGTCTCCCCAAAGGCCTCTCCGGTAAAAATATTCGTATCCGGATCCGCCAGCTGTTCCTGTACGGCCTCACTCTCTGCGGCCACCTCCGCCACATGCACAGGCAGGGAGGACAAATAATAAATCCCGGAGCTCAGGATTCCGCTGTTTTCCTTTTCCGCCTGCACGATTCCCACAATGGAAAGCTCCTCCCCCTCTTCCACCAGCTCTTCCATATATTCCGTATTTCCGGACTTGTCCGTCCACACCCCGTACTCATCATCGTATTCGTAATAATCCGCGGCATTTACCAGACGGAAGGTGGTTCCCATCACATCCTCATAGGTGTAAGTCCCTATATTCTCCGGGGTTTCCACGTCCTCGCCGTCCACAAACTGCCGGACCATCTCATCCAGCTCCACCGCGTCCCGAAGGCCCAGGGTATACAAAAGAAAATCGCTGATGCTTCCGTCCGAGTTCAGTACAAGCACAAGCTCGTCATAGCTTTCCGGCCAGTGCCCCGCCATAAGCTGATACTGGTCCTCATAAAGCTCTTCTGTCTCCGGCAGCTGATAAAAAACATCTGTGCTCATCATGGAGGACATCAGACTGCTGGCGGAGGATCCGGAGCCAATGCCAAGAGAGCTGAAGGAAGAATCCGGATTTACCTGCCGGATGTCATTGTCACTCTGGCTGTAAATCTGTGGAACCACATCATAGGAATACTCCACGGCCCTCACATAAGGCTCGATCCCGCTTTCCCCACTGTCCAGATAATCCTTCAGGGCCGCCAGATCGTTGGAATCCATTTTGGAGAACATGGTTGTGATCATGGCAGAGACATTGATGACTCCGGAATCCTCTTCCTCCTCATCCCCGGAGGCTGTACCAGTTCCCACAAACAGAGAGGTCAGGTCAAATCCGGTACTGGAAATCTGCAGAGGATAGCCGGTGAGGGTATCCTCCTCAATGGACGCAATATAATCGTTCACACCCGTGGAAAGAGCCAGGATCAGGGCAATACCGATAATGCCGATGGATCCGGCGAAGGCGGTCAGAAGGGTCCGCGCCTTCTTCGTCCGCAGATTGTTAAAGCTCAGGGCCACCGAGGTCCAGAAGTGCATATAGGACTTGCCCATATTTCTGTGCTCCGGAGGCTTACCGCTGTCCGTATCTACAACGTAAGGGTCTGTATCGGAGCGTATTTTCCCGTCGCGAAGCTCCACGATACGCGTGGCATATTGCCGGGCCAGCTCCGGATTGTGGGTAACCATAACCACCAGGCGGTCTTTGGCCACCTCCCCCAGAAGGTCCATGACCTGTACGCTGGTTGTGCTGTCAAGAGCCCCGGTGGGCTCGTCCGCCAGGAGGATATCCGGGTCGTTGGCCAGCGCCCGGGCGATGGCGACTCTCTGCATCTGCCCTCCGGAAAGCTGATTGGGCCTTTTATTTATCTGTTCTCCGAGGCCCACCTGATCCAGGGCCGCCTTCGCCCGCCTGCGCCTCTCTCCCTTCCCCACACCGGAGATGGTCAGCGCCAGCTCCACATTGGAGAGAAGGGTCTGATGGGGAATCAGATTATAGCTCTGAAAGACAAAGCCGATGGTATGATTCCGGTAGGAGTCCCAGTCCCGATCCTTATATTTTTTTGTGGAAATCCCGTTAATGATCAGATCTCCACTGTCGTACTGATCCAGTCCGCCGATAATGTTCAGAAGTGTCGTCTTCCCGGATCCGCTGGGCCCGAGAATCGCAACAAACTCATTGTCCCTCAAATTAAGACTTACATCATCCAGCGCCTTCTGCACCAGATTTCCGGTTCGATACTCTTTATGGATATTCTGAACCTGAAGCAATCGCCTGTCACCTTCTTTTATTTTTTAATACAAAATGCAGACACCCGCAAAGCCGCTTTGAGGAAGTCTGCGTATATACATTTACATATCTTTTTCCGCTTCAGTTTTTTTAATGTGCACAATATAACATATCTGAAAAAAGAGGTCAAGAGGTCAGAATATTTTTACAAAACAAAAAAGCAACCGACTTTGTTCACATGAATCCAACCTTAAAAAAAGAACGGAGCTACCGTGGATCCATCCGCCTCATCAGCGCGCCCCCGTTTTCCTTCAGCCACTGATTCCATTTATCATATTCCGGATACACCCGCCGCACCTCCCTGTAAAATGCCTGGGAATGGTTCATTTCCTTTCGGTGACACAGCTCATGCACAACCACGCTGTCCACCACCTCCGGGGGCGTCAGCATGAGAAGGCAGTTAAAGTTCAGATTTCCTTTCGCACTGCAGCTCCCCCACCGGGTTCTCTGATTGCGAATGGTAATCCTCCCGTAGGTCACACCCACAAGAGGCGCATAGTATTTTACTCTCTCCGGGATAACCTGCAGGGCCCTGTCCGCCAGCGCCTGAAGCTCCTCCATGGAAAGCCTTTCCACCGGCGGCTGATTTTTTAAAATCTCCTCCATTTTCCGGACATGGGTCTGCACCCATTCCTGGTGTTCCGTCACATACCGGCGTACAGCCGCGTCTGACATCTGCCGGGGTGCGCGGACGATGACGCCCTCTCTGGTCACCTGTATGGCGATGGATTTACGGTTGCTTCTGATTACCCTGTAGTTCATTTTATTCCTCCTGACACAGCCGTCTGGTCTGCATAATGCTTGCACACCCCTGTTATACCAGAGAATTCCATCCAAGAGCACCCTGCGGGTGTCCGTGCTTCGCACTCCCGGATCCTGATATCATCTGCATATGAATACTTTACCACAAAGCTGCTGTATCGGCAAACTGAACTCCCCGAAAATCAAAAACCTTTTGAATCAGCTTCAAAATCTGTTATACTGAATAGACAGAATGTTTTCCAACAGACACAGAAAAGGAGCCCCACATTTTATGCCAAAACGATACAAAATCAGTGAGGTTGCCCGACTTCTTGGGGTGACTCCGGAGACCATCCGCTACTATGAAAAGCTTCATCTGATCAGCCCAGTGAGAGACGACAAAACAGGATATCGGTATTACGGCACATGGGACATCCATATGCTGAACCGGGCAAGAATATATCACCAGTTTGGTTTCTCCCTGGAAAAATCCTCCGCCCTCATGGCCATGAAAACAGACCTGGAGGTGGCAGATCACCTGGAAGAGAGGGAAAAGGAGCTGGAAAATGAAATCCTGCGAAGCATAAACCTTCTGCAGCGGATGCGGGAAAGTAAGGAAAGTATCCGGGACGCCATCCGAAGCGAGGGAACCTACCGCCTGGAGATGCGCCCCGCAATGTACCGGCTCCACACACAGAACCGGTACAAAATCGATGAACGCAGGCCGGTTGTGGAACTCATGTACCTCTGGGAGCTGGATGCGGCCTTTATGGATTCCAGCGCGCTTTTCCGGCTGGAGGATGTTTATAAGGGGAATCCGGATTTTTCCTTCGGACTGGTGGTAAGTGAGGCCTACGCCGAATACCTGGGAATTCAGGCCTCCCAGTATGTGGAGTATTTTCCATCCGTCCTGTGTCTCTATACGTCCATGTCCAGCCGGGATAACGTCAACCAGACCGGAGAACGCTACCAGCCGGTCCTGCAGGAGATGAAACGGCGGGGGCTGAAGCCGGGAGGCGATATCCTGACCCGGGTTGTGGTCATGCGAAGGCCGGACGACGAATATTTTAATTTTCACCAGGTATGGGTGCCCGTACAGATGTAAGGGCGCCCCTTTTTTTGTTAATTTTTTCACTTGACTTTAAAACCATTTCAAGCTTTACAGTGTACCCATGGAAATCGAACCGGCTTTTTCCGGCCGGAAAGCGGAACGGTTTCGAAAACAGAAAAACATCAGAGAAGGAGAAAATAAAATGCAGGAACGCAAAGTGGTCTTAATTACAGGCGGAGCCATGGGACAGGGAAGAGCCCACGCTCTGAAATACGCGGAAAACGGATTTGACGTAGTGCTGGCGGATATGCTGGACCCGGAGCATGAGACCTTCCAGGAAACCATAAGCAATGTCAGGGAAAAGGGCGCAGAGGTTCTGGCGGTGAAAACCAATGTCTGCAGCACAGAAGACATGGAAGGCCTTTTTGCCGCGGCCTGGGAAAAATTCGGACGGATCGATGTGGTAATCGCCAACGCAGGCGTGATTAACTTCGGTTACACCTGGGAACTGACAGACGAGCAGGTAGAAAAGGTGATCAACATCGACCTGATCGGCACCTGGCGGACGGACAAATACGCAGCCCTTTACATGCAGAAGCAGGGCTTTGGCCGTATTATCAATATCTCCTCCACTTCCGGCCTGTACGGAACCCCGCAGCTGGCCACCTACTGCATGGCAAAATGGGGCGTGCTGGGACTGACAAAGACGCTGGCCAAGGAGCTGAAGGGAAAGGGAATCACAGTCAACGCCCTGTGTCCCACCAAGGTAAAAACACCCATGTGTGAAACACCGTCTTATGTGAAATTTATCAACGAACTGACCGGCAATGATTTTAAAAACTATCAGGAAATGTACGAGGGAGTTCCCTTCCTGGATGTGAAAGACATCTCCGAGATGGTATACTGGCTGGGAACCAGCCCTGTGGCGGATAAGTTTACTGGCCGCGAAGTAGCTCTGGATCTGGGAACGCTTCTGTAATTCTGCAGGAAATTCCAGGAGAAATTTCCCAAAGTCTCTTTGATTTCCCGGAAAAAAGTCGGAATACACTGCTAAAAAATTAACAATATTCAACCCAAAAAGTCTGAAACGATTTTAAAGTTTAAGGAGGAAATACCAATGACAATCACAAAAGCAACTCGCTGGAGAGTGTTTGCCGGTGTATGGCTTCAGAGTCTTTTCACCTCAGCCACCGCCTACTTCAGCCTGTTCTGCATCCCACTGACCACCAAATTCGGCTGGAGCGATTCGGACTTCGCCCTGGCCTACACCATTTATATGTTCGTATACAGTGCCGTGGGCTTTATCGGCGGTTCCCTGGCCGAGAAGCTCAGTCCCAGAGTCACGATCTACATCGGCCTCGGACTGTTCGCCGGCGGCTGGTTCCTCACCGGCTTCGCGGCCACCATCCCCCAGCTTTACATTTTCTACGGGCTGATCGCCGGCGCGGGCGGCGGCATGATTTACCCCGCCTGCCTTCCCACCGCTCTGAAATGGTTCCCCGACCGCTCCGGCTCCATCTCCGGTCTGGTGCAGGCCGGCGCCTCCTGCGGCCCCTTTATCATGAGTCCCATTGCCCAGAAGCTTATCGAGGTTTACGGTGCGCAGATGACCTGCCGTATTCTGGGAGTGGTGTTCCTGATCGGTGTGGGCGCGGTGGCCTGGATGATCGTTCCCTGCCCGGACGGCTGGATCCCTGAAGGATGGACGCCCAGCGCCTCCCAGAGCCAGATGCTGAAAACGAAGGACTATAATATCCCGCAGATGTGCAAAACTTCAGTATTCTGGGTTCTGCTTCTTATGTTTATCTTTGCCAACGCTGCCGGAACCATGATGGTATCCTTTACAAGCCCCATCGCCCAGCGTCAGGTGGGCCAGTCCGCCATGACCGCGGCACTGTGCGTATCCATTATGACCCTTGCAAATATGTGCGGACGGATCGGCTTCGGCTTTATCTATGACATTTTAAAAGGCTGGAACAGTCTGATTCTGCTTATGGTCATAAACGGAATCTCCATGCTGATGCTGACACAGGCCTCCACGCTGCCGTTTTTCATTGTATGCATTGTGCTGGTGGGCTTCTCCTTCGGCGGACTTCTGGTGGTCTTCGCCCCCATGGTTCGAATGATCTTCGGTTCCAAATATTATAACCGGAACTACGGACTGATCTTTATCGGCTACGGAATCGGCGCCTTTATAGGGCCCAAGCTCAGCGCTTATTTCTACGATACTACCGGCCAGTATACCATGGGCTTCATCGGCTCCGCCGTTCTGGCCGCGGCAGCCATTGTTCTGATCCTTGTTGCCCGCAAAATGGCAGACAGAATGGCCGCGGCGTAAAACCTCACGGAAGTATAACAGCTTCGCCATTAAAAAACACCCGGAAGTTTACGATTCCGGGTGTTTTTCTATACAATAGCACATGATCTCATTCACAGGCTGGCGCGGATCACCTTAGGCCTGCAGCCGGAATCCTCCAGGGCGCGCACGATCTGATTCTTGTGCTCGGTTCCAAAGGTCTCCAGAGTAATCTTAAGTTCCACCGCCGCGTTTCGGTTGGTGGTGACGAACTGGTTGTGGTCCAGTTTGATCACGTTGCCCTGGTTCTCCGCGATAATGGAGGCCACACGCACCAGCTCGCCGGGCTTATCCGGGATCAGTACGGACACGGTAAAGATCCGGTCTCTCTGGATCAGCCCGTGCTGCACCACGGAGGACATGGTGATCACGTCCATGTTTCCGCCGCTCAAAATGGAGACAATTTTTTTGTTCTTCACATCCATGTGGCGGAGGGCTGCCACGGTGAGCAGTCCGGAGTTCTCCACAATCATCTTGTGATTCTCCACCATATCCAGGAAGGCTTCGATGAGCTCGTCATCCTCCACAGTGATGATTCCGTCCAGATTCTCCTGAAGATAAGGGAAAATCTTTTCTCCCGGAGTCTGCACCGCCGTGCCGTCTGCAATGGTATTCACACTGGGAATGGTCACAACCTCCCCCTTGGCCAGGGATGCCTTCAGGCAGGCCGCGCCGGCAGGTTCCACTCCGATCACCTGGATATGGGGATTCAGAAGCTTTGCCAGAGTGGAAACTCCGGCCGCCAGGCCGCCGCCGCCCACAGGCACCAGGATGTATTCCACCAGGGGAAGCTCCTGGATGATCTCCATGGCAATGGTTCCCTGTCCGGTGGCCACCGCCAGATCGTCAAAAGGATGTATAAAGGTATAGCCCTTCTCCTGGGCCAGCTCCTGTGCATGGGCACAGGCCTGGTCATAGACATCTCCGTAGAGGATCACCTCTGCGCCGTAGTCCCGGGTGCGCTCAACCTTAATCAGCGGCGTAGTGGTGGGCATAACGATCACCGCCTTTACCCCGTATTTCTGCGCGGCATAAGCCACGCCCTGGGCGTGATTTCCCGCAGAGGCGGCAATAAGCCCCCGGCTTCTCTCCTCATCTGTGAGGGTGCTGATCTTATAGTAGGCCCCCCGGACCTTATACGCGCCGGTGCGCTGCATATTCTCCGGCTTAAAATAAACCCGGTTGCCGGTCAGTTCGGAAAAATAGCTGCTCTTGATCAGCTTCGTCTCCTGGGTTACCTGTTTTACAATCTCCGATGCCTGTTCAAAGCTTTCCAGTGTAAGCATGAATACGGGTCTCTCCTTTCTCTCCTTGTCTGTTCCTGTTTATTCCGGACTCTCTTCCCGGTTAAAAAGCGCATTTACAAAGGAATCCGCATCAAATTTCTGCAGATCGTCAATTTTCTCTCCCACGCCGATGTATTTCACGGGAATGTCAAGCTCCGACTGAATCGCCACAGCGATCCCTCCCTTGGCGGTCCCGTCCAGCTTCGTCAGAATGATGCCGTTCACATTGGCCACCTCGGCAAACTGCCGGGCCTGTACCAGGGCGTTCTGTCCGGTGGTTCCGTCCAGAACCACCAGAGTCTCCAGATAAGCCTGGGGGTACTCTCTCTCCAGGATCCGGTAAATTTTCCGAAGCTCCTCCATCAGATTTTTCTTATTGTGCAGCCGTCCCGCCGTGTCACAGATCAGCACATCCGCGTTCCGCGCCTTCGCCGCGGCCACCGCGTCATAGACCACAGACGCCGGGTCCGCTCCGGACTGACCGCCGATGATCTCCACACCCGCCCGGTTTGCCCATTCGGTCAGCTGCTCTCCCGCCGCCGCCCGGAAGGTATCCGCCGCGGCCAGAATCACCTTTTTCCCCTGATCCTTCAGAAGGCCGGCAAGCTTTCCCACAGAGGTGGTTTTTCCCACGCCGTTGACACCGATCACGAGAATCACGGATTTCCGGTTTTCAAACTCATACTGGGTTTCCTGATCCACATACATCTGTTCCCGGATGCTGTCAATCAGAAGATCCTTGCACTCCTTCGGATCCCGGATATGCTTTTCCTCCACCTGCTGCTTCAGTTTATCCAGAATGGACGTGGTGGCATTGATTCCAATGTCCCCCATGATCAGGATTTCCTCCAGCTCCTCATAAAAATCCTCGTCTATGCTGGAGTAGCCGCTGAAAATGGAATCAAATCCCGCCACAATATTGTTCCTTGTCTTCGTCAGACCGCTGACCAGACGTTTAAAAAATCCTTTTTTCTCCTCTGCCATCTGATTCACTCCTAACTTGTCAGCTGATTTTCCACCAGGTCTACGGATACCAGAGTGGAAACCCCTTTTTCCTGCATGGTAATGCCATAAAGACGGTCCGCCGCGTTCATCGTACCGCGTCTGTGTGTTATTATAATAAATTGTGTGTTTTTCGTCAACTTCTGTAAATAAGAGGCAAAACGTCCCACATTGGAGTCGTCCAGCGCCGCCTCGATCTCATCCAGAAGACAGAAGGGCGACGGCTTCAGATTCTGTATGGCAAAAAGGAGCGCGATGGCGGTAAGCGCCTTTTCCCCTCCGGAGAGCTGCATCATATTCTGAAGCTTCTTTCCCGGGGGCTGGGAAATGATCCGGATCCCGGCCTCCAGAATGTCCGCGTCCGAATCCAGTTCAAGACTTCCCCTTCCTCCCCCGAAAAGCTCCCGGAAGGCCCGGTCAAACTCCCGCTGGATCTCCTGAAATTTCTCCGTAAACTGGCGGCGCATCCCTGCGTCCAGCTCCTGAATAATTCCCTGCAGTGTCTCCTGTGCTTTTTTCAGATCCTCATACTGGGCGGACAGGAAGGTATGCCGCTCCCGCAGCTCTTTGTAATCCTCAATGGCATTCACATTCACAGGCCCCAGATTCCGGATTTCTTCCCTTAGCTTACTGATCTGCTTTTTCATGGCCCCGGGGTCTGTATATTCCTCCCGGAAAAACTGCCTGGCCTGATTGGGAGTTACCTCGTATTCCTCCCACATATAGGAAATCCGCTTTTCCTTTTCCTCCTCAAGCTTTTCCGTCTGACTGCGCAGACGTTCACATTCCCGGTCCAGAAGATTCTTTTTCTCGGAGAGCTCGTCCCTCTTCTGAAAAAAGGCCCGATGGCTCCGGCTCTGTTCCTCTTTCTCCCGCTGGATGGCGAGCAGCTTCTCCCGAACCTGTTCCTCCTGAACGGCGAGGACCTGGATGGACGCGCGCAGCTCCCGGATCTTTTTCTCTTTCTCCCGGGACTCTTCGGCCGAGCCCTTAAGAGTCCGGCAGATTTCCTCTCTTTCCTGGGCCAGAGCCTCCAGCTCCCGGGTCAGACGGGAGCTGTTCTCCTGGGAAAAGGCGGCCTTCTGTTCCAGCGCGGCGGTCTCCACATGAATTTCCTCCAGCTCCCGGGAAAGCCTGGACTCTTCTTCCTTCCATTTCTCCAGGTCCCTCTGACGATCTTCAATGTAAGTCTCAAGCTCAGACTCATCCTTCCGGGAGGCCGCAAGCTCCGTCTGAATCCTCTCATTCTCCCGCCGAAGCTCCCTTACCTGCTTCCCGGTCTCCTCCTGCTCCCGCAGTACACGTGCCCGGCTTTTCTGGATCTCCCGATCCTTCTCCTCCAGCTGACGCACAAGGATCTGCGCCGTATTTTGCGCCACCGACTGCCGGCGGAGATTTTCCTGCAGATTCGCCTGGCTTTCCCGCAGTGCGTTCCGCCGGTCCCGGTTCTCCCGGATGGAAACCTGCATCTCCTCCATATCCTTTTTCAGGGCGCGCACGCTGCTCTCCAGCTCCTGGATCTCCCGGCGCCGGCCAAGAAGATTGCTGTTGTTCTTAAAGGCGCCGCCGGTCATAGAGCCCCCGGGACTTAAAGACTCCCCTTCCAGTGTGACCATCCTCAGACTGTGCCGGTATTTTCGCCCGATGGCAATGGCGTGGTCTATGTGATCCACCACCAGGACCCGTCCCAGAAGATACCTGGAAAGCTTCTGGTATTCCTTCTCCACGGCAACCAGATCGCAGGCAAGTCCGATGACACCGGTCTCCTTCAGGGCCGCCGCAGGGCCGAATTCTCCCCGGGGAGAAATGCTGTCCAGCGGCAGAAAGGTAGCCCGGCCATAGCGGTTTTTTTTCAGAAAATCGATCATGGCCTTGGCCGTCTCCTGTGTATCAGTGACAATGTTCTGGATACTGCCTCCAAGAGCGGTCTCAATGGCGATCTCATACTTTTTTTCCACATGGATCAGATCCGCCGCCACTCCCCGGATTCCCGGGCGGTTCTTTTTCTGCTCCATCACCCTGCGGATGCTGTTCCCGTAGCCGTCATAGCGCTCCGCCATGTTCCGCATGGATTCCAGGCGGGATTCCTCCCGGTGGTAGGCCCTCTGCCCGATGTCCATCTGCTCATTCTGTTTTTTCAGCTCCTCCCCCAGAGAGGCGACGGACAGATCCAGGCGTTCTCCTTCTTCCCGCATGGATTTTATCCGGTCTGTCACTTCCTGAAGGGAGGCACGGGCCTTTTCCATGGAAACACGCTGCTGCTCCTCCTCTGTTTTCAGCTGAAGAAGACGGCGGCTGATCTCCGCCCCGCGAATCTCCATCTGCTCCATCAGGGTGTCCGACCGCCGGGCCTCCCCCTTGGTGGTGGAACGGGCGTTGAGAAGCTCTATGATCTCATTTTTTCCATCCTCCACAGCCTCCGAGGACTGCTGCACATTCTCCTGGATCCGGGCCAGATTCTTTTGTGCCTGACCTGTTTTTTCCCGGATTTTGCGAAGACTTCCCCGGTATTGATTTCTCTCCTCCTCGAATGCAGCCCGGTCTTTTTCCTTTTTCTTCGTATCCTCCTCAATGGCAGTGAGGCGATGACTGTAATGCTCCTCACTCTGCCGTACCGAGACGATCTGCTCCTCCAGAACGCCGATCTGCCCTTCCAGCTGCTGCTTTCCCAGGATCTTCTCCTGACTTTCGGCGCGAAGTGTCTCTGTCTTCTCGTTCAGCTCCTCCAGCGACTTTTCCAGCCGATCGTATTCCTCCTTCGTCTTCTCGTAGGCCCGGGTGGTCTCCAGAAGCTCCCGGCCCGCTGTCTCGCTTTTGAGCCCCAGCTCCTCAAGAACCTTCTCCCGGCTGTTATTCTCCAGAAGAAAAAGGTTCACATCCAGCTCCTTCAGGTTTTCCTTTCTGGAAAGGTAAATCTTCGCGGTTTCCGACTGCTTCTCCAGAGGACCCAGCTGCCGGGTCAGCTCGCTCAGAATATCCGTAACCCGCACAAGATTCTGCTGTTCCTCCTCCAGCTTTTTCAGGGTGGTATTTTTCCGCCTTTTAAACTTCACAATCCCGGCCGCCTCGTCAAAAAGCTCCCGGCGCTCCTCGGGCTTTCCGCTTAAAATCCGGTCGATCTGACCCTGGCCGATGATGGAATAGCCTTCCTTTCCGATCCCGGTGTCGTAAAACATTTCGTTGATGTCTCTCAGGCGGCAGCTGCTTCCATTGAGAAGGTACTCGCTCTCCCCGGACCGGTACAGGCGCCGGGTAACGGTCACCTCCTGAAAGTCCACCGGCAGCTTGTGATCGCTGTTGTCCAGGGTAATCGCCACCGAGGCAAAGCTTAAAGGCTTTCGATTTTCCGTTCCGGAAAAAATCACATCCTGCATGCTTCCGCCCCGGAGCTGCTTCGCACTCTGTTCCCCCAGCACCCAGCGCACCGCGTCGGCCACGTTGCTCTTCCCGCTGCCGTTGGGTCCCACGATTGCCGTGATTCCGTTGTGAAACTCGAAATTGATTTTCTGCGCAAAGGATTTGAAGCCCTGCACCTCAATATTTTTCAGATACATGATTCACCTGTATGTGTAGGGTGGCTGTTCCCACGGGTATTTCTCTTTATCTTCCGCAGAGCCTGATAAGCGGCCGCCTGCTCCGCGGCTTTCTTCGTGTGACCGGTTCCTCTTCCCAGCACCTGGTCGTTGAGAGCCACGTCCACCGTAAAACGCTTGTCGTGATCCGGCCCATCCTCCCGGATCAGATGATATTCCACTCCGTGGCTGTTGTTTTCCTGGATCATTTCCTGCAAAATGGTCTTGCTGTCATAAAACTGCTGCTTATGCTCTATGTCATTCAGAATGAAGTCCTGCACAAACCTTCGGGCCGGGGCAAATCCCCCGTCCAGATAAATCGCCCCCAGCAGAGCTTCTGTGGCGTCGGATACGATGGAGTCCCGGTTTCTTCCCCCGGACATATCCTCCCCCTTCCCAAGGAGAAGAAATCCCTGCAGTCCGAATTCCCGGGCGCAAAAGGCAAGACTGGGCTCACACACAAGGGCCGCCCGCTTTTTGGTCAGTTCTCCCTCCGGGAGATCCGGATATTTTCCGTACAGGATATCACTGCTGATCAGTTCCAGAACCGCATCCCCCAGAAATTCCAGTCTCTCATTGCTGCCGGATTTTCCCAGTTTTTTTTCATTGGCGTAGGAGCTGTGCGTCATCGCCTGGGTGAGGAGCTTCCTGTCATGAAACTGATATCCGATCATCTGTTCCAGTTTTTCCAATTTTCTGTCCATATTCCTCTCTCCATATCCACCTTCTGCAGTTTTCCCGGCGCGGTAAGGCATACAAACAGGGTGCCGCCGTCAAACAACACCCTGTATCTCTGTCACAGTTCAAAGGCTGCCTTCGAACCATGACGTATCCCTTTCATCCCTTTATCGCTTCGCGGACTGCCTCCGCGGCGTCTCCCACCGTCCGGATCCGCTCCAGAGCTGCCGCGTCCATCACGATGTCATATTTTTCCTCCATCTTCATGAGGATTTCAAACATATCCAGGGAATCCGCGCCCAGGTCATCTACAAAGTCTGTCTTTTCCGTCACAGAATCCATGCCTCTTCCCAGGACATCTTCCATGATTTCCTTCAGTTTTTCCATTTCCATATTGAACTGCCTCCTGTCAGGACCTGGCTTCCGGTGCCTCAGAGGCTTTTTTCTTCGGGGCTGACTGCTTTTACGAGAAAATCCCCGATCTTTTCGTTTATTCTCTGCTCCCGGAACTGTCCGCACTGGAAAATCGCGTTTCGTATCTCCGTGCTCTTCGCGCTTCCATGAGTCTTCACCACCAGACCCCGAAGTCCCAGAAGAGGGGCTCCCCCGTACCTGGTGGCGTCAAAGCTTTTCAGAGTTTCCTTAAGAGCCGGCTTTACAAGCAGGGCGCCTACCTTGCTGCGGGCGCTGCCCATCATGCCCTCCTTTATCATGGAGATCATCGTGCCTCCAAGCCCCTCATAGAGCTTCAGGATCACATTTCCCACAAAGGCTTCGCAGACGATCACATCCGCGCCGCCGGCCGGAATATCCCTGGCCTCTATGCTTCCGATAAAATGAATGTCTTCACAGGCCTTCAGCAGAGGAAAGGTTTCCTTTACCAGAGCATTTCCCTTTTCCTCCTCTGCGCCGATATTCACAATGGCTACCCTGGGCTTCTGTATTCCCATCACATGCTCCATGTAAATGGAACCCATCTGGGCGAACTGCACCAGATGGGAGGGTCTGGCATCCACATTGGCACCGCAGTCAATGAGGAGAGACACGCCTTTCTGTGTGGGGATCAGCGGCGCAAGAGGCGGGCGCTGCACTCCCTTAAGACGGCCCACAAGGACCTGTCCGCCCACAAGAACCGCACCGGTACTCCCGGAGGATACAAAGGCATCCGCCTCCTGCCTGCGCACAAGATTCATGCCCGCCACAATGGAGGAATCCTTCTTCTTCCGGATGGCCGCAACCGGAGGCTCCGCGGTCTCAATCACTTCACTGGCGTGATATACAGAAATCCGCTCTCTTGGATAATCCGGGTATTTCGCCAGCTCCTGTTCTATGACATCCTTCCTGCCGGCAAGGATCACCTGTATGTTCTGTCTCTGCGTGGCTGCCTCTACGGCTGCCTTCACAGGCTCTGCCGGGGCGTTGTCCCCGCCCATGGCATCCACAACAACCTTCACTGTTTCTGACATACGCTCCGCTTCCTCTCTGTAAACGAATAACCTGCTATTGTAATATGATACTAAAGAATCACCTGAAAAGTCAATAGATTTATGGAAGGGGCAGCGGGATGGGATGTCCGTCCAGTACAGCTTCCACCAGAGTTTCTTCCCGGTAGGACAGCTTCAGGGAAAAAAACGGCGCATCTCTCACAAGCAGGTCCAGAAACAACCGGTCCCCGCTCCAGAGCGAGAGTCCCTGGATCTCCTTTTTTGGAATCCATTCCAGGATACCCTCCTCACAGTCTGTCTCCTGTCCCTCAAACTCATCCGCCGTGTACAGACACATATATTCTGTCCCGTAGCCTTCCTGGGAAAAGGTGACAATTCCCCGAAAGCGCCAGGAAAGAAGGGTCAGTCCGGTCTCCTCCCGTACCTCCCGGAGCAGACATTCCTCCGGGCTTTCCCCGGGTTCAAAATGTCCGCCCACACCGATCCATTTTCCCTGATTCACGTCCTTCTTTTTCTTCACCCGGTGCATCATCAGATAGGCGCCGCCCTTCTCAATATAGCACAGAGTTGTCATTGGGCTTTTCATTTCGGTTCTCCCTCAGGTAAAAAACGCAGAAAAGGGAGCATCGCAAAAGGCGCAATACTCCCTGCTCTTTCCGCTGTGAACAGCTGTTCAGATTATGCATCCTGGGAGGGCATAGAATTCTCAAGAGCCTTCATGCTCAGGCTGATCTTTCTGTCCTCGCCGTTAAAATCTACCACCTTCGCCTCGATGATCTGTCCGATGGAGAGAACATCAGAGGGCTTCGCCACATGCTCTCTGGAAATCTGAGACACATGAAGAAGGGCGTCTACGCCCGGTGCAAGCTCTACAAAGGCACCGAAATCGGTCATACGGGCCACACGTCCGGTTACGATATTGCCGGCCGCAAATTTCTCAGAGGCGGTCAGCCACGGATTCTCCTCCGGGAACTTCAGAGAAAGGGCAATCTTCTCCCCGTTGATATCCTTGATCAGGACACGAAGGGTCTCGCCAACTGTGAAGACCTTCTTCGGATTCTCCACACGGCCCCAGGACATCTCGGAGATGTGAAGCAGGCCGTCCGCTCCGCCCAGGTCGATGAATGCGCCGAAGTCGGTTACATTCTTCACAACACCCTCCACGGTATCTCCGGGATGGATTCTCTCCATAAGCTCTTTCTGTTTCTGGGCCTTCTCGGCAAGGAGAAGCTTCTTGCGGTTGCCGATGATACGGCGTCTTCTGGGATTGAACTCCGTGATAATAAAGGAGATCTCCTTGTCCGCGTATTTGGAAAGATCCTTCTCATAGGTATCCGATACAAGGCTTGCAGGGATAAACACCCGGGTCTCCTCCACGTTCACGCAGATTCCACCGTCCAGTACCTGCGTCACCGGTGCGGTGAGAACCTCCTCGTTCTCGAATGCCTCCTCCAGTCTCTTGTTGCCCTTCTCCGCCGCAAGGCGTTTGTAGGTCAGGATCACCTGTCCCTCCCCGTCGTTCACCTTCAGGACCTTCGCTTCCATGGTATCGCCGGGATGCACCGCGTCTGCAAGTACAACACTGGAGTCGTTTGTATATTCGCTCTTTGTGATAATACCGTCTGCCTTATAGCCGATGTTGAGGATGATCTCGTCGTCCTTCACATCGATGACAGTTCCCTGCACGATCTCTCCATTTCTGATAGTTTTTACGGAACCTTCCAGCATTTGTTCAAAACTTAATTCTGACATGTTCTTGAACCTCCTCAATAATTTTCTTTGGGGTGGAAGCCCCTGCTGTAATACCTACATAACTACTGCATTGGAACATTTCAGAATCCAAGTCTACAGGTGTTTGTATATAGTAAGTATTTCCACATTCTTTTTTACATATTTCAAACAGCTTCTGAGTGTTTGAACTGTGCCGGCCGCCAACGACCAGCATAGTATCCACCTCTTTGGCTATTGCTTTCGCTTCCCTCTGTCGCTCTTCGGTAGCATTGCAAATCGTGTTTAAAATACTGAAAATATTTAAAACATTATTATCATACCTCTTTTTCTCAAGAATTTCAACTAGTTCTTTAAATTTGTTATAATTAAATGTGGTCTGAGACACGACACATGTGGGAATCCCGGGGGCAGGAGAATACTTCCGGGCTTCCTCGGGCTCATGAATTACGGTATACGGTCCCTGGCACCACCCGCAGATCCCCTGCACCTCCGGATGATTCCGGTCTCCGATGATCACAATATGAGATCCGGCCGCGCTTTCTCTTTCCACAATTCTGTGAATCTTGAGAACAAAGGGGCAGGTCACATCCTCGCAGACAAGTCCTCTCTGACGGATCTGGCTGTACACTTCCTTTCCCACTCCATGAGAACGGATGACGATCACGCCCCGGCGGATTCCGGGCAGATCTTCCTCCGAGATCACCTGGACCCCCCGTTTTTCCAGATCCGACACCACCTGTTCATTGTGAATAATGGGCCCCAGCGTGTAAATCGGCTGCTCCTGACTTTCCAGCAGCTTATAAACTCTCTCCACCGCCCGCTGCACGCCAAAACAGAATCCGGCGGTCTTTGCTGTTTTTACCCTCATCCTATGGCCGCTCCGTCTTCTCCCTGTATATCTGCAGGATTTTTTCCACAACCTGATCCACGGTCTGTTCTGAGGAATCCACCAGCACGGCGTCCGGCGCCTGCTTCAGAGGGGAGACGGCCCGGCCGATGTCCCGCACGTCCCGCAGAATGATGCTCTGGCGGATTTCTTCCTCATCGCAGTCTTCTCCTCTTTCCTTCAGCTCCAGATACCGTCTTCTGGCCCGCACCTCCGGGCTGGCCGTAAGAAAGATCTTCACTTCTGCCTCCGGAAGGATCACAGTGCCAATATCACGGCCGTCCATCACCACATTATTCTCTCTCGCCAGAGTTCGCTGAAGCTGCAGAAGGTGCGCCCGCACCTCCGGAACCGGAGAGCTCTTCGAGGCCATCTGGCTCACCTCTTCCGTGCGCAGAAGGGCGTTCACATTCTTCCCGTTGAGAAGAACCTGCTGCTCTCCATCCTGATACTGGATGGAAACCGCGGCATTCTTACAGTCCCGGGCAATTTCCCCCTCCTTTTCCGTATCGGTTCCGTTTTCCAGCAGATAAAGGGCCACCGCCCGATACATGGCTCCGGTGTCCACGTAGATAAACGAAAGCTCCTCCGCCACCCTTCTGGCGATGGTGCTTTTTCCGGCTCCCGCCGGTCCGTCAATTGCTATGCTGCATCCCATTGCAGTATGTCCTCCTTACTGTTCCGATTCTCAGGGTATGGCTCTGGCTGCCGCCGCCGCGGTGGACCAGGCGATCTGAAGATTGTATCCCCCGGTCAGAGCGTCCAGATCCAGAACCTCTCCGATAAAATACAGGCCCTTCACCCGCCTGGATTCCATGGTTCCCGGCACAACGTCCTTCACGGAAACGCCTCCCCGGGTAATCACGGCCTCCTTAAACTCTCCCATGCCCGTGGCCGTAAATGGGAAAGCCTTCACCAGCTCTCCGAAGGCCTTTCTCTCCTCCCGGGTGATCTCGTTCACTCTTTTCTCCGGGGAAATTCCCCCAAGCTCCAGCATAACCGGGCGCAGAGAGGATGGAAAAATCACACCGATCACGTTTTTAAACTGCCGGTTTGGATTGCCGGAAAACTCACGCAGGATCCGGGTATCCAGCTGGTCTGCGGAAAGAGCCGGTTTCAGGTCAAGATAGGCCTGAAGCTCTTCTTTCTTAAGATAAGGACCGATCCGGGCGCTGGCTGACAAAATCAGCGGACCGGTAACGCCAAAGTGGGTAAACATCATCTCCCCAAAATCCTGATACACGGTTTTCTTTCCCGCCTTCAGGTTCAGCTCTACATTTTTCAGGGAAAGGCCCGCCAGACGATGAGTGTACTCCTCTCCGGTCATCAGTGGAACCAGAGAGGGCGACTGCTCTGTCACCTGGTGGCCGGTAGCCCCTGCAAAACGATATCCGTCCCCGGTGGATCCGGTGGATGGATAGGAAAGTCCCCCGGTGGCCACAATCACCGCGTCCGCGGGAAGAATTTCCCCGTCTCCGGTCCTTACTCCCACCGCTTTTCCGTCTTCTGTCAGAATTTCTTCCACACGGGTCTGAAGACGGATCCGGCCTCCCGCCCTTTCCAGCTCCCGCTCCAGAGCGCGTATGATATCCGAGGCGTGGTCAGACACGGGAAAGACCCGACCTCCCCTCTCTGTTTTCAGCGGAACTCCCGCCTGCTCAAAGAAATCCATTACGTCCCGGCTGCCATAGGAATAAAAAGCGCTGTAGAGAAATCTCGGATTACTCATTACCGCCGCGAGAAGCTCCCGGGTATCCCTGTCATTTGTAACATTGCATCGGCCTTTTCCTGTAATATACAGTTTCTTTCCGGCCTTCTCATTTTTTTCCAGAATCTGCACATCATGTCCCGCACGGGCGGCATAGACGCCGCAAAGCATCCCCGCGGCACCCGCGCCGACGATCCGCACTCTGCTCATAAAACTATCCTTCCTGTTGTCCTGGAATTTCAGGAAAAAATCCCAGGTCTGCCTTTTTTTCGTATGTCAGCGCAGAGGGAGCCTGACTGTGCAGACTCCCCCTGAAATTCGATCTTCCGTTTTCAAACAGCTACGGCCAGTCCATATCCTCGCCTGGAGAGCCACTTTCCCGGCATTCAAAGCCGTGTTCAGACCGGATAGGCTCCGTTGTCCGTATCCGCTGCAGTCTCATCCACCCGGGTCTTCTGTGCCTGACGATATTTGAAGAAATCGATGGCCACCTGGGGGAACAGAGCATAGGTCAGAACATCTTCATCCTGCTCCTTGTACTGGGCAATCTCACTTTCCAGCTTCTCCAGCTCATCGTCCAGCAGGTCCGCGGGCCGGCAGGTGATCGGCTCAGTATCCCCGATGCACTTTTTCTGCACCTCCGGATTGAAGGGTTTCACAGTGGCACCGTATTTGCCGCTGAGAACGTCCTTTGTCTCCTTTGTCACAACCTTATAGCGGTCGCCCATAACTACGTTGAACACAGCCTGGGTTCCCACGATCTGTGAGGACGGGGTAACCAGCGGAGGCTCGCCCAGATCCTTGCGTACGCGGGGCACCTCCTCCAGCACATCGTAGAACTTATCCTCCGCGTGCTGTCCCTTCAGCTGGGAAGTCAGGTTGGAGAGCATGCCTCCCGGTACCTGATAGAGAAGGGTCTTGATATTCACGCCCATATTGGTGGGATTGAGAAGGCCGCTCTCCAGTGCCTCATCCCGGATGGGACGGAAGTAGTCGGCAATCTCCGCCAGAAGGTTCTGGTCAAACCCGGTGTCGTAAGGTGTTCCGCGGAAGGTTTCCACCATAACCTCGGTGGCCGGCTGGGAAGTACCCAGTGCAAAGGGCGACATGGCGGTATCGATCACATCCACGCCTGCCTCCACTGCCTTTAAGTAGGTCATGGAAGCCACTCCGGAGGTGTAATGGGTGTGCAGCTGGATAGGAATCTTTACAGTTTCCTTCAGGGCGGTGATCAGCTCCGTGGCCTGATAGGGAAGAAGAAGTCCGGCCATATCCTTGATACAGATGGAATCCGCGCCCATCTCCTCAATGCGCCTTGCCAGATCTGTCCAGTACTCCAGAGTATAGGCCTCGCCCAGGGTGTAGGACATGGCCACCTGGGCATGTCCCTTTTCCTTATTTGCCGCGCGCACAGCGGTCTGAAGGTTCCGCAGGTCGTTCATACAGTCAAAAATACGGATGATATCAATTCCATTGGCCAGAGATTTCTGTACGAAATATTCCACTACGTCGTCCGCGTAGGGGCGATATCCCAGAATGTTCTGTCCGCGAAAAAGCATCTGAAGCTTGGTGTGTTTGAAACCGTCGCGAAGCTTGCGCAGACGGTCCCAGGGATCCTCATGGAGGAACCGCAGGGAAGCGTCAAAGGTGGCGCCGCCCCAGCACTCTACCGAATGGTACCCCACCTGGTCCAGTTTCTCTATGATCGGAAGCATCTGCTCCGTACTCATACGGGTGGCGATCAGAGACTGATGCGCGTCACGCAGAATGGTTTCCGTTATTTTTACAGGTTTCTTTTTAACTTTCGCCATATTTGTTCTCCTTTATTCATTGAAAAGAGCGTTCACTCTTATACCCCGAAAATTGCCATGAAGGTGCCGGCCGCCACGGCGGTTCCGATCACGCCGGCCACATTCGGTCCCATGGCGTGCATCAGCAGGAAGTTGGTGGGATCGGCCTCCGCACCCACCTTCTGAGAGACACGAGCTGCCATGGGCACCGCCGACACACCGGCGGATCCAATCAGCGGATTGATCTTTCCATGGGTAAGCTTACATAGAAGCTTACCCAGCATACACCCTCCGAAAGTACCGAAGGCGAACGCCACAACTCCGAGAAAGACGATTTTTAAGGTATTCACGTTCAAAAAGGCTTCCGCGCTGGTGGAAGCACCTACAGAGGTACCCAGCAGGATAACTACAATGTACATCAGCGCGTTGGATGCGGTCTCCGTAAGCTGGTTCACCACGCCGCACTCGCGGAACAGGTTTCCAAGCATCAGCATACCCACCAGCGGAGCTGTCGTGGGAAGGATCAAGCAGACCACAATGGTGATCACAATGGGGAAAAGAATCTTCTCAAGTCTGGAGACCGGCCGAAGCTGTTCCATCTTGATCTTCCGCTCCTCCTCTGTGGTGCAGAGCTTCATAATCGGCGGCTGAATAATGGGCACCAGAGACATATAGGTATAGGCCGCCACCGCAATGGGACCCATCAGCTCCGTCTGTCCCAGCTTGCCCGCCAGGAAAATGGATGTGGGGCCGTCCGCGCCTCCGATGATGGAGATAGCTGCCGCAGCTTTTCCGTTAAACCCAAGCAGAATCGCCAGGAAATAGGCAAGATAAATACCCAGCTGAGCCGCTGCTCCCATAAGGAAGCTGATGGGGTTGGCGATCAGCGGGCCGAAGTCCGTCATGGCGCCTACCCCCATAAAAATCAGGGACGGCAGAATACTCCACTCATCCAGAACGTAAAAGTAATAAAGAAGTCCGCCCACTCCATTGGAGGTTTCCTCCGGGGACGCGATGATGGTGGGATATATGTTTACCAGAAGCATACCAAAGGCAATGGGAACCAGAAGCAGCGGCTCAAACCCATTGTGGATCGCCAGGTAAAGGAACACACAGGCCACCGCGATCATCAGGTAGTTGCCCCATGTAAGGTTGAAAAACGCGGTCTGATGGATCAGGTTGGACAAGGTTTCAGTAATGTAAGACATTTGATTCCCTCCCGTCTCAGTTCATGGTTGCCAGGACATCTCCATTCTCTACAGCAGCGCCCTCGTTTACGTTGATGCTGGCAATGGTGCCGTCCTGAGGAGCCACTACGGGGATCTCCATCTTCATGGCTTCAAGAATGATTACGCTGTCTCCGGCCTTTACGGACTGACCTACAGAAACCACGATCTTAAGCACCTTTCCGGGTACAGCTGCGCTTACTTTTACAGATCCGCCGCCTGCTGCGGGAGCCGGAGCGGCCGGTGCCGGTGCGGGCGCGGGTGCTGCAGGAGCTGCGGGTGCAGGCGCCGCAGCAGGTGCGGCCGGTGCCGGTGCGGCCGGTGCCGGTGCGGCTGCGCTTCCGCCCTCTTCTACAGTAACTACATATGCGGTTCCATTTACGGTAATTGTATAAGTTTTCATCCTGTTATCCTCCTGATATTCATTATCTTTTTTTTCGATTCACTTTACGGATGGAGCGCACCACATAACCTTCTGTGGATGTCTTTCCCTCGGAAGCCGCAATAGCCGCCGTGATCACTGCAATCAGCTGGGTATCATCCTGAGGAGCAGAGGCAGGTGCGGGAGCCGGTACCGCCGCTGAAGCGGGAGCCGGTGCCGGTGTGGGCGCCGCAGCGCTCTGGGTTTCCGGGCCGGGTTTCTTCTTCTCAAAAAGTCCTGGAATATATTTGAAAAGAGAAATTACAAAAATCAGGAACACCAGCACAAGGAATACGGTTCCAAGGCCCATCAGTGTGTTCATGGCCGCTCTTTGCATGGTCACCCCAAAAGAATAATTCACATTGACAGTCACAGAGGTAGGCGTCTGCTCTTCCTCGTCATAGATATATACAAACTCCGCGTCCGCGTCGACAAATTCCGCCGGCACAGTCACCGTATATTCACCGTCGTCATAGGCAACTTCCACCTCATCTGCGGAAATTGTTCCGGTAAACTCTCCCAGCTCATCCCGGGCCTGGGTCCAGGCCTCCATCAGCGCAACGGTAAAATCGTCCCCGTTTTCCGTATAGGAGGCAATGTCCTCGTCGCTCATGGAAACCACAACCTCTGTCAGGCCTTCAAAGGTTTCCACCAGGGCATCCCGCATGGAATCGTCGATCTCCTCCGCCAGAACCGCACAGGCACCGCCCATTGTCAGAGCCGCCGTACAGAAAATCGCGGTGCATACCGACACACTTTTCTTCATAAACTGTTTCATATACGTCACCTCGCTTAAATTGTGCCATGTTTCCTGGACGGAAGCTCTTCCTTCTTTGCGTAAAGAAGCTCAAAGGCACCGATGACATACTTTCTCGTATCCGCGGGAGCGATTACCGTGTCCACATAACCTCTGGCCGCCGCAGAGGAAACATTATTCTGAAGCTCCTGATACCGGGCCGCCTGCTCCTTAAGCACAGCCGCGTCCGAACCCGGGTTCAGAATCTTTGCCGCCAGAGAAGCGTCCATGGTTCCAATCTCCGCGCTCTCCCAGGCATAGACAAGGTCTGCACCGATAGACCGGCTGTTCATGGCGATATAGGCGGTGCCGTATGCCTTTCCGATGATGACATTTACCTTTGGTACCGTGGCGGATGCAAAAGCGGCCGCAAGCTCTCCCACAGATTTCGCCATCATTTTCTCGCTGCACACAGTGGCCTTAAATCCGGTTACATTGGTCAGAGTCAGTACAGGAATCTCAAAGGCATCGCAGAATTTCACGAAATCCGCGGCCTTTCTCGCGCCTCTGGCGGAAAGTGTGCCGTCAGAGACCTGCGTCTTATTTCCCTCGCTGTCATAGATCTCGCTGCGGTTGGCCACTGCGCCCACTGTCGCCCCATTCAGGCGAAGGAAGCCGGTGACCATATCCCTGGCGTAATCTGCCTTTGTCTCAAAGAAAGCACCGTTGTCCGCGATTCTTGAAAGAGCGATCCCGGTGTCTCCCGTACAGCCCGCAATATCCTCACAGACACGGTTCAGATCATCCGTACACTCTACATAGGAATCATTGTCCTCATAGTTGGAAGGAAGAAGGCTTACCAGCTGGCGGATTTTCCCCAGGATCTCTGCCTCGGTTCCGATCCCGTCGATGAGTCCGGTCTCCTCACTCTGAAACTTTGCCTCGGCCGTATCGCATTTCTCAATGTTGTTTCCGGCCAGGGCGTTGGGGGTATTTACAAACATACGGCCCTTATCCGCCTCCACAAAGGTGAAATCGGTCAAAGCGGGAACGATTGCCATTCCGCCGCCGCAGTTTCCGAAAATACCGGTTATCTGGGGAATCACTCCGGATGCCTGAACCTGTTTCAGATAGATCCCGCCAAATGCCTCAAGGGCATCGGTGGCTTCCTGAAGACGCATTCCCCCGCAGTCTACAAGGCCAATCACCGGCGCGCCGGTCTTCATGGCAAGGTCATAAATCTTCGAAATCTTCCCGGCATGCATCTCACCTACGGTACCTCCGAGAACAGAGGCATCCTGGCTGTAGACATACACCAGAGACCCATCAATCACGCCATACCCGGTAATGACACCGTCCGACGGCGCTTTCTCCTCAGTCAGGTTGAAATCCGTGGATCTGGCTGTCACAGCTTTCCCGATCTCAACAAAACTGTTGGCGTCAAGCAAGGACTGAATCCTTGCAGCCGCTAAGCTTTGTGTTCCTTTACTCATTCTAATTTGCCCTCCGTTTTATAAATAATTTAAAAGCATAAACGAAAATTCAGCCGATTATAATTTTACTCGCTTCCGCTGAGGATTTCAACACTTTTCGTTTTTTTTGCCAAAAATTTAACCTTTCCCTGTCATGCAGTTTTTTCATGTCTGCCCGTGTCCGGTGTTTCGATTCACAGCCGCTTTCCCTCCCATGAGCAATCCCGCCCTATGGTCTACCACCGCCATCATTTGTCATTAAAAGCCGTTTTCCCTCCCATGCGCAATCCCGCCCGGTACAAAAAGCTTCCCTCCGGGGCGGCCTGATACAGTCCTTCCCGGAAGGAAGCTCCTGAAAAACTCAGTCGTGAAAAAAGCGGTGAAATACCTGATCCGTATACCAGGCCCAGGTGCGCCTGGGTACAGCCGTGCCGGCGCGTACCGGATAGGTGCCAAGTGTCTCCTCCCCCAGATACCAGGAAACCGTGCCCAGAGTCTGCCCTTTGGACACCGGCGCATCCACGGCCTCCGGAACGGTTTCCGCAAAGGTAACGGTCTCCCCGGCTCCAAGAAGAAGTGCGCGCTCACTTTCTTCCTCCGGGATCCGGCATTCTCCCTCAAGAAAAACATCCGCCCCGAAATTCCCCTCCGAAGCACCGTCATTTACCCGAACCAAAAAGGACGGCGCTTCCAGGGAAATCGTTTCATAACTGTAATTCTCATCCCCGTAATTGAGAAGCGTCATGGCATCGCTCCATTTCCAGGTTTTATGGCTGGGCCACCCACAGCCCAGAAGGGCGATTACAAAGGTTTTTTCCTCCCTGCGCACGGCGCACACATAGCAGTAGCCGGCGTTGCCTGTATATCCGGTTTTTCCTGAGAGGACACCTTCCGTCATGTTCAGCAGGGCATTGGCGTTCTGTACGGAAAACTGTCTTTTTTTACTCAGATCCGTAAAGGAGAAGGAAGCGGTCTGCGTAATGCGCAGAAAGGTCTCGTTCTGAATCGCATACCGCATGATCCGCGCCAGATCCCGGGCTGTGGTGTGGTGTTCCCCGCCCTCATCCTCCCCGTCCAGCCCGTTGGGCGTCACGAAATGGGTGTCCTCGCACCCCAGATCCCGAGCCTTTTCATTCATCATGCGGGCGAAGCCCTCCTCCGAGCCTCCGATATGTTCTGCCACCGCCATGGCGGAGTCGTTGTGACTTCCCAGCATCATGGAATAAAGCAGATCCTCCAGATAATACTGCTCCCCCTCCTGAAGTCCCAGCTTAACCTCCGGCTGGGCGGCCGCGTTGGCAGACACAATCACATAATCGTCCCCGGGGGCGTTTTCCAGAGCCAGTATGCAGGTCAGAACCTTGGTGGTGCTGGCATTTGCCCGGGCCGTTTCCCCTTCCTTCTCATAAAGCACCCGGCCGGAATCTCCGTCCATCAGCACCGCGGAAAGCGCATACAGATTTCCCGGAGATTTATCCCCGTCTGAATCATCCGCCGTTTCCTCTGCCGCGAAGGGAATGGAAGCATCTATAACATTTACACTGGCAAAAACGGCCGGGATGGCTCCACAGCCGTTCACGATCATAAAAAAGCCAAGAAGCAGAGCCTGGGCGGCACCTCTGAATTTCATATTCCACCTCGCATATCTGACAGAATTCGGGACCCAATCTCATGAATACCGATGCAAGCATCTGCATTCATGACCTTTGGTCCCTTGTATCATCCTATGCGTTCCTTTGTGAAATATGAACAGATTTCATGCTGCGGGAAAAAGCCGGTGTCCGGGACCGGCCGGCTACAGGCCGCCGCGTCTTACCCGTTATAGGTCAGATTCCAGCGTCCGGACAGGTGTCCCTCCTCCAGACCCAGTACATAAAGCTCCATCAGCATTCCGGGAGCCCGTTCCCCTGCCTCCCCCATCAGCTTTTCCAGCTTTCGCACCTGAATGGTACAGCCCACCAAAGGGCAGGGCGTCATAAAACGTTCTCGTGTGAAACGGGTTCTTTCCTTTCCGAACAGGGAAAGCACACGGTCCACTCCGCGCTGACGCCGTCCCCCGTCGTCACACACAAGAAGGTCTGTAATCCGCCTCATCATTTTCAGAGAGGTAAGAATATCCTGAACCGAAAGCTCCGGAAACACATTCTGAATCACCCGGGCGTTCTCCCGGCTCGCCACAATCCCCACTGCCGGGCGGTACTGAAGAGGATCCTTTCCGTCCTTCTGCATCAGCTGCCGGTCCAGTTCATTTTCAAGGGCGGCATGTCCGATGGCTCCGGTCTCGTCCATCTGATTTACATAAGGATGACAGGCACAATCCAGGATATAATGACAGCCAAACCCCAGAAGATATACGGCCAGAGAGGGATCCCCCCTATCGCGGACCTTTTCCATTCCCTTTTCAAAAAACTCCGTGCTTTTGTCCAGTGCAGCTTTTCTCCGTAAGCGGTCACCCTTCTGGATGGAAGATTATAAAAAAAAATGTCCGGTCCGTGAAGTCCGATCCGGTAAAGCTGACCGTAGCACCGGATCAGAGTTCGCATTTCCTCCGGCAGTTCTCTGTATACATTCCGCCCGAATAAATCATGGGCAAAGGTTGTTGGCATATCTTTCGTCCTCCCTGTGCAGCATTTTCACACATTCAGCTTTAACTGTACCTCTTCTTCCGCCTCCGCCTTAAAATCTGCCATACGGACGGGGTCCATCCCCGGCAGATCCTCCAGACTGTGCACGCCGAAGGTTCGCAGAAATTCCTCCGTGGTCCCGAAAAGAATGGGACGTCCCGGAGCATCCAGCCGGCCAAGCTCCTTCACCAGGCCGAATTCCACCAGCTTGTTCACCGCGTGATCGCTTTTTACTCCCCGGATTTTCTCGATTTCCACCTTGGTCACCGGCTGTTTATAGGCAATAATGGACAGCGTTTCCAGCATGACATCTGTCAGAGCCGGTTTCTTCGGATGCAGAGCAACCCGAATCAGGGAATCATAGTACTCCTTTTTTGTACACAGCTGATAGGAGTTTTCCAGTTCGATAATCTGAATTCCCCGGTCCTCCTCCCGGTACCTGTCCATCATATGATGCAGGATTTTTTCTGTCGTAGCGCTGTCCTGCTCAACGGCTCCGGCAATCTGTGACAGCTCCACGGAATCTCCCATGGCAAACAGAATTGCCTCAATCGCTCCTTCTGTCTTTTTCAGTTCCACTTCTTATCCTCACTCATCGGCGTACTCCGTCAGATTTTTCCAGGAAGCCGGGTCCGTCACCACCTGAATCTCAATATCGTCAAAGGGCTGCTCCTGACTGGCATGGATGTATCCAACCTTCATAAGCTCCAGAATGGAGAGGAAGGTGACAATCCTCTGGATTCTGGAGCTCTGGCCCTCGATCAGCGTCCGAAAGCTGAAAAATCTGTGCGTCATGGCATATTCTTTCATCTGAAGCATTTTCTCTGAAAGACTGACCTCCTCCTTCTCGATTTTTCCAAATCGGCTGCGAATGGGGTCGATCCGATCCTCCCGCCTGCGGACAACTGACTGAAAAACCGTGTTCATTTTTTCCAGGGTCAGCCCATCCAGAAGCTGAGAGGGATTCACCTCCGGCCGATATTTCAGCACCTCCTTCGGGATATCCGGTGCCCGGTAAAAAACACCGGCTGAATCCTCCATCCGATCCTTCAGCTCATAGGACATATATTTGTACATTTTGTATTCCAGGAGCTTTTCCACAAGCTCCGCCCGGGGGTCTTCCTCCTCCCCCTCCGGGCTGACTTCCTTTGGAAGAAGCATTCTGCATTTGATGTCCAGAAGAGTCGCCGCCATCACCATAAATTCACTCATGACTCCCAGATCTTCCTCTTCCATGGCACGGATATATTCCATATACTGATCTGTAATCTCCACAATGGGGATGTCATAAATGTCTATTTTATTTTTCTCAATAAGATGAAGGAGAAGGTCCAGGGGGCCCTCAAACACATTCAGCTTAACCGGTATTGCCATGCTTTATCCTCTTTTTTCACATTCATCCATGTATCACAGTGAAACGGCAGAAGTGCCCCTTCACTTTGAAACATGGATTTACAGAGTATTTTACTCACACAGGCCGGATTGCGCAAGAGGTATCTGCAAAATATTGGCGGTAAAAAACCGGATCCGCTAAAAAATCAGTTTTTCACCGTAATCATCAGCACCTCCCTGGGATTGTGGATGCGCACAGGAATGGTATGCTCCCCCACCCCGGGACTGACAAACATATGCCCGCCCTTTTCGTGAAAGTCGCCGCAGCAGTAAGGGGGAAGGAAAAGATACTGGGGACAGGAAAGTCCGTGATGCTCATTCAACCTTATAATTCCGCCGTGATAATGGCCGCAGACGATCACATCGGCCCCCCAGGAAAAATAAGCCTTTCCGTACTTGGGATTATGGGCGAGAAGGACACAGACGCTGTCCGGATCCGGAAATCCAACCAGCTCCCGGACTTTTTCCACCGTAAGCCTGGGGGAACGGGGTTTTGCGTAATATTCCATGGGAATCTCCAGTCCGTAAAAGCGAAAACGGGAATTCTGGATTTCCATGTCCGAATTTTCGTTGTGCAGGATGTGAACGCCCCTTTTTTTCAGGGTTTCTTCATATTTCAGATAGGCAGAGCTCTGTTCCGGGTTAAAAAGCATACGGCATTCGTGATTCCCCAGAGCATAATACACGGGAAAACGGGCGGCCAGACGGCCGATAAACCTGGCAATCCCGGGCAGCCCTTCCGGATCTTTGCGAACAACCATATCCCCTGCCAGAAGGACAGCGTCCGGACGGCGCTGCTCCAGGGCGGAAAAAAGCCTTTTATTCTCCCGGCCGAATTCCAGGCCGTGAAGATCCGCAAGAAGAGCCAGGCGCACCGAAGCGCCCGGGCACAGTTTATCTGATTTTATCTCATAATCCCTGACTCTGAATTTCTTCATACCAACCTCAGATTTATTATTGACGTTCCAACATTATACCCCTGGAATAGGGTTTTGTCAAAATATCTCGGCGGCAGCTTTTTTCAGATAATGGACGTACCCGGCTTTTTCCACGGAATCGGAGTACAGGATATCCACGCTTCCGATTTTCTCTCCATCCATATAATACTCCATTTCCCCGGCCTTCTCTCCTGCCTGGACGGGGGCCTGTGCCGACTCCGGAAGCTTCAGCCTCCTCTCCACTTCCGTAAAGGGCTGCCCGTCTGTGTTCAGGCAGGTAAAGACAGAGGCGTATTCAAGGCCTGTTTCCTCCTGTACGCCTCTCCTTATTTTGATGCGGGGCAGCTCCTCCGGTTCCTCATCCACATAGAGACTGCATCGGGCAAAACCATAGTTCAGCATGGCTGCCGCATCCCGAAAGCGGACTTTATAATCCGGGGCGGCCATCACCACGGCGATCAGGGTAATTCCGTCCCGCCGGGCCACGGCGGACACACAGTATTTTGCAATGCTGGTGCTTCCGGTCTTTAACCCGACACAGCCCTCAAAGCTTCGAAGAAGCTTATTGGTATTGGTCAGGGTAAAATTGCTGCTGCCCTGGGCCGTCACATGGGTGATGTCCTCCATCCAGATGGAGGAATAAGTGAGAATTTCCGGATAACAGGTAATCAGCTCCCGGCTCATAACCGCCACATCCCGGGCGGTTGTGTAATGGTTTTCAGAATCAGTGAGGCCGCAGCAGTCCTCAAAATTTGTATTCTCCATCCCAAGGCCCTGGGCGCGCTGGTTCATTCTTTTCACAAATTCCTGCTCCGAACCGGCCAGATGCTCGGCCATGGCCACACTGGCGTCGTTCCCGGAAGCGATCACGATGCACTTGATCATAGTCTCCACATCCTGGGTCTCCCCCTCCTCCAGATAGACCTGGGACCCGCCCATGGATTTGGCGTAGGCACTGACGGTCACCATGTCCGTCAGACGAATGTTTCCCTTTTCCAGCTCATCAAAAATCAGAAGAAGTGTCATTATCTTTGTGATACTGGCCGGACTTCTTCTTGTGTCCATGTCCTTTGAAAAAAGCAGAGTCCCGGTCTCCGCCTCCATCAGTACCCCGGCCGGTGCCTCAATCAGAGCGGTATCTTCCTCCGCGGCCGTCTCCTCTTCGGCTGTCTCTGTCCGGGCGGACACCCATACAGGGGAAAGCACAAGCCAGACAGACAGGAACCCGGCCAGAAATATGTATCCTTTTTTTCCAGACATAACCATCTCTCCGCAATTTCTGTTCTATTCTATTTTAAAGAGGAAGAACCGGAAATATTCCAGTTTCTGTTATATTTTGATGATGTTGGGGTCAAAAGTATTTGACCCCTATGATACCTGAAACTTCCATTCCCATAAAGAAAAGTCCGGGCGCCGCAGAACGGACCCAAGGAAAATCCGGACAGGGCAGGGCGATCCCCATGGAAAAATCCGGGCAGGGATCTGTCTCCCCGCCCGGCCTTTAAACTGCCCTCAGCCTGCCAGCGCTTCTCCCCAGACCACCGGCACGGTATTTTTGATCACATCCGTATGGGAATAGCCGTCATATCGGTATTTTTCATTGACAAAGGTAATGGACGCCGTATCCTGCGCCATGGAGAGCACCGCGGTGCCATAAGCAGTTTCCGCCGGCTGCAGCCCAGGCGCCGGGGCATTTAACCGGGTAATGGTCACATTTCCCGTGTTCGCCAGGATCTCCTTCAGGTAATAACGCAGAACCGTTTTTTCATAAATCCGGTATTCCCCCAGAGGAACATCAGAAAAGGTCAGAGAAACCATGGCATAGCCCTCTGTATCCACTTCATAATTGTCCCGCACAAACGCAATAAAATCCTCATATTTCCTGGAATTCCCCCGGGCATCCACTCCTTCCGCCACAAACTGAAAAACCGGATCCCCGTGGGCCCATACAATGTCTTCCTCCCGGATTTTTTTCACAATGGAAATCTCTCCCACCGGCAGTACACTGGGCTCGTTGTCCACCTCCAGGCGGATCTCCGCGATCTGAGAAGGGTCCTCAATTACAAAAACCAGTTCCTTTTCCCAGCTGCCATAGTAGCCCTCCGGATTTTCTGTCTCAATAACCTTAAATTTTCCGGCATTCTGATCCGTCAGCAAAAGCTCCCGGGAGTGATACATCTGGTCTTCTTTATGGTAGGTCAGGACAGAGAGCTCTCCCAGCGTATCCTCATAGGCGGAGGATTCCGCGTTCCACTGCCAGAGGGCAAAGACAGCTCCTTCCAGGTTCTCCCCTGTACAGGAATCTCTCTTTTTAATGTATACCATTCCCCTGGGCTGCTCCACAGGAGTGTTTTCCACTGTATACTGCAGCTGCGCGTCTTCCTCTGAAAGATCAATCTCCTTTTCCCACGCTCCGGTGTAGTCATCCGGACACCGGGTCTCCGTCACCTTATACCTTCCCTGATTATCCTCCGTAATCTCCAGGGCCGCACTCTCATATCTGAGAGTTTCCCCATTGTACGTAAGAATGGTCCCTTCGCTTTTGTAATCTCCCACCGCCTGGCTGTACTCATAAAGCGTAAATTCCGCACCGACAAGATCCGCTCCTGTTTCGCTGTCTGTTTTGCGAATCTGAAGGATTTTTTCTTCCAGAAGGGTATTTTCCACTGTGTACTCAAAAACCTGACAGGTGCCAGCCTCCGTCAGAGCAAGCTCTTTGTACCAGCTTCCTGTATACCCGGGAGGGCTTGCGGTTTCCATCACCTTAAACTTCCCCTGATTTGCCTCTGTATAGACAAAGGTTCCGGACACATAGCGCTCACTTTCACTGTCATAAACGAGCTTTGTCCCCACTGACTCATACGCATTTTTCGAAGCATCCCAGGCGTAGAGAGTAAACTCGGCACCGGAAAGTCTCCTGGAGGTTCCCGCGGCAATTTTTTCTATGGAAATGCTCCCGGAAATATCCGGCGTGTCTGTCACCGCAGCCGAGGTGGTTTTTCCGGCGGTGATGGTCACACTGATTTCCTCTGTGCTGAGCCGGTAGCCGTCCACGGTGGCTGTCTCCTTCAGATAATAGGCTCCGGGAACCAGACGGGTAAAGGTAAGCTTTCCGCTGCTGTCGGCAGTAAGGGTTTCCACCTCTTCATCTTTTTTCCAGACCGTCAGTGCGCCGGATTTCAGAGCCTCCGCCGCGTACAGGGTATACTGCACTCCCGGAATCACCTCCCCGGTATGGCTGGCCGTCTTCGTCACAATAAGCTCTCCGCTGGATGCAGGGGTCAGCGTCAGTGTAACCTGTCCTCTGGTCCCCTGATATACATACGCTCCGAAATCCTGGGAGCCGCTGTTTCCTGTCTGTGTGCTTCCATCCACTAAAAGGTAGGAAACCGGCTGCAGAAGCATGTTAAAGGTAAACTTCTGCGCAGTGAAATCCGGCGGGAAAATCAGGCGGAAAACATAGCCGCTTTTCATGGTCAGACTTCCGGTTCCCATAAATTCCGGACTGGTTTTGTTTTCCTGATACTTTGCGGAGCTGGTCCAGTATACCAGCTGCCAGTCGGCGCCGGAGGGACGGGTCACCTTAATTCCATTTCCCGCCCCTGCCTCGTCCACCACCTTAATCAGGGACGTGACCTGAAAGCCATCTGTGTACGTATCCGGCACATAAGAAAGGCTGGCCGGCGCCGAGCGGAACAGGCTGAACACCGCCGTGGCATTTTTGGCGGTCACCCATCCAGACGCGGTATTCACACTCAGCTTTGCCGCAGTCCTGGAGGGGATTGTAAGACTTTTGATCTGGGTGATAAACTTATTCAGCCCCACATGCTCCACTTCCGCGTCCGTAGCGTATCCAACATCCCCGGAATACTCCTTTGACAGCGCCAGATGGGTAAAAATATACCGGTTTACCGCGTTGGACCAGTCAATGTGACTGCAGGTGGGATCATAGCTGCCACAGATATCCCCCGGCCCTCCGTATCCGAAATACAGAATCTTTTTCAGGGTAGAACCGGAAAGCGCCTGCACGGCTTCTTCCTTCAGAGAGACAGAGCCCAGTCCCGTCTTTGTGGCATTCATACAGTACAAAGGCGCCGTTCTCTGTGCACCGTCCGCGTCCACATAGTGAATCAGGCGGTAAAAACCGCTCATTCTGGTATAGTTGCCTCCCTCCACGAAATCATTGGCGTAGGTCCACACCTCATCACAGTAAAGGCGGCCCTGGTTTTCCACATAATATTCCCCCTCAGACAACGCCGCCACAGAAGCCTCCGATTCCCCGGAAGAGACACTGTAAGCTGCCGTGGTCAGCGCCTCCCCATATACCGGTGCAAAACCAATAACCTCCCCTTCCTCCACAGCATCCACAAGCTCCTCGTCTTCCCGGGTTTCTCCCTGGAGCTGATCCGCGTTTTCGTCTGTAAAAATTGCGATGCTCCAGTCTGTCTCGTCCTCTGAGGACTGAAAGGAATCCTGCCCATCGTCCCCGGAATCCGCGGTCTCTCCATTCTCCGGGGCGCTGTCCGAACTTCCCTGAGAGTCGTCTCCCATCCCCGATGGGGAATCCTCCTCATCGGTAAGCGGTTCCGGTGAAAGAACAGAGGAAGAATTGCCCTCGCCGGGGCTTTCTCCAATGTCTGTATCATCCTCTCCTGTATTCATACTCCCAGAACCCTCACCGCTTCCTGTATCCGTGCTTCCCGTGCCTGCTTCCTTCACTCCTTCCACCGCCGCAGCTCCCGTCAGGCTTACAAAAGCCTCCGCCCCGGACAGAGATAGAACCGCTGCCAGAAGAACGCTCAGCCACTTTTTTCTCATTTTTTTCCGCCTCCTTTTCGAATCAGTGTGGTCACGCCGCAGACGCCTGCCAGAAGAAACAACAGAAAATACAGCCGTATGTTGGTCTCATCCCCGGTTTTTACAGAGGTGGCTTCCCGTGCCGTCCCACTGCCGCCGCTCTCCCCATCCTCCGGATTTGTCTCCGGAGTCTGTGTGGGGCTGTCCTCATTTACTGAGAAAATCCACTTCACATCCGCCTCTCTCAGGGCGTAGGCATTGTCCAGCCCCGCCGGCAGGGAAATCACAAATTCCAGTTCGCCCTCCTCCCCTGGAGCCAGTGTCACAAGTGAGATCGGAGCATTCAGTTCCTCCGCCAGAAGATTTCCGGAATACAGTTCTTTCCCGTCCATGGAAATAGTCAGTCCCAGTTTTTCTGCCAGATCCTGTCCTGAAACCGAAAGACATTCCGGAGATGTCTGAAAAAAAATCTCCGCAGTGGAATCCGTTGTGTTTCGTATCTGTGCGGTATCCCGAAGCGTATCTCCTGGCATGGCACGGGCAAAATTGCTGAAAAAATCATCCGGAACCGCAAGCAGCCGGTGGGCGTCCCCGTTAAATTCCACCATCAGGGATTTTTTCTCCGGAACAGAGACTTCCATTCCGTCTACCGTGTGAATGCATTCCTGAATCTCCTCATTCCCCCAGGGTGACATGGCTGTAAAGTCCGGCGTATAGTTCGCCGCCTGGATGGCCTCCGCCCGAATCTCCATACTCAGCTTTTTTTCTGCCCATTCCTCGGTCCAGTCCTCCGGAATATGAATCCAGTGAAAAAGATCCGCAGACTCCCCATAGCCAAGAATCTCTGTATAATAAAAATACTCTCCGATTTTTTCCCACTTTTCCGGGATTTCTCCCAGATTTTCATCCCCCAGTCCTTCCAGCCCATTCAGATTATCTGTATAGGAAATTTTTACCCGAACCCAGCAGTCCTCCGCCTCACAGGTGATCCTTGGAATCTTAGAAACCGTATCCCCGGGCAGCACCGTCTTTGGATTCTCATACAGAATTTCCCGACCGTCCTTTTCCTCATATTCCTCCAGGGAAATGCGTATGTCCCCGGTGGAAATATGATTGGTCACGGTGACAGAATCTGTGAAGGCCGCGCGGACCGCCGCGGCCGCCAGCACCAGAACGGCAAGCGCGGCCGCGGCAAAAAATCCCTTTCTTCTGTTTTTCATAATCCGTCTCCTCCCTGACTGTCCGATAAATCCGCTTCAAAATAATTCCAGGCAGCCCCATAATCGGCAAAAGAACCGGCCTGCACAGACTCCTCGTACACATTTACGGAAAAACCGGTCAGGTATTCCTGATAGGTCGCGTCAACTTTCCCGGAATCGATCTGGATTCCTGTAAAAAGGGGCGTGGTGCGCTGTCCTTCCTCTACAATCCATCGGTAATAATAGTATCCGTCCTCCGGGTCGTACACCCAGTTTTCCGTATCCAGACCCTGGAGTGTGACTCCCCTGCCAATGTCGTCGTTGGAATAGGAAAGGGAAACCCGTATGTAACAGTCCACATTAAACCCGCTCTCTCCTCCGGTAACATTTCCCACCCATACAGTCTTGTCATATTGGGGATTGTTCTCAATGGGTGTGGGCGTGGGGTCCGGGAACTCCTCCTGTATCTCTGTGGTATTCCTTCCCACAGCCACTGTGTTTCTGGCGGCGGCAAAATCGGAAAAATACGCGGCCGTCCCGCCTGCACACAGAACTCCTGCCATAAGGAGAATCACCGGGGCTCTTCTGCTTTTTTTATGTTTCATTCACATACCCCACTTTCATATGTATCTGTGATTTATTTCGTTACTTTCCCCGGCTGTCCGGTATTTTGATTTACATATTTCTCATAGGCTTCCTTTGCCTGCTGTACAACTGTTCCAGTTTCTGTCCCTGTATTTGTGGTCTGAATGGCATAAGCACGCACTGGAATATCCAGCTGCTGTGTATCCAGATAGCCCTCCACAACGTTAACAAAAGTCACTTCATCAAAAAGAGTCGTCGTGGTCTGGGCTGGCTCCAAAATGCTATTGTATGCATAAGTGTAAACCATATTCGTTCCTACCTGCTGCTTACTAAGTTGAGTCCATCCACTTTTTGCTGTGAATGTAAAAAGTTCTGTGTTTGCCTCAGCATTTCTTGTTCCATCTTCATTTGCTGTTTCCACTTTAGCTATAGGAATCGACACTTCCAGATACACAAATGCGTCATTTGTTCCCGCATTTTTGATCTGAGGATCCTTCTTGATGCTCTCGGTGGGTTCAATTTTCGTCGGAATATCCGGATCCCAGTTGGGCTCTTCCAGCTCAATGTCCACTTTTCCAACGGTGAATTCATTTACAGTTGAGTCGTAATCGGTCAGATACGCCATGGTTCCTCCAACTGCCAGTGACACTATAACCGCCGCCAGGGCGATTCCTTTCCACATTTTCTTATTTTTCATAATGATTCCTCTCTTTTTTGATTTTTATTTTGTTTATTGAGCTCCTTTCCCGGGGAATATGCGTAATTCAGGAGAGATGACAGGACCGCCAGCAGTACCATTGCGGAAAAAACCACCTTTCTGCGAAGAAGGGCAACTCCGAAGCCCAGATAAGGCAGCGTAAAGATTACACGGCCAATAATCTGGGAGGGAGAAACCGGAATCAGATCCTCCTGGGTGTTGGCATCCCCCTTTGTTATACAGGCGCCGTTTTCTGTCCGGACAACCCGATGGGTTACATTCTGCCCGTCCACCTGATAGGTAATCACATCTCCGATTTCCGGCTCCCTCTCCCGGGTATCCGCAAATACCAGACTCCCCGTAGAAATCCGTGGCTCCATGGATCCGGAAAGCACAACATAAGGCGCAATCCCAAAGAACCTGGGAATCAGGAGCACCAGAGCCAGACAAAAAAGCAGTGCCAGCGCTGTGTTAAATATAAATCGCAGAATCCATTTAAATACACGGGTCACTCTCATTCATTTACTCCTTTTTGAAGATGAACCGCCCGTCTGATTTTAAGGGCGGCCGCGCATATTTGACTTCAATGATTGCATTCACTGAATTTTGTGAGGCGGAGACCGGCTCCGCGTGCGTTTTTTCATATACATGTCCTCTTCGTTGGTACAGCGTTTCATAAACGCCGCGCAGGTATCCGTGATCTGTTTTCCCACTGCCCTCCCGATAAAGCGCACTGCGATTTCCGGTTCATAAGACTCAGCCTTCGAAAGGCCATGCCCGGGCTTACTGAAAATCCCACTTCAAACCGGCGGAAAACTCGGTTTCTTATTCGTTTTATGGGTGTTTACCGGTGGATTTTCCGGCTTTTGACAGAGATTCCGGCACTTCCGGGCAAAAAGCTTATAAAAAACGTTTTTTCCGCAGCCGCCTTTTATGGAATCCATAATAGATTTTTCAGAAAATTCCAAAGATTTTCGAAGGACTTTGGGAATAAATAACAGAAAAAAAACAAATCACGATGAAAGGTTGACGGGAACTGAAATTGTTTGTTTGAAATGAAACACAGGACGGTTGAAATGAATATAAAAAATTGTGAATGGGTTACCGTAAATAAGGGATTATAACAGATTTTGCCTTAATGAAAAGGCGAATGAATGTAAAAGATGTGTTTTGTTTTTGAACTTAGGTAGATTATATGCGTCGACAGGACTTCTGTCAAGGAAAATCGGTCGACATAAATCGGCATGAACCGGCAGCTGTGAACAGGACAGCCAGAATGGTTCACCTTGTCTTAATCAAAAATCTCAAAAGAATGGCCATACCTCTCGATTGTCTTCTCTATTTCCAGACAGTAATCAAAAATATGATTTAATCTCTGCATATCAGGCGACTGCATATAAACTCACCTTTTCCTTCCAGATATGATCCCTGAACTGCTCTTCACTGGGCATCTGTGCCTTTTGCTGTAAAGATTGCAGCGTTACCACATCAAAACTTTTCATTTTACGGGAATAAGCGTATAAATGTATTCCAGAGGGAGAAGGCGCATGTCCCTGTACAGGCGGCTTTCCGGAGGTTTCCCGGAGGACATGGGGAGAGCCAGCCGGAAAGCAGGCTTTTTTATAGTTTCAGCAAAATACTGCTCCGGACTTCCGCAGCCTTCCCCGGAAAGATTTAACAGGGGAAGACGATTTTTTCCGGAAACCGGAATGGTGTATTTTCGCAGATTTCCGGCCACGCGCCTGCTGCGGGCTCTCTCAGAAAGGCTGTCGGGCTTCTGGCAATACAGGGCGGGAGCTTGAGCGGTACAAAAGGACAGGAGCCCTCTGCAGGGGTACTCCTGAAAAATATGGATCAGGGCGCGGGTTTCATTTTCACTGGCAGGCTGATGATGAATCCGGTCTTTCCTGCAATATTTTGTGGGAAAATTCCGGGTCAGGTCGATTCCCCGGGCGTTGCCGGCAAATTCCTTTTCCGGAGTTCCCTGCATGCGGAGCATCTGGCGGAAGACTGAGTTTCGCACGGAAAGATACCCTCTTCGGCAGATTTCATACCCATCCGGGTTTAAAACCGGGAGCACACAGATCCGCACACGGTCCAGAAGCTCCCTCACCGGATAGAATTCTCCCAGGGTACGGTTTTTCTCACAGGCAGCGGCGTATTCCACAGATAAATGAGCCAGAGCCTCCGGCATGGATGAATCTGACCCCCGAACACCTGCCAGACAGATCAGAGCTTCCGTCCCGTTTCCCAGCTCCAGCATGGGAATCAGGCGATCGTCGTGGCTTTTTCCGATTACCCGAAACCGGGCAAAAGCCTGATAGCGGGACGCGGTTTCCCAGAGAGACAGATAGATTTTTTCATAGGAAAGGGTCTCCAGAGCGCGCTGTGAATTCATAAACAACCTCTTTTCTGTGCCGACGGGCAGGGAACGGGCAAATGAAACTGCCAAATACAGGAACACAGATCTGCAGAACCTGTGCGGCCATATACTGAAAATAACATTTCTACTTTCATTATATGATTGAAGCGACAAAAGATATTTTGTCGCTATGATACACGGATTTCTCCGCACTTCGTGCTCCCGAAATCCTTGTATCATTATATGAAAAGAGACAGGCCCAAAGACCTGTCTCTTAAGTTGCTCTGTAAATTTTATTCTTCTGTTTTTCTGCGTTTTCGGGTCAGGATGTAGCCTGCCGCAAGAAGAGACGCAGCCGCCAGTGCAGTCATGGTCCCGATGGGCGCGTCATCCGCTGTGGAAACAGAGGATCTGCTGGAGGTATCGTCCGAATCCGATGTTCCATCCGATGTACTGTCGTCAGAATCGCTGCTTTCGCTGTCTGTTGACGTAGGCGTCACAGTCAGATCAATGGCCGCGGAAGAGAACTGATAAACCGCAGACTCAACCGTTCCCGTCGCAACCCAGGCGCCATCTGTATAAACGTATTTCTCAAAGAACACATACAGATCATACGTAGCCGCCTCACTGATCCCCGAGGTGGAGCCGATCTTCCAGGTAGAATGCTTTTGGCTGTCCGAGGGATTGGAGGATGTACTCCAGTAAAGGGGAACCCATTTCACATCCCCTTCTCCCGGGTCTGTGTTGGTGGTTCCCGCCCCTACCACTGTAAAGGAATAGAAGGTATTGGCGTAAAACTCCAGCGCATCCTCAAGACCGGTCACCGTACTCTCCGACACATCCGGAATGTAAGGTGTATGGGTAGGCGTAGGTGTCGGCGTGGATGTAGCTCCCGATGAAGGACGCTCCGCCAGAAAATCCGGATAATTGCTCAGGTCAAAAATATAAGTCTTTACCACACCGGAGGATGTTTTAATACAGATATAAAGGTCCGGAACAGTACTCTCCGGAATATCTGTATAATACACTTCAAAGGTATTCTCCGCCGTCATGACGGTTCCGTCCACACTGGTATCAAAGGAAGGCGCCTCCGCGTCTGCCTCCACCCAGTCTGCATAATACCAGCCGTCCACATTGGTGTAAATCGTCAGCTTTATGGAGGTTGCACTCGTCCATTCCTTCGCCCTGCATGTAATCTTTGGCGCTGTGGTAGGCGTAGGCGTCGGCGTGGCTGTAGTCGTGGGAGTGGCTGTGACTGTTGCCGTAGGCGTAGCAGTCGGTGTCTCTGTGGGTGTCTCCGTAGGCGTCACCGTAACACTGGCAACCAATGTCCCCGTACTTGTATCCAATGTATAGCCGTCCTCGGCCTCGTATGTAAGCTGGGAAAACCAGGAAGTATCCGAAGCGGTTGCTGCCACGGTCCCTTCCGCCGGGCTTACACAGGAGAATCCAAGAGTGGTGCTCAGCGCGCCTGTAATGCTGATCACACCGCTTTCATCCAGAAGAATATTGCAGGCCGTGGTTCCGTCAGTTTTCACATTATTCGTCACAGACGGCGCACCCTCCACATAAAGGGTTCCGGTGCTGTAAACGGCGCCTTTGTCGCAGGTCATACCGGTGATGGTGCCTCCGGCCAGAAGAGTCGTACCATAGTTGCGGATCGCCGCTCCGATTCCCGTCGTCCGATTATTGGCCAGGGTCACTCCATCCGTCATACTGAAGACAGCCCCGGAAGCCACATAGACGATGGAGCCCGCCGCAGTACTCCCATCAGACAGAGATCCATACACGCTAAGAGCAGAACCGGAATCCTCCGCACTCACCGCAAAATAAAGAGCTCCGGATACAAGAAACATGTCATTCACATAGCTGTCGCTGCGGATGATGGACGAATCGGCAGAATCCCCGGCAAGGGCAATGCTCTTGCCGGCCGGAATGGTCACCGCATCGGTAAGGGCAATCGTCCCGGAAATAAGGATCGTCGTGGGCTCTGCGGTTGTGATGTCCGCCACATCCGGCGCGGCGTTGATCGCGGCCTGCAGCTCCGCCAGAGTGGTCACCACCGTATCCGCTGTTTCTCCCGTATCCGTCTCCGAGGCCGCCTCCGTCTCAACGGTCTCCGTCGTTGAATCAGACGTCTCCTCAGATTCTATGGTCTCCGCTGCGCTGCTCTCCTGTGCAACTCCGGTTTCCTCTGTTCCGGAAGTTTCTCCCGTATCTTCTGTATCCTGCTCTGTCTCCGCCGAGGTTCCGTCATCCAGAGAAACCGCCTCTGCGGATACGTCTGCGTCTTCCGCGGCAAAGGCTGAGGCCGGCGCCATGCCCAGAGCCAGCACTCCGGCCAGCAAAAGCGCGAAAAGTTGTTTTTTTCTCATTTTTAGTCCTCCCTGTAATGAGTCCTGCTTTCATTTCACAAACAATTTACGCCAGTATAGCATACGGTCTGAAGTTTTTCAAGCCGCCTGTACTGCCATCTATTTCCGAATACGGAGGGTCACAGGTAATGACCGCAGTCCTCCGCTATGTAGGTTCTCTCTTCTGTGACAATGGCCTGGGGAAAGATATCTGTCTCCTCCACAGGCACAGCGGGAAGAATCTGAAAGGAAAAAGCCACGGCCACCCGCTTTACCTGCGGGTGTTTTTCCAGGAAGCGGTCGTAAAACCCGCCCCCATAGCCCACACGGTGCAGTTCCGGATCAAAGGCCACGCCGGGCATGAGCATCAGGGCGTCCTCCCAGTCCACAATCTCTCCGGAAGCCGGCTCCGGAATCCCGTAATAGCCGGGAACCAGGGTGGAAAAATCCTCCAGGCGGTGAAAGACCATCTCTTTTCCCACAACCTTTGGAACCGCCACTTCCTTTCCGTCCCTCCAGGCCGCCTCGATCAGAAAGCGGGTCATGACCTCATGGTTGTAATCCGCGTAGGCCAGGATCCTTTCGGCCTCCCGGTAAACTGACATGGCGGTGAGCTGTTCTGTAATCCTGCGGCTGTTCTCCTCCACCCACTGATCCGTGCGGGTCTTCCGGGCCTCGAAAATCATCTTCCTAGCTTCTCGTTTTGTTTCCATATTTTTCCCCCAGATTCGTGACGCTTCCGTCCTTCTCAATCACATCAATGTTATCCAGATGCGTCTGAAGATTCATCCGGATGGCGGCGATATATTCTCTCCGGAGAAGATCCCGCTCTCTCTTCTCCTCCTCCGTCAATCCCACGCTTTTCGCCTTATGGGCCAGGGTATTGATCCGGTCTATTCTGGTGCTGTCCATACCTTCCTCCTACAAAAGCCTGTCAATCAGATCTATGAGATAAAATTCCTCTTTGGGATTCCCCACAAACAGGGTTCCCTGCTTCTGTCCCTCTATAATCTTGTGAATCACATGAAAATCCGCTCCGTTGGCGATGACCATGTCCGTCCCCGCCGCCGTGGCAATCCGGGCAGCAGTAAGCTTGGTGGCCATGCCTCCGGTTCCCACGCTGCTTCCTGTGGACTCCCTGGCCATATTCTGGAAACGGCTGTCCAGGTTCTCCACCACATCCACAAACTCCGCCTGGGGATTGGCGTTGGGGTCGTCGGTAAACAGCCCGTCGATGTCGGAGAGCAGGATCAGAAGATCCGCCCCGATCAGCGCCGCCACCACAGCGGAAAGGGTATCATTGTCCCCGAACTTTAAAAGAGACTGCAGCTCATAGGTGGAAATCGAGTCATTTTCATTGACGATGGGAATCACACCCATGGAAAGCAGCTGACTGAAGGTGTTCTGCGCATTCCTGCGGTTCACATTGTTCACCATGGTATTCTTGGTCATCAGGATCTGTGCCGCGGTCTGGTTGTATTCCCCGAAAAGCTTCTGATAGATCATCATAAGCCTGGCCTGTCCAACCGCCGCGCAGGCCTGAATCTTCTCAAGCTCCTTCGGCCTCCCGCCCAGGCCCAGGGCCGCAGATCCCACAGCCACCGCGCCGGAGGATACCAGCACCACATCCTTTCCCTGATTGTGCAGGTCACTTAACTCCCGGACCAGAACCTCCATCTTGCGAAGGTTCAGCCTTCCGGTCTCCGGATGGGTCAGAGAGGAAGAGCCGATTTTCAGCACAATCCGTTTCTTGTCTCTGAGCCTTTCCCGATCGTTTCTGTCCATTTTTATTCATTCTCCGTCTTTTCTCTGTCTTTTTTCAATATACACTATTTTTTTTCATCCGTCCATGGTTTTAAAACGTGGTCGAAAAAGTTTCACATTTCTTTCACAGGGATAACATGCCTTTCCGAATCCCGCCCTTTTCCCGGGAAAGTGGCGAAAAACCTCACCGGGTGATTCCAAGAGCTTCCAGGGCCTGCCTCTGCCGGGCCTCCATCACTTGGGCCTCCTCCGGCGTCATGTGATCATATCCCAGCAGATGAAGCATGCTGTGAGCCACCAGAAAACAGTATTCCCGTTTTACACTGTGCCCGTACTCTTTTGCCTGAGCGCGGACCTTTTCCATGGAAATCATGATATCCCCCAGAAGCAGCTCCCCCGTATCCAGGTCAAAGCAGGCGTCCTCCTCCCCGATGACCTGATATCCGGCCGGCTCCTCAAAGGGTATCATGGGAAAGGAAAGTACATCGGTGGGAGCGTCTATTCCCCGGAATTCCCGGTTGACGCTGTGGATTTCCTGATTGTCTGTAATCACCAGGCTCACCTGAGCCTCGTAAGGGCATTCCTCCATCTCCAGAACCTTTTCCGCCACTTCCCGGGCCAGTGCGTCAAAATCCAGTTCCGGCTCCGGGTCTGTGTGCAATTCAAGCTGCAGGGTCATCGTCTGTACTCCCTTCTGCCGGGCGCCGTCTGCCTGCGGGGCCTGGGCTCCGGCTTCTGCGTTTTCTCATACTCCTCATAGGCCTGTACAATCTGCTGCACCAGGGGGTGGCGGACCACGTCCTTACTGGTGAGATGACAGACTCCAATGTCTTCGATTTTTCGCAGGACCTTCAGTGCCACATCCAGACCGGACACCGCGTCCTTTGGCAGATCCTTCTGGGAGGTATCGCCGGTGATCACAACTCTGGAGCCAAAGCCGATGCGGGTGAGAAACATTTTCATCTGGGCGGGGGTGGTATTCTGCGCCTCGTCCAGTATAATAAAGGCATTGTCCAGGGTCCGGCCCCGCATATAGGCCAGAGGGGCCACCTCGATCAGCCCTCTCTCCGTATTTTTCGCAAAGCTGTCCGCGCCCATAATCTGATACAGGGCGTCATACAAAGGGCGCAGGTACGGATCCACCTTGCTCTGCAGATCCCCGGGCAGAAAGCCCAGTCTCTCTCCCGCCTCAATGGCCGGCCGGGTCAGAATAATCCGGCTGACCTCCTCGTTTCGAAAGGCAGTCACCGCCATGGCCATGGCCAGGTAGGTTTTCCCTGTGCCGGCCGGGCCCACGCCAAATACAATCATTTTTTTCCGGATCTGGTCCACATATTCCTTCTGTCCCAGGGTTTTGGGGCGGACAGGCTTTCCCTGAATGGTATTGCAGATCCGATCCTGGTCTATTTCAGCCAGAAGGTCCTCCTGATCCTCCATGGCCAGGGAAAGGGCATAATTCACATTCTGCTCTGTGACGGTATCTCCCCTTCTGGCCAGAGCCTCCAGCTCCTCCACAATCTTTTTCGCATGGGAGGCGCTGCGCTCATTCCCAAGGATTTTCAGGACCCCGTCCCGAAAAATCATGGTCACATGCAGGGTTCGCTCAATTCGCTTCAGATGCTCATCGAACTGGCCGAACACATTCCCCTGCAGATCCGCAGGAACCTCCGTCCGTAATTCAATCACACTGCCGGTCATGCTGTGCTGATTCCTTTCCGCAATTCCGGAGCCTTTCCGCCGGCGAGTTCCCCGGCAGGGCATCCGTTCTGCTGTTTACATATCCTCTTCCTGCTCCACATACTCCACGGGAGTCTCTGTCCCGGTCTTCTCGATCACGGTCAGAGTTCCCCGGCTTTCGCAGGACGTAAAGCCAACCTTTATTGTAACATTATTTTCGGAGATTTGAACCCCCTTTTCCATTAAATTCTCCTCAAATTCCATGAGATGCCGGGCCGCCCGCTCTCTGGCCTCCTCCTGCGTACAGGTAAAGCTCTGTGTCTCACAGCTCTGCGTGGCGGCCACCCCCAGAAGCACAGGCAGATAAAAATTCTCCGTAAGCCGAAGGGGATACACCTCCACCGTGCGCTTCTGGTTTCCCTTTCGCGTTCCAAACAGCTCCAGCCTCCAGGGACCGGCCTGGAGAAAAATTCCCCGGCGTATCTGCCCGGTCCCCACTTCCTCTTCCATGGTCCGGGAAAATTCGTAGTAATAGGGTATGGAATAACGGACATAAATATCCGCGTCCGCGTGCACATATTCTGAACGGTATACCTCCTGATCGTCATTTCGCAGATCCAGCCTGCCAAGGACAAGAAGGTCTCCCGCCTGAACGGAATCCCCCGCCATTACCTTCGGAACCCCTGTGCGGGTGACAATGCTTACAACGGTGCCGGCTATATCTGCCGAAAGGTTACAGGGTTCCTCCTCCTCCGCCGTTTCGGTAAGCTCCACTCCCTCCTGAATGGTGAAAATCAGACGTGTCCCCTGTATCTTTACGGAAACCCAGGTGATCTCTGAATATTCCTCCCGCACCAGAGCCGCCAGGGAAGAGGCGTCCACCCGGCTTTTGGCCATGCCGTGAACAATTCCCTGCTCCTTCAGAAATTCCAGAATTTCCCCGGTGGAATTCATCTGATTTCCCTCGATATGAATATTCCAGACCCGGGAGGAAAGAAAAAGCGTAAGTCCCGCGGCAAGCGCCATTCCCACAAAAAAAGCCTTTCTCTTTTTATTCCGGTAAAAAAAGAAAGGACAGCCGTGTTTTTCTTTCAGATGAATATGTACCCCCGTCTTGCCCCGCAGCGGGCGAAGGCGGAAAAAATCGGCGATGGATACGCAGCCTTCCAGCCCCCCGTTCTCTGTCCTCTCCAGGCCCTCCATGGAAATTCCCCGTCCTCTGCAGAGATTCAGGAAGCGGTCGCTCTCCCCGCCCCATACACAGATTTTTACATAACCCAAAAGCCAGCGGAAAAATCTCTCCATTTTTACCGCCTTTCCATCTGGATTCCGGAAATACGCCCTCCGATCTCCAGCTCCGCAGGCGTGTACCAGGGAATCCGCAGCTCCTTTCCCCGGATCCTCAGCCGGCCCCCGGGGATGGAAAGAACGATTTCTTCCCGGGTATAACACAAAAGGCCGCGATAGTTCTCCACCACCGCCTTTGTCCGGCCGGTAAGCGTGACGATCGCGTCCCCGCGGGCAAGATCCCCTGGCAGTTCCAGCGCCTGGATCACGCTTTCCTTCCCTCTCTCTCTCTTATTCAATTAAAGCCCTCCGGTCCTGACTGATTGGAACAGTGAAAAATGAATACCGACAAAGGCATCTGCATTCACATATTCTCTGGTCCCATGTATCATCCTATGCCGGAAGGCTCCTTCCTATGTATGGATTTTCATTCTCAGCGGCAGAGAATCATGGAAAACCACAAAACCGTTCCGCCTCCCAGGTTGTATTCCATTCCCTCTCTCTCCGCCAGCTCCTGCACAACCACGCCATGACTTTCCAGGCAGGGATGCATGTGCTCCGGATGCCGGCAGGGCTTTCCCTGGGGCCAGGTACAGTTCTCACAGATCTCGCAGGATTCGGTGGAGAGAATGAAAATCTCAAACCCCTCCTCCCGCAGAAATCGGCCCAGGGCATTGGTTATATTCTCATGGGCCATCCGGGTGGACAGCAGCTCCTTCATATTCAGGAAATCCGTAACTTCCGCCACACTGGTAAACAAAATGGCCTCCGGATAGCTGCGGATCCGTGCTTCACACTCCGAAAGACTGCCCACCGCCGGCGGGCAGGCCCAGGTGCTTCCGTAGCGCTCACATTCTTCCTTACAGATCATCCGCACCCGCTCCTCCACAGCAATGGTGGCAGTGTCCAGAATCCGGTATTCATATATGGGATACTGAGCGATAAATTCCTCCAGCCGCCCGGTATCCAGTTTTTTTTCTTTACTCATCTCTCATCCGCGGCTTTCTCATCCAGAACAGGAAGCCTCATGGAGGCGTCCCGGTATTTACTGTTTCTTCTCCTTCACCCGGAAATAAATCTGCTTGTGCCCGCTTCCGGTGGGGATTTTACAGGTTTCATAATCTCCCAGGGACTTGATAAAGGGTGTCAGTTTAGAGTATCCGTAATTACGCACATCAAAATCCGGAAGTCTCTTTCCCAGCTGATCCCCCAGCTGCCCGGAGGACAGAAGGCCCTCCTCGTCGGAAAACTTCTCCATGATGGCATGAATGGTCTTTCGCACGGTCTTCAGGTCCTTGTTCTTTGCCCCGGCCTCCGGTTTGGCGGGGACCGTCTTCTTTACCTCTGCGGCCGGGCTTTCTAGAGATTCCTCTTCTTCCTTCTGCTGATTGCTGTACAGAAGATCCAGATATTTAAACTGGTTGCAGGCAGAGATAAAAGGCTTTGGGGTTTTTTCCTCCCCCATGCCCATGACCTGCATCCCGGACTCCCGCAGCCGGGCGGCCAGCCTGGTAAAATCGCTGTCTGAGGATACGATGCAGTACCCGTCCACATTGCCGGAATACAGAATGTCCATGGCGTCAATGATCATGGCGGAGTCCGTAGCGTTCTTTCCCGTAGTGTAGCTGTACTGCTGAATGGGGATAATGGAATCCTCCAGAAGGACATTTTTCCACGAGGCAAGCCGCGGACTGGTCCAGTCCCCGTAAATTCTTTTGTAAGTGGCGATCCCGATGTTGGAAACCTCATCCAGGATAATTTTGATATATTTGTCCGATACATTATCCGCGTCGATAAGTATGGCAATTCGAAGCTCGTTGTCCATGTTTTCTTTCCTTTTTATTTGTGATAGGGTGCCCCCGCGTTGATACGGCAGCCGCGGTAAATCTGCTCCAGGAGAATCACCCGCATCAGAGGATGGGGAAAGGTCATCCTGGAAAAGCTCAGACGCCAGTCGGCCCGCTCCAGCACCTCCCGGCTAAGTCCCAGAGAGCCGCCGATAATAAATGCAATGTGGCTGACACCCTCCACGGCCATCCGGTCCAGCCGGGCCGCCAGCTGCTCCGAAGAAATCATCTCTCCTTCTATAGCCAGGGCAACCACATAGGCATCCTCCCGGAGAAGCTTCAGAATCCGCTCTCCCTCCCGGCGAAGGATCTGCTCCCGGGCCGCCGGACCGATCCCGTCCGGCGTCTTCTCATCCGCCACCTCCCGGATCTCCAGCTTACAGTAGGCGCCGAGGCGCCGGCTGTACTCCGCGATGGCCTCCCGGAGAAATTTTTCTTTTATTTTTCCAACGGCAATTACTGTGATTCTCAAGTGTCCTCCGTTCAATTCTCAGTGGTCTTCCATATAAGCCTGAAACTCCTCCGCAGTCATCAGCACCTTCCGGGGTTTGGTGCCCTCCTCCGGGCCCACCACGCCCGCGTCACACAGCTGATCCATGATCCGGGCCGCCCGGTTAAAGCCCACCTTGAACATCCGCTGAAGCATTCCGATGGAAGCCTTTTCTTTTTCGATAATAAATTTGCCGGCTTCCTCAAAGTACACGTCCCGCTCCTCTGTGCCAGAACCCGGGGAAAGGATTCCGGAGTTCATCTGGCTCTCAATCTGAGGGCTGTACTCTGCCGCAGGATTCCGGTCCGCCAGAAAACGCACAATCTGACTGACCTCCTCATCTGAGACAAGGGCGCCCTGCAGCCGGGCCGGCTTGGGATATCCCTGGGGATAAAAGAGCATATCGCCCTTTCCCAGAAGCTTTTCCGCCCCGTTCATGTCCAGAATGGTCCTGGAATCCACGCCGGAGGACACGGCAAAAGCAATGCGGGAGGGCATATTCGCCTTAATCAGGCCGGTGATTACATTTACAGAAGGGCGCTGGGTGGCAATGATCAGGTGGATCCCCGCGGCTCTGGCCAGCTGGGCCAGGCGGCAGATGGCGTCCTCCACCTCCCCCGGCGCCACCATCATCAGGTCCGCCAGCTCGTCCACAATGATGACAATCTGGGGCATCCTCGCCGGAGGCTCCTCCCCTTCGGGAGTTTCCAGGGTCTCGATTTTTTTCCGGTACTCATTCACATTCCGGACTCCGTACTGGGCAAAGGTATTGTACCGGTTTGTCATCTCCGATACGGCCCAGTTTAAGGCGCCGGCCGCCTTCTTCGGGTCCGTGACCACAGGAATGAGAAGATGGGGGATTCCGTTGTAAACGCTGAGCTCCACCACCTTGGGGTCGATCATGATCAGCTTCACCTCATCCGGTCTGGCCTTATACAGAATGCTGATGATCAGAGTATTGATACAGACGGATTTTCCCGAACCGGTAGCTCCCGCAATGAGCAGATGGGGCATCTTTGCGATATCCGCCACAATGGGCTTTCCCTCAATATTCTTGCCCACCGCAAAGGAAACCTTTGATTTGGCCTCCTTAAACTCCCTGGATTCCAGCAGATCCCGGAGAAGAACCGGGCTGTACTCTTTATTGGGCACCTCGATCCCCACCGCGGCCTTGCCCGGGATGGGCGCCTCGATCCGGATGTCCGGCGTGGCCAGATTCAGCTTGATGTCATCCGCCAGACTGACGATCCGGCTGACCTTCACCCCCACTTCCGGCTGCAGCTCATACTGGGTAACCGTAGGTCCGCAGCAGATATTGGTGACTGTCACATTCACCCCGAAGCTGTGCAGGGTATCCTGCAGCTTCTGGGCGGTTTTTCGAAGATACTCATCGGAATCTCCCCGGGTTTTCCCGCTTCCGCGCTTTAAAAGCTTCAGATCGGGAAAGCGGTATTCCTTCTCCGTCTCCCGGCTGTCGATCTCGTGCTGTATATTGCGGATTCCGCCCTCAATATCCTTCTGGGAGGATCTGGGATTCTTCACGGAACCTCTGGTCTTTTCCCCGGGGGCGGCTTCCTTTTCCTCCCCGCTCTTTTTTTTCTCCGGCGAATCTTCCACGGAAACGGTAAAAAACTCTTCCTCTTCCGGCTCCGGAGCCGGTTTTTCCCGGTGAATATGGAATTCCATCTGTCCGTTTCCGCTCTCCCCGGTCTCGAAGGTCAGCACATCGCCGGTTCCCTCCGCAGCTGTCTTCCCGGACGGAGACTTCTTCTCCGGTTCTTTTCCGGGCCGCAGAGTGATCTGCTCAAAGGTATCCTCTCCCCAGGCTGTTTTTCCCCCGGTTTTTTTACGGCTTCCGGAATTCGTCTTCCGGGATTTTGCGGTTCGCTTCCCGCCCTTTGCGGATTCCTTCCCGCTTTCGGCCGCAAGAGCCTCCTCCTCTGCCTCGATGGCTTCCTCAAGTCTGCGGATCTTCTCCGCCCGGCGTTCCTCCCGTTTTTTGCGCTTCTGCCGGCTCTTCAGCTCTCTCATCTTATCCCGGTCTGACCGGCCTTCCTCGTAGACGTCGTGGCTGTCCCTGGCCATTCCCGCAAGCCCGTCCGCGATCCGGTTCAGAAAGCCGAAAAAAGACCGCTGGGTGAGAATGATCAGACATACCATCATCACCATGACCAGAATCACATAGGCGCCCACCGTTCCGAAGGCCGAGATGGTGGAAATGCACAGGGCTCCTCCGATGACGCCTCCGCCGGTGTGATAATTTGATGACATGGCAAAATAGTCCGAAAAGGTAGAGCTCTTCTGGTATCCTGCGGTGAGAAGCTGAAGCAGGCCGCACATGCAGGCAAAAAAAACAATCCCCGCCGCCACCTTCTTATAGGCCAGCGGGTTCGTGTGGTTGGATATGAGGAAGGCTGCCGCAATAAAAAGAAGGACCGGAAAAGCGTAAGCCATCAGGCCCATAACTCCAAAGCATGCCTTACTGATCGTATTTCCCACAATTCCCCCCATTCCAAAATCACTGGCCATGAGAATAATGCAGGCAGCAAGTATAATCAGAAGAATAATATCATTCTGAAAGGAGGCCGCGTTCCCGGAGGAAGCCCCGGATTTCTTCCGGGTGCTGGTTTTTTTTCTGTTTTTACCGGATTTTGAAGCTGCCATTTCCGGCTCACCCCTTTCCATCTGTGTTCCTTATATAAAGTTTACGGCCAGTGAAAAAATTCCCGCGAGAAAAGAATAGGCCGCAAAGTATCTGTATTTCACATTCTGTGTCAGACGCAGCATAAAGCGTATAACCAGACATCCCACAACACCGGCGGCAATCGTTCCCAGGATATAGGTCAGCCCAAGAACCGGCGTCATTCTCACGGAGATAAACTGGGGCACCTCCACAAAGAAAGCGCCCAGAATCGCGGGGACACAGAGAAGATAGGAATATTTCACCGCGAATTTCCGGCCAAAGCCGCAGAAAAGAGCGGTGCTTATGGTCAGCGCGCTTCTGGAAAGTCCGGGGAAGACAGAAAGGCCCTGGCAGATCCCGATCCACATGGCATCCCCATAGCCGGCTTCCCTCGGAAGCTTCTCTCCGCCCGCTCCACTGACGTCTGCCACCAGAAGAACAATTCCGGTGAGAAGGGCGCCGATTCCCGGAATCAGGGGAGACGCGGCCGCCTTCACCACAAGACGGCGGGAAACATAGCCCAGCAGCATGGTCGGAAGAAAGGAGACAAGAAGCAGAGCGGTAAGCTTCCTCCAGGTTCCCTGCACAACTTTGGCATAGCTTAACTCCTCCCCGGTTCTCCGGTTATAAATGGCAAGGTAAATATTTCCCACCACATCCAGAAGCATGCCCAGAAGCTCTGTGAGGATCCGGAACAGATCCTTGCGGAAAATCATGACAATCGCCGCCAGAGTCCCCATATGGAGCATGGTCTCAAACAGAACTCCAAAGCCCCGGGTAATCCCCAGCACATCCTCCGCCGTACAAATATGCCCGAAGCTGCTCACCGGCAGAAATTCGGTAATCCCCTGTATAATCCCAAGAAAAATCGCAATAATCGCTGACATAACCGCAGTTCCTTATCTGTTTGTATTTCCGCGGACCGCAAAAGCCCGGCCGGACAGCCAAAACACACATTCGGCTCTCAACAGTATAGCACAGATTTTTCCCGATGACAATCATGGAAACACGGCCTTTTCTTTTTGCCCCGGATATAGTAAGATAGCTCTGGCGGCCTCTGGCCGCTGTCAGAAAAAGAAAGGAATAAAAGGCCATGAAAATACTGTTTTACGATACCAAAAACTATGACCGGGATTTTTTTGAAAAGCTGCTCTCCTCTTATCCGGATATCCGGATAAAATTCATCGAGGCCAATCTGCAGGAGGAAACCGCCGCTCTGGCCAAAGGGTACGACGCAGTCTGCGCCTTTGTAAACGCAGATCTTGGCGCGCCGGTCATCCGGGAGCTGGGCAGCCAGGGCGTCCGGCTGATTCTCATGCGCTGTGCCGGCTATAACAATGTGGATCTTCGCGCCGCAAAAGAGGCGGGCATCCCGGTTCTCCGGGTTCCGGGCTACTCTCCCCAGGCCGTGGCGGAACATGCCATGGCTCTCGCCCTGACCGCCAACCGGCACACCCACAAGGCATACATCAAGTGCCGGGAAAACAATTTTGCCCTCAACGGACTTATGGGGGTAAATTTCTATCAGAAAACCGCCGGAATCATCGGCACCGGAAAGATCGGCCAGGCCATGGCAAAAATCTGCCGGGGGTTCGGCATGAAAGTTCTGGCCTATGACTGCTTCCCTTCAGATGACCTGGATTTTGTCCGGTATGTATCTCTGGACACCCTGCTGGCCCAGAGCGACCTGATCAGCCTCCACTGCCCTCTCACCGAGGAGACCCGCCATATGATCTGCCGGGATTCCATTGCCAGAATGAAGGACGGCGTGATTCTGGTAAACACCTCCCGGGGAGGTCTGATCAAAACCGAGGATCTCATCGCCGGAATCCGGGACCACAAATTTTTCGCCGTGGGGCTGGATGTCTATGAGGAAGAATCCGCCTACGTGTATGAGGACATGTCTTCCGACATTCTCCCCACCTCCACCATCCAGCGGCTCCTCTCCTTCCCCAATGTGACCATGACCTCCCATCAGGGATTTTTCACAGAGGAGGCTCTTACCAGCATCGCGAAAACCACCCTGGAAAACGCCCGGGCCTTTCAGAATGGAGAGGCTCTTACCAACGAAGTGCGCTCCCTGTAAGGGGAACGCACTTCAAAAGGGCCGCCTGTACGGTATGTCTAATACAACTGTTCAAAGGTATCGCCTTCATCGGCGGAGTAATAGATTCTTCCGTCGCTGGCGTAGAAAATCCTCTCGGTTCCCCGTTCTCCTCCTTCATAATTCACGTCGCACTGCCAGTAGGTAAGTCCGTCCTCCACAGGCAGCATCCGGTTGGCGTTGTCATAGGTATCCCCGCCGATGCTCATTCCCTCTGCCACCTCATCCAGATTGTCGGTTCCATTCCAGCCAAGAGCCCTGGCCTCTGCCTCCGTAATATAATTGTCCGGCAGATGTCCAAAGGTATAGATATAGGCCGCCACCTCGTCCTTCGATGTATAAGACCCGTTCTCATCCAGGTCCTCCGGATCGATGTCTTCCGTCTCCTGGGAATCATTCCCCACGAGAGCCTCGGCAGCCTCCAGCGCTGCCTCAAAATCCTCCAGACTGATGCTGTCCAGATCCTCCTCGTCCAGATATTCCTCGTCCAGATATTCCTCCTCTGAAGAAGCTTCTTCGTCTGCGGAAACATCCTCCGTCTCTTCCAGATCTGTGTCCTGGGCATCCGGATCTTCCACGTCCTCCGTCAGCACAGCATCCGAGGCGTTCCCGCCGGCGTCGGGCGTAAGCCCCTCCTCCGTCACCTCTGTCATGGAGTCCTCCTCCGCGTTCCCACTGGACGCATCCGAATCCGAAGCTTTTCCGTCGGAAGCCGTTGCATCCGAATCAGTGGCTTCTATTACCTTCCCCTCCAGCTGAGCCAGCTCCTCCTCATCCAGGGGTTCCATATCCTCCTCAAAAGCGGACTCATCCCACTGCTCAGAGGAGCCGCAGCCTCCCAAAAGGCTCAAACCAAGAACGGAGACAGCCATCCAGGCCAAAATTCTTTTCCGCATAATGTATTTTTCTCCTTTCACCGCACAAACCCTGTCCCCCGGACAGGCAAACTTTCCCCACAATCGAAATTCTCACCTGTTTTACAGTGTAACACAAAACTTCCGCAAAGAAAAGAAATATTTTCTTAAACAAATTGTAATACAGTATTTATATTTATTCGGATTTCCCTGTTGCCACAGCTTCACATATTCCATTATAATGAAAAAAAATCCCCAAAAGACAAAAGGAGTCTGTCATGACCAGAAAACAACCAGAGAAAAGCGCCCGCCGAAAGCCCGCTTCCAAAACTCCCTCTTCCCTCCGGAAAAATACCGCCGCCAAAAAGACGGCCGCTTCGCGCAAAAAAGCCATTTCCAGAAAATCCAGATACTATCGCCAGAGGCAGCTCCGCAGAAGACTTTGCCTTAGCGGTCTTGGGCTGGCAGCCTTTCTGCTGCTTCTGATCCTGGGACTTCGCATAAATCTCTCCAGGGAGAGTTCCTCCGAAACCTCCGCCAGCGCAGAGGACAGCTCCGGGGAGAGTCTTTCCATAAACGGAAAGGAAAACAGCACGGACACATCGTCGGAGGAGGAAGCCCAGGAGGCTTCCCCGGCCAGCTCCCTTCCGGAGACAGTCACACTGACCGTCAGTGTGGTGGGCGACTGCACCCTTGGCACCGATGAAAATTTTGATTACAGCAACAGCCTGAATGCCTATTATGAAAACTATGGAAGTGCGTATTTTCTCCAGAATGTAAAGAGCATTTTTGAGACCGACGACCTGACCATCGCCAACTTTGAGGGGGTTCTCACCGACTCCACCTCCCGGGCGGACAAGACCTATGCCTTTAAAGCCACCGCCGACTATACCTCCATCCTCACCGACGGTTCTGTGGAGGCGGTAAACACCGCCAACAACCACAGCCATGACTACGGAGATGACAGCTACACAGACACGCTGGAGGCGCTGGACGCGGCTGGCATTGTCTATTTCGGCTATGAGGAGACCGCGGTCATGGAGGTACAGGGAATCCAGATCGGACTTGTGGGAATTTATGAGCTGAATGATCATCTGGACTGTGCCCAGCAGATGAAGGAAAACATCGCGGCGGTTAAAGAGGCCGGCGCGGATCTGGTGATTGTGATTTTTCACTGGGGAAATGAAAAAGAGACGGTTCCGGATTCCAACCAGACCACACTGGGACGCCTGGCCATCGACGAGGGCGCAGACCTGGTGTGCGGCCACCATCCCCACGTTCTTCAGGGCATCGAAACCTATGAAGGGAAAAACATTGTGTACAGCCTGGGAAACTTCTGCTTTGGAGGAAACAGCGCCCCCAGCGACATGGACACCATGATCTTTCAGCAGACCTTTACCTTTGTGAACGGAGAGCTTCAGGAAGACAACGTGACCAGTATCATCCCCTGTTCCATCTCCTCCGCCTCCGGCTACAACAATTATCAGCCCACCCCCGCCGAGGGGGAGGAGGCGGACCGGATCCTGCAGAAAATTCAGGAGCGCACCGCCCTCATCGAATAGAGGGCGGGCGCAGCTTCCTAAATGTCCGCCTTTAATATATTTTCCGTGACCTGCCGGGTCATACACACATAGCCGGCAATCTGCTCCGGGGTAAAGCCCTCAAACATTTTTTCCAGGATCTGCTGCTCTTCTCCGGCGGCCTCCCGGTAGATTTCTCTCGCCTTATCCGTACAGGAGATCTTTTTGGAGCGGTGATCCAGAGCGCTTGGCTCACAGTACACAAACCCCTTGCTCTCCAGGCGCCTTAATATCCCGGTCATGGTGGGATGAGTGACATGCTCCTTCTCCTCCAGATCCCGCTGGTGGATTTCCCCCATGCCGGATATTTCCATCTGATGAATCTCACTCAAAACCCGGACCTGGACACAGGTCAGATCCATCTGCTGGGCTCTCTCGTCCATTTTCTGCTTTAAAATACGCCCAATTACGGAAAAATACAGACTTACAGGTTCTTTTTCTTCCATATCTTCCTCCCCGCCTCAGCCCACAGACAATGAGCCCTGATATTTTTTCTTCTTCCGGGATTTTCCGGATTCACGGACCGGCGCGTTCCCCTCTTCTTTTTCCCGCGCCGCCTTCTCCTGCAGTCTGCGCTCCTCTTTCACATTCATAATCAGCATCTGCAGCCGGTTCTCCACATTGGCGAAGCTGACATCCGGGTCGTAATCCAGCGGCAGAATCTGCGCGTCCGGATACATTTCCTTCAGCCGCTTTACCACGCCCCGGCCCACCACATGGTTGGGCAGACAGCCAAATGGCTGGAGAATCACAAAGGCACGGCAGCCCTCCTCCGCGTGGTGAATGATTTCCCCGGGAATCAGCACTCCCTCCCCGGCGTCAAAGGTATGGGGAATCACCGGGTCGCTTCCCTTCACCAGATCCGGAAGCCTGCATGCCGGCGTATACAGGGGATGGGCCGAGGCAATGCGGTCGGTGACCTCATGGGCCACATCAAACATACGGTTGGCCACATGGTTCCAGGTTTTCCGGCTGAAATTCCGTTTCAGATGATACTGGCGGACCTGCTCATCCTGACAGAAATACGTCTTCCGGATCACATCCGTCATCTTTGCCTCGATGACCTCAAAGCCGCCCTTTTCCAGATACCGCTCAATCTCATGGTTGGCACCCGGATGGAAATTCAGCAGATATTCTCCCACAATCAGCACACCCGGACGGGGATGGCTCCGGTCATAGTCCACATCCTTCATAATCCGGATGGCGGTCTCAAAGCCACTCTGTGCCCCGCGGATCCCGTGATACTGCAGGCCGTACACCAGGGCGTCCATGGCTTTTTCAAAGGCCTTGTCCGCGGAGCCCTCAATTTTCTCATAGGGGCGGATTTTCCGAAGGAGAGCCTCCAGGGCGTCAATCATGGGCAGGGCAAATACGATACGCAGTGCCGCCGGGACTCCCATTTTGTATCCCGGATGAATGTTGTGATAATCCTCATCGTCGTTTGTAAGAATGGGCACCTGGGAAAAGCCGGCGTCGTCCAGAGCCTTTCGAAGCAGGGCCGTATAATGGGTCAGACGACAGTCTCCCACATATTTTCCCATGGCAATGGCCACGTTGTCATTGTCATATTTCCCGCTTTTCAAAGCGGCCAGGGCCTCTCCGATGGCAATCTGGGCCGGGAAACAGATGTCATTGTGTACATACTGTTTTCCGAGACGGATGGCTTCCTCCCGGCCGATCTCCAGCGGAATGGCCTTCACTCCCTGCTCATACAGCGCCGCGGACATGATCCGGCTGAAGGCGTGGGAGGTATTAGGCACCAGGGCGATCTTTTCCCGGCGGTCTCTGGAGGTAAACTTGGAATGGTAAGGGTCCACAAGAGCGTGCACCCTGGGTGCCTGCAGATTTCTGCGGCGCATGGCCACCGTCTCCAGGAAGGAACGCACACGAATGCGCAGCGGTCCCTGAACCTCGCTTTCATCCAGCTTCAGAATCAACGGGGTTTTGCCGGAAATCTCCTTCATCAGGCGGATAATCTCATCAGAGAGGTAGGCGTCGTGCCCGCAGCCGAAGCTCACCAGCTGCACGTACTCCAGATTTTCGTCCCGGGCAGCCAGGATGGCGGAGGAGAGCATCCTTCCGTGATAGTTATTTACCACATCGATCCGGCTGTTCCGCAGATCTGTAGTGGTCACCTCCGGAAGAGAATCCGCGGTGAGTACCGGAACCCCAAGCTCTGTAAACATTTCCGGAAGATTGTGATTCACCAGGCTGTCATTCTGATAAGGCCTGGAGGCAAGGACAATGGCAAAACCGCCGGTGTTTCTTACATCCTGAAGAGCCTTTTTACCCGCATCCTGAAGCTTTTCCCGGAAGGTCTCCATGGCCCGGCACGCGGCCTGGATGGCTCTTTTGGTCTCCTCTGCCCCGATGTCATAGGTCTCTTCCATATAGCGAACCAGCTGCCGGTCTCTGTCCTCCGGGCGATACCAGTAGAAAAGCGGTGCATCCAGAGGAATTCCCCACTGGCTCTGGGGGTTATCTGAATTTTTCAGCACAAGGGGATAGCCCTTGACCACTGCGCACATGGATTCGCTGTTTTTCTCCGTATTTTCCGACTGTACAGTGGCGATGGAAGGCATAAAAATCCGGTCCACGCCTTTTCGCGCCAGATCCCGGATGTGTCCGTGCACCAGCTTTGCGGGAAAACACACCGTATCCGAGGTTACCGCGTTCAGTCCCTCCTCAAAAAGCCTGTGGGTGCTTTTCCCGGAAAGAACAATGGAAAAGCCCAGGGAACGCCAGAAAGCGTTCCAGAAGGGCATGGTATCCCAGAAGGAAAGAACCCGGGGGATTCCGATGACCACATCTCTCTTTTTCTCCGGCTCCGGAACCGGGTAATCCATAAACAGAAGCTTCTCCCGCACCTTGTATAGATTTGGAACCGAATCCCGTGCCCGGGTTTTCTCTGCCAGGGTTGCACGCACCCGCTCCTCTTTCACATCTCCAAGGATCTCTCCCCGCTCACAGCGGTTGTTGGTCACCCAGGAGTTTCCGTTGGAAAAGCGCACCACCGAGCGTCTGCAGTGATTGCCGCAGAACGGGCAGGTCACATTGGATTCCTGGGTATAGGTAAAGTTCTCCAGATTCTCCAGTCCGATAAAAGTGCGAAAAGTATCCCCGGATACTGACTCTATATGATTCTCCTCCTGCTTCGGCCGGGAAGCCAGGAATTCCTCCCGGGCGGCCAGCGCCGCCCCGATGGCTCCCATGAGGCCCGGATAGGGCGCGCGGGTCACACTGCGGCCCACATACTGCTCCATGGCGCACAGAACCGCATCATTTTCAAAGGTACCGCCCTGAACCACAATGGAGTTTCCCAGAGAATCCAGGTTGGAAATCCGGATCACCTTTGTAAAAACATTCTCTATAATGGAACGGCACAGGCCGGCCATAATATCCTCCGGCAGCTTGCCGTTGCGCTGCTCCGTCACAATACTGCTGTTCATAAAAACCGTGCACCGGCTCCCCAGTACGGCCGGATGGGCGGAGGAAAAGGCTCTGTCCGCGATCTCCCCCACCGGGATATGCAGGGAGGCGGCGAAATTTTCCAGGAAGGAGCCGCAGCCGGAGGAACAGGCCTCGTTTACCACAATATTGGTAATCACTCCGTTATCCAGCCAGATCGCCTTCATATCCTGTCCGCCGATGTCCAGAAGAAAAGTGGCGTCCGGCACATATTTCCGGGCTGCCCGCACATGGGCAACGGTCTCCACTACATGACATTCTGTGGAAAAAGCCCTGGAAAAAAGCATTTCCCCATATCCGGTGCTTCCGGATGCAAGAATATCCAGACGGATTCCCACCCGGGCGTAGCGGTCCCGCATCTCCATAAGAGCCTTCCTGGCCACCGCCAGAGGTTCCCCCTCGTTGGGCGCGTAAAAAGAGTCCAGAATATTCTCATCCTCGTCCAGAAGGACAAATTTCGTAGTCGTGCTCCCGGAGTCTATACCCAGGTAACAGGGAAGCGGCTGCAGCTCACGGCTTTCCTGTCCCACAAAGCTTCCTCCGGCCTTCCCAGGCTCCCAGCCGTCATAATCGGCTGAGCAGATGCGTCTGGGGAGGGCATGCTCTTCCCGGTACTTCCGGCACTCCTCCTCTGTCTCAAAGAAGGGGGCCGCATTCTCATCCAGGGATTTCTTCTTTCCCGCCAGCCTCTCAAGATTTCTGAGCATCTGCGAAACTGTCTGCTCTTTCCGGTTTTCCTCCAGCATATTCTCTGCGGAAAGCGCCGCGCCATAGGCAATCATAATCTCCGGGTGTTCCGGACGGATCATATCCTCCGCCGAAAGATTCAGCCTCTCGGAAAAAACCCGGACTAAAGTATGGTTAAAGGTCAGCGGGCCTCCCTCGAAGGCCACCGGCTTTCGGATTTCCAGGCCCTGAGCCAGACCGCCGATGGTCTGCTTGGCAATAGCGTGAAACGCCGAGAGCGCCAGATCCGCCCGGGAGGCGCCCTGGTTCAGCAATGGCTGAATATCCGTCTTGGCATACACGCCGCATCGCCCGGAAATTTCATAAACGCAGGTCCCCTGTGCTGCCAGTGCGTCCAGCTCTTCCACAGGAGTTTTCAGAATCGAGGCAACCTCATCCACAAAGGCGCCGGTTCCCCCGGCACAGCTTCCGTTCATACGCATGTCCGCCACCTGCAGGCTTCCATTTTCCTTATCCTTCCGGAAAAAAATGATCTTTGCATCCTGTCCGCCCAGCTCAATGGCCGTTCCCACATCCTGGTATTTCGCCTTCAGAGCCACGGAATTGGACACCACCTCCTGAACGTAGGGGATTCCAAGCTTTTCCGACAGGGTTTTCGCTCCGGATCCGGTCAGCGCCACATGGGCCTCTCTCCCCGGAAAGCGTTCCACAAACAGGGAAAGCGCCTTCTGAACACTTCGCAGCTGCTCCGCATGGTGTCTCCGGTAATCGGCAAAAAGAATCTGGCGGCTGTCCGCATCCACCACTGCGATCTTCGTAGTGGTAGACCCTACATCCACCCCCACCAGAAGCGGCCTTTTCCCTGCATAATTATGTTTCGCCATCTATGTAATACTCCTTTATCCTCCGTTAATCGGTAGCAGGCTACCATTCTTTTATTATATTCCCACATAAGGTTTCGTCAAGATATATTTTTGACAAAGAAATGTTTTCCAGAAACCTTTTCCCCGGCATTTTTTCATGTCGGATTCCTGGAACCGGGCACCTTTAGCCGCTCCCGTCATAAAATAACAGGAAAGGAATTATCTGGAGCTTTCTATGACTGGTTCTGATACAATGAGGGCAATGCAGGAAAATGTGGATCGGGGACGGCTGAAGATTTCCGTGGTCAGCGAGGCGGATAACCGCCCGGTGGAAAACGCGCGGATACAGATTTCCTATACCGGGGAGCCCGACCGTATCCTTGAGGAGGTGCAGACAGATTCCTCCGGCCAGACTCCCTCTCTGGATCTTCAGGCGCCTCCCCTGGAATACAGCATGCAGCCGGTGGAGGAACAGCCCTACGCCGAGTATACGATTTTCATAACCGCCGATGGATTCGAGCCGGAAGAGATCGCGGGAATTGAAGTTCTTCCTGAGGTGACCGCCCGGCAGCCGGTCCGGCTGCGCAGGGGAAGCCGGGAAAATGGTTTTCAGAGAATTGTGATTCCGCCCCATACCCTGTTCGGGGAATATCCGGCGAAAATCCAGGAAGCGGAAATCAAACCTGTGGATGAATCCGGTGAGATTGTTCTCAATCGGGTGGTGATTCCGGAATTTATCGTGGTGCACGACGGTCCCATCGCGGACGCCGGAGCCACAGACTATTATGATCTGTACGCGGACTACATCAAAAATGTGGCCAGCAGCGAAATCTACGCCACCTGGCCGGACAACACCATACGGGCCAATGTGCTGGCCATCATGTCCTTCACGCTGAACCGGGTCTACACAGAGTGGTACCGCAGCAAGGGCTATGATTATACCATCACTTCCTCCACCGCCTACGACCACAAGTGGATCTATGGCCGGAATATCTATGACAGCATCGACCGGATTGTGGATGAGCTTTTCGAAAACTATCTCTCCCGCCCCAATGTGCGCCAGCCCATCCTGACACAATACTGCGACGGCAGACAGAGCCAGTGCCTGGACAAAGGCTGGATGACCCAGTGGGGGAGCAAGGATCTGGGGGATCAGGGCTATTCCGCCATCGAGATTCTGCGGTATTTTTACGGAAGTGATCTATATATCAATGTGGCAGAGACCATCTCCGGCATTCCGGCGTCCTGGCCCGGCTACGACCTGACCATCGGCAGTGCCGGCGACAAGGTGATTCAGATTCAGGAGCAGCTGAACACAATCGCCGGATCCTATCCTGCTCTGCCCACCCTTACAGTGGACGGGATTTACGGCAGCGCCACCGACAGCGCGGTAAAAAAATTCCAGAACATTTTTGGCCTGCCTGAAACCGGAATTGTAGACTATCCCACCTGGTATAAAATCCAGGCCATCTTTGTGGCGGTTACACGGATCGCGGAGCTTTCCTGAAAAACTTTACAAAAAAATAAGGCCGCCCTTCCGGAGCCGGCTTTTTGGGTCCGCTCTCCTGCGAAACACAAAAAGCCGAAGCCTCCGCGGGTCAGCCTTTTTTCCTCTGGTATTTCAGAAACTGGTATTCAAGATCAAAATAAGTCTGCTCCTCGCTCTGCTGCGTGATCTCCCAGTCCTCCATCTCATCCAGATTGGGAAACCAGGCATCCGCCTCATAGGCAAAATTGATTTTCGTCACATGGGCAGTGTCGCACCAGGGAAGAAACTGGCGGTAAACACTGTCGCCGCCGATACAGTACACGTCCTGCGGGGGATATTTCTCAATCTCCCGGAGAGCCTCCTCCACTGTGTGAACCACGGTCGCCCCCTTCACCTGATAGCCCGGGTTTCCGGTGAGGACGATATTGGTGCGGTTCTTAAGGGGAAGTCCGCCTGGAAAGCCTTCCAGGGTTCTCCGGCCCATGACCACCACCTTGCCCGTGGTCTCCTGACGGAACAGCTTCATATCCGCAGGTATGCTGACAAGCAGCTGATTCTTCCGGCCAATGGCCCAGTTTTTGTCCACCGCTACGATCAGATTCATTGCATAATTTCCTCCTGTCAGATCCCCGTCCCGCTCAGATGGCAACAGGAATATTTTTAATCTGCGGCCAGGTCTGATAATTTTCCACGATCAGATCCTCCGTGGTAAAAGCGTAAAAGTCCGTGATCTCCGGATTCAGCCGCACTGTGGGCGCCGGATAGGGCTTTCGGGTGATCAGCTCCTTCACGGCCGGAACATGGCGGTCATAGATATGACAGTCTGCGATGACATGGACCAGCTCTCCAGCCTCCATCCCGCAGACCTGGGCAAACATCATCAACAGAATGGAATACTGGCACACATTCCAGTTGTTGGCCGCCAGGATATCCTGGGAGCGCTGATTCAGAATCGCGTTCAGCGTCAGCTTTTCTTTCCCCGGCTCCTTTGTCACGTTAAAGGTCATGGAATAGGCGCAGGGATAAAGATTCATCTCGTGGAGATCCTGATGCACATAAATATTGGTCATAATACGGCGGCTGTAGGGGTTATTCTTCAGATCGTAGAGCACACGATCCACCTGATCCATCTCCCCTTCCTTATACTGGTGCTTCACGCCCATCTGGTACCCGTAGGCCTTCCCGATGGAACCATTCTCATCCGCCCAGCTGTCCCACACATGGCTGTGAAGATCATGGATGTTGCTGGATTTCCTCTGCCAGATCCAGAGGATCTCATCCATGGCACTTTTCAGCGCGGTTCTGCGCAGGGTCAGGGCGGGGAATTCCTTCCGCAGATCATAGCGGTTCACAACGCCAAAGCGCTTGATGGTATAGGCCGGCGTTCCGTCCTCCCATACAGGGCGGACCTTCTCCCCTTCTGTACTGGTTCCGTTTTCAATCACATCCCTGCACATGGCAATAAAAATCTCATCTGCACGACTCATGTACATTCCTCCTGCATCATCGGTTTTTCTTATTTTTCCTCTTTGCTTTCCTCTTTCTCTTTCCCGTGGGAGTATGCGTGGACGACCAGCAGAACGCCTGCACCATCAGGATTCCCACAAAAGCGCCGCAGCTGTCGATGAGCACATCCTTCACCGCCGGCGTGCGGTCTGAGACAAAGGACTGATGAAATTCGTCCAGGCCGGCGAAGCCCACACATACAATCCCCGCCAGCAGCATCAGCCAGAATCCCCTCACCCCGTACACATAAAGAGGGAAGGATATGGCCACAGCCAGAAGAAAATATTCCGTCATATGTGCGGCCTTGCGCACATAATAGTGGATCGATTCCGCCTCCGCGGCGAGCTCATAGTAGCTTTTATTTGTGCCGAGCACCTCATTCTTCGTCTCCACAAGCTGATAGCTGATCTCGTAGCTTAATTCCCCGGACACCTCCCCGGTCTGGGCGGAAAACGAAAAAATCAGGATCATCATCAGAACCGCCGGCGCGAAAGAAAAAGGCTTCAGCAGATTTATCAGTATTTTCATGGCTCTTAATATAGCACGGAAAGGAAAAATTGTCCAGCCCGCGCAATCATTCCGGTTCCTTATCCTCCCCAGACGCTTCCTCCGCCACGTCATCCCCCAGATTTCTCACCAGATTGGCCCGTTCTGAGATGGAAGTCTTTTTTGCCGGTTCCGGGCTGTCCGGTGCGGGTTCTGACCGGTCCGGCCCCGTCTCTGCCCTGGCAGCGGACGCCTGTGCTTCTTCCTGCTTTTCCTTCCCCACGCGAAGCAGTCCCCGGCCGCCGATGAATACCAGCGCGGCGCCAAAGACGATAAAAAATATTCCGGCAATCATAAAACCGATGCCGCCGCCCTCCTCACCGGCCAGCACACTGCTGCACAGGCGGTATCCGGTATAAACCAGATATGCGCCGGCCAGCAGCCATATAACATAATTCCGCGTGGTAGGCTTCTGGGTCTCCGATTCACTTTCCGCCGTTTTTCCGGCTTCCTCCTTCACATCGTCTTCCGCCTGAAGCTCCTCTTTTTTTTCCTCACTCATAAAATCACCTCATTATTTCCACAAAGGCTGATCTGTCTCTGCGTCACGGGAGTCTTCCGTACAGCTTCATCAAATCATGGATCCGCGCGACCGTCTTCTCGTCAAACTGTCCCCTGGTAAGTCTCCATTTCCAGTTATTTCCCAGGGTGGAGGGCTCGTTCATCCGCGCCTCATTTCCAAGGCACAGGTAATCCTGTATGGGAACCACCGCCAGATCCGCCACACTGGAAACTGCGGCGCGGATCAGCGCCCATACACGCTCCTCCTCCCCCTTGTCTGCGCTGTCTGTGTAATTTTGCGCAAACTGCAGGTCATGGTCATTGAGATTCCCAAACCATCCCCGGGTTGTCTCATTGTCATGGGTGCCTGTGTAAACCACGCAGTTTTTCACATGGTTGTGAGGCAGATATGTACTTCTCTCCGTGTCGTCAAAGGCAAACTGGAGCACCTTCATTCCCGGAAAACCGGAGTCCTGCACCATCTGTACCACACTGTCCGTCAGAAGGCCCAGATCCTCCGCGATCACCTCCATGCCCGGAAGCCGGCTTTTCAGAATGTCAAAGAGCGCAAGACCGGGGCCCGGCTCCCAGTGTCCGTTTTCCGCGGTCTCATCCCCAAAGGGGATGGAATAATATTCGTCAAAGCCCCGGAAATGATCGATGCGGACCATGTCGTAAATTTCCATGCAGTGCTTCATACGGCTGGTCCACCAGACATAGCCGGTCTTTTCGTGATATTCCCAGTCATAGAGTGGATTCCCCCACAGCTGTCCCGTGGCGGAAAAGGCGTCCGGCGGACAGCCGGCCACGCCCTTTGGAAGATTCTCATCGTCAAACTGGAAAAGCTCCGGCTGCGCCCAGGCATCCGCACTGTCAAAGGCCACATAAATGGGAACATCTCCGATAATTTTCAGCCCACTGTTGTTGGCATAGGATTTCAGCCAGCACCACTGCTTGAAAAACCAGTACTGCTGGAAACGGTAAAAACGGATTTCCTCATCCAGCTGCCTCCTGGCCTGTTCCAGAGCCTGGGGACTGCGAAGACGAAGCTCCCTGGGCCACTGGATCCAGCTCACACCGCCCTGGCTTTCCTTAATCGCCATATAAAGACAGTAATCCTCCAGCCAGTGGCTGTTGTTCCTCACAAACCGGTCATATTCCGGATCCCGGCTGCTGTCATATCGGTAAAAGGCTTTGCGCAGAAGAAGGAACCTGGACTGGTAAACCTTTTCATAATCCACATAGGACTCGCTTCCGCCCCAGTCATAGGATCTGCATTCCTGCTCTGTGAGCAGACCCTCATTTATCAGAACCTCCGGATCGATAAAATACGGATTCCCGGCAAAGGTAGAAAAAGACTGATACGGGGAATCCCCATATCCCGTGGGACCCAGCGGCAATATCTGCCAGTATTTCTGGCCGGCCCGTACCAGCTGGTTCACAATCTCATAGGCTTCCTTGGAAAAACATCCGATTCCGTAATTGGACGGAATGCTGGAAATTGGCAGTAAAATTCCACTTGCTCTCAAAATACTTCCCCCTGTTCCTTTATCCTGACAAATTTATCCGGTTTCCCGCCTGTGTGCCGCGGTTCACGCGCCAGGCCCCATCCCGGGGCGCACGTCCGCCTATAAATTTTTTACAAAATGATATCTTTTTTGCCGAACCGGACTGTTCAATTATAACAATTCACCTGAGAATGGTCAATCTATTTCGGAAAAAAATGACAGCACTGAACTTTTCGGTTGTGAGAGGCGGCCAAACTGTGCTATACTGAAAACGTAAGGGGAGTTTTTTGCAACCATTTGATAAGGAGGCAGCATGAAATTTAAGAAAAAAAGGCAGGGGGAGCCTGCGGAAGAAAACGCACAGAAAAAGAATTCTGAAAAGAACTCTGCGGATCCCGGGGATGAAAATACTCTGAACCAGGCAGACCGCTCCGATACAGATTTTGACGAAAATGGCGATTACGATGTAATTCCGGAAAGCCAGGACCGTGAATGGGATCTGGAGGATCAGCTTACGAAGGCACTTCACGATGAGGACATTCCCACAGAGCCTGAGACGCCCACCCGTTCCTATATCCGTCCGCCTAAGAAAAAGCGCCGGCTCCTGCCGGCAATCCTCATTCTTCTGCTTGTGGCGGCAGTGGCCGCAGGCGGAGGTTTCTGGTACTATCTGCAGTGGAAGGCACCGCAGGATGTGATGGAGAGCTTCATGAGCAGTGTACAGGAGATGGATTTTGACGCCATGGCAGATCTGCTGCAGAGCCGGGATCTCACCATACTGGACGACGCGGATGTACGGGACGAAGCCTACACGGAATTTTTCCGGGAAATCAATTCCAAGCTGTCCTGGCAGATCACCAGAACCAGACTGAATCTGAGCAGCGGCACCGCCCAGGTCACTGTCCGCGTTACTTATATTGACGGAACACAGATCTATACCACCGCTATCACGGAATTTCTCCGACAGATCGCCTCCTCGGCTCTGGCCGGAGAATCCATGACCGAGGAAGAAACCCGGTCCACACTGGCCTCCATCCTGACGGAGAAAGCCGGCGAGGTGGCCGACGTATATACCGATCTGGATATCACCTACCCCCTTATCCAGGTAGACAGCCAGTGGAAAATTGTGTCTCTGGATGAGGAAACGGTTAAAGTCATGTCCGCGAATTTCGTAAGCGCGGAGGAAGAACTGAATTCTTACCTGAATCAGGACTCGGATACTTCCACACAGACAGATGTTTCCGACGCAGATTCCGGTACAGATACCACGGATGACGCACAGACTACCGCAGCGGGGAACACCATCGACCTGACCTGCGACTCGTTTTCCATCCAGTACAGCAGCTACGCCATCAGCACAGACCTGGAAGGGAATTCCTGTCTGCTTGTATACTATGTATATTCCAACACAGGGAGCACAGCCTCCAGCGCGATGGTGGACGTAAATCTCTCAGCGTCACAGAACGGCTCCTCCTTAAGCGCAGCCATCCCTAACGATCTGAGCAATGAAGCCTATAATCAATATATGGAAGAAGTGGAAACCGGGCAGTCCGTAACCGTATGTCAGGCCTTTACGCTGAACGACACCTCTTCCCCGGTGACACTGGAGGCTTCCGCGGCTCTCAGCCTGGGAACGGACTCTACCTCGCAGGTAATTAACCTCTCATAACCGTCCCTCACTCTGTGAGAGAAATTGCAGAAATATGCATATCCCTTTTTGCGGGATATGCATATTTTTTCTTATTTTTGAAATACTTACAGGTGTCATGCTTTGAACAAATATCCAGCAGCGTGACTTATGAAAGGACGGTGAAAAACCTGTGGGAAGTAAATTTTTACAGTATTTCGCATTGACAATCGTCGTAATCGGCGCAGTAAACTGGGGTCTGATCGGCTTCTTTAATCTGAATCTGGTCTCTGCACTTTTCGGCAGCATGAGCTGGTTTTCCAGAATCATTTACGCTCTGGTGGGCCTGTGCGGGCTTTATCTGATCAGCTTTTACGGACTGGTCAGCGAGGAAGGACAGGAGGCCTGACACGCAAAAAAGAGTCCCGGTCATCCGGGACTCAATAAAGAAGCGATAGACGGGACTCGAACCCGCGGTCTCGACCTTGGCAAGGTCGCGCGTTACCAACTACGCCACTATCGCACAAGCGGGTGATGGGAATCGAACCCACGTGTCCAGCTTGGAAGGCTGGTGTTCTACCATTGAACTACACCCGCGCATCGCCGCGTTTTTCGCTGCAACGATGATTAGTATACACGATTAATTTACCTTTGTCAACCATTTTTTTCAAAATATTATTAAATCTCCCAAACCCGGACGTCTGATTTTTTCCTGGGCTGTTTGATCACAAGTTCCGGGCTTTTCGCGTTTACCTTCGTATTGGCGGGAATGGATTCCGTGATAAAGGTATTTCCCCCGATGACAGTGTTTTCCCCGATGACAGTCTCCCCTCCCAGAACTGTGGAGTTGGAATAAATGGTCACATGGTCCCGGATGGTGGGATGACGCTTCACATTGGCCAGCTGTTGCCCCATCCTGGTGGAGAGCGCCCCCAGGGTCACACCCTGGTAAAGCTTTACATAATCCCCGATTTCCGTGGTCTCCCCGATCACAACACCGGTTCCGTGATCAATAAAAAAGTATTCCCCGATCACTGCCCCCGGATTGATATCAATCCCGGTCCGGCTGTGGGCGTATTCCGTCATAATCCTGGGAATAAACGGAATCTCTTCCTTATACAGAATATGGGCCAGACGATATACGTAAATGGCCAGAAGACCGGGATAAGAAGAAATGATCTCCTCCTTGCTTTTCGCCGCCGGATCCCCGTCAAAGCCGGCCTGCACATCCTTCAGAAGGAGCAGCTGAATCCTGGGAAGGCTGGTAAAGAAATGATCCGTTGCCTCCCCCGCCCGGCGCTGCGCCTGCGTTTTGTCCATTTCCTGATAAGCCAGGGCGATCTCAATCTGGGATTTCAGATCATCATAAAGCTCGTTTAACCGGCATCCCGCAAAATAATCCGGAAAAATCTCCGCGTTCGTGGAGGTTTCGTAACACCCCGGAAATACCACTGTCTTCAGTTCCTTCAAAATCGCGATGATGGCATCCCGGTCCGGAAGCTTTCTGCCTCCCTTCGGTATGAGGAGCTCCACATCCTCATAATTCTGTGTCAGGCCCCTTACTGCTTCCAGGACCGATTCTTTCTTACCACTCATATATCCTCCTTACTGCCGGATAGCGTTCCGGATCATTTATTTCCATGAATTTCAATCAGAAATCAAAAAAAAGAATTGACCTTTTTCCCTCTGTATCATATAATAAAGAACGGTTCCGCAATCCATGGCGGAATGATTTATGGAGATGTACCCAAGTGGCTGAAGGGTCCGCACTCGAAATGCGGTAGGCCGGGCAACCGGTGCGAGAGTTCAAATCTCTCCATCTCCGTTTATACAGGGGATTGGTCAAATGGTATGATAGGGGTCTCCAAAACCTTTGGTGGGAGTTCGATTCTCTCATCCCCTGCTTTTATTCACTTCCGCTCTCTCTCCGACTGAAGCGCACAGAGCTTTCGAAGCAGCTCCTCACAGATTTCCTGAACCTCTTTTCCCGTTGTATCAACAATGAGATCCGCCGCGTGTTCGTATTTGGGGCGGCGTTTTTCCATAAGCTCCTCAATATAGGAAACGTTCATGTGGCCATTGAGAAGCGGACGGTCTGTGTTGTCCTTCACACGCTCATAGATTGCCTCCGGAGATGCGCTCAGAAGTACCACATATCCGTTCTTTTTCATAATCTCCACGTTCTTCTCCCGCATGGGTACGCCGCCGCCGCAGGACACAAGGGCATGGTCCTTTTTTCCCAGCTCCGCGAGCGTATCGCTCTCACAGCTGCGGAAATACTCCTCCCCGTGAATATCAAAAATCCGGGAAATTGTCATTCCTTCTTTTTCCTGGATGTAGGCATCCATCTCAATCAGCTCCAGGGAGAGCTGCCGGCTTAACGCCGCGGATATCGTGGATTTTCCAGCGCCCATAAAGCCAATGAGAAAAATATTGCGGTCAAACAGAGTTTTTGCCTGGACCCTCTTCCCGCTCTCATGGATTTCCTGAAAGACGCGCAGAATCTCCTGACCGAAGGGACTGTCCTCCACATCCAGGGCCTCCGGCGCTCTTCTCTCCGGCACCGGCGTTAAAATCGGAAGGCCATGATCCCTCCTGTATTCCGTGATTTCCTCGATACAGTGCATCCGCGTCCTCAGAAGCTGCGCAATTTCCCGGTCGCAGCGCTTAATTTCCTCATACAGTCGTTCTGATTTCTCTGACATGTTCTTTCCTCCTGCTGTATTCCCCGGTTCCCCTGCAGCCACCTGCCGCGGTCACAGGGATCCCTTTTCCCATATTCAGGGCGGAACACTCTTTTTATTCTATCATAAAGAATCTCACATGGAAAGAAAATTCTGCGCCGCTGCGGAATTTTCGCTGCCGGACTGCCGGATCTTATGTCTTTCGAAAATGAACCCTTTCCCAGATCTCCTGTTTCATCCTGCCCGTTTACAGGATTTGCTCCGGAACAAACTTCAGAAAATCCCCGGATACCAGATGATATGATACGCCGTGAAAATCACCGCGAATGCTGTCATTAAAGCGGCTCTCCCCATGGCAATGAGAATACACGACATGCTCCACATGATATTCCTCTGCAATCTGTGTAAACGCACTGCTTTTCTCAATGACACTGGTCGGAGGATAATGCAGAAACAGAATAAACTTCCGATATCCATCCGCGGCCGCCCCGTCAAGAGACTGACGCAGTCTCACAATCTCCCGATCAATCAGTTTTTTCGCGTGAGCCTCTTTTTCTTCATCCCAGCCCACAATCCGTCCTCTTCGATCCAGGAAAAAAGGGCCCTCAAAAGTATATCCCTTTGTTCCTGTCAGCGCGTAGTCCTCATATGTATAATAATTATTCTGCAGAAAAGCGAGCCGGCCCTGGTATTCCCGGTTCAGCCTTTCTGTCTTTTTCGCGTCCCAGAACATATCGTGATTTCCCCGGAGCAGAATCTTCCGTCCCGGCAGCGCCTCGATAAAGGCCAGATCCTCCCGGCACTCTTCCAGTTTTCTTCCCCAGGAATGATCTCCGGTCAGCACAAGAGTATCCTCCGGACCAATCAGCCGGTTACAGTTTTTCTGAATTTTCTCTTCATGCTTCCTCCAGACCCTCCCAAATTTATTCATGGACTTATCTGCCTGAAAAGAGAGGTGCAGATCTCCCATCGCGTATAATGCCATAGCCGTTTCTTCCCCATATGATTCCAGATTTCCGCTATTTTCCCTCAATCTCCGCCAGGTTTTTCTTCAGCTCAATCATCTGATCACGCAGCTGGGCGGCCTGCTCAAAGTCCAGATCCGCAGCAGCCGCGCGCATCTGCTTCTCCACCTGGGAAATAAGCTTCTTCAGCTCTTTCGCACTCATGGATTCCGGATCTTTTTCCAGCTGGTCCTGTGTCTTTGCCACGGCCCTGGAAACCGCAATCAGATCCCGCACCGCCTTTTTGATGGTGGTGGGCGTGATTCCGTGCTCCCGGTTATAGGCATCCTGCTTTTCACGTCTGCGTCGGGTCTCCTCCATAGCCTTTTTCATGGAGTCTGTGAGAATGTCCGCGTACATGATTACATGTCCGTCGCTGTTTCTGGAGGCCCGCCCGATGGTCTGGATCAGGGATGTCTCAGAGCGGAGAAAGCCCTCCTTATCCGCGTCCAGAATAGCCACCAGGGTAATCTCAGGGATGTCCAGCCCTTCCCGAAGCAGGTTGATGCCCACAAGCACGTCGAAGACATCCAGACGCATATCCCGGATGATCTCCGCCCGCTCCAGGGTATCCACATCGGAGTGGAGATACCGCACACGGATTCCGATTTCCTTCATATAATCGGTCAGATCCTCCGCCATCCGCTTGGTCAGCGTTGTAATAAGAACCTTATTTTTCTTTTCGGTTTCCTGATTGACCTCCCGGATCAGATCATCGATCTGCCCTTCCACCGGCCGTACCTCCACCAGAGGATCCAGAAGACCGGTGGGCCTTATGATCTGCTCCGCCCGCAAAAGCTCATGCTCCCCCTCATATTCTCCGGGAGTCGCCGAGACAAAGAGAACCTGATCCAGCTTTGCCTCAAATTCCTGAAAACTTAATGGCCGGTTGTCCATGGCGGATGGGAGCCGGAAACCAAAATCCACCAGTGTCTTCTTCCGGCTCTGGTCCCCGGCGTACATGGCGCCCACCTGGGGAACCGTTTTGTGGGATTCGTCAATAATCAGCAGGAAATCATCCCCAAAGTAATCCATCAGTGTGTAAGGCGGCTGCCCCGGCTTCAGGCCGGACAGATGGCGGGAATAATTCTCAATCCCAGAACAGAAACCGGTTTCCTTCATCATCTCAATGTCAAAGTTGGTCCGCTCCGCGATGCGCTGTGCCTCAAGAAGCTTATCCTCACTTTTAAAGTATATCACCCGTTCCCTTAACTCCTCCTCAATGTCATTGGCCGCCCGCAGAATCTGTTCCATGGGAACCACATAGTGAGAAGCAGGAAAAATCCCCACATGGGTATCTTCACATTTGATTTCCCCTGTAAGCACATCAATTTCCGTGATCCGGTCAATCTCATCCCCGAAAAATTCCACGCGCACGGCGCGGTCGGTATAATCCGCCGGATAGATTTCCAGTACATCCCCGTGTACCCGGAAGGTCCCCCGGTGAAAATCCATTTCATTCCGGGTGTACTGGATGTCCACCAGCTGTCGGATCACCTCGTCCCGGTCCTTTACCATTCCCGGGCGCAAGGAGATCATCATGTCCTGAAAATCCTTGGGCGAACCCAGTCCGTAGATGCAGGACACAGAGGAAACCACAATCACATCCTTTCGCTCGGATATGGAGGCCGTAGCTGAAAGACGAAGCTTATCGATCTCGTCGTTGGTGGAGGAGTCCTTGGCGATATAGGTGTCTGTGGACGGCACATAGGCCTCCGGCTGGTAATAATCATAGTAGGACACAAAATACTCTACCGCGTTCTCAGGGAAAAATTCTTTGAATTCTCCGTAAAGCTGGGCGGCCAGCGTTTTATTATGTGCAAGCACCAGAGTGGGTTTGTTCAGCTGCTGGATGACATTGGCCATGGTGAAGGTCTTGCCGGAGCCCGTCACACCCAGCAAAGTCTCGAACTGATTGCCCTCTTTGAAGCCCTGGACGAGCTCAGCAATCGCCTGGGGCTGGTCGCCGGTGGGCTGGTATTCGCTGTGTAAAATAAAAGGTTTTTGTTCAGGTTGCACAAAAATCACCTCAAAATTCCATAGTAAAAAAGTTCGCGTATGTATCAGAAATTCGTCGGACCACATTCTCATTTTTGGGAAAAATCTGTTCTCGACGAATTTTGGTCACCACTTTTAATTTTTCAGACTGTGCGGAAGTAGTAAAACCATGCAGACAGTATAGCAGATTTTATCAAACGTGTCTATATGCAATTCGAACATAAGTTCTTATATCTGTAGTCCGTCCGGCACGAGATATTTCCCGGAAATACTTTCTCAGGCACTGTCCTTATCACAGTCAGCACTCTTATTTTCCTTCAAAATTTGCTTACGTCAATCTCTATTTTAGAAATATCATCATCAGCTGCCTCTTCTCTGTTCGGCATGACCTTCTCCATATAAGATTGCAGTTCTGGAATCTCTTCCGGGATAGTGTTCGCATTATCACTGTAAACATCCATCGTGATAATCTCCTTGGCACGCCTAACGCTGAACAGCAGATATAATCATCATCAAAATCTGCTCCTGCGTCTGCTGCGATTTCTTTCATATACTTTTCGTTCCTGCAGAATGGCTTCAAACACATAATCAGGAATCGGAAGCAGCCTGCGGCTTGACATCGTTTTGAGCGGAAGTTCTTTTTTCGTTGCGGGTTTCTCGTCCACACTGTAAGGCTCTCGATTCAGCTGTTTTCCAAGTTGGCGTTCCACTGAAAGGGTTCGGTTGATATAATCCACATCCGAATACTTCACCGCGTTTATTTCTTGCCTGCGCAGCCCCATCAGTACATTAAACAACACCTGCATGTGAATCGGGGTGTCCTCACTCATTTCCAGAAGTTGCTGTATCTGCTCCATATTCAGCATTTTAGCCGTATCTATATTCCGTGTATGGTACGGCTTTGATTCTATGCTTTTAAGCAGACTGATTCCCTCCGCCGGATTCACCGCCAGCAGGCCGGAGCTTACCGCAAAGCGAAGGGAGACATTCATGACCACCTTCGTCTGGCTCGCAATACTCTCAGAATATGCAGTGCAGTTCTCATACAGTCTCTGAACATCTCTCTTATGAATTTCTGTCAGTTTTTTCTTACCCAACATCGGAATTATATGATGTCTGGCAATATTGGAATAGGAATCGTAGGTATTGCTGCTACCAGCCCATTTTCTGATCTCATATTCCAGAAATTCCTCCAGCTTCACATTGTCATTTATAATATAAGTTCTGGTCGACAGCTCTCACATTGTTATTTTTCTTGCTTCCTTTTTTGTCATAAAACCAGAATGCTGCTTTATATGCTTCAAACCGTCCTCAAAAGTGAGGACGACCCGAGAAGCATATCTGTCACGTTCTTTCCGTTTTCAGATTACAACTTACGCCAATTCATTGCTGAAAGAAATCCAACTCAATTCTTTTGAGAGCGACTTAGAACAGACAATCGGCAGGGCACGACTGCTTCGATATGACTGCACTGTGTGGGTATATTCTTCATTCCCCTGTGAGCAAGCCAAATTGCAAATGGAAGAATATCTATTACAGGAAGAATAATTCTACGCTAAAATATTAGCAATATCCTGCTTCAACTCACCATATATTTTTTCCCTTCTAAATTTAGGCGCAAAGACAATATGGTACTTACAATTCCAGGTAGTATGTTATTGGTTTAGAAAAACATCAATAAATAACCTCAAAAATCTGAATTAGACACAAGTATTCAACCTGTCTTGCGGCCGGCAAAATAAAGGAGAAGTAATCGGCTGTGGGTTAACTGGCTACCCGTTCGGGATATATCTTCCTTTTTGTCTCAATGAGCGCGCCATAACTCTTCGTCCTTTATCCATTACCAGATATTTTCTGAAGTGTGGAACTTTTTTGATTAAACGGTGTTTTCTCAGTTTGGCGAGAATCCTGCTCATACGGCCGCGTTTTTTGGCTTTCGGATAAACTGCCATAAATAGCTTTCCGGACATCTTTGTTTGTAAAACCGCGAATCAGATACTTTCCGTCTGAGACCTCCTCAAACAAACTAAAAGTGTCGGGAGCCCAGACATTAAATCCGCTATAGGTTTTTCCGTTTACAGTCTTATTGTTGCAGACCCCGTTTATTTCTTCCTCTATGCTTTTTGACGGAACAATATCCTGTATAGCTTCGAGAAATCTCCGGTTGGATGCTTTAGAAACTTCGGCATGGCGGTAAAGATTGGAAATCGGCTTTCCCATGGGTACCCAGCGTTTGGAAGTCGTGCCATCTTTTGGCCGGACATCCTTGTATACTTTGAATTCTTTTGGATCGTTGATTGTGGTTTCAACACGAAGGCAACTATATTTATCGTACATCTTGATACTATTGGACTTCAGCTTAAATTTGATCCTTCAGCCAACCGGGCGTTTTCGGTAATCGGAGACGGCCTCTCCCTGAAACTGTGGTGACAGTTTGCGCCCGAGAAAGGTAAAAACATCGGTGCTTTTGAAATCGTAGAATGCGTGACCAACCAGGGATAGATAAATATCCTCCAGAGCCTCACGGCTTTTAAACATAACATCGGTTGCGTACTCGCACTCATCCACACACCAGTAATAACCTTGGTGGAAGACCTTTTCAATCGTATCAAGAAAAGGATTCAGTTTATGTGCGAACAGATCAAGCTGGCGACACGGTGATTTTGAATCAAACTTGTCCGCAAGTTCCTGTGCTTTCGGAATATCGCTGATAAAACCATCTGTGAGTGTTTTATGTCCTTCTGGATGAAATAAAGGATATCACTTTCAGCGAGTCCATGAAAACCATCATGAACGCATTGATGGAAACAGTAATGGAATATTTTCATATCACAGAAGCGCAGCTGAAAGAATTCTCAGCCAGCTTCATATCTCATCTTCCGAAATACAACAGGAAGCGCTTTTAAGTGGGCAAAATGCCGCCTGATTGATATCTTTACGTGCTAAAGTATTGATTTTTCAAGGATCATTCCCACTTTGAGTATGGGAAGTTTAAGTCATATAGTTCATCCATACCAAATCCAGTCTCGTCTGCTCCCTCTGTTCCGGCATCCGTGGTTGACATAAAAATCTCGTTCTCCAGAGAAGAAAAGCTTACCACTGTATGTTCTGGAAAACCGGAAAGCCCTGCGTTTCTTAATGTCTCGCTGTCAAGCGAATAGTTTAAGCCTTTCCCTTCCAGGAACATCTCCATCGGCATAAGTATGCATTCCTCGTAAACCGGATTCTCCGCAAACAGCCGTTTCGCCTCCGGATGTCCGTAAAGCGCCGCGCGGGTTACCCACATATATCCCGCGAGGACATCCCGCCCCTCATTCTGATGTTCTTCCAGATAACAGAGGAATTTTTTCCTGTTCGCTTCGCCGATCCCGTAGGCTTGCGTCAGTTCCCGGCAGGTAATCTTCTCTTGTGAACATAACTGGTCTGTTTCTATTTCAGATATAATATTTTTCATCTACTTCATACACTACAGTTTGCTCGTTGGACATTGTCTCGGCAAATCCTATCTGTTTTTTGTTTTTTACAACCGAATTAACTCACATGGATGTTAAATGAGCAAATCTGTACAAATCACCGACAAAGATTCTGAGTATTGCTCTATTTTCTCGTCCGGCATATCTACCAAAATAAAAGCAGTTACATCTGCTTCATCCGCGGACTTTTCATCTCTATGGGGACACTGCAAAAACCCTTCCTTAAATGCCTTCCATAGAGTTTTGGGATACGGGGCAGATACATCATAAATATAGATTGAATGTTTTCTGACACAATTCATCCCTCCTACTGTTTTGCATATTAATAGTCACACATAATATGTACTAAATAACCGAGTAAGAAGATTTTCTCCCTACCCGTTGTGCGGACTGCTTCCGGCGCTTATTCCGTCCGAAGGACGAGGATGCCACGCGGCGAGCGAGCCGGGTGCGGCTTTAGCCGCAAAACTACCTGCCCGGCTCTGCGCATAAAAAAAGCATCATCACAATGGATAATGCTTCTCTTCATTACATCGTCTAATGTTTTGTAACTCTTTCTGGTTTCCATAAAGCTCAATATATTATCAAGCTGATGCTTTGTTTTAGCGCCGACCTTTTTATCGTTATCGCCATTATTTATCGCCACTTTTTCAAGGAACGATAACTCCAAAATCGTCCGATACGACGCAGACTGTTCTTCTATTTTCTGCTCCGCCCATCCCTCCTATTCCCAGCCACTGTATTTCAGGAAGTGCCTTCTGCATTTTCTTTATCCAATAGTCCATGAAGCCACATATATAACTCCTGCGTCTCAGACAAAGCTTTTTTTACATGGTATTCTTCAATAACAAGTTCCTGCGGATACCGAATCTTAACACCGTAAGGTGTAAGGTCATCACACATTTCCATGTATTTAGGTTCCACTTCAACATAGTCCTGAAGCATTTCTGCCAATAACCCAAGGTCATGTGTCTTTTTTATCGTAACACCATAGGAAAGCAAAGCTCCTTTTAGAAGTTTCTCGATTGATTGTTGGCAATGATAGCATATAATTTCCAAAGGCTTAGGATACATATTATCATATAAATGCCTTGCTGTAAGGAAATCCATTTCCGCAAAATCAAGCCACTCCTGAAGCAGCTCGTTATTCTCCATAAAGCAAGATTCCCTCCTGTTTCACATTTTTTTCAAGCGTGTTGCTTTGAGCTCTTTGTTCAAATGAAGATTCATATCCCACAACAATATCTACCGGGCGTTTTCGTATGCCTCTCAAAGATTTATAAGCTCTTTGAGATAATTCTATTTTATCCCCAGCATCATCTGGAACTACTACATAAAAATCATAATCGCTATCTTCATTATAGGTATCTTTCGCAAACGAGCCAAATAAATAAATTCTCCTCGGCATTACAGTAGAGCATAATCTCTCTTTGATTGCATTTATTTCATGATTTACCATAAATCATCACATCCTTCCCAGCATAAAGAAGCAGAAGTTTTTCATTGCGTATTTGAATAGTACCATTTGCGCAGCTAACAGTGTTGAGTCTGTTTAATCGTATTATAGCAGATTTCAATCATTCTTACACTCTTTATTTCGTGAGAATTCGTTTGTTAATGAAAAAGCCTTCGTTACGAATTCAGGTCACTGGCAGCAATATAGGCAAGCTTCACACTGCCCTGGCGTTATTATCATTATAACTGTCCGAAAGTAATTTGTCCATGTTTGCGCTTTCACAAACCGCTCTTTCGTCTCAGAGCTTTCAACAAGTCTTTCCTCGGTTCTGTCCCGGACGGAATATTTTTCAGTCCCGGCATATGCCGCTGCAGCATTATTATCGCCATAACGACAGTGAGAACACCCACTTCATTCCCAAAACAGCAAAATGCCGGCAGGAGAAACGCAGCGGGTATCAAAACAGCCCCAATCGGCAGGTAATGACTAATCAAAACTCCAATCAGTCCAATCATGCAGGCAAGTAATCCATAGCCGAAAGAAATACTAACCAGCGCAGCACAGGTACAGGCCACTCCTTTTCCTCCTCTGAACCGATGCCAGATGGGGAAATTATGGCCAATCACTGCACCGAGTCCCGCATATGCAGCCGCAGTCGCTCCGAGATCTGAAAAAAGTATCATCCGGCAAAGCAGACTCGGTACAAATGTCTTAAGCAAATCTCCTGCCAACACCACCATATCATATTTTACTCCGTATTGATTCACGATATTTGCCATTCCCGGATTACCGGTTCCTACATCAAAAACACTCTTACCGGAAATCCGTCTCGAAACAACCTCTGCTGTCAGAAAATTACCAAACACATAGCCGAGCAACAGGCTTATGAATCTGTCCATTCTTCATCACTGTCCTTTTCAGACCTTAAAAAATATCAATCTTGCCATCCATCCTGCAATCTGCTACACTGTCTGTCAGAACCTCGGAAGGCGGAAGCAGATATGAACTATAAAGAATACATTTGGAACAAAGTACACAGCCTGTACTATCAGTATGATATGAACTGCGCACGGACAACGCTGACATGCCTGTCGGAACTGTATAACTTTCCAGTCAGCAATGATGTTTACACTGCGGCCATTGGAATGCATGGAGCCGGTGGTTACAGAGCACAGTGCGGTCTCATTGAAGGTGCTCTGATGTTTATTGGCCTGTACTTTTCCGCGGCACACATGAGCGAAAAGGAAATTGTATCTGTCTGCTATCAGTACGCCAGGGAGTTTGAAAAAGCATTCGGTTCATTAAGCTGCCGGGAGCTTCGCCCGGGCGGATTTTCAAAAAACGATCCGCCACATTTATGCGAATCCATTACCTGCCGGGCGATTGAATTTACTTACCTTTTTCTACAGGAGGCTGAACCATAAATTTCACGATATTTTAAAATGTGTCCAACACCGCATCCACGGTCTGCTGCCACTGCTCCTCTCTGGAAATCGAAGCGGTTCCATCCCCATCCTGCTCTCCATAATAGCCGAACCATGCATGACAGCCGCCTTCTATACATACTTCCGCGTAATTTGTTGAATACGCTCTGCCAGTTTCGACCTTTTCCATACTCAGGACTCCATCATTGCTGCCGTAAATAGAAAGCACTGCAAGATCTCCCAGGTCTTTTGTTGCATAAGCAGCCAACAGGATCACGCCATCCAGTTTGTCTGTATTTCCTGCCGCGTAAGACGCAGCCATTGCGCCTCCCAGAGAATGACCGGAGATATACCAATGCTCGTAATCATACACTTCCATCACGTCATCGGCTCTGTTGATACCGAAAATAGCCATGTTGTAAGGCATCTCAAGTAAAAAGCAGTCCACGCCATTCTCCGCCAGCTTCATCATCAGCGGGGCATACGCCGTATACTCAACCTTTGCTCCCGGATAGAAAATAATCGCCCTGTCCTCTCCTGCTCCGTCAAAATACAGTCCATCCTCTATCCCGACAACCTTTACACTGCCGCTGCTTTCCAGATACTCTGCCACCTCTGCATCAGCCCTGTAGTAATCGCTCGCGTACCAGATCATCAGCACACCAAGCAAAATACAAAGCTGCGCTGCCAGGTTTACCAGTTGCTCGATCCAGTTTGCGCGTTTACTGGCGGAATCCATCTTTGCTCCAAGAATTCCCATCACAGCAAATCCGACTATAGCTAACAGAAACAGGATGTTGCACGGAAATGAGGATATGTTTTTCCACAATTCTGATAAAGACGGACGGCTGATGATCAGGGAAAGAAGAATCAGCACAAAACCGCCCGGCATCAGATAATGAAACTGCCTGTATAACAGTTGAATATCCTTATGGGCAGCCGCCAGTATTAATTTCCACAATACTTTTCCAAGACCGGCTATGATACACAACAATGCGCCAATCAAAAATACGGCCGAATGGTACATTGAAGCAATCAAAGCTATCGAAATGCTGAAACATATGACCGGTAACGCATCTGCAAGAGCCATTCCGAAAGATGCTTCAAGCTGCGCCTGATCATTTTCTGTCTTATTCGTCTCATCCGTTCCCATAAAAATCATCCTCTTTCATACACAAAAATACGCGATTCTATTTCAAAAGCTTCTTCAGCTGCGCTTCTGTTGCAAATGGATAGCTATGGCTTAAATGTTCCAAAATCCTTTCCCGGCTCTCTTCCGGTTCTTCCTTATAATTCGCGGTCACCATGTCATAGCCCCATAATTTTTCTGGTTTTGAATAGACACATACCGGCATTCCATATTCCCCGCCTCGCTTGTTTACCTTGCGGCGAAAATCTTTGATCACCAGATAGGTCTGCATCTGAAGGTCTGTCAGAATTCCGTTAAAGTTCTTTTCCCCGCCCTTGCCAAAGCCGGCGCGTCTTTTCAATTCCAGACCAATCGCTTCATCCTGCTCCTCAAAACAATCCATGATCTTCTTGCTGCGGATATTAGCCAGCTCATCATCCCATCTGGCATCGAAATCATAGCCGTCTCTGCGGTAATTCGCAAAAACCGGAAACCATTCCAGACTGACAAAGGCTGACTTTTTCCTGAAAAACTTTCCGTATGCGACTTCATGACTCCGGGCAATCAGTTCCCGCCATTCCCACGGGTCCTGTTCCGGATCGCCTGTCCACCAGAAGAGATTCGAGGTATGTTCTTCTACTGAAAAGCCTACGATCTCATTCCTGAATAATGGAAGAAAACCAATTTCATTGATCCAGCTGATCAAATCATGCCAGCTGCGAATACGCATGGGGTCGTTCCAGTCCATTCCGTACATAATCCACTCCCAATAAGAGGCGCCCATTCTGTTTGCATACGGAATGGGCATTATTTTTTCTCTTGCTCTTCTTGCCACTCTATACAATTTCAATCTTGCAATGATGCTCTTTATCCTTCTTACTATAGCCAATGCCTACCATGAGTATCCGTCCAGTATGGCGTTTCTTTTCAGCCATTTTCCCTTGAAATTTAAGGATATACTTCCTGTCTTTTATTTGCTGAATTGCTGCTTCTGGGGTATTGTCAATCTTCAATTCCAGGATAATGCCATCATTTCCCTGTTTCTCAGGATAGAAAATGAAATCCACATAACCCTGCCCTGCCTTGTCTTCTCTTTCCACATAATAGCTGTCTCGCGCGGACAGATAGACCAGATTGACAATCGCTGTCAGTTCTGCCTCATTATTGTAGTCTAAAAGCGGCGTCTCGGTATCATGCGCATACTGCAGGATTTCCTCCATCTTCTTCGTATCGCCTTTCAGGGTCGCCGAAAGCATCTGATCAGAAGCAACTGCAAGGTTATAAATATAGCCCAAATCTTCTTTTTCTCGAATAATCCTTGCAAATTCATCCATCAGCTCCCTGTTCGGAATATGGACCTTCCCGTCTTCATAATTCAGGAATCCATATACAACCATTGCCGATAGAATCTCATTCCGTGTACTTAAGTTCATCGCCGTAGCAGCAAATTCTTCCACATCAGCTTTCACCGCTTCCCCTGCAACCATGAGCGCGACATCTTTTTTAACATTCGCCCGGTCATTCATGATATACGTAGAAATCTCCGAATATGACCCCGTAGCTTTCCAGTAACTTCTGATCTGGTTGCGCGTCAATGCCTCTACCACAGATCTTGGATTGTACATTCGCTCGGAAGATGGCGTATGATAACCGTCATACCAGTATTTCAAATCTTCTCTTGCTATAAGACAATTCGGCGTCTTCTCCCTGTATCTTAAGTATAGTTCATCAACTTCAGCTTCTGTGAAACCGAAATATTCACTATACAGGTCGTCCGTCGCCATCGTATATTCAAAGAAATTATTGATTGTAGAACCGCTCGAATACTTTGCAATGGGAAGAACACCTGTCATATAACTCAATGATACATACCCGGTGTCTTTAGTCAATGCTGCAAGCCAGTTAATAAAGCTTTTTCTGTCCTCGTCTGTCGTATAGTCCTTATGAAAAATGCAGTCCCATTCATCAAACACGAACAGAAACACTTCATTTGTCTCTTCATGAATAATTCCAAGGTAATCAGGAAGGGAAAGTCCGTTCCAATAATCAACATCAGGAAAACTCTTCCGAAGATCTCTGACAATAAACATTTCTATGCTCTTAATAAACTCACCATAACTGTTATTCATATTTGCTGATTTAATAAAGTTAATATAAATCACATTATGCTGGTTCAGATGTTCACGGTAATTCCCTGCTGCCGCTATTTTTAACGAATCAAAAATACGGCTGCTGTCAATCCCTTTACTAAAAAAAGCACCTATCATGGATGCCATCACGGATTTTCCAAAACGCCGCGGACGGGTAATGCAAATATGATTATTCCCCTGCTCCACAAGTGGGATCAGCGCATTCAGTATCTCTGTCTTATCAATAAAATATGGTTTTTTCACTTCACTTTCATACAGCGAAAATACCTTACTGCTGTTTAAATAATACCCCATATGTTCATGTCTCCTTATTTTCTGCGTAGACTCCATTACAATACGGACTGTTTAATTATTTTCACATGGGACACTACCGAAGAACTCTTCCCGACTACGACAGCCGATACGACCGCAGATCCTCTGGAATGCAGCGGTCCATCATGGCGATGAATTCCTCCGGTCTTTCCTTCATACCGTTCCGGCACCATTTGATGGCCATTTCAATGCAGCCGCGGTAGAAGAATTCAATTTCAAATTCGATTTCCTCCGAGAGCTGCTCATTATGATTCAGTGATTTCACATAGCTGGCGAACTGCCGGCTGTTCGCCACGAAGACGGAATGAAAGAAATCATTCTGTCCTTCAAACCTCATCCGTTCGCGGTGAAACTCCTTTTTATCCATCATCATATAAAAAGAATCCCGCGTCGCGTCCTGATAAGAATAATTCTCACCGACGCGTGCAAAAATCTTCTCCAGCCCGGAACGGTAATGCCACATGGCCAGATCATATTGTCCGTGAAATTATTGTAAAAAGAACGGCAGCTCAGGCCTGTGCCCGCCGCAATCTCTCCGACTTTAATCTTTTCAATAGGTTTCTGCCGCATCAGCGTTTCCAGGGAATGAAAGAACGCTTCACAGGTCTGTTCCTTTTTTCTGCCATCGCTTCACAATCTCCGATATTATGAATTGTATGTATTTACTGAAACAGATAAAATTATTAAATATGTATGCTATATATACCATGATTAAAGCGACATAAGGGTAAAACATTACTCTTTTATTCACGATATGTACCTGGTGAGCAGGATAAAAAGTGCTTACTTTTTGTCGCCTAAATCATACCATAAAAAAAAGAGAAAAGGAAGGTGTAGCCATGCAAAAGGTCATCGAACTGGCAAATTCTATCAGTAACATACCTCTGGACTCCCCGGAAGCTCATAAGGAGCAGGATCCGCAGGTACAGCTTCTGAACGCAATGGGCGTGACATATGATCTGGCAGAAGTCGCTCTGCTGTATACGAGAAATCCGGAAACCATCGAGGCAGCTGCCGCACGAAATGGAGTCGATCCGGAATCCATCCGGGAAAAGGTGGTGGAGCTGGTTTCATGCGCATCATCCCGATCGGACGATCGATGCTCAGGCCAAAACCGCAACCTATGAGGAGCAGCAGACCTATCTTGATCAGAGCGACTATTATTCCGTGACTGTCTGTGCCTGCCGTACCTCCAAAAAGCTAATGGGCGAGCCCTGTGAGCACCAGATTGAGGATCGCTGTATTCAGGTTGGCGCCGAGGCAGAGTATTATGTCAAAACCGGACGCGCCCGCCGCATCACACGCGAGGAGGCGGAACAGATTCTGCGCGACGCCGAGCACGAGGGCCTCGTGCACGAAATATTTAATAATGAAGGCGTCAATAAATCCACCTTTATCTGCAACTGCTGCGGATGTTCCTGTTCGGTGCTGCGGCGCGTGACACTGATGCGCTGTTCCGATTACGTCCGCTCAAACTTTGTCGCCGAGGTCAATCCTGATAATTGTGTGGCCTGCGGCGCCTGCGTGGAATCCTGCAATGCGAACGCATTGATTCTGGGAAATACGATCACCGGACAGAAACCGGCCATGACAACCGAGACACGGAATGGAGCAGGATAAATGGGATAACGAAAACTGGCGCAAGCGCACCATGGTCTCCGAGACCGGTTCGAGTCCCTGCAAATCAAAATGTCCGGCACATATTTCCATCCAGGGATATATCAAGAAAGCTTCCCAGGGCAAATATGACGAAGCGCTGCGCGTGATCAAGCGCGACAATCCCTTCCCGGCCGTCTGCGGACGCATCTGCCCGCATTCCTGCGAGACAGAATGTACCAGAAATAAGGTGGACGAGCCGCTGGCGATCAATGAGATCAAAAAATTCATCGCCGATCTCGATTTGAAGGAAGTCGATACATACGTACCGCAGGTGTATACACATTATCAGGACAAGGTTGCCGTGATCGGCGGCGGCCCGGCCGGTCTCTCCTGCGCCTACTATCTGGGACAGGAAGGATACCCGGTGACGGTCTTTGAGAAAAACGAACGCCCCGGCAGAATCCGCCGAAGGTCAGTGCGGAAGAATCGCTGAAGACCTTCAAGGATCTGCGGAAAGATCTGACTGAGGAACAGATCCGCAAGGAGACCAGCCGCTGCCTCGGCTGCGGCGTGACCTACGTCGATCAGTACCAGTACATCGGCTGCGGCGTCTGTGCAACCAAGTGCGAATTTGATGCGATCAAGCTGGTCCGCAAATACAATGCTCCTTCCCTGCCCCAAAATATGATCGCACCCACGATCGCCAAATACTCTAAGGAGCGCTCAGAAAGCTGCTTCGAGGTAAGAAACATGCATGAAATGGGAGTTATGTTAAACATCGTTGACGAGGTCGACGAAATCGCGCGGCAGAACCAGGTCAAACGGGTCTGCCGCCTGACCCTGGAGATCAGCGATATAACCGGCGTTCTTCCGGAATATATGGAAGCCTGCTGGCCCGCGATTCAGGATCAGTATGAGCTGTTCGCTGATGCGGAGCTTAAAATGATTCCTGTCAAAGCCTACGGCACCTGTCAGTCCTGTGGCAGAGACTTTAACCTCATGGAGCATGACGGAACCTGTCCTTTTTGCAAGGCATCAAGATATCGCGTGATCTCGGGCGATGAACTGATCATCCGGGATATCGCCGTAGAATAGGAGGCGCAGATGGAGAAAGATAAATCAATTCGTGTGATCGAAATCAAGCAGAATGTATTCGCCAAAAACGAGATCAACGCAAATAAAATCCGGGAACAGCTGAAGGCGGAGAAGACCTTTATGATCAACCTGATGGCCTCTCCCGGCGCCGGAAAGACCAGCGTGCTCACGCGCACGATCGCCCTGCTGAAGGACGAGCTGCGAATCGGTGTGATGGAGGCCGACATTGATGCGACAGTCGATGCCGAAATGATCGCGGCTGCCGGAGCGAAATCGATTCAGCTCCACACCGGCGGCATGTGTCATATGGATGCTGCCATGACCAGGCAGGGACTCGATGAAATCGATACAAAGGACATCGATCTTCTCTTCCTTGAAAACGTCGGGAACCTTGTCTGCCCGATGGAATTTTCTTAAAATAAAATCCGGCTCCAGCGCTCACACTAAAGCGTATGCGTCGTTTCTTTAGGTAAAAGAAAAGCAGCCAAATGACTGCCCTTACAAACTCTTTCGCTATCTCAAAAGATTGATTCCTCTTCGCCCAGTTTTTTCTCTATATATTGCTTAATACCGTCAAAGAAGAACTCCGCCTGGCTGATCTGCTTCTGAACCTTATCTTTTGAAATAATATAATAATCATCATAGTCCGCATCTGATCTTACATCAAATGCTTCTCGTAAAACTTTAGAATACTCCTTATCAAACGTACCCGTTTTGACATAATTTCTCTGAAAATAGGCCATTACGCCGGAATGCTTAGAAAAGTCAACGCCATCCAACGCAAGTATTGCTCTCACACTATGAAATATTGCATAATATGAACGGTTGGCTGCTCCGTAGTACTCTTCTGCATCTGTTAAAATATGTGCAGATTTTATACAATTCTCCGCTTTCTCCAACCTGTACCTGCCTAAAGCTATCTGTCGTTCATCCATATACGGACACCCCATCTCTTACCACATTCCGATAGAAAGGCAGGAAATCCTGATTTTCCTGAAAATGCTTCTTATCTCTCAAAAGTATTGAAAGAAATACATCCTCATCCAGCGAAATATCATTGGCCATTTCATATGTCCTATCTCTTAAATTTTCCACCTCATCTCTGTCACAATCCAGCAAAATCATGATATCAATATCAGATTCCTCTGTGTTGTCACCCCTGGCATACGAACCATATAAAATAATCCGGGCCAGCTTACTGCCATATATGTGCTTCGATTCCTCTCTGACCTTACCCAGAACCGTCTGTAATTCTGCCTTAGTACACATATTCATCATCTCCTCATACTTATGCTTCCGACTGTTCAGCAAACTCTTCCTCGTAGAGATCCATAAAATAATCCGGGCCTTCTTTCCAGATACTTGTCTCAAAATCAAATATTACTTCATATGTCCATGAAAAAAGCAAATTTCAGTAAGGCATCTTCAAAATCAACATGCTTTTCATTTGAATACTTTTCAAGCATTCTGCGCATCGTATTTACCGCACAGTGTTCTTTTTGCCTGTCTGATACAACACTATCACTTACACTTTCCATAGCGTTCACCTTTTATGAATTCCAGATAATTTACAGCATCCTCTGTCCGAAATCAAAACTGATTATGTAAACGGTTCGGCAAGAGGAATTTTAACGCCAACTCATCCGCCTTTCTCACCCGGTGCGCCATATGCTCCCGATATATAATCATCCAGCTTTCTGTCTGTATTATCGTCAGCTATCTTTCCACCTATGATATCTGAACTCTCGTATTTTTTAAGACACCGGGAACAAATCACCATCCTGGTTATCAGCTACAAAATAAAGCCATGATGCATCAGCCACTTCAAAACAATGGACTAAAATATTTGTGTCGAGGTGAAACCTGTAAACATTAATAACGCCATCTGCATCAGAAAAACTCTCTGGCACCCTTTTTAGACATTTTGCTTTTCTTACCGCCTGCGGTATGTAGCTACAGGCCTGTTTATAGGATGATGTCACGTAGAATTCTTTTCCGAAATCAAATCCGCGTTTCCCTTGTTTAAGTCAATCTTATGGATTTCCAGATAGTTTGTATGGTATAACAAATCTCCATCATGAAGATGTATCATACTGCCGCACCTGATTATGGTGCAAAATCTCCACATCATCCAGCGCACAATTATAGCTGTTCAAATGAAGGGAATCTTAACACTCATTTATAAATCCTAAAATATCATTTTTTCTAAAAATCTCCGCACACTATTCTGGTGAGTGAGATGCCCCACTTTACCTGTGCCATACGAATGCATGACGCTGCATATGTGTAATATTAATTCTTCCCTCAGACATATAGCCTCTTTTCCAAGACTTCTTCTACTTATGTATTATAACAGATTCCCGTCATACTTAAACTCTTTTTCTAAAAAAACCGACTCCAGCGCTCACACTAAAGCCGAATACCTATAGCGTTTACGGGAAAGCGGTTTATACCACAAAGACAGGTCATGCCAAATGACGTACTTCGGAGATTCCGGATTATTTCGGATTTCCGGTTCCATTTTATAAACCCATGCTTCAAAGCTTCATTTAAAGCTTCATTTAAAGCTTCATTTAAAGCTTCTCCCAAAGCTTCACATTGAATCTTTGGGAGAAGCAATGGCGTTTCATTATGTCTTATCATGAATCACCCAATATCCATATCTTTTCCCGCCTTTTTGTTCAATAAGACCTTTTCCCGTCAAGTTTTTCATTATCCTTTGCAATGTTGTTCTGGATATATTCAGGCCCTCCCCTTACAGCTACTCCTGCCAATGCAGCCCTTCCAGCCATTCAACAACATCGCCTGTAACATGTTCCCGGCACACTTCATGCAGAATATCATGGCGTCCCGGATAAAAGCTTAAGGAAACATCATTGATCCCCGCCGCTTTATATGCATTCATCAGCCGTTCTGCGCCTTTTCTCATCTCACCAACCGGGTCGTCTTTCCCGGAGAGAAAAAGCATGGGCAGATTTTTGGAAATTTTTCCAATGCTTTCCCTGCTGCCTGTAATCAGCATTCCCCGCAGGAGTTCCCGGAACAATCCGGCCGGCATAAACTTTCCGCAGGCTTCATCCTGCATATAGTCCTTTCTTCCATCCGCACTTTCACAGAGCCAGTCAAACTCCGTCCTGTTCGGCCTAAAATAACGGTTGTATGTGCCAAAAAACAGCGACTGTATGAGTTTGCTTTGGTTCCCATCTCCGACCCGTCTGGCTTCCAGGCTGGCGATTGCTTTGGCAAATGAAATCTACGATGCACTCTGGCTTTTCAGATTCTCCATGTCCCAAATGGTCATTTCCGGCCACTGCATATCCTTTTTCCACAAGGGCATATGCCAGTTCTCCATACCGTCCAATATGTTCCGTAATGCCATGGGATACCTGTACAACTGCTTTCACATGTCCTTCCGGCAGCCATTCATGGAAATGTATCTTTGTTTTCCGGTCAGACGACAGGTAATGCAGATTCTTTTCTATCATAGACATCCTCTCCTTCATTACAGTCTTCCGGTATATACAGCTCCACGAAGCTGATTCCGGTAATCAGATAAGATTCTCTCTATTCGTTCATTCATATTCGGATTCCGGTAGTTGTCTGCTTCCTGACTCAAACGTATCAAAAACTCTATCTCTGCTTTTGCATGGCGCAGATAATTTCCTTTATTTCTCTGAACCTTCTTTACGGTCATCCTGACCTGAGCCATACGCGCGCTCATATATGGAAAAAGGCAATAATACAGTTCATCCTCAGCGAAGGAAAGATGTCCAAGACTGCCTCCGCTCTTATCAGCAATCATCAATCGTCCATTTCGAAGGGCCGCCGGGTAGACACTTTCAGCGACACGCAGAGAAGCAATTCTTCTCATAATTTCCAGATTCTGCTTTTCCCCGACATAGGCGCGAAAACGATAAATCTTGCGGTTCTCTTTATCAACCATGTCCGGTTTGGCTATTTTGGGCAGGCAATCTGCAGGTTCCAAAAACTGGATCGCCAGGCAGTGAAACAGGCGTTCCTGGCTGGAGATGCGAAGTGCCTCTGTATTTCCGGCCACATTGCATTCCGTTTCGACTGCATCCAGTAAATCACGTGCAGCATGATAAATGCTCCGCAGAAACAATGGAAATTCTTCTTCGTCTGGATCCCACATATATTTTCCATTGGTTACCTTTTGATATAACCCTTCTGAATCAATATCCATATGGTATGGAGCGTAAATATTTCTCGCTGTAAATACTGACTCATTTACAATTTCTCTCCAAACGACTTCTGCTGCGGCTTTCGTCAGGAAAAAATCTTCACTTTTGAGCAAAGAATATGCGGCGATAATCTTCTGTGCCAGTTCCTTTCGTTCTTTGGAATCCGCTCCTGCTGCATCCGGATGATATTGCCCGATCAATCTCCGAAACTTTATCTTTGCTGTTCTTCCGTCATCTCCATCCGTAATTCCCAGGATTCGTTTTGCTTCTTCAATATCCATATTCCTTTAAATCCCTTTGGGGCATTTTTCCGCTGGCGTATCTTTACAGTCCGGCAAAAAACAGCTCGCAGTAGTCATCTTCCGCCTCCGGCATCGGCGAGTTTTCTCCTCCGCCATTTGTGCTGCGCTTCATTGCCGCATAGAATTCTAACTTCCCTCATTCGCTTTCATCTGTCTCTCAATCCACGCCATCAAAACATCTACAACATACTTCTGCTGTTCTTCTGACAGCTCCTTCCCTTTCGGTATCCTGTGCCATTTCTCCAGGCAGCCTCTGCAGCAGCATCCTGTCGCATGTTGTGCTATGAAAACGGGATGTCCTCGCATCGGAGTCTGTTTTCCATCATTTTTTGGCTCTGCAGGAGCCAGTCTCTGGCGGATAAAATCACAGGCATGCGAGCGAATCGTATCCATTCCTTTATTCCTGGCATATGCGACATCGGCCGGTTTCAGAGAAAAGCTGCTGCGAAATCTGGAACGCGACAGCCGGTCAAATAAATCAGCAAAAGGCTCTGCAGATCTGTCTGGAGATTTATCCGAAAATTTATCCATAACACCGCCACCCTGCCTTAATAATTTTGTTTAAAAACGAATGATTTCCGGTTCATGACTGAAGGATGAGATTGTCGCCACAGCATCCTTAAAATAATATACAGCCGTATTTCCCTCCGGACCGGTCGTATACATTTCTTTCAGATTCGGATATGCGTCCAACATGGATTCCTGCGCTTCTGTCCGCTCATCCAAGACCAGTGTTCCGCAAAGACGAATCCACTCTCCCTTTAACATTGCGCAGATTTCCACTTTCGGATTCGCCGCTATCTGTTTCGCTACATCCTTACCTTTTCCAGTCTGGATATAGAGTTTGCCATCATAAATGTGAATTGTGCCAAACGGTCTGACTCTCGCCTGATCTCCGTCAACCGTTGCCAGATAATATGTGCCTGCATCCTTTAAAAATTCGTATACTTTCTGCATCCTTTTATCCTCACTTTCTTCCATCGCAGGAAAATACCTGCAGTTCATTCCTGTTTCTGAATCCGTTAACTGAAATAATCTTATCATAAAAAACAGATAGCTTCAATAAAGAAGCCACCCATTTGAAATCTTATAATTCCGACATGCTTTGGTCAAAAACCAGTGTTCAACAATATAGAGATTTTAGATTCATTCCAACGTCACTTCATAACTCACGCCTGACCGCCGCCACACGCTGCCAGGCACTCCCTCGATTTATAATCCTCATATTTTTCCTTTGAACAGGCTCCTGCAAAAAGAATAATATCAGGTAATACGTAAAATGCGGTGCAGCCGCCAGGGCCGCACCGCAGAGAAAGGGAAAATCATATGCAGCTTATCCGCTGCATATTCTATGATTAAATAAGAAAATAAAACAATTATAAAAGCAAGAAGAATCCTGATACAACTCAGCTGATTTCCACACGCAGCTGCATTTACACTTTTTTACAGCGGCAGGTCTTTTTTCTGGAACCGTACCATTCCCACCACATAGCAGGCCAGGGCGATCGCTGCCAAAGCAACCAGCTTCGGTACAAAAGCATAATCTACGCTTCCGGAGCCAACAGTTCCCAGCGCCTCGATATCAAACAGGCCGACAAGGGTAAGCTTGTTAAAGTTCCCCAGCATTTCCACGCCGATCCCCATGCTGACCATACTCTCCGAGCCAAACATGCCCAGCAGTGAGCAGAGGAAAAACCAGACATTCAGGCCGCCGCCCAGTGCCAGAGCGTATTTACTCAGATTGAACAGACAGCTGGCCAGATAGCAGATCGCTGCCATTGCTTCCGCAAGAACATACAGGCCTCCATACAGGGCGGCATATTTTGCGACATCCACTTCCCCGGCGAATGCCTGCGTCGCTGCCAGCCGGACAAGAAAGCCGCATCCTACCATGAGGAAGGGCATTATGATCATATAGATGGCCTGCGTAATTACCACCGCACTCCGCTTCGTGGGCGTAGAGAGGATATAGGCCATAGATCCCTTATCCACCTGATCGACCACCAGCGCGTTTCCGGCAAATACAAGAAACAGAATTAACGGCAGAAGACTCATGATCGTGAAATACATCTGATTCATCATGGCCGAAGTATCCATTTCACTCATCGTTTCCAGCATATCAGACGGGATCCCCATCATCTCCAGCATCATGGTCATCATAGATTCAATATCCAGATCATCTCCGGAGAAACAGCCCTGTACGGAGCCCAGCGCATAAACATACTCAAACTCGGAAACATAGGCGTCCACGCCGGCTTCAGATTCAGCCAGTGTTTCCGCCGCTGCTTCAAAATTCTCGCAGGAAAGATCCAGGTCATCGGACTGTGCAGATGCCATCTCAAAGGCCGTCTCATACATGGTCTGGTCTTCCGCTTCCGCAAAATCTTCATAACTCAGTTCGGTTCCCATCATTTCATTGTAGGAAGCCAGCACATACAGATGACTGTAAAAGTCCGTCTGTGCATCGGTATAGTCCACGGTGTCTGTCGCCCCCAGCAGATTACCCGCATAGGTCGTAACTATAGTCATCAGACACAGGACAACCGTGCAGGCGATAAACAGGACTCTATTTGCATTCAGGCTCTGCTTCATCAGCGGCCATGAAAATATTTTCGTAACCTTCATTCTCTGATCTCCTTCCGATATATATTCATGAAGTATTCTTCAAGATCCTCGTGGGTCTCATCAACGGAAACCACCGGCAGCCCTTTCGTTGCCTTTATTACCCGGTCGGTTCCGGCAGCAGGAACGGCAAAGGATATTTCTGCCGGATTAGCACAGGACGTTTTCTTCTCATCTATGACTGCCTCAGAAACTCTCTTCGCGTACTCCTGCGCGGCTGCTTCACTGGCAAACGTAATCCGGAACATCCTCGGCGTGTCGTGGTGCAGCTTATAAAGGCTCAGCACATCCTTTATCTTTCCGTTCCCGATGATTGCGACCCGGTCACAGACATCCTCGATTTCCTCAAAAATATGACTGGACATAAAGATGGTCCTGCCCTTTTTCTTTTCCTCACGGACCAGCTCCAGAAAGGTCTCACGCATCAGCGGATCCAGGCCGGTGGTTGGTTCATCCATGATCAGTATTTTCTTATCTCCCATGAGTGCGGCGACGATGGCCGTTTTCTGCTTCATTCCTTTACTCATGCGCTTCAGATTGGCGGACGGATCCAGACCCAGAAGGTCAATCAGATGGTTCATATAAGTAAAATCCTTCACGCCCAGAAACTGCGCCTGCACTTTAAAAAAGTCCGTGCCGGTAGCCAGATCCGGGAACGCGATTTCCCCGGGAATATAGCTGACATCCCTCATCACCTCCGGCGCCTGCTTCCAGGGATTCAGCCCGTTCACCAGCACCTCGCCGGAATCCGGCTTCAGAAAGCCCATCATATGACGGATAGTTGTCGTTTTTCCTGAACCATTGGTACCCAGATAGCCGAACACCTCTCCTTCCTGAATATCCAGGGAAATGTCAAACACACCGCGGTTGTCACCGTAATCCTTCGTCAGATTTCTCACCGAAATAAGGTCTGTACTCATGCGCTCACCCCCTTAAAATGATGGCCGGTATCGTAGAAGCCCATGAAATAATCTTCCAGGGTAAACGGTATTTCAATGAAGTCTGCAACATTGTAATTACAAAGACAGGTCATCAGTTCGCCAACCCGGTCTGCTTCCATCTGCACCCTCGCCCGGAGTTTCCCTTTGTTTTTCGACGTAAACCGGAATGGCTTCTGAATAAATTCCGCATAGGATGCCTCATCGGAAAAGGTCACACGGTAAATGCGGTCATGCTTCTGTTTCAGTTCCTCCGACCTGAACTCGGAGACAATCTTTCCGTCCCTTATGATAGCGATGCGGTCGCAGGTGGCGTCCACCTCATGAAAGATATGGGAAGAGAGGAAAATCGTCTTGCCCCGTTTCTTTTCTTCCTTTACAAACTCAATGAAAGTCTCCTGCATGACCGGATCAAGCCCCGAAGTCGGCTCATCCAGGATCAGGATATCCGGATCCTGCATAAAGGCCGTGACAACCGCCAGCTTGCGCTTTACGCCCAGGCTCATCCGTTTAATGCTGACATTGGGATCCAGATCAAACTTCTCCAGCAGCATCTTCAGATAACTGTTATCTTCCACATGACGCATCTGTCCCATCATGCGCAGAAAACCGGTTCCTGAAAGTCCCGCAGGCAGCGTTACCTCCCCCGGGAGATAGCCAACCGTATTTTTTAAAGCCGCACTGTTCTTCCAGCTGTCCATCCCGGAGATTGCGGTACTGCCCTTCTCAGGCTTCGAAAAGCCCATCAGATGGCGAATGGTCGTGGTTTTTCCGGCGCCGTTCGGGCCGAGGAAACCATAGCATTCCCCTTTATCCACCTGGATCGATACATCGAACACACCGCGGCCGTGGCCATAGTCTTTTGTCAGATGATCTACAGAAATTACTGTCATAAAATTCCTCCTTGATTTTTCCAACATTCTGTTGTACGATAAATTATACACACATAAAAAAAGAACTTCAACCATCAGATTTTCAAAATCTGTCGGATTTTTTTCAGAAATACAAATTGCCAGATAAAAGAACGAAGCATGAAAAGTCCGCAGAATTACGATACTTAATGTGAAGGAAAAGAGGAAAAACGGATGAAAAAGCAATCAGAAACTGCCAAAAAGACTCGCCAGAATTTCATTAACACTTTCTGGACACTGATCAGAGAAAAGCCTATTTCTAAAATCGCGGTCAACGAGCTTACCAAACGCACGTCCTATAACCGCGGTACATTTTATGAGTATTTTGGGGATATTGATGACCTTGTCAGAAATGCTGAGGCAGATCTCTTAGAAGAGCTAAAGCAGACAATACTTGAATTTTTGCCAAAAACAAACCCTTGGGGAAATCCGGCTCAGGGTGCTTCTGAAGGTTCAGATTCTCTGGGGAATCTGTTTCAGGCTGTGTTTATGGCTATGAACGAAAGAATCTATCTTCTGCTGGGGCCAAACGGAGACTCCGCATTTTTTCCAAAGGTAAAATCCGAATTGCTCCCTCTGGTAGAAGATTATCTGCCGATCCCGGCTGATTCACCCTATTTTGATTATCTGATAAACTACGTAAATTCTGCCATGTTCAGCATTTTGCAGCTCTGGAACGAAAAAGGGAAAGATTTGTCTACAGAAGAAGTCGGTACTTTAATGCGGAAACTGGTTCTGTGCGGCTTAAAAGCTTATATACCATGTTGCAGCACTCATGCACCAGACGGCGCATGGCATGGTACTGACGGTAATTGAATTAATCACATGACAATTTTCACTAAAACCCATATAATAATGTGATTTCTATTGTATTTTTGAGAATTCCCGCATATAATAAAAGCCTCCGCTGGCAGACCAATTTCCAACGGAGACTTTCTTATTCACAGGTGCCATTGGCATCATCCACAAAGGAACTACTTTGTCTGTTCAAACAGCCATTCCCGCACTGTGTCCAAATCATATGCCACACGCCAGGTATTCATATGCTCTGCGGCATCAGACGAAGTAACGTCATCCCGCATGACGGTTCCGGTATCAAAAATTGTCCAGTTGATGGGCGTTCCGGTGGAAGCCTGCTCTGTTACAAGCTGTTCCTGTTCCTCATCTGTAAGAGCGGCAGACCACTGTGCAATGGTGACTTCCGTTCCGGCTGCCTGCACCGCCTCCGTTATTTCAGTCATTCCCGGATAAGCTCTTGCGTCCCCTTCGGAGCAAATCATCCAGATGTTCTGCGAGGCAAGGTCTGCAATCGAATCTGTATAGGCGGAATCTGTCTGCCCGGCAACCAGCAGAGCGCCGGCAAACTCGTCCGGGTAGTCGATCAGCAGCTTGATGGAGCGTATCGTCCCGGAGGACTGACCCACAAGGTATTCTCTGGACGTATCCACATTGTACTGACTGACAATCTCTGTCACCAGCTCCATTGTATATGCAGGATCTTCAGTGTTGGAATCTTCGTATTGGGGAACCAGTACGATGGTTTCATGCTCACTCTGCCATTCTTCCGTTGTCCAAATCACACCGCCCAGGCTCTCCGTCAAAGCGAGATATTCATCACCGCCCTCGCCGGTGGCGTCCGGCATAAACAGGACAAGAGGATATGTCGTATCCTCGTTATAATCCTCCGGCAGACAGAGGCTGTACATCAGGGTAGTTCCGTCTGAGAGGGGAAAGGTATCCAGCGTAAAATTCTCTACCAGAAGATTGACGTTTTCGGTATAGTCGGTCGAACAGCTTTCCGCCCAGGCATCCAGCGCCGTCCCATTTGTGGACGAGATGCTTCCTGTCTGCTGAACGGTGACAGAAAGCTGATTGCTGAGAGATGTCTGTACAGACATAGAACCTCTGCCACTGCCAGTTTCTTTTTCCTGCATCCTGTCGCCTGCCCTTTCAGACATATCGAAGCCACCTGTACCGGAGCGGTCTTCCTTTTCTCCAAAGTCGGCATCTTCAGCATCATCCGAACTGTCGAAATCTGTCAAGGTGTCGCTGTCAGAGATCCCCCGATTCCCCATCGCCTCACTGCCATAAGAGACGGAACCACCGGAGCCACTGCCACCATAGTTCGTTGTCGTGTAATCCGTAGACAACTCAATCAGCACGTAACTTCCAATGGTGCTTTCGTCGGGAAGCACTGCTTCCGAATTGGTGTAAACAGCCACGATCTCGTAGCCGTCCACCTCATAATCCTCTGTCAAAACGCTGGACGGGTCGATCTCTGCATCGTATGCAAGGACAACATACCACGGCTTCTGCCCATCGCCATATACATTTGTGACCAGATAGCAGTCCTGAAACGTCCGTTCATCTGCACTGCTTTCATCAGAGGGTTCTTCAGCCAGAGTTTCTGACGATTCAGTCTCCGTGGAGGATCCACCGTCTTCCTCTGCGCTTACCGTTGTCCCGCCCCCTGCGAGGGTCACGGCAAATATCAGAGAAAGCATCATTAATAAGCATTTTTTCATCGTATACTTCATAAGACAAGTCCTTCTTTCTGCTGACAATCCTTATGGTTACATTGTCGGGCAAATTTATACGATGATTATAGATGATTAACCAGAAAAAATCAATTCAATCGCGCCGCTTTGACAAACCGAGAGGTGACAGCATCAATTAAAAAAGCTTTATCCGGAATCGTCCCTCCTTTCCGGACATAAATGCACAGTCACCCTATGGCCGCTGTACAGACCTTTGCGATACGCTTCGCCAGAGCGAGAATCGTCCAGATCGGGGGATTCCCCATTGACTCTGGCAGCAGCGTAGCATCGGCGATATACAGATTTTCAGGCAGGCGGCGATTGTGAAAGCTTTTCTGTTCCTCCGATGTCAGCGGCAGCATCCCGCCGGGATGTCCCGCATTCAGTGTCCCAAGGAACATATCGTCCCCGGCAATGCCCATTTTTCCAAGAATCTCTTTACAGTCAGACACACCTGCTTTCAGCCGTTCCTGGTCTGTCAGAGTCAGATCCTTTTCTACCTTTCGGCTGCGGCTGGCTCCAAAACCGGAATCTGAAAGCTTTATCATGATACTGAGTATGTCTCTGGACGGCAGACGCCAGGATTTATTGAAGAAAAAACTGAGATAGTCCAAATAAGGGGACAGCATATAACCGTCTCTCTGCATGACGAATGGCATTGGAATATGTTTATCCTGGCCTGCCCCTGAAAAAGGTGCCGCCACGCAAAGAACGGGATCCACAAAAAGCGTAGCTTCACAGGTGATTCCGGATCGCTCCAGAATGATTGGTGTTCCCAGTCCACCAGCAGACAGAACGACCAGATCCGCACTGTAAGTCGTCTGCTTCCCGCCTTCTTTTGCATAGACAGTATGTACGATATTGTCACTGTGATCAATGCCGAGCTTTGTCACTTTGCAGTTGGTTTTCAGCACGGCTCCTTTGTCAATGCTCTCCTTAAGCAGCCTGCGGCTGTCCCATTTCGCTCCTGTTCGGCACCCCAGCACACAGTGCCCGCAGTGGACGCAGCGGTCAAAGTCCACCAGCTTGCCTGTGGGCATTGGCCCAAAGCATAACTGTACGCAGGCGTCAAAAAGGGCTTTCGTCTGGGTTGACCAATATTTCTCATGGTCAGTCGACAGGGGAATCTCCTGCGCAAGCTCCTCAAATTCCTCATCCAGATGGATGCCCAATTTCAGCAGGCCCTTATCATACCGCAGTGCGCTGCCGGTGGCGAGAGTCGTAGTTCCACCCGTGCATCTGCCATGTACCATTACCATATCCGAGGTAGCCTTTTGCACCCGCATGGCCGGGAACAACATAGAGATCATCCGTTCATCCAGAAACAGCCCGGTCTTGCGCAGTCCGGCCAGCTTGTCAACAGAAAAGGCAAAGGGCACAAACTCACCCCCGGCCTCCAATATCGTCACCTGAAAATGGCCCTGCAATTCTTTGGCCACCATAGCGCCCCCAGCGCCGGAGCCTATCACAATCGCTTTTTTCATTCCAACAGTTCCTCCTTTCCGGCTTGTACGGTCTCATTCTTTACCTGAAATCAGCCTGGCATACGTCACAGCCTTCCGTGATGCGTTCACGAAATGTCAGCTTGCCGCCCTGATAAATGCCTGCAAATATTCCCTGGTCGATGGCAGAAATGAGGTCGCAGATTTCCGGCTTATAGAAACCACTGAAATAGCATTTATGAACACAAACTGTTCCGGGCGATTCCTCACATATTTGAATCCCGATGTTGCGATAGAGCAAGGTAATAATAGCAAAGCAATCCTGCTCATCCTGCGGTCTCAACCACCGGCGAAGACAGCCCCCCAGAGCATAGGCCATTTGATATAGCTTCTGATGCAGTGTTTCGAGATTATCCCCGTGTTGAATGGCTCGCACAGCTTCCTCTGCCGTAAACTGCGCATAGGCTTTCAACCGTTCCGTTCCGGAACGCCAGGTAACCTTCGGCGCGTCTGCGCCGAAGGCTTTTGCCGTTTGCCGCATCAGGATCTGTAATTCAAGGTTTGCGCCAAACCTGCTGGATAATGCGCGGTAAATCAGCCGGTTCATCACAGCGCTCCAATCAGAAGGACATCCCCGACCGGAGTGGCCGCGGGCTTATACAGCCCGTCAATCGTCTGCTGATGCAGCTCCATGATATTGTTTCGGCGCAGCTTCAGGTTGGGAGTCAGCTCTCCGGTGAAGATTTTCAACGGGCTGAACATCAGCGCATACCGCCTGACCTGCTCCGGGTGGGAAAGCTGTTCGTTGACAGACCGAATCGCAGCCGCCAGTGTTGTTTCGTCCGGAACGGACTTTTCATCCTCCGGCCAGAGCAGAGCGACGCAGTATGGCCGTTGTTCTCCCACCAGCAGAGCCTCGCTGATGCCGGGAATATCCCGCAGGAGGGTCTCCACCTTTTGCAGATTGATATTCTTTCCGTAGGAGTTGATAAGAATTTCTTTCTTCCTCCCGATGATCTGAAGGTGTCCGTTTGCCGTGATCGCTCCCAGGTCTCCCGTATGTAAGCGTGCATCCTCACGGCCATCATAGGCCATCGCCACCTGAGGACCTTCCACCAGAATCTCTCCGTCCTCCGCCAGCGTTATCTTCGTCTCCGGCAGCGGAGGGCCAACAGTCGTAATATCGTTGGCGCCCAGCCGATTCAGGGTGATAAGCGGCGCTTCCGTCAATCCATAGGCATCATGAATCTCAATGCCCAGTTCTCTGAAATCCTCCAGGAGCTTCTGACTGACCGGCGCAGAGCCGACGATGAGCTGGTCACACCGATCCAGGCCGGCTTTTTTCAGCAGCGATCTTCTCAGGATCGGGCACAGAACACGCTTCAGCGCAGCGTTTTCACTGGAGATGTAGATACTTCCCAGCTTATTCTGAGCCAGCTGATCCCAGATCTTTTCATAAAATCTGGGGATGGAGAAGAAAATTGTGGGTCTGACTTTGGGCAGTGTCTCCGCCAGCTTGTCAAAATCATTGAGGAAATAGAGAGACGCCGGTGCACCCAGATAATAGGGCGTGTAAGCCCCCAATATTCCCTCAACCACATGACTCAGCGGTAAAAAGGACAGATAGGTCGCCTGTCTGGTGCGGCTTTTGAAACTGAGCAGAGATGCCATTGTCTCGGCCATCCAGCGCAGCTGAGCCTGGGAAAAGGCCACGCTCTTGGAATTGCCGGTGGTGCCGGAGGTATAGCGCAGGGTGGCCATATCCTGACAGGAAACCTGCACAGGTGAGAGTTCCCGTTCTTTTCCCAGAGAGAGGAACTGCTTCCATGACAGAATACGCGCGTCATCCGGCAGAGGCGCATTTTTTGTAAAGGAGACTATTGTTCCTCCAAATGTCATCTCACTGACATGGGATAAAATGCGAATGTCCCCGATGAAGAACCAGTTCGCACTGCTTTTTTGCAGCAGTTCGTCCAGTTCATTGGCGGGGGTAGTATAGTACAGCGGCACGCTGGTGGCACCGGACAGGCCGATAGCGACATCCAGTATAAAATAGGTGACGCTGTTGATGCCGCTGACAGCAACCTTACTGCCCGAACCGATGCCAAGAGCCTGAAGCGCTCTCAGCGTCTCCTCAATACGCCGACCGACAGACGAAGCGTTGCTTTCCCGAATGCCGTCGGCGGTCACGTCGTAATAGGTAATAGATGTATTCTTCCGGTTCAGGCAGAAGCATACCTGTTCAAACACGGTTCGACTGTTATGGTCGAGGAAGTTCCTGCTGGTGGCATAGGCCAGAAGATTTGGAAGATACTCCCGCCAGTCAAGTTGATATACCCCCATAAACCGTTCGGTGTTTGTTGTGTCGTATGTTTTATTTTCTGTGAAGTAGGGAGCCAGTGAGAGCATATTGGTCAGGATACTCTTTTTCGCAGGCTTCTCCTCTGACAGATTGCGGGAAGCGCCGATTCTGTCAAGAAATGGGATTGGGAGAAACAAAGGCTTCGGCAGCCGTATGGAGAGCGTTTTCTCTGCCCAGTCCCATACAGCGTCGATCAGCTCCGCCACGGTCGGCTGTGCCGAGGCCGAAGCGGTCAGGTGGAAGGTTTTCCCCACAGCGTCCTCCGCATAGGTGATACGAATGATAGACTTTGCAACATAGTCCACCGGCACCATGTTGACACGCATGGACTTTCTGATCGGGAAAACACGCATCTGCTGTTTCAGGTACAGCTTCAGTGGATAGTAAAGGGTATTGAAATTTTTCACCCGTCCGGTTCTGGAATCTCCCACGATCTGACCGGGTCGGAAAACAGAGACAGGGAGCTGCCCCATTGCCTGTGCGACAAGGCGCTCTCCCTCAAACTTGCTTTGCTCATACAGACTGGAAAAACCGGCATCTGTCAGGGAATCCTCCATGATCTGACCGCTTCGTGTTCCGGCCACATATGCGGTGGACACATGGGAAAAGCGTCGAAGCGGGTGGTCGGCCTGAATGCGTCTGGCAAAGTCCAGAACATGATCTGTGCCGGTGACGTTAACCTCCCAGAACTGTTTGCGGCTGTGGTTGATGCCGATGACGGCAGCGGTGTGAATGACGTAATCAGTGTTATGAATCAGCCGCTCCTGATCTGCAGCCGAAAGGCCCAGATCTTCTTTTGTGATATCCCCCAACACAGGCAGGATGCGGCTTCCAAGATTCTCTGTCAGCTCAGGGCGTCCGTACCAGAGAGCGGTTAGGGTGTTGATTGCCTCCCAGACAGAACCGGATCTTGTGAGGCCATAGACGACATCGTCCGTCGTCTGCATAAGTTCAGAAATGACTTCTGTCCCCAAAAATCCGGTTGTTCCGGTTATAAAAAGATAAAACATCAACAGTTCCTCCAATCGTGCGTATATGAAATCATGCCTGTTTAATGCTCCTAAAATATGCTTTACTCTTAAATTGTTATCTGCTATAATGCATTATAGCTACGAGATAAGCACAAGTCAACCACGCAGTTTTTGTGGAGCAGGTAAGAAAAAACTGATTTATGGAGGAAATGAAATGGCGAACGAGCATGTTTGTCCCTGCACTGTGGGATGTCCTTTGCAAAAAGCAATGAGTGCGATCGGCGGAAGGTGGAAAATGTCCATTTTGTGTTCGCTGTCGAATGACGGTCCCACCAGATACAATGACATCAAGCGGAAAATTGGAAGCATCTCCAACACCATGCTGGCGAAATCTTTAAAGGAACTGGAGGAGGACGGGCTGGTCAAAAGGACAGAGTATATGGAAGTTCCGATTCGGGTTGAGTACGAAATAACAGACTCTGTTCGCTCCCTGATTCCGATTTTGACAGAACTTGCTGTGTGGGGGAACCGTTTGAACAACAAATAAAAAACCGGCAGGCCGCCACGATTTTCTGTGACGACCTGCCGGTTCCTGTTATCTTTCGGTGCCGGACAACTGTGGGGCCAGAGGCATTATCTGCCTGAATGTGTTCTGCATTGCAATCATGGATTCAGATTGAATCATCCAAATACCCGGGTGGCCAGCATCCCAAACAGTGGAATGGTAAACATTGACAATAGTGTTGTAAATACGACAACATTTCCGGCAAATGAGGCGTCCCTGTCATACCTGGCCGCCAGAATTGCGGTGGTATTCGCCACCGGCATTGCCACAAGCACCGTAGTCACTTCAGCCACGAGCTGGTCCGGATGCAGCAGAACGCAGAGTGCGAAGGCCAGAAGGGGCTGAATCAGAAGCCGCAGCACCGTAATCTCAAGCAATTCTTTTGAAAAGAAATCATGATAATCCACATTGGCCATAATGCACCCGATTACAAGCATGGTTACCGGCGTCAGGCACTGACTGAAGTCATATACCGTATCATACAGAAATTCCGGAATCTCAACCGGAAATAACATCCACAAAACACCAACAGCCGTTGTAATTACACAGGGATGCGTCACAGTACGCCTGAAAACGTCCCGGAAGCTCCCTCCCTCATGAAAGCATTCAAGTCCCAGTCCCCACATGAAAATGCGCACCGGAAGAAGGTACACGGACGCACAGATAAGCCCATCTGAACCATATAGTCCCTCAACTACGGGATTTCCCAGGTATCCCGCATTTGAAAACTGAAAGGCGTATCGAAGGACTCCTCTTCTGTTTTCCGGCTGTTTTTTCCACATAAACCGGCTCAGGAAAAACCAGAGAAGCTGCAGGCCCGCTCCCATCAGAGCAATTTCGAAAAGAGAGCCAAGAGCCGATGCATCCGATTTTGAAAACGCATAAAGTATATTGCAGGGCAAAATCAGATTAATCAGCAGGTTTGTAAGACTCTGCCTCCCTTCCTCACTCACAAAATTCCGCTTTTTAAGAACAAATCCGACAATAAGCATCAGGAACATTTTTCCCTGCATCGTGAGCAGGCTATACATATCTACCATATCTTTTCTAACTCTCCATTTATGGAATGAATTTCGCGTCCATTGATTGAAATAAAGCCCGGGCGCGATTTCCATTATAAACAAAATTCCCGTTATTTCAACAAATAACGGGAATTTTGTTTTAAAAAATATGGTTTGGCATTCGCTGTTTCTTTCCGGCTGCCCCGGCTTATACGCCGCTGTACGCCTGGAAGCCGCCGTCGATGGGCAGAACAACTCCGGTCACAAAACCGGCGGCCTCATTGTTTACAAGATACAGCAACGCACCGTCCAGCTCCTTTGGTTCCCCGAAACGGCCCATGGGCGTGGCCGCCAGGATTTTTCCTGTCCGGGCGGTGGGCGTCCCGTCCTCATTCCACAAAAGCTTCGCGTTCTGCTTTGTGGAGAAGAAGCCCGGCGCAATGGCGTTGACGCGGATCCCCGCCCTGGAAAAATGCACCGCCAGCCACTGGGTAAAGTTGGAAATTGCCGCCTTGGCCCCGGAATAGGCAGGGATCTTGGTCAGCGGCGTAAAGCCGTTCATGGAGCTGATATTGATAATGTTGCAGCCCTCCCGGCCCACCATCTGGCGTGCGAAGGCCTGGGTGGGAAGCAGCGTCCCCAGGAAATTCAGGCGGAACACAAAATCCACCCCGGACTCATCCAGGTCAAAAAAGCTGACGGTATCCGCATCTATGTCTCCCGGCTCATAATATTCCTTATCCGTCTGGGCCCTGGGATTATTGCCCCCGGCTCCGTTCACCAGGATGTCACAGGGGCCGAAGTCCTTCTCCACTTCCTCTGCAGTGGCCAGGCAATTCTCCTTTTCAAGGACATTGCACTTATAGCCCTTTGCGATGCCGCCTTCCTGATTGATCTCATCCGCAAACTTCTGCGCCGCCTCCAGGTTCAGATCCAGCAGCGCCACCTTCGCCCCGGCCCGGGCCAGAGTTCTGGCAAAGCCGCTGCACAGCACTCCGCCGGCTCCGGTAACCACAGCCACCTTTCCGCTCAGATCTGTATTTAAAACATTTTTTTCCATGTAAATTCCTCCGTTTCATTAAATCCTATGATACCTGAGCGGGTCAAAATTTCATGAATTGGAACATAATTGTCCCACTCATGGCCTTATGACCCTGTTTTCATTCTGTTGTCCGTCTCATTCCGGGCGCTCAAAACCGAAATACCTCATGGCATTGTTATAACAGATGCCCTCCACTATTTTTTTCAGGGCTTTCTCATCCTGGGGATATTCCCCGTTTTCCACCCAGCCTCCTGCCAGGTTACAGAGATTGCGGCGAAAATATTCGTGCCGCGTATAGGACAGGAAGCTTCTGGAATCGGTCAGCATCCCCGCAAAATTGCCCAGAAGGCCTAAGTTTGCCAGGGAAGTCATCTGCTCCCTCATTCCGGTTTTATGATCGTTAAACCACCAGGCACTGCCCTGCTGCACCTTTCCTGCGCAGGTGCCGTCCTGGAAACAGCCGATGAGGGTTCCAATGGCCGCGTTGTCCCCGGGATTCAGGGAATAGAGAATGGTCCTGGGGAGCTGCTCCGTGCGGGCCAGATGATCCAGAAAATCCGCCAGCTCCGAGATCGGTGCCTGGCTGGCAATGCTGTCAAAACCGGTATCCGGCCCCAGAAGCTCGAAACGCCGCCGGTCATTGTCCCGTTTCACGCCATAATGAAGTTGCATTACCCAGCCTCTTCGGCTGTATTCTTTTCCCACCTCTGTCATAAACGCAGTGGTAAATCTGGCCCGGTCTTGTGCGCTCACAGTCCCGCCTGCCAGACGTCTCCGGAAAATCTCATCCACTTCCTCCCCGGAGGCAGGCGCAAAGGGCACATAGGCCAGTCCATGATCCGAAACCCGGCAGCCCATGGAATCAAAGAAATCCATCCGCCGGCACAAAGCCTGTATTAAATCTGCAAAGCAGTCAATCTTTATACCGCTCACAGCTTCCAGCTGCAAAATGTAATCCGGATAATCCGGTTTTTCAATATACATGGCCCGATCCGGCCGCCAGGCCGGGAGAACCTGAACCTCGAAGCTCTCGTCCTGTGCCAGCTTCTTATGCCACTCCAGGGAATCCACCGGATCGTCGGTGGTACAGATCACGGTTACATTGGATCGGCGGATCAGATTCCGGGCGGACATATCCGGCCGGGCCAGTTTTTCATTGCACAGATCCCACACCTCCTGGGCGGTATCCCCGCACAGGTACCCGTTATAACCGAAGTATCGCTGCAGTTCCAGATGGCTCCAGTGATACAGCGGATTTCCAATAGCCATCTCCAGGGTCTGCGCCCACATCTGAAATTTTTCCCGGTCCGGCGCAGCCCCGGTTATAAATCGCTCCTCCACACCGTTGGAACGCATCTGCCGCCACTTATAATGATCTCCGCCCAGCCAGACCCGGGTAATATTCTCATAGGAGCGGTCCTCATAAATCTCCCTGGGACTTAAATGGCAGTGATAATCCACTATGGGCATCTTTTCCGCGTAATCATGGTACAGATGTCTGGCCATATCTGTCTCAAGGAGAAAATCTTTATCCATAAAGGGCTTCATCTCTTTTTTTGTTCCTTTCTGATTCAATCACCGCTGCACCCGGGCGCCCGCACCGCCCATGACAGCCTCTACCTCTTTGCGGCTGGCCATGGTGGTATCTCCGGGTGTAGTCATGGCCAGGGCTCCGTGAGCCGCCCCGTAATTCACAGCCAGAAGCGGATCTCCGGTTTCCATCAGACCGAAGATCAGACCGGAGGCAAAGGAATCTCCGCCGCCCACACGGTCCAGGATCTCAAGGCCTTTGTAATCCTTTGCCTTGAAAATCTCCCCGTCTGCCCAGCAGATGGCGCTCCAGTCGTTGACGGTGGCGGTTTTCACCTCCCGCAGAGTGGTCGCCACAGCTTTAAAATTGGGATAGGTTTTCGCGGCCTGGTTGATCATCTTTTTATAACCCTCCAGATTCAGAGATTTCAGATTTTCATCGTTTCCCTCAATGGCAAAGCCCAGACAGGCGGTGAAATCCTCCTCATTCCCGATCATCACATCCACATATTTCGCGATTTCCTTATTGACCTCCTGTGCCCTGGCCGAACCGCCGATGGCGGACCACATGGAAGGACGGTAATTCAGATCGTAGGAGACCACCGTCCCATATTTCTTGGCGGTTTTGATGGCGGCCAGAACGGTCTCACAGGACTGCTCCGAAAGCGCGGCGTAAATCCCGCCTGTGTGCAGCCAGCGCACACCCAGCTCCCCGAAAATATAATCAAAATCCAGATCCTCCGGCGTGGCCTTTGAGATCGCCGTATTGGCCCGGTCGGAACACCCCACCGCCCCCCGGATGCCGAAACCCCGCTCCGTAAAATTCAGTCCGTTGCGGCAGATCCGGCCGATGCCATCCGTGGGAACCCATTGAATCAGAGAAGTGTCCACGCCTCCCTGGAGAATAAAATCCTCCAGCAGCTTTCCCACCTCGTTGTCCGCCAGGGCTGTAATCACCGCGGTTTTCATTCCGAAGCACCTGCGCAGACCGCGCACCACATTGTACTCCCCGCCGCCTTCCCAGGCGCGGAAGGAGCGGGCAGTGCGGATCCGCCCCTCTCCCGGATCCAGGCGGAGCATTACCTCCCCCAGGGATACCGCGTCATAAGTGCATTCTTCTCTGGGACGCAAATTCAGATTCATTTTCTGTCAAACCTCCTGTCTCCTGATATGATCTATCCTCGGATCTTCCTCACAAGATCCGCCGCCTCCCTTGTCCGCGCCCGGATCTCGTCAAATCTGCCCTCTTTTACCAGAGAGCCCTTCACCATCCAGCTCCCGCCGCAGGCCGGGATCATGGGACAGCTTAAATAGCTCTCCAGGTTCTCTGCGTTTATACCGCCTGTGGGCATAAACTTCAGGCCCACATAGGGCGCGGAAAGGGCTTTAATCGTACCAACCCCTCCATACTGCGCCGCCGGGAAAAATTTCACGACCCGCAGGCCGCGCTTCACCGCCTGGGCAACCTCCGAAGGAGTCACACATCCGGGAAATACCGGAATGTCCTTTTCAAGACAGTAATCCACAATCTCCGGATCAAATCCGGGACTTACGATAAATTTTGCACCGGCTCCCAGAGCCCTGTCCACCTGTTCTGTGGTAAGAACCGTGCCGGCACCCACCAGCATCTGGGGATAGGCCTGTGCCATTTTCCGGATGCTTTCCTCCGCCGCCGCTGTGCGGAAGGTCACCTCCGCGCAGGGAAGACCGCCCTCACAAAGCGCCCCGGCAAGGGGCAGGGCATCCTCCGCGCTCTCCAGCACCACCACAGGGACAACCCCCATGGCCTCCAGCTTTTTTTCCATGTCAATTCCCATTTCGCTTCTTCCTCCTGTCACCGCCGCCCTTTGGCGGCCATCCTCAGAATTTTTTTATTCCACTTTTCCGTCCACTTTTTCCAGCATATCCCAGCAGCCCCACAGGTACATAATCCCCAGCGCCCGGTCATACAGTCCGTAGCCGGGACGGCACTGCTCGCCCCAGATGTGGCGTCCGTGGTCCGGACGGATATATCCCTTATATCCACAGTCGTGATAAGCTTTCATTATCTCCAGAATCCCCACATCCCCGTCACAGTCCCGATGAGAGGCCTCTGTGAAGTCCCCGTTGGGGAAATGCTTCACGTTGCGCACATGGGCAAAGGCAATCCGGTCACAATAGGTCCGGATGATATCCGGCACATCATTGTCCGGATTGGCTCCCAGGGAACCGGAGCAAAGACACAGGGCATTGCAGGGATCGTCCACCATGGACAGAAAACGTCCGATAGACTCCTTATCCACCAGAAGCCGCGGCAGCCCGAAAATATCCCAGGGCGGATCGTCCTGGTGGATGGCCATCTTTATGCCTGTCTCATGGCAAACAGGCATGATCGCCTCCAGAAAGTACTTCAGATTGTCCCAGAGCTTTTCCTTGGTGACCGGCTTATAGGCCTCAAACAACTCGTCCAGCTTCGCCATGCGCTCCGGTTCCCACCCGGGGAAGGTCATACCGTGAAGATTGTTCAGAATATAGTCCGCCATCTCCCTGTAATCCTCATGGATCCGGTTCTTCTCATAATACAGAGCCGTGGAGCCATCCTCCATGGGATGGAACAGATCCGTGCGGGTCCAGTCAAAGATGGGCATAAAATTGTAGGTAACTACCTTCACTCCGAATCTGGAAAGATTCCGCAGAGTGGTTTTGTAATTTTCAATATACTGATCCCGGGTGGGCAGACCGATCTTAATATCGTCGTGGACGTTGACACTTTCCACAACATCCATATGAAAGCCCGCTCCCTCAATCCGGCGGCGCTCCTTCTCGATCTCTTCCACTTCCCAGACCTCTCCGGCCGGCTTGTCGTGGAGAGCCCACACCAGACCGGTGACGCCGGGAATCTGTTTAATCATCTCCGGTGTAATACTGTCATTTCCGTCGCCATACCAGCGAAAAGTCATCTGCATATATCTGGCCTCCTTTTGACGCCGGCCTCCCCCTGGGAAACCGGCGACTGTCTTTTATAAGTGTGCGTCAAACAGCCCGCAAAAACTGTCGATGGGGTCAGTTCCCTTAAACGCCTCCGGCCCTTCCATCAGCTTGGAGACCAGAGCGTCAAAGGTATCCTCCTTCGCGTCATAGGTGTTAATATAGGTGCGTGCCTGGGGAATATCCGCCAGCATGGTGGGCTGTCCGCAGCCTACCACAACAACCGGAATCTCAAACACATACCAGGGAATTTCCCCGCCTCCCTTGGACATGCCAAAGGATGGACGGCCGGAGGGGACGTCACACAGAGTAATTACCAGATCCATGTCACGCACAAAATCCTTAATAGCATTTTTCCCCGCGAAATAGATATTCAGATCCGGTTTCATTCCCTCCTCGATCTGTCTCTTCATCTTATCCATTGGACTTTCATAAATAAAGGCGTCAAACCCCTTCGCACAAAGCTTCTCTTTCAGAAGCTCCGCCGGGCTCTTTTTCTGGCCCATGCCCATCAGCTTTGCCAGATCACCCATACTGCTCCCGGCCGACTTAATATGAACGATCATAATTCTCTTATAGCGTTCCGGTGTGACAGGCAGTACGTCCTTATCCTTATATTTCACCAGGGTAACCGCTTTTTCGCTGATTTCCCTGTGCATCTGCACATATTCCTCCCGGCCCAGCACAGCTTCTGCGGTCTCCGGCGTATGAACCAGCTCCTCCACACTTCTTCTGTGCAGCCCCAGATGCGCCTTCAGCGCCAGGATCCGGGTCAGAGCCTCGGTCATGCGTTCCTCGCGGATCGTACCGTTCTGATAGGCCTCCAGCATGGTGGCAAAATCCTCATCCGGATCGTTAAAGAACAGGAACATGTCACAGCCGGCGTTGATGCACCGGGGAAGCATTTCCCGGCGAGTCATCCGATCTGTCATGCCCACCATATGGGAGGCATCGGTGACAACCATACCGTTAAAGCCCAGGCGCTCTCGGAGAAGCCCCTGCATAATCTCCGGACTTAAGGTGGCGGGCATCATATCCTCCTCCTTCAGATCCGGATTGATGGCCTTCGCGTATTTTGGAAGCATGATATGCCCCGCCATAACCGCATCCAGCCCCTGGTCGATCATGGTTCTGTAAACCAGTCCGTAGGTGGCCTCCCATTTCTCCACATCAAAATAATTCACATTGTTTGAGAGATGAGCGTCCCGAAAATCCTGGCCGTTTCCGGGGAAATGCTTGGCCGCGCAGGCAAAACCAGGCACTGTGTGGGCGCCGGCCACATAGGCCGCGCTCATTTTCGCCACCATCTCCGGATCACTTCCAAAGGCACGGCAGATAATCTCCGTGTTTTCCCAGTTGTAGGCAATATCACACACAGGAGCGAAGGCCATATTGCACCCGATGGCCGCCGCCTCCTCGTTGGCCATTTTCCCAAGGGCATAGGCATACTTTTCTTCTCCGGTGGCGCCAATCTTCACACCGCAGCCGATGGGCGTCCCGTCTGCGCAGGCGCCATCCCCGCCGCCTTCAGTATTACATGCGATGAAAACCGGGATCTTTGCCCAGGTCTGAAGCACCCGGTTCTGCTCCTGCACCTTTTTCCCGGGCATGGCATTGTACCTGCAGCCGCCCAGATGATACTTTTCCATCAGTTCCCGCAGATAATTCTCATCCTGAGAGGCAGTCAGCTGGAAAAACAGCTGTCCTACCTTTTCCTCGTCGCTCATTCCCGCGATGGTCTGCTCCACCCAGGCACAGTCCTCGTCTGAGAGATAATACGGGTTTGCTTTCATATCTACCATTTTCATGTCTCCTTTCAGCCTCCCAGGTTTTTCCGGAACGCTTCGATCCGTTCCTCCTGGTAAGCGCCTCCATAGGTTCCCTCTTTCAGATGCTCAAATCCTTCCCGCACAAATTCATCCCAGCTCTCTGCCTCATGTCTGACCAGTATGGGATAATAAAATACGCCGTTTTTCTGCGCCGCGTCCAGATCTCCGGGAGCGTCGCCGCACATCAGCACATGGTCCGGAGCATATCCTTTTTTCAGAAGCTCCCCGATGCAGTGAGCCTTGCTTCCGGCGTCCTGGGCCAGCACAATATCCGTATGCTCCAGAAGCCCGTACAGATCCCATTCCTCCAGAACCGCCCCCAGATTGGCGCTGGAGACAATGGCCACATCTGCCCGCTGGTGGGCTCTGGCCAGGGCACGGCTCACCCCTTCAAAGGGTCTTTTCTCTTCCTGGGGAAGCAGGGTAATGGAACGGTTTACAGCCTCGCTCCAGGACAGTGCTTTCCTCAGAGACACCGGAGCTTTTTCCTCTCCGCCTGCTTCCTCAATGGCCTTTTCCAGCGCGTCATTGGAAAGCTCCGGGCTTTGATCCACCCATTCTGTCAGAGTCTCCAGCGCCTCAATCTCACAGTATTTCTCCCGGATCTCCCCAAGAGCCATGGAAAGGCCCTTAAACCGGTTGATTCCCCGGGTCATGGTGTAAAGGTTTATTTCATTCCACCGGTCCAGGATCTCCTCCCTCCACGGCCCAAGATCCCACTCGTCCACCATGCAGGGGCCGAAGCAGCGGATATGCTTGATGTCCATGGTGTCCATTGCACATCCGTCGCTGTCCACGCAGACAAGATAATCCCGGTGCTTTGTAAATTCCGCAAAATGATCTGCCATGTCCGACTCCTTTCCTTACAATGCGCAGACTGCGGCTCTGTTTTTATTCAGGTACATTTATTGTACCACACCTGTAAACATCGTCACAGTCTGACCGCCTTCAATCTTTATTTTCCTTCTCTTCTGGCCTTCAGAGTCGCCGCGTTCTCTTCTACCTGTTTCTTGCCCAGCGGATACCAGAATGCAAGAACCAGAATCAGAAGTGCGAAGCCGATGGCCGGGATCAGGGTTCCCACAGTATAAATTCCGCTTAACACATCCGCATCAAAGGCGGTTGCGGAACTGTACCCAATGGCGGTGAGCAGTGCACCGGTCAGCCCGGAAGACAGCGCCTGGCCGATTTTTCTGGCAAAGGAATACAGAGAGTAAATGGTTCCGTCTGAACGGGAGCCCCGGCGAACCTCATCCTCGTCGATCACATCGGTGATCATGGCCCACACACAGGTGTTGAAAAAGGCAATACCAAAATATCCAAATGCATAAAGCACGATATAAACATACATGTTTTTCACGCGCAGAATAAACGCCGCGAAAAATGCGATCACAGCCACGATGTTTCCAAATATGGCAATTTCCTTTTTCCCGTATTTTTTAGACATGGGCGGAATCACAAACATGGCCAGAATGATCATAAGCACGCTTCCAACGAGGGATGCAATAGAAGCTCCCGCGGCACTGTTAAAATAGTTGGGGAAAATATAGGCATTCATACCCTGCATGGTCAGCTGTGCCAGAAGGAGAACAATGGCCGCCACAATGATACTGATCAGCGCCCGGCTGGAAAACAGCTGTTTGATCAGTGCGCCAAAGCTGAACTTCTCTGTCTTGGTCTCAATTTTTACACGCTCTGTGGTAAGGGTTGTGCAGAGCATATAGCAGACTACCGCGCCTATGGAGCAGACAAGGGCCGCAATGGTCATTTTTGTGCCGGACAGCTGGGTCAGGCCATCTGCATCTTTATAATAGACCACCAGCGGAAGCACAACGCCGATTACGGTTCCCGCAAGAGTCGCGCCGATATTTCTCCAGCTGGAAAGCTGCACCCGGTCCTCCGGTTTGTCGGACACGGCCGAAGCCATGGAGCCATAGGGAATATTTACACCGGTGTAGCAGATACTGCCCCAGAGCAGATAAGTAGCGAACATCCAGAACACCTTAAAGCCCATGGGCATTCCCTTAAACCAGCTGGCGTACATCAGGAAGGAGGCAAGGGCCACCGGTCCCATAAAACGGCGGATCCAGGGAATAAATTTCCCCTTCTCCGTAGGCCTGGAACGGTCCACGATCTGCCCCATGGCCGTGTCTGTGAAGGCATCCACAAAACGGGCCAGCATCATCATCACGCCCACCAGTCCGGCGGAAACTCCCATAACGTCGGTGTAAAACTTCAGCAGAAAGCTGGAGGATAAAATAAATGTAAAATCATTTCCAAAATCGCCCATGGCGTAACCGATTTTGTCGGACCAGCCAAAAGGCTTCACGTTTGATTTCGATGTAGTTTTTGCCATAATCAGATCCCTTTCTTTTCTAATCCCGTGTATCTTAATCCACCTTGTCAAACCGGATGAGCTTCGCGTTTACACTTTCCGCAAATCCCTCCGGAGCCATGGAGCCGGCCATTTCCAGCGCGGTTTCCATGGTCATGGATTTCATCATATCCCACATGCCTTCCCCGGGCTTCATCGTCATGTTCATGGTCAGCTTAAAGGCCTCCGACGCTGCTTCCAGAGCCTCCGGACACTTTGCCAGCTCTTCAAATGTATTCTTTATGCTGTATTTTCCCTCCGGGAATTCCATGGGTGCCTTCAGATCCAGATCTCCGGCCAGCTTAAACCAGTTGGCAACCCCCTCGTTCCGCGCATTTACTTCCGGAAGAACATACACAGACGGCTCCTTCTCCACCTTCTCCAGGGTAATGCTGTCCTTCACCTCTCCGGCCACCGCGAGCACAGTGTTGAAGCCTTCCTCCAGGGTCACTTGGAAGACAAAAACCTTTTCAGATGTCTGGGCTCCCACAGGCTTTCCGTTGAGATAAAGGGCCACAGTGGGCTGGTTGGAATACACACGGATCTGAGTGGTCTCCCCGGCTCTTAAGGCATACCTTCTGCCGCACACATGTACCATGGGTTCCGTGGTCCAGTAAGCCTGATAAATATAATAGCTGTCCTTTTTCGTCTTCCGGTCAATGGTCATCAGGCCTTTGTTATTTCTGCCTGCCACGCCCCCCTCATTGCGGGCCGCACAGCCAAAATCAAACATATTCCACACATGACTGGACCAGAGCCAGGGCCTCTCATCCAGCACCTTTGCCATATGTTCGTGGTACAGAGCCTGATACTCCTCACTGTAATCCTTGCAGGCCGGGCTGGGGCCGTGATAGGTAACAATGCCCTCACAGCCATATTCGGAAACACCTACGCAGATATCCGGATGAACCTCGTGGAAGTTGTCAAACCAGGGACCATTGTCCTCCATTTTTCCGCCGTACCATCCAAAATAATGGTTATAACTCTCCACATCTGTAATCTTATGAATGGGGCTTTCCACCGGAGTCATGGAAACATGGGCGATGGTTGTAAGTCTGGTGGGATCCAGGCTGTGACAGAGCTGATTCAGCTCCTTATGATTTTCCACCAGCTTCTCGGAAATGCCTCCGATCAGGATTTCATTGGAAACACCCCAGAACATAATGGATGGATGGTTGTAGTTCTGAATGATCAGCTCCTTCATCTGACTGATGCAGTTCTGGTGGGCCGCCGGATCCTCATTAAAGACACTGATAAATGGGATCTCCGCCCATACCGCAAATCCAAGCTCATCACAGGCGTCATAGAAATACTGATTGTGCTGATAATGGGCCAGACGGATGGTGTTGGCGCCCAGCTCCTTGATCAGCTCCGCATCCCGGTAATGTTCTTCCCGGCTCAGCGCGTTTCCCTTATAAAGAAGGTCCTGATGACGGCTGACACCACGAAGGGGGGTCTCCACGCCGTTTATGATAAATCCCTTCTGAGGATCGCAGGAGAAGCTGCGCACACCCGCCCGGGCCGATACCTGATCATAGGCCTCATTCCTCCGAAGAAGAGTTGCGGTCACAGTATAGAGATAAGGATGATCCATATCCCACAATGTGATCTCCGGCACATAAACCGTCACCTTTGGATTCTCCGCGGGACGAACCGCCGACGCTACCTCCGTCCCTTCCCCATCCTGGATGGAGTAAAGCACGGTAAAATTCTCATCCGCCCCGGTTACCCAGGATTCCAGCTCAAAAGAAGCGCCCCCGCAGTCACAGGGCCGTGGAGTCACCTTAAGACCCGGGCCTCCATAATAATCCAGATCAAAATGAACTGCCGGCACACTGATCAGATTTACGCCTCTGTAAAGGCCGCCGTAAAAAGTAAAATCTGCGGACTGAGGATAAACGCTGTCCTTGTATTCATTGCTGCACTGGATCACCAGCAGGTTTTCTTCCCCGTTTTTGCACAGCTGCGTAATATCCGCGCGAAATGCGGAATAACCCCCCTCATGATAAGTAACCTTCTCCCCGTTCACATACACGGACGCCTGCTGTCCGGCCGCCAAAATCTCCACATACACACGGCCTCCCTCCAGGGGCTGGCCGGGAGTCGCAAAATTCCTGGCATACCAGTAATTCCCCCGGTCATAACTGCCGTTTCCGTCCTGCCCGTCAATGGCGTTCCATGTGTGAGGCAGATCCACCTTCTGCCAGTCTGTCGGCAGATCGGCCGGCAGACCCACATCCTGCTGAATGAACCGCCAGTCACAGTTCAGATTTATCACGTTTCTCATAGATAATCCTCCTTCTACTGTTAAATGTTTTTATGATCACAGGCCGTCAAAAACGATTTCCTGCCTGTATTCATCCAGAATCGCATCCCGGTCCTTAAGATATGCGGTGATATGATAAAGATCCCGGATTCCTCCCGGGGAAATCTGAAGAATCCCCGTTTTCCCCGTTGCCCTGGCCACAAGCCCCGTCTTTTCTCCCCGGACTTCAGCAGCAATCTCCAGAACCCCTCCATCCGCGCTTTTTCCACTGATTTCCGCTTCATACTTCACAAGAATCGCCGCGTTTTTCCTTTCCATGGATGTTCGAAGAAAAGAAATGAACTTCCGGGGAACCACCGTCAGCCACGCGGATCGACAGGCACAGGGGAAAGGAGACGCTTCGGTTTTCCGGTTGTCGCCCAGAATGACAATCCGGTTCTCCATTCCATACCTGGCGGCCTCTGTGATGGAAATCTGAAAGAGCTGACCTCCTCCCGGACAAACCCCCGTCCGTACACCGTTTATAAAGACAAAGGCTCTGTAGCTCACTCCTGCAAAACACAGCGAAACTTCCCGGCCCTTCCATTCCATGGGCACGAAGATTTCCTTTTCATACCAGAAGTCCCCTCGATACTCCAGCCGTTCCTCACCGGCAGCCAGATCTCCGGAAGCTTCAGGCACCCAGATCCTCTGCGCATCCGTCAGTCCGTCTTCCCACCCCTGTTCCATCCCAATGGATTCCGGGTCCGGCCGAAACTTCCACAGGCCGTCCAGACGCAGCGCTCTTCTATATGGATTATTTTGTGGATTTAGCATTGAATTATTCAGCATTCCCATTCTGCACCCTCCTCATGCCATAACCTCCACATCATTTTCGCTCTATTTTTAAAGTTTCATTTTGTTTACTATAATTACAGAAATTAAAATTGGCGATGCACAATTTTCAGTTATTTTTGTCTTTTCCTTGAAATGGCAAAAACAGCCCAAAGGAAATACAATTAATGCCAAAAATTGTGCAAAAGAAACAAAGAGATGGAACGTTGTGCAAAATAGAATTATAAGTTATAATGAATACAGGCAGAAAATTCGCAGACAAAATTGTGCAGTCCTTTCAACTCATTAAAACACAAATCACAGGCGAAAGCTGAGGATCCTCCATGAGAGAAACAGAAAATATACTTAATTTTTTTCAGACGCTGATGCAGAGCAACGGTATTCCGCTGCGACGGTTTGTTCTGCCCTGTGACAGCCTGGATGAAATGGATCAGGGACTTCGAAAAACGATTTTTCATATCGAAAATCTGACAGAAAAAATGACTGAATATCTCAGAAGGATCCAGCCGCAGAAGCTTTACTTCCTGACAGACAGCTTTCAATGCTCTTATATGGTTTTCCGGCTTCCGGAATCAGAGGAGATCATACAATGCGGTCCGGTTACTTTTGAACAATTCCAGGGAAAAAGACTCCGGGAGCTTCTGACAGAGCTTCAGATCCCGCCGGAGATTCACAGCCAGATGAGAGATTATTATCTGCATGTCTGTTACATATCAGATACCTCTTATTTTTCCGGCAGTTTTCTGGCTCTTGCAGAATGGATCTGGGGAAAAGACAATTATGAGTATGTAGAATCGAATTTTGGAGAGCTGAACTACTGGGACGACGTGTACAGAAATTACTTTCGAATCCCGGATAAACCTTTTTTAAGCATTCAGATGATTGAAAAACGGTACGAAATGGAAAATGCACTGATTTCTGCCGTGGGCAGCGGAAACGAGACCAGAGCCCTGGAACTGCTTTCCGGCGCTCCTCCCCATTTTATACCCTACAGGCTGAACAACGTGCTCCGGGACGAAAAGGACTACTGTATTACCTTAAACACCCTGCTGCGCAAGGCCGTGGAAGACGCGGGCGTTCATCCCATCCACATAGATTCTCTTTCCAACCAGAATGTGAAAAATATTGAAAAGCTCACCAGTGTGGATCAGTGCCATATTTTCCGAAATGACTGTATCAAAAACTACTGCCGCCTGGTGCGCCGTTATACAATGAACCAGTATTCCCTGCTGACCCAGAGAGTGATCAACTACATCTCCACGGATCTGACCGCGGACCTGAGCCTGAAATCCCTCTCCGAGCTTCTGTCCGTCAACGCCAGCTATCTGTCCACCCTGTTTAAAAAAGACATGGGAATTTCTCTGACAGACTACGTAAACCACAGCCGGATTTCTCTTGCGCAGAATCTCCTGCTTTCCACAGATCTTCCCATCAAGGATATCGCCCAGCGCTGCGGAATTCCGGATGTTTACTATTTCAGCCGGATCTTTAAGAAAACCACCGACATGACGCCGAAGACCTGGCGGGATACCCAGACCATTCAAAGGCTTCACAACGCATTTCACAGAGAACCGGACATATAAAAATCCCCCGCTCTTTCCCGGAACTGTCCGTGAAAGAGCGGAGGATTTTTTTGTAAGCTTATACATGGAAGCAGCTGCCCCCGATGAATTCCCGCAAAAGAGAATTCCCCGGAACCTCCTCGCTGGAGACCGGTACAAAATAGTCAAAAAACTTCAGAAGACGTTTCGCCTCCTGGTATTCCGGTTCCTCCCTCCCGATGCCAAAGAGCAGAGGCTCCGCATATACCTTCAGGCAGGCCAGCTCATAGACCAGAGCAGAGTTAAACATCACATCCGCTTCCTCCTGGCAGGGAAATATGTTGGTCTCCTCTCCCCTTCGCACGGAGGGCCAGCGGGCGATGGTCTCCTTTGCGGAGGCTCCCCTGGTTCTGGCGTCCCGGACAATACGGCGGATCAGCCGTCCGTCCGTGGTGGGAATCCGGTTATGCTCATCCACATTCAGCTGGGTCAGGGCGCTGATGTAAATCTTATATTTACTCTCCCTGGGCAGGAACTTCCCAAGCTCCCCGTTAAGCCCGTGAATTCCCTCGATCACCAGAATATCCTCTTTCCCAAGACAAAGCTTTTCCCCACGGTACTCTCTTTGTCCGGTTTTGAAATTAAAATAGGGCAGGTCCACGGTGCGGCCTTCCAGAAGAGCCTGCATATCCCGGTTAAACAGCTCCACATCCAGAGCCCCAAGGCCCTCGAAATCCTTTTCCCCGTAAGCGTCCAGGGGAATCCGGTCCCGATCGAAGAAATAATTGTCCATGGCGATGGGATGGGGCTTCAGGCCGCGGGCGGTGAGCTGGATGGACAGGCGATGGGAAAAGGTGGTTTTTCCCGAGGAGGAGGGACCGGCCACCATGACAAACTTTATATGTTTTCTTGTGGCAATTTCCCCGGCAATTTCGGAAATCTTCGCCTCGTGAAGAGCCTCCTGGACCAGAATCAGATTCCGGGCGCCGTTTTTCGTGATCAGGTCGTTCATCTCTCCCACCGTGGAGACATCCATTTTGTCTCCCCATTCCCTGGATTCCTTCAGCACCTGAAACAGTTTTCTTCCCGGGGTGAAGGGGGGAAGCTTCCCCAAATTCCCCTGAGCGGGAAGCAGCAGCACAAAGCCCTCCTCATAAAGCTGCAGGTCAAAGCAGCGGATGTATCCTGTATGGCAAGCCATAAACCCGTAAAAATAATCCTCAAAATTCTCGATGCTGTAAATATTCACCCTGGAGCTCCGCCGGTAGCGGAACAGTTTTTCTTTGTCATACATCCGGTGCCTGTGAAAAAGAGCCACCGCGTCGTCGGTATTTTCACTGCGTTTCTGAATAGGAAGGCAAAGCCCGGCAATCTCCCGCATCCGGTCTCCCACCCTCTCAAGAAAAGAAGCGTTCAGCTCCGTGCTCCCCTGCATGGTGAAATAATACCCGTTTCCCAGGGAGTAATGGATCATCACTTTACTGATGCCATCCTTCCCAGCCACATCAAAAATCGCCTTTAAAAGGACAAAAACCGCGCTGCGGCAATAGGTCTGATATCCGATGGGATCCGCTGTGGTCACAAAATCCAGTGTGCAGTCCTTTTTTACATATTTGTGCAGTTCCCGCAGACGGCCATCCACAGTCACAAGAATAACCGGCGCCTCCCCCTCCCATTCGGTTCCTTTGTATTCACGGACAATATCCAGATAACGGGTTCCCGGCGGATACTCCCGGGTTTCATCATGAATGGTCACCTTCCGCATTTCCGTTCCCATAAAACCGCCTCCTTCCGGGTTATGAAACTGGGTCTGTATCTCTGTCCTCATATCTGCCAAGCGCAGCGCGGATCACCTGAAGTTCTGTTTCCACCTGGGACATGCGGGCACCGGCTAAGGCCGACTTTCCGGCGGCCGCCTCAAGGGCCGAAAGGATCTCAAGGCGGATCCTTTCCTCCTTTTGCAGATACCGGAGGAGCACCGGATCTCTCCTGTTGAGAAGCTCTCTTCCAAACCATTCCTCCGGCGTGGGGCAGGAGGCCCAAGGCTCTTCCCGGCCTTTATCCTCCGGTTCTTTTTCATTCAAAGCTTTCTCATCCCGGCCGGCCTTTAACAGAATATAAAACTTTCCGTCCTCCTCCACCATCTGTTCCTCCCGGATTTCCCAGCGTATCTCCCGCAGAAACCGTCGGAAATGAATCACATCCGACTGTGGAGAGAGAATCATCTCTGAAAAGGATTCCCGCTGTTCCTTTCCCTCTGTCAGTATCCGTTCCATCAGCGGCCCTCCCATTCCGGCGATTACCAGGGTATCCCCTTCCCCCGGGGCAAGGCCTTCCATTCCGTCGCTTAACCGAAGCGCAATCTTCCCTTCCAGACCACAGGCGGCTACATTTTCCCTGGCCCGGGAGAGAGGCCCCGGCCGGATATCCATGGCGATGGCGGAGGGCACAATCCCGTTGCCCACCAGCCAGACCGGAAGATATCCGTGGTCACAGCCCACATCCACCAGGCGGTTGCCGGGTGTAACCATATTCGCAATGGCAAAGAGCCGCAGAGACAGCTGCATAGTCTTCTCCTCCTATCGTATGATTGAAACGGCAAAAAGTTATAAAATCCTCTGCATTCTTCAACCTTTATCCCCTGTATCATAGCATAAGGCGCACCGCATCCGCAACCTGAAAAGACAGGGGATCCGGGGAATGAAGGCCGGAATTTAACAGAAATTTTACGATTTCGACATTTTTCGCTATGGACAGTAAGAACAATATGTGCTATATTTCCTTGCAGAGCAGAGATATTCTCCCTGAACCGGAGGATATTTAAGCTATCTGAAAACAAAAGAAATAAAACACAAAAGCGGCCACAGTTGAAACACAGAAGAGAAATACAGAAAATACAAAAGATAAGATTTTAAAAAATACAACCTGGTGCCTGAAAAAATCGAAAACCGAAAAAAGTTTTCATGAACCTCAAAAAAAGTGTTGACTTTGAACCGCACTTTTGTTATACTAGCTCTTGTCGCGGGGAAAGATAAGAATTTCCACGAAATGCGATATGCGGAAGTGTCGGAACTGGCAGACGAGCAAGACTAAGGATCTTGTGAGCAATGCGCTCGTGTGGGTTCAAGTCCCATCTTCCGCATGTGAGACCTTAAGCACTGACTTCAGTGTTTAAGGTTTTTTTATTTTTCAAAAGTCTTTGCAGGCCGGCGCCGTATCCGGCTTTCTCCATAAAGTCTGTCCCCGGGAACCGCAGTTTACGCGATTCCCGGGGACAATTTTCTCCCGGCTCAGGATCTTCCGGGCAGCCTTTCATCAATCATATTCATAAGATGGTCTGTGCAGCCAAGAGGATCCATAAAAACGCCGTCCTCCACCGCAACCAGCTTCGCTCCGGCACAGTCCAGAACCCCGCCGGTCACCTGACCGATCTCCCCATTGCGGTAGAAATCCAGTCTCTCATTCATTTCTTCGGAAATATCCTCTTCGCTGTCATAGGGGAACTCCGTTTCATATACGTGAGCCAGCTCTGCAGCCACCTCCCAGTTACAGAAGATCACATCCTCCTCAATGGCCGGTTCCACAGGCTGCATCCTGCGCTCGGTATTCGTGTATGTACCACAGGCCGACGCGTATCCGGTTCCCGGCAGAACCACATCCGCCATCTGGGCCGTTTTTGTCATATGCGTATCGCAGACCATAAGAAATACCAGCTGCCTCAGATACTCCGGATCCGGGTCTTCCCCGAAGACCAGAAGAGCCTTCACACCTTCCATGGCCTCCCCGCCGGCGGTCACGCCAAGATCCGCCAGACCCTGGCTGTTGTTCTTCGCCCTCAGAAGAAGGATGCCATCTCTGGGACTTCCGATATGGCCGGAGAGAACCGCAATGTCCGCCAGCAGCTTCGCCGCCTCCACAGAGACCACATTCTGCTGATAAAGAATCATGGCTTTCTTCGCTCCCGCGTAGAGATCCGCCACCTCTTTCGCCTCCTGGCAGACACAGACGTCCGCTACAGAAGCCTTCAGCTCCTCAAAGCCCTCCAGACCTTCTCCCTTTCCGGACTCAATCAGTGCCTTCGCAATCTCCTTCAGGAAATCCAGACGATTGTCTGTGGTTACATTCCTGTATACAAAGTTCATATGCTCCTGCTCATACCCTTCAGGATTTATAAGGATCACCTTCGCACCGTTGGCCGCCGCCTGCTTCAGCTTTACGCGGATGACCTCATTCTCCTGGGCCACAAAGCCCGCGCACAGAATCACCTCCGTAGAAAGCAGCTCATCGATGGTGTTGGGGGAGGCGTCCACGCCGATCACACTGGCCGCGCCGTTTTCCCGGCTGTTAAAGCAAAGTGTCCCTGCGCCGATGGAATCTGCAAAACGCTTAATCACATAAGCCTCTTCGTTTGTGTAACGGTCCGAGATGGAAACCGCCACCGCCTCACGGCCATATTTCAGCGCCAGAGCCTGGGCCTTTTTCGCTGTGAGAACAAAGGCCTCATGGTAATCCGTCTCCTCCAGTTCTCCGTTTCTTCTCACAAGAGGAGCCAGCAGCTTTCCTTCCATCACCGAACAGTCAAAGCCAAATTTTCCTCTGCCGCAGAGAAGACCCGCATTCACTTTTCCTTCCCTGTCCGGCCGGGATTTGATCAGCATATCGCCGCAGGTCTCCAGATGGGTGGAGCATCCAACGGAGCAGTAGGCACAGGTAGTATCGGTATCCTGCGTATCCAGGGGAACCGATTTTTCGATGGTAAGACGCTCCTGCAGGGCTCCGGTGGGGCACACGCTTACACACTGACCGCAGGAAATACAGCCGCTCTCGGCAAGGGGGAGCTCCAGGGCCGGTTTTACAACGGTATCAAACCCCCGGTTCACAAGCCCTAAGGCTCCCACGCCCATCACCTCATCGCAGACACGGGTACACAGACCGCAGAGAATACACTTGTTGGGATCCCGCAGAATAAAAGGATGGGAATCCTCATACTCTGTCTCATTGATCTCCCCTTCAAAACGTTCCGGCTTTACGCCGTACATATTCGCATAGGAAATCAGCTTACACTCAAAGTAGTCCTTACAGCCGCATTCCAGGCAGCGATGGGCTTCCTCCACCGCCTGTTCCTCATCGTAGCCAAATACAATCTCGGAGAAATTGTCTCTTCGCTCCGGCGCGGCCAGCTGATCCATGGCGGGACGGCACATTCTCTCCCGGTCCTCAAAGGTTCTCTCTGTGACATCCTTCCGGGTCACATAATAACCGGGCTCATATTTAATACTCTCCCCACGGAGATAGGCATCCACAACCAGGCTGCCTTTTTTGGCATCACCGATGGATTCCACCGCAATGGAAATCTTGTCATTGCCGCAGTCGCCGCCGGCAAAAACACCGGGAACCGAGGTCATAAAGGTATCCCTGTCATAGACAATGCCGCCCTTCCTCGTCAGCTCCACGCCGTCAATTCCCCCGGCGTCCACCTTCTGGCCGATGGCCAGAATCACATTGTCCACATCGATGGTCTTCGTCTCCCCTTCCACAGGAACGGGGGCCCGTCTGCCGGAAGCGTCCGGCTCTCCCAGCCGCATGACCTGGAGAACCATCTGTACACAGTGTCCGTTTTCATCGGAAATAATTTCCAGAGGATTGGTCAGATTCAGAAAAATAACTCCCTCTTCCTCCGCCTCCTCGATCTCGATCCTGTCCGCGGGCATTTCATCCTTTGTACGGCGGTAAATATTATAAACATTTTCCGCTCCCAGACGCACCGCACTGCGGCAGGCATCCATGGCGGTGTTGCCGCCTCCTACGACGGCAACGTTTTTCCCAAGAGCCGCCGGTTCATTGCGGACCACGCTCCGCAGGAAATCAATTCCTCCAAGAACGCCCTTTGCGCCCTCTCCTTTGCAGCGCACGCCGGTGGAAACCCAGGCGCCGATTCCCACACACACCGCGTCATAATCTCTGTGAATGGCCTCAAAGGAGATATCCTTCCCGATCCTGGTACCGGTAATCAGGGTCACGCCCATTTTCTCCAGAATGGCGATTTCCTCATCCAGAACCTCCTTGGGAAGACGGTATTCCGGGATCCCATAGCGAAGCATTCCTCCCAGCTTTGGCATGGCCTCATAGATGGTAACACTGTGACCCATCTGACGGAGAAAATAAGCCATGGAGATTCCATAGGGTCCTCCGCCGATCACCGCCACATTTTTTCCTGTATCCGCCTCACATTCAGGAACAAAGGGATCCTCCCCGAATTCATCTGTATCCGCGGCAAAGCGCTTCAGATTTGCTATGGCCACAGGCTCCTCCACCAGTCCCCGGCGGCAGGCCGTCTCACAGGGATGAGGGCAGACACGCCCGATGGACCCGGGGAGGGGAATATTCTCCCGGATCAGCCGGATGGCCTCCTCAAACTGGCCGTTAGCAATCAGGCCCACATATCCCTGACAGTCCGTCTGCGCGGGACATGCCAGCATACAGGGCGGGCGGCAGTCCCCCTTATGATTGGAAAGCAGAAGCTCCAGGTTTGTCTTTCTGGATTCCAGCACACGCTCTGTATGGGTGCGGATAATCATATTGGGAGAAATCGTCGTCGCGCAGGCCTTCCAGAGCTTCGGGCTGCCCTCCAGCTCCACCACGCACAGGCCGCAGGCGCCGTAGATTTCCGTTCTCTCATCGTAACACAGGGTGGGAATAAAGATCTCATTCTCCCTCGCCACCTCAAGAATGGTCTGTCCCGGAAGCCCGGAGACTTCCTTTCCGTCAATATTTAATCTGTATTTTTCCAATGTCGCACCTCCTATCAGACTCTCTTCACCGCGTCAAATTTGCAGGCTTCCTCACATCTGCCGCATTTGACACACACAGAGGGATCGATGTGGTGCGCCTTCTTGCGTTCACCGGAAATCGCTCCCACCGGGCATTGTCTCGCACAGGCCGTACATCCCCTGCAGTCTTCCTCAGAAATCTCATAATGAATAAGAGCTTTACAGGATTTTGCCGTACAGGTGTGATTATAAATGTGATCCTCATATTCATTGCGGAAATAGCGAAGAGTGGTCAGAACCGGATTGGGTGCCGTCTGACCCAGGCCGCACATCGCGCCGTCCCTGATCTTGTCCGCCAGCTCCTCCAGAAGTTCAATATCGCCGTCCTTTCCCTCGCCCCGGGTAATCCGCTCCAGAATCTCAAGCATACGCTTGGTTCCGATCCGGCAGTAATTACATTTCCCGCAGGATTCCTTTCTGGTAAAATCCAGGAAGAAACGGGCCATATCCACCATACAGGTATCCTCGTCCATGACAATCATGCCGCCGGAACCCACGATGGCCCCGGTTTTATTGATATCCTCATATGTAACCGGAGTATCGATCAGCTCTGCCGGAATACAGCCGCCGGAGGGACCGCCCATCTGCACTGCCTTAAAGCTCCGGTCATTCTTGATTCCGCCCCCGATGTCGTAAATTACCTCACGCAGCGTCATGCCCATGGGGACCTCCACAAGGCCTCCCTTTTTGATCTTGCCTGCCAGAGCGAAAACCTTGGAGCCCTTGGACTGATCCGCCCCCCGGTCCGCAAAGGCCTGTCCGCCGTTGCGGATGATCCAGGCCACATTGGCGTAGGTTTCCACGTTATTGATATTGGTCGGAAGCTTCCAGTAGCCCTTGGCGGCCGGGAAGGGCGGCTTTAGCCTGGGCATCCCCCGCTCCCCTTCCAGAGAAGCGATCAGAGCGGTCTCTTCCCCGCACACAAAGGCGCCGGCACCGGCTTTGATCCGGATGTCAAAGGAGAAATCCGTCCCGAAAAGATTTTTCCCAAGGTATCCCCTCTCCCGGGCCTGTTCCATGGCAATCTCCAGACGGGCGATGGCCAGGGGATACTCTGCGCGGCAGTAGATAATCCCCTGTGAGGCGCCGGCCGCATAGCCGCCGATGAGCATGCCCTCCAGAACGGAGTGGGGATCTCCCTCCAGCACGGAGTGGTCCATAAATGCCCCCGGATCACCCTCATCCGCGTTACAGACCATATATTTCTCAGATCCGGGACTGGATTTAATGGCATTCCACTTGAACCAGGTAGGAAAACCGGCCCCGCCCCGGCCCCGAAGGCCGGAAATCCGGATTTCCTCAATTACCTCATCCCGGGTCATGGAGGTCACCGCCTTCCTCGCCGCCACATATCCATCCGCGGCAAGATACTCCTCGATTCGCTCCGGATTGATTTTTCCACAGTTGCGAAGCACGATTCTCTGCTGCCTGGATAAAAATGCCTCATCCTGCTCCTGTATTTTATACTCCTCCACAGGCACGCCGCCGATGAGATGCTCCTCCACAATCCTTTCGACCTTGTCCGTGGTACATTTCACATATCTGGCCTCCAGCGCGCCATTGTCACTGTAAACGTCCACAATGGGCTCCAGATAACAGGTTCCGATACACCCGGTCTTGTCAATGGCCACTCCCTCCAGCTTCCTCCCGGAAACGATTCTTTCAAACTCATCGGAGGTTTTCCTGGCTCCGGTGGCGATCCCGCAGCTGCCCTGTCCTACAACAACCTTCATCCTTTATCCCTCCTGTGCACTCTTTGCTTTGTAATCGTCAAGAATTTTCCTGACGGAGGATTTTGTCAGACTGCCGAAGGTCTCCTCCCCATCCGTGGTTTTCACCATCATGACAGGCGCCAGAGAACAGCAGCCAAGACAGGCAACATTATTCAGGGTAAACAGACCGTCCGGCGTGGTTTCTCCGTCATGAATCCCAAGATGTTCACAGACAGCCTCCTCGATCATATCCGCCCCGTTGACATGGCAGGCGGTGCCCTTGCACAGCATAATCAGGTATTTTCCTACAGGCTGGAGACGGAACTGGGCATAAAAGGTGGCCACACCGTAAATTTTTGCCGGCATGATGCCGGTTCTCTCTGCTATGTAGTTGATCGCGTCCAGGGAGATATATCCATAAATATCCTGGGTCTGCTGCAGAATTGTGATCAGACTTCCCTTTACGGCGGCGTACTTCTCCAGTACCGGGGCCAGTGCAGTAAGGTCTGCCGCGTCCCCGCTTTGGCATCCACATTTATGACTCATAGATTGTCCCTCCTATTGATAATTTTATAGCAATGTCAGTATATCACACAATACAGAGAACCGTCAAATCCCCCGGGCACACTTTAGGAGAATGCCCGGGGCGCCTGAAAATCTAGGATAACTGAGGATTTCTTTTTTCTATCATGGCGTGGAGCCTTTTCATGGCCTCCCGCACGCCTCCCACCTCATCGATCAGGCCTTCCTCCACCGCCTCCCGGCCCTCCAGCATGGTCCCCACATCCTTCACAAGCTGGCTGGTGTCCAGCATCAGTTCTTCCAGGCGTTCCTGGGTAACGCGGGAATGGGCGGCAATAAAATTCGTAATACGATCCTGGATTTTTTCCATGTTCCGGTAGGTCTGGGCTACACCGATAAAAGTGCCGCTGGACCGCACCGGATGAATCACCATGGTGGCACTTGGAACCACAAAAGAATAGTCCGCGGAGACCGCCATGGGAACGCCGATGGAATGGCCGCCTCCCAGAACCAGAGAAACCGTGGGCACACTTAAGGAGGCGATCATCTCCGCAATGGCCAGGCCGGCCTCCACATCCCCGCCCACGGTATTCAGCAGAATCAGAAGACCGTCCACACCGGCGTCGTCCTCAATCATGGCAAGCTTTGGAAGTACATGCTCATATTTTGTGGTTTTGCTCTGGGATGGAGCAGACTCATGCCCTTCCACCTCCCCGATAATGGTGAGAAGCTCCACTCTGTGTCTTCCCGGATTGTTCTCCAGCATCACCTGCCCCATTTCCAGGATCTGTTCATTTCTCTCTTTTTCATTCTCCAGATTTTCTTTTTTCTTCTCAGACATAAAACACCTCCAGATTCTGGCGGGAATCCGGAAATTCCCGCTCTTTTCTGAAGGTATTATGTGTAAATTATGGTTTTTTCATTCAGAAATCCGCTCTGCTTACAGGGAAGCCGGGATCAGCTTGAATACCGCCGTATGTCCGTAGGTCAGAGGCTTGGAATGCATAAAGAAAACAATGCCGTCCTCCGGCGCGTAAATCCGGGATGTAGTCTCCCCGTCCACGGGATTGAGGATTCTGGCCAGAAGCATTCCCTTCTGAACCTCCTGCTCCACGGTCACTTCCGGCTCAAAAAGCCCCGCGTAGGGTGTCCGGACTGTGATCATTTTCTCATCGTCCACCACCTGAGAGTGATAGCCGCCATGGCCGCTGTACCGCACCAGACCCAAAGAGGAGAGGAAGGAAAAAATAGCCTTGACTCCCCGCCCCGCGCTGATTTTGTCAATATTTTCCGTGTCTGTGGTGTAAAGACTGAAGGCCTGGGTCTCCCAGATCTGCCAGTTATAATTCAGGGTTGTGGTATCATAGGGTCTGGGATTTCGGAGAACCACATAGGGCATCCCGAATTTCCGGGCCATCTCCGGAACCTCAAAGCCTGTCTTCATCACGCTGATGTAGGGCATGAATTTCCCGGGCATATAATTGGACGCAAACTGAATGCCATATTTATAATCCTTGATTTTCTCAAAAATTCCTCCGGCGATGCGCTGGGTCGTCTCCCCCTCCACATATCCGGGAAACATACGGTTGATATCCGTATTGTCAATGGGCCAGAATCGTTTTTCAATATTCATGGAATAGGGATTCACCGAGGGGATCACAAGGATTTCAAAACCCGGTTCCAGCATATCCTGCTGCTCCGCGTTCTGAAGGGCGCGCACCAGCCTGGAACAGGCGTAAAGCTGCTGATACTCATTTCCCCGCATATTTCCTATAATGCATACGGATTTTTCCCCGGTCCCGAAGACATAACCCTGCACCTTAAAACTGTCCCGGTACAGAGACCGGTTTTCATAAATAATCTCTGTTCTCATGCAAGTGCCTCCTCCCTGAGAATCCGCGCGATCAGGGAACCCTCATTCACCACCGGATATTCCCGGATGGTAAACAGGATTCCGTCCTCCGGTGCCTTCATACGCTCCAGGATGCTGCCCTCCAGGGGATCCACAATCACACCCACCGGGCTTCCCTTTTTCAGCCGGTCGCCATGTCTGGCCTGGCTGATGAAGACTCCGGCCACCGGGGCGTTGAGAAAAAGCACTGCGTCGTCCCGGTCTGCGATCATCGGCTTGCGGGGCGCGTCCACAGGGCCGCTCCACATGCCCATCTCATGCATCACGGAAAAAATTCCCCGGACCATCTGCTGACAGTAGGCCTTGGTGATCCGCATGCCTACCCCCATTTCCACCACAAGAGTGGGGGTGTTTCTGGAATTCAGACTGTAAGCCAGGGTGGACTCCAGAACCGTGCTGCTCTGATGCACCCAGATAAAATCCACATTCAGCTTTTCGGCGATGGGCACCAGAGTTTCCCTGTGCAGCTCATTGATGCGCACCTGGGGCAGCTCTGTCAGAAAAATATTGCTGGCGTGAATGTCAATGCACAGATCGCTCCCTTCCAGGTCCTCAATGATTCTCGCCGCCAGATGCTCCGTCATGGAGCCGTTGTCATTTCCGGGAAAAACCCGGTTCATGTCCAGATCAAAGCCTGGAATGCCCCTTGTGATAGAATCAATTCCCAGCGGATTCATAGCCGGGTAAATATCCACGATCCCGTGAAGAAACTGGGGATTTGCCGCGATCTGACGGTTCAGCTCAAAACACACATACTGTCCCTCCAGCTCATCTCCGTGAATCCCCGTGACAACACTGAGACGCTTCCGTTCCTCTCCGCTTCCGCCCTCCAGCCGGTTTTTCTTAATCTGAAGATTCTCCATCACCGGAAGGGGAATCGACGCAATAGTCTGTACCAATTATATTTCCTCCATTTTCACATGTACATGCTGACTCTGTCCGGCATTTCCGAGGAAAATCCCCTTGTTCAGCACACAGTCGTGGGCGTCCCGCCCCACCGCCAGACAGATATACTCCTCGTTGGTCTCCCGGTTGTTGGTGGGATCAAAGCCCTTCCAGAAGCTGTCCGACAGGACTTCGATCCAGGCGTGGGTCTCTCCCTCCCCGGGAATCACGCCGGCCACATACCGGGCGGTCAGGCCCCCATGCCGGCACAAAGTCAGAAGGATGTGGGCATAATCCTGACACACGCCCTTTCTCTGGGCAAAGGCCTGCTCCGCGGTTGTGTCAAAAACAGTGCTGCCGCTCTCATAGCGAAACACACCAAAAAGAGCTTCCATAAGCTCTCCTGTTCTCTTCCAGGGATCCGGGTCCAGACCGGATTCCATCGTTTCATAAAATTCTGTCAGTTCCGGCCCCATGGCCGTCCAGGGCGTTACCGTCCGGTACATTCCCAGACGCCAGGAGGACAGGGGCTCCGGCTCCGGCCTGCACTCCCGGATCACCGTCGCCGACATTTCCACCACAAACCGGTCATGGGGCAGGGGGCAGCATCCGATGAGCATATGGTTTCCAAAGGAGTCCTTCTCCTTTGTGCTCTCACTGGATGGAAAGACCTTGCATTTACAGGAATGTACCTTCTGGGAAAAGGAATCCCGGGGAAGGCAGCGCAGGGTGTAATGGTGTCTGACAACCGGAGCCGAAAATTCACTGGAAAGCTCATAGGTAAGTTTCCAAAGCTTCAAATCTTATACCTCCAGGATCTGCTCGATCTGCGAGACGATTTCATTATAATCCAGCGTTTCTTCATCCAGAAGCTCCTCCAGGCGCAGAAGGACATCCTTCCTGTAGTTCAGATTGCATCTCCCGATCCGCCCGGTCAGGCGGCATACCTCCCGGTACAGGTCATCCTTCTGTGCATGGAGGCGGCCGTAGAGATCGATCCGCTCCACACGCTTGCCCGCCTTAATGATGTTTCGCACATTTTCGCTTAAGATCATATCGTCCACGATTCCCCAGAAGGCCATCAGGTCGTCCAGCACCCGCTGAAACTCCAGAAGAGGCGCGTCCCCGGCGGCTGCCTTCTGCATCTCATAAATCGCCAGCTGCACATAGGCGAGAGACTCGCTTCCGATTTCCTCCCGGAGAACAATTGCGTTGTCATAGGCTCGGAGAAGGTTGCTCATCATGGAATTGGGATTGTTCTCATCAAAGGCATAGCTTCTGGTAAAATCCTCTCCGTCCTTATAAATATCCGGAATTTCCAGCTTTTCACAGAATGCCTTGTATTCCTTGGCAATCTTGTCCAGCATGGTGTCATAGGTGACAAAATAAAGGCGCATGGTGGTGTACACCCGCTCTGTGTACCGGCCCAGCCAGTAAAGCCGGTCGGTCTGTTCTACTGAGATAATACCCATGTGTCTTTAAAACCTCCTCCCTGTGAAGAATTCACGATAAACGAATCCGGGTTTCTGGAGAAACGGGTCAGCCCGCTCTTCCAGACCTGTGTGCGGTCCCCGGAAAGAACAAAGGCGCGCAGATCTGCCTTGCGGGGAACGATCTCCCCCTTATCAAATATGTTCAGATCCTCAAAATCAATGACCTCCTGAGCGATGAAACGCCTGGGCTGGGCCTCCATCAGAGCCAGAAAGCTCTCCTTCTGCTCCTTCGTCATCTTGCTGGCAAAAACCACGCCGTAGCCTCCGGCCTCCGCCACGTCCTTGAGAACCAGACGGTCAAAATTGGCCAGAACAAATTTCTTATCCTCCTCATAAAAGGGAAGATAGGTGGGCGCGTTCTGAAGAATAGGCTCCTGCTTCAGATAATATTTAATCATCCTGGGAACAAAATAATAAATACCCTTATCGTCGGCGATCCCGTTTCCGGGCGTGTTCAGAAGCGCCACGTTCCCCTTTCGGTAAACATCAAAAATATGGGGAATTCCGATAACGGATTCAGGGTTGAAATTCATGGGATCCAGATATTCATCGGAAATCCTCCGGTAAACAGCGCCCACCTTTTCCTTCTTCCCGGAATAATCCACGAAATAGAGGGTGTCATTCTCCACGGTAAGCTCGCTTCCGTTTACCAGATGGGCTCCGGTCTTCTCCGCGAAATAGGAATGCTCAAAATACGCCGCGTTATAGCGCCCGGGGGTGAGAATCACATTAATACCGCCGGTATTCACCGCGTCCATGGTCTCCCTTAACATATCCGCGTAGTTCCGGTTGTCCTCCAGATGAAATTTCTGATAGGTCCGGGGGGAACACCGGCGGCAGAGATTGCGGGCGATCATGGGGTAGGAGGCGCCGGACGGAACCCGGAGATTGTCCTCCAGAATATACCACTCTTTGTTTTTGCCTTTTACCAGGTCAATGCCGGAAATATGGGAATACACGCCCTTTGGCGGCACGATGCCTTCACACTGAACCATGTACCCGCTGGACGCGTAGACAAAGTCCTCCGGGACCACATTGTCGCGGATGATCTTCTTCTCTGAATAGATGTCCTTCAGGAACAGATTCAGCGCGTCCACGCGCTGCGCCAGCCCTTTCTCGAGCATGTCAAATTCTTCTTTTGTGATGATCCTGGGGATCACATCAAAAGGAAAAAGCTGTTCCTTAAACGTATTGTTTTTGTAAATACCGAATTTCACGCCATACCTGGCAAGCAGTTCATTGATCGTATCCGAACGATCATACAATTCCATGTCGTACAACTGATTTCCTCCCTCCGGTTATGTATGATAGAAAGAAAAAGGACAACGATGATTCGCCACCGGCAAAACATCCTTGTCCTTCGCTCCTTATTCACTATAACAGAATATTTTTCCACTGTCAACTGCCGAAAAAAAACATTTGAGGGCGGGTGCTGACTTTTTTTAAGAAAAAAAGGAATTTGCCGGTTTTTGCAGAATATAATTAATAAGAGACATTTTGTCGCCGCAGAAAAAATGAAAATATTTTCCGTTTGCAAAGGAAACATATATGAATATCAGAGAGAATATGGAAGAAAGAGAGACGCTTCTCCTATGTCCTTACGCCTCCCGCAGCCGGGATACCCGGGGGCGGGACCGGGCGGAGGAGGAGTGTGATGTGCGTACGGCCTACCAGCGGGACCGGGACCGTATTCTGCACTGCAAGGCATTCCGGCGCATGAAGGATAAAACACAGGTTTTTCTCGCACCTCAGGGAGATCATTACCGAAACCGACTGACCCATACTCTGGAGGTTTCCCAGATTGCCCGGACCATCGCCCGGGCACTCCGGCTGAATGAGGATCTGGTGGAAGCCATCGCCCTGGGCCACGACCTGGGCCATACCCCTTTCGGGCACGCCGGGGAACGGGCACTGAACGCCATCCATCCGGAAGGCTTTGCCCACTACATACAGAGCGTGCGGGTGGTGGAGGTTCTGGAGAAGAACGGTGCGGGACTGAACCTGACCTGGGAGGTCCGGGATGGCATCCGCAATCACAGAACCAGCGGAAGCCCTTCCACTCTGGAAGGACAGGTGGTCCGCCTTTCTGACAAAATCGCCTATGTCCACCATGACATGGACGACGCGCAGAGAGCCGGACTGATCACCGAGGACGATATTCCCATCACCCTTCGGATCCTTCTGGGATATACCACAAGAGAAAGGCTGAACACCTTTGTCCATGATATTATTGAGAACAGTATGGATCAGGACCAGATCCGGATGTCCGATGAGATCCACCAGGCTCTGATGGATCTGCGCTCCATCATGTTCCGCAGTGTATACAACAATCCCGCCGCAAAAAAGGAAGAGGAAAAAGCCATTAAAATGCTCACAGAGCTTTACGAATATTACATTGACCATCCGGAAGCCATGTCCGCGGAATATCTGGAAATGATCACCTGGCGCGGCCAGCCAAAAGGCCAGGTGGTCTGCGACTATCTCTCCGGCATGACCGACCAGTACTGCATGAACAAATTCCGGGAGATCTACATACCCAGAGCCTGGGAGGTTTATTAGAATGCGAAACGGCGCACGATATGACGAGGATATAATCGAGGAGGTCCGGACAAAAAACGACATTGTGGACGTGATTTCCCAATATGTGAAGCTGACACGCAAGGGAAGCAACTATTTTGGTCTGTGTCCTTTTCACAACGAGAAATCCCCCTCCTTCTCCGTATCCCCCTCAAAGCAGATGTATTACTGCTTCGGATGTGGGGCCGGAGGTAACATTTTTAATTTTATTATGGAATATGAGAACCTGTCCTTCGGAGAGGCTCTTTCCCGGCTGGCCCAGCGCGCGGGGGTTTCCCTGCCAAAAATCGAGTATTCCGGCAGGGCCGGGGAACAGGCACGGCGAAGAGCCGCCCTTCTGGAGATCCACAAGCTGGCGGCCGGCTATTTTTACTACCAGCTGCGCGGAAAAGACGGACGCAGTGCCCTGGATTACCTGCGGGGCCGGGAGCTGAAGGAGGAAACCATCCGGAAATTCGGCCTGGGGTACGCCGGCAGATCCGGCAGCCTGTACCGGTATCTGAAAGGAAGAAACTACAGCGACGAGCTTCTCCGGGATTCCGGACTTTTCAATGTGGACGAGCGCCGCGGAATGTATGACAAATTCCGGGACCGGGTGATTTTTCCCATTATGGACGTGAACAGCCGGGTCATCGGCTTCGGCGGCCGGGTGATGGGTGACGGAAAGCCCAAATATCTGAATTCCCCGGAAACGGAAATCTTCGACAAAGGCCGGAATCTGTACGGACTCCACGCGGCCCGGTCTTCCCGGAAGGAGAACCTGATTCTCTGCGAGGGATACATGGATGTGATCGCCATGCATCAGGCTGGCTTCACCAACGCCGTGGCCTCCCTGGGAACGGCCCTGACGTCCGGCCACGCCAGTCTGGTCAAGCGATACACCCGGGAAGTTCTGCTCCTCTATGACAGCGACGAGGCCGGGATCCGGGCTGCCCTCCGCGCCATTCCCATTCTCCGGGAGGCAGGGGTGAATTCCAGGGTGGTCAGCCTGAAGCCCTTTAAAGACCCGGATGAATTCATAAAGAGCCAGGGAGCACAGGCCTTTGAGGAAAGGCTTGCGCAGGCCACAGACAGCTTTCTCTTCCGCATTTATACCTGTGAAAGGGAGTTCGACATGAACACTCCCCAGGGGCAGAATGAATTTTTCCAGCAATGTGCCCGACTGCTGCTGGAGCTCTCCGACGAGCTGGAACGGAAGCTTTACATAGAAGCCATTGTCCGGGACTATGGCAGATACGGAATCCGGGCGGAGGATCTGCGAAAGCGGGTCAACGCCCTGGCCATAAAGGGCACGCCGGCAGAAACCCGGGTCCGTCCCATACCCGCCGGGGGCCCCGAAAAAAGGAAAAAAGAATCTGCCGGGGAAAAAGCCCAGAAGCTCCTGCTGACCTGGCTTGGCAACTGTCCTTCTGTCTTTGACACCGCAGAACAATATCTCTCGCCGGAAGATTTTGTGGTTCCTCTGTACCGCCAGGTGGCGGAGATGCTCTTTTCCCAGCACCGCCAGGGGGATGTGAATCCCGGCCGGCTTCTGAACGCCTTCACAGACAGCGAAGAACAGCGGGAGGTAGCCGCGCTGTTTAACACCACCCTCCACCTGGAAAATGAGGAAGAAGAGACAAGAGCCTTCACGGATGCCCTCTTCCGCGTGAAGGAAGAGAGCCTGCGGGAAAAAAGCCGCAGTCTGGACCCCTCGGACATGGAAGGGGTGAAGAAGCAGATTCAGGCAAAAAAGGATCTGGAGGAGCTGGAAAGAAAACGGCGGGAACTGCATATTTCCTTTCATTAAGGATAAAATATAATCACTATATGGAGGTATAGAGCACATATGGAAATGAATATGGCAAAATTCAGTGAGAAACTTGTGGAACTCCTGGAGCTTGCGAAAAAGAAGAAGAATGTTCTGGAATACCAGGAGATCAGCGACTTTTTTAAGGACACGCCTCTGGACGTGGAACAGATGGAAAAGGTTTTTGATTTCCTGGAGGCCAGCGGGGTGGACGTGCTCCGGATCTCGGAAAACAGCGGGGACGAGCTGGTTCTTGAAAATGATGATACGGAATTCGAGGCCCTGGACGAGGAAGAGGAGGTGGATCTTGAAAAGATTGACCTCTCCGTTCCGGAGGGCGTGAGCATTGAAGACCCGGTCCGCATGTACCTGAAGGAAATCGGTAAGGTCCCTCTTCTCACCGCAGATGAGGAAATTGAGCTTGCCAAACGCATGGAGCAGGGGGACGAGGACGCGAAAAAGCGCCTGGCCGAGGCCAATCTTCGTCTGGTTGTCAGCATCGCAAAGCGCTATGTAGGCCGGGGAATGCTTTTCCTGGATCTGATCCAGGAGGGAAACCTTGGACTTATCAAGGCCGTGGAAAAATTTGATTACCGCAAAGGCTATAAATTCAGCACCTACGCCACCTGGTGGATCCGCCAGGCCATCACCCGGGCCATCGCGGATCAGGCCCGCACCATCCGGATTCCGGTCCATATGGTGGAGACGATCAACAAGCTGATCCGGGTATCCAGACAGCTCCTCCAGGAGCTTGGGCGGGAACCTACCCCGGAGGAAATCGCGGAAGAGATGAATATGCCTGTAGACCGTGTCCGGGAAATTCTTAAGATTTCCCAGGAACCGGTTTCTCTGGAAACCCCCATCGGCGAGGAGGAGGACAGCCATCTGGGCGATTTTATCCAGGATGACAACGTTCCGGTGCCGGCGGAGGCAGCCGCCTTCACCCTCCTCAAGGAACAGCTCACAGAGGTGCTCAGCACCCTTACCGACCGGGAACAGAAGGTTTTAAGACTTCGTTTCGGCCTGGACGACGGCCGGGCCAGAACCCTGGAAGAGGTGGGCAAGGAATTTAACGTTACCAGAGAACGAATCCGTCAGATCGAGGCGAAGGCACTGCGAAAGCTCCGCCATCCAAGCCGCAGCCGCAAGCTGAAGGATTATCTAGATTAAAGGCAGGAACCTGTACGACGCCTTACAGACACCAGAGCTTCCCCTCTCTGGATACATAAAAAGACCGCTCCGCGGCTGAATTTTTCAGTCCGGAGCGGTCTTCAGTCATCTCAAAGGTTTGCGTCCAGGAATTCCTTTACTTTTTCCAGTTCCTCGTCGGTGTACATAATGTCACCCGCATGTCCGGAATCCTTTACGGTATGGAAGGTCACATTTTCTTCCCCAAGGACCCTGCAGGCCGTCTCATAGAGATCCTGAGACTGAAGGATGGGAACTGTAATGTCGCAGTCTCCGTGGGCGATCCAGATCTTCATCCCGCTGTCCGCCAGGTTTTCCTCCACATAGGTATGGGGATTGCAGTACGCCAGCTCCTCCTCCGTCATCTCGCTGGTATTCTGACGAAGCCAGTAGGATTCCACGTCCTCGTACCCTTCCAGGATATCCACATCCAGCCAGGAATTGGCGATCTTTATGATAAAGCGCGGAATCCCAAGCTCATCCCACTGGTCCTCCATTGTCCCAAGCTCAATGCAGCCGTAAAAGTCCACCAGTACATCCACCGAGGCGGAAATATTTTCCTCCTGCTCCTCCTCTCCCACATAGGGGAGGTCTGTAAATTCCTCATCGTTGGTCACCGCGGCCATCACCGCCAGGTAACCTCCGGCGGACTCTCCCCAGATCGCCACATGCTCCGCGTCGTAGCCATAGGTGTCGGCATGGGCCCGCAGATACCGGACGGCTGCTTTCACATCCTGTACCGCGGCCGGATAGGCCGCCTCCTGGGCCAGGCGATAATTCACCGTGGCGCAGGCGTACCCGTGATCCCGGAAATAGCGGTACATCAGCTGCGCCTGCCGGGACTGCTGATCATTGGAAATAAAACCGCCGCCGTGAACCAGAACAAAAAGCTTCGGATTCTCCACATCGGAGGGGACATAGAGATCCAGAACGTCCGAATCGGAAACTTCAGAATACTGCACTCCCAGATAACTCTCTCCCCCGTCCCACGAAGTAGATTCATCCATATCGATCTTTTTCGCGGTAAGGTTGCGAAACACGATGTAAGTGGTGCTGTGATTCACGGCCAGAATCACCCCCACAAGAATCAGGATACACAAAACCACAATCAGTATGACACGGCCCGCGTGTCTTTTCTTTTTCATTTTATCCATCCCTTTCTCTCTTCTCCCACAGACGAAGCGTGGAGCAAATTGCCTGTCTGCACTTAAAGGCGTCTTTCATCCTCGCCGCTCCCCAGGTGGGAACGTATACTGAAATCTTCTCTTTAAAACACACTGGAATCCTCCACACACCCCGTCAGGTACCGTATATGAAAACTGTGCAGAACGCCGCAAGCGCCTGCACAATCTTCAGATCACTCTTTCACCTGTTTTTATTTATAGCAGACGATCTTGCCAAAATCTGCCTTCAGGCTGGCTCCGCCTACCAGGCCTCCGTCGATGTCCGCCTGTGCAAAAAGCTCTGCGGCATTTCCTGCGTTCACGGATCCGCCATACTGAATGCGGATAGCCTGCGCAGTGGCCTCGTCATACACCTCAGCGATGCAGGCCCGGATTCCGGCGCAAACCTCTTCCGCCTGCTCTGTGGTGGCTGTCTTGCCGGTGCCGATGGCCCAGATGGGCTCGTAGGCGATAACAAGGATCTTTGCCTGATCCGCAGTCACTCCCTGAAGTCCGATCTTCACCTGCTGGCGAATGAAATCCATGGTCACTCCCTGCTCTCTCTGCGTCAGAGTCTCGCCGCAGCACATAATCGGGGTAAGTCCATGCTCCAGAGCCTTGAGAACCTTCTTGTTCACGGTCTCATCGGTCTCCGCGAAATACTCTCTTCTCTCTGAGTGGCCGATCACCACATATTTTACACCCGCGTCTGTCAGCATATTCGGGGAAATCTCACCGGTGTAGGCACCCTTCTCCTCATAATACATATTCTCGGCGCCAACCTGAATATTGGTTCCCTTTACAGCTTCCACAACCGGAATGATATCGATGGCCGGAACACAGAAAACAACATCCGCATCCTCGTTTCCAACAAGGGGCTTCAGAGTCTCAACCAGGGCGACCGCCTCGGTGGGAGTCATGTTCATTTTCCAGTTTCCAGCAATAATTTTCTTTCTCGCCATTTTGATTCTCTCTCCTTATATCGTACTGTTTTTATTTGTCGTTGGCCGCGGCTACACCCGGAAGCTCCTTGCCTTCCAGGAATTCCAGGGACGCCCCGCCGCCGGTGGAAATATGGGTCATCTTATCGCCATATCCAAGAATGTTCACTGCCGCCGCGGAGTCGCCGCCGCCGATAATGGTGATGGCATCGGTATCCGCAAGAGCTTTGGCAATGGCCTCCGTGCCATGGGCAAAGTTGGGCATCTCAAAGCAGCCCATGGGTCCGTTCCACACAACCGTCTTCGCATCCTTCACCGCATCCGCAAAGATCTTCTCTGTCTCCGGTCCGATGTCCAGACCCTGCCAGTCATCCCCGATCTCACCGGCGGGAACGATCTGAGAATTGCAGTCGTTGGAGAAAGCATCGCCGATCTTGCTGTCCACAGGAAGAAGAAGCTTCACGCCCTTCTCCTCCGCCTTCTTGATCATCTCAAGCGCGTACTGAAGATAGTCATCCTCGCAGAGAGATTTGCCGATCTTTCCGCCCTGAGCCTTGCTGAAGGTGTAGGACATGCCGCCGCCGATAATAAGAACATCCACCTTGTCAAGAAGGTTGTTGATCACGGAAATCTTGCTGGAAACCTTCGCGCCGCCAAGGATGGCCACAAAAGGTCTCTTGGGATTGTCCACCGCGTTTCCAAGGAAGTCGATCTCTTTCTGCATCAGATATCCAACAACCGCGGTATCCACATATTTGGTAACGCCCACATTGGAACAGTGCGCTCTGTGAGCGGTTCCAAAGGCATCATTTACAAATACGTCACACAGAGAAGCAAGCTCCTGGCTGAAAGCGTCGCCGTTCTTGGTCTCCTCCACACGATAACGGGTGTTCTCAAGAAGGATTACATCTCCGTCCTGCATGGCCTCCACGGCCGCTTTTGCATTGGGTCCTACAACCTCCGGATCCGCCGCGAACTTAACTTCCTGTCCCAGAAGCTCGGTAAGACGCGCGGCTACAGGGGCAAGAGAAAGCTCCGGCTTCGGCTCACCCTTGGGCTTGCCCAGATGGGAGCAGAGGATGATTCTGCCGCCGTCCGCGATCAGCTTCTTAATGGTTGGAAGAGCGGCAACCAGACGGTTCTCATCTGTGATCTTTCCATTCTGAAGAGGAACGTTAAAGTCACATCTCACCAGGACTTTCTTTCCTTTTACATTAATATCATCAACTGTTTTCTTGTTCAGCATCTCATGTGCCTCCTTAAAAAAATAACTTATTCTCATACCCGAAAAGGGTCCGGTCCTCACCAGACCGGACCCTTTCTTGAGTCTATTCTCCTGCTATAGTTTATTCAGCAAGCAGCTTGCCAAAATGCTTGATGGTACGAACCATCTGGCTGGTATAGGAGTTCTCATTGTCATACCAGGAAACTACCTGAACCTCGGTGGTTCCGTTGTCAAGCGGAAGAACCATGGTCTGGGTGGCATCAAACAGAGAGCCATAGGTCATGCCAACGATATCGCTGGAAACGATCTCATCCTCGTTGTATCCGAAGGACTCGTTGGAAGCAGCCTTCATAGCCGCGTTGATCTGATCCTTGGTAACCTCTCCCTCAACAACCGCGGTAAGGATGGTTGTAGAACCGGTGGGGGTGGGAACACGCTGTGCGGAGCCGATCAGCTTGCCGTTCAGCTCGGGGATAACAAGGCCGATTGCCTTCGCTGCGCCGGTGCTGTTGGGAACGATGTTCACAGCCGCGGCACGGGATCTTCTCAGATCGCCCTTTCTCTGCGGTCCGTCCAGAGTCATCTGGTCGCCGGTGTAAGCGTGAATGGTGCACATGATACCGGATTTGATCGGTGCGCAGTCATTCAGAGCCTTCGCCATAGGTGCAAGGCAGTTGGTGGTGCAGGAAGCAGCGGAAATAATCTTGTCTTCCTTGGTCAGGCCCGCATGGTTAACATTGTAAACGATGGTGGGAAGGTCGTTGCCGGCCGGAGCGGAGATGATAACATGCTTCGCGCCTGCGTCGATATGCGCCTGAGCCTTTGCCTTGGAGGTATAGAAGCCTGTGCACTCAAGAACAACGTCTACGCCGATCTCGCCCCAGGGAAGCTCGTCCGCTTTCGCCTTCGCATAGATCTTGATCTCCTTGCCGTCTACGGTGATGGAGTCCTCTCCGGCAACTACGGTATCGCAGAGAGCATATCTGCCCTGTGTGGAGTCATATTTCAGCAAGTGAGCCAGCATCTTCGGGGATGTCAGGTCGTTAATCGCTACGATCTCAAATCCTTCTGCGCCGAACATCTGACGGAACGCAAGACGGCCGATACGTCCAAATCCATTAATTGCAACTTTTACTGCCATGATTAATTCCTCCTATGAATTGAATGGGTGTATTTACGTCCCTAACCGCAGTTAAGGAAGCGCCAACCTATATGGTATTGTACCGAATCTCCGGGGAAAATTCAAGACTATTTTGGAAAAAACCCGTCAAAAACATCACAAAAAGCCGCCGGTTCATGGTATACTCCATATAAAACCTGTAATGAAAGAAAGGAAGATCTCCTATGAACCACGAAATCCGATGGGACTGCCATATGCACTCCTCTTTTTCCGCGGACTCAGATACCCCCATGGAGGAGATGATCCAAAAAGCCTCGCAGCTTGGGCTTTCCGGAATCTGCTTTACCGAGCATCTGGATCCGGACTACCCGGATACCCCGGACGGTCTTGCATTTGCTCTGGATATTCCCGCCTACAGAGAGAAGCTTTCCGCCCTTTCCCGGAAATGGGCGCAGAAGCCGGAGGTTCTTTACGGCATTGAATATGGGCTGCAGCCGCATCTGGCAGAGTCCTTTCGCAGGCTTGTCCGCGAGGAAGATTTTGATTTTGTCATCGGCTCATCCCACGCCGTACACGGATACGACCCCTACTACCCCCAGTTTTTTCAGAACCGCAAAGAATCCCGGTGTTATATGGAATACTTCGAATCCATCCTGGAAAATCTTCCGTATTACGACGACATAGACGTATACGGACATCTGGATTATATTGTCCGCTATGGCCCCTCCAGAAACCGTTATTACTCCTACGGCCGGTATAAGAACATTCTGGATGAAATTCTGCGGACTCTGCGGAAAAAAAACATCGGTCTTGAGCTGAATACCGGCGGCTATAAAAGCGGCCTTGAGCAGCCCAATCCCTGTCCGGCCATCCTGCGCCGCTACCGGGAGATGGGCGGGGAAATCGTCACCGTGGGGGCGGACGCCCATTCCCCGGAATTTATCGGCCATGAATTTGAAAAGGCAGCCGAGATCCTCCGGGAATGCGGTTTCCGGTATTACACGGTTTTCCGAAAAAGAAAGCCGGAATTTTACAGACTTTAAAAGTTACTATTCACAGCCGACTTTGAGCAGGCAGATGGAACCGTTAAGCTTGCTTATAAGGTTCCATCTGCCTGCTCAAAGTTGGATGGAATCAGTCACTTCCCCCACATAAGCAATCTTAGCTGCGTAAGCAGCGAGAAAGCACGCGTAACGGGCGGGATTGCGCATGTGAGGGGAAGCGGCTGTGAATAGTAACCTTTAAAAGACCGCCGGACGCCTCTTTTGGCGGTCCGGCGGTTCTTTTCTGTAAGTTGTTTCATTCCCCGGCATTTTCCCGGGCTCTTCGCCGCAGTCTCTTTTTCAGCATGAAAAGTCTTCCGCCCTCCCGGTCCAGGGAATTGGCGTAAAGCTTCTGAATCCACTGCGTGATCACCTCGATCACAGCCGGTGAGAAGATCATCAGCAGGAACACCAGAATAATCATGCCGAATTCCAGGGAACCCAGCTCCAGAATATCCTGGAAAATCACCGCTGTGCCAAAGAAAATCAGCTGCATGGCGTAAATTATCACCTTCCGGTAGGTGGTCAGCGGAGAATAGACGGTTTTCAGGGCAGCCATGTAATTCCAGCCCGTTACAAGCACACAGGCGGTATTAAGCATCTCGTTGGACAGGTAGATATTCTTACATACCAGAACAATAGTAAACACGCAGCCGGTTATGGTTACGGCGGCCGGAAAAGCGTTCATAAACACATGGCGCAGGAAGGTATTGTCAATCTTCTGATAATTGTTCTCCTGGGACAGGAGAAAGGTGGGCACTCCCACCGCGCAGGCACTGATCAGGGACATCTGAATGGGCTCAAAGGGATAGGCCTCCCCAAACAGAATGGTAAGGAGCGAGAGCAGCACGGAAAAAATCGTCTTAATCAGGAACATGGAGGCCGCAGTGCGGATGTTGTTCACAACCCGGCGTCCCTGATTCACAATGTGGGGCATCGAGGCAAAATTGGAATCCAGAAGCACCACATTGGCAATATTTTTTGCAGCGTCACTGCCCTCCGCCATAGCGATGCTGCAGTCCGCCTCCTTCAGAGCCAGGACATCGTTGACACCATCTCCGGTCATGGCCACTGTGTGCCCCTGTGATTTCAGGGAACGGACCATGGCCCGCTTCTGCTGAGGCGTCACCCGGCCGAAGACGCTGTAATTGGCCATGGCCTCATCCATCTCTTCCTGGGTGGTCAGCACAGAAGCATCCACGTACCGCTCCGCGTTTTTCAGCCCCGCCTTCTGGGCAATCACCGAGACGGTCACCGGATCATCCCCGGAAATCACCTTCAGATCCACTCCCTGGTCCGCAAAAAACTGCAGAGTTTCCGGCGCCTCGGCGCGGATCACGTCTGTGAGAATCAGAAGGCCTGTGGGCTCCAGATCCTCCGGTATCCCTATATGATCCATCTGCGCAGGGCTGTGCGCCAGCACCAGCACCCGGTACCCCTTGGCCGCATAGGAGGCACAGACCGGACCCAGCTCCCCATACCCTTCCGGAAACAGGAACTGAGCCGCGCCCATCAGATAGGTGCCTTCTCCCTGGAAGGAAACTCCGCTGTACTTCCGGTCCGAAGAAAAGGGAATCAGGAAATCCGGAGTCATATCCTGCCATAGGGGAAATTTTTTCCGCAGGGCGTCGGTGGTGGCGTTCTGATCCTGCAGCGCGTGCAGAAGATTCCCCATCACCCGGGCAATTTCCCGGTATCGGCCGGTTTCCTCAGACAGTCCACAGGGGGCCTTACTTTTTGAACCATCTTCCTCCGGAATTTCGGCCGGCGGCCATTCTTCCACCATCTCCACACACATGGAGCCTTCCGTGATGGTTCCGGTTTTGTCCAGACACAGCGTATCCACGCGGGCCAGCGTCTCAATGCAGAAAAGCTCCTGCACCAGGGTCTTTCTCTGCGCAAGGTACAGCGCTCCCAGAGTCAGCGTCACACTGGTGAGAAGCACAAGTCCCTCCGGGATCATACCCAGAACCCCGGAGGTCATGTTTACCGCAGAATCCCGAAAGCTGTCCCCCACAATCACATACTGCTTATAGAAGAGCAGAATGCCCAGAGGCACAATGATAATGCTGATCACCTTCAGAATAATATTGATGGAATTGCGAAGCTCCGAATTATGCTGCTTAAATTCCCGGGCCTCGCTGGTAATCTGAGAGGCGTAATTCTCACTTCCCACATGAACCACACGGCAGCAGGCCTGTCCAGAGGTGACAAAACTGCCGGAAAACAGGGAATCCCCCGGATTTTTCTGCATATTGTCCGCCTCCCCGGTAAGAAGAGACTCATTGACCTCCAGGCTTCCCTCCAGAACCTCTGCGTCCGCCGGCACCTGATCTCCGGTTTTCAGATAGATACAGTCGTCCACAACCAGCTTTTCTGTGGAGATGCTCCATTTTTTTCCTTCCCGGAGAACCACGGTCTTGCTCTCCGTCAGAATCGACAGCTTATCAATCGTTCTTTTCGCCCGGATCTCCTGAAAAATACCGATGGCCGTGTTGACCACCATAATGCATACAAACATGGCGTTCTTATAAGACCCGACAAGGAGCACCAGGATTACCAGCACGATGTTCAGAAAGTTAAAGAATGTGAGCGTATTCTCCCGGATAATCTGCCCGTACGTCCTGGTGTTCGGATTCTCATTGGAATTCACCCTGCCCTGGGCAATGCGTTCCTGTACCTCTTCGTTTGTAAGTCCTGTCATATTTTCCCCGTTTTACTGTCCTTTCCAATGACTCTGCCGCGGGCTGTGGTTTCTGTTTTAATAATCTTCCTCTTCCTCTCCTTCGTGGATATCCGACTTCGGCCTGGCCAGACCTTCGATGACAATGTGATGCTTCTGGGCGTAATCCCACAGGGCTGCGTGAATGGCCTCCTCCGCCAGCAAAGAGCAGTGCACCTTCACAGGGGGAAGGCCGTCCAGAGCCTCCATCACCGCCTTATTTGTCACAGCCATGGCCTCCTCAATGGTTTTTCCCATAACCATCTCTGTGGCCATGCTGCTGGTGGCCACAGCGGCCCCGCAGCCAAAGGTCTTAAACTTACAGTCCCGGATGACATGTGTCTCCTCATCAATATCCAGAAAGATTCTCATAATATCGCCGCACTTTGCGTTGCCCACGGTTCCAACGCCGCTGGCGTTCTCAATCTCACCCACGTTTCTGGGATGCTGGAAATGATCCATTACCTTTTCACTATACATATTTTATCTCTCCTGACAAGTGTTTTTATTTATTTTTTCTTTTTTTTCATAAAATCTTCATACAATGGGGACATATTCCGCAGGTTCTGCACAATCTCCTTCAGGCGGTCTGCCACAAAATCCACGTCTTCCAGCGTAGTCTCCTCTGAAAGTGTGAGGCGCACGGAGCCGTGGGCCGTCTCGTGGGGCAGACCAATGGCCAGAAGCACATGAGACGGATCCAGTGATCCGGAGGTGCAGGCGGAACCGCTGGACGCACAGACGCCGAAGCTGTCCAGCATCAGCAGCAGGGATTCCCCCTCTACAAACTGAAAACTGACATTTACATTATTGGGCAGGCGCTTTGCCGGATCTCCATTCAGACGCACATAAGGAATTTCCCCGCACAGACGCGCAATCAGGTGATCCCGAAGACGGGTCTCCTTTTCCGCCCGCTCCTCCATGGTTTCTGCGGCCCGTCTGGCGGCCGCCCCATAGCCCACGATCCCCGGAACATTCTCGGTTCCCGCCCGGCGCTTCCTCTCCTGTGCCCCGCCATGTACAAAGGAACGGATCTTCACTCCCTTACGGATGTAAAGGAAGCCGATTCCCTTGGGCCCGTTGATCTTATGGGCACTTGAGCTGAGCATATCGATGTTGTATTCATCCACCCCAATGGGCACCTGCCCAAAGGCCTGCACCGCGTCTGTGTGGAAAAGGATCCCGTGCTTCCGGGCGATCCTGCCGATCTCCTTTACGGGCTCAATCGTCCCGATCTCGTTATTGGCAAACATGACAGAGATCAGGATCGTCTCCGGTGTGATGGCCTTCTCAAGCTCCTCCGGCCGTACCAGTCCGTTCTCATCCACATCCAGATAAGTAATCCTCGCCCCCCGCTGCTTCTCAAGATATTCACAGGTATGAAGAATCGCATGATGCTCAATCTTTGTAGTGATGATGTGATTGCCCCTGGAGCTATACGCCTCAAAGGCCGCCTTCAGCGCCCAGTTGTCCGCCTCTGACCCTCCGGCGGTAAAATAGATTTCCTCCTTCTTCGCCCCAAGGACATCCGCGATCTGCCCCCGGGCTTCTGCGATCGCCGCCTTGCTTTTCCCTGCAAAATCATAGACACTGGACGGGTTCCCGTAATATTCCGAGAAATAGGGCAGCATGGCCTGCACCACCTCCGGCGCGGTCTTCGTGGTCGCCGCGTTATCCAGATAAATCATTTTTCCCATTTATTTCCTCCTTACCTGGCCGAACAGCCAGACTATATTCTCACCGACACTGCTTTTTTAATTCCCAGTATTTCCCTAGGTTTTTCGAGACCAGTCTAACAGATTCCGGAAGTTCTGTCAAGGCGGTTTCACACATATACTGTAAAAAAACGTGGAATTCCATCTATGTCCAGAAAATCCTTTTTCAGAGAAACGCTGATCCTCACCGGGTCCGGCATTCTGTGCCGGGTTCTGGGATTCTTCTATAGGATATTCCTCTCCCGGCACATTGGTGCGGAAGGGATCGGTCTGTATCACCTCACTCTTCCCATCCAGTCCGTGGTTCTTTCCCTGAGTGCGGCCGGTATCTCCCCGGCTCTTTCCCGGCTGATCGCCTCCCTGAATGCAGGCGGAAAGGAAAAGGATGCCAGAGACTGCCTGGTTCTTGGCTGCGCCGTCTCTGCTCTTCTCTGTGCCCTGGCAGGCTTTTTCCTGTACCAGGGCGCAGACTTTTTTGCCATCCGGCTCCTGGGGGAAAGCCGCACAGCACCGCTGATCCGGCTCCTGGCCGCAGGACTTCCCTTTAACGCCATCCACACCTGTATTGCCAGCGATTCCTATGCGCGAAAAAAAGCGGTCCTTCCCTCTGCCGCGCAGCTCCTTGAACAGGTTGCCCGGATCGCCGTCTCCATCCTTTTATGGCAGATTTTTCTCGCGGAAGGCCGGGAGGTAACCGCCGTGATCGCGGCGGGCGGAGCTCTGGCCGGGGAAGCTCTCAGTGCCCTTTTCTTCCTTTTTTCCGAAGGAATTCTGTTTCAGAGGGCAGGCTATTCCCCACGGAGAATTACAGATGGGCCAGAGAAGCTCCGGAGGATTTTTTTCCTCTCCACTCCCATATCCGCCAACCGGATCCTGCTTTCCCTTCTCACCGGAGCGGAGACCGTACTGATTCCCCAGATGCTGGTGCGCGCCGGCATGGGCTCCGCAGAAGCCCTTCAGGTCTATGGCATTTTTACGGGAATGGCGCTTCCTCTCATTCTTTTTCCCTCCACGGTCACCGGTTCCGCCTCTGTAATGCTTATGCCTTCTGTGGCGGAGTTTCAGGCGCAGGGATATAAAAAACGGATTCGGTCAGTCACCGGACAGACCCTGCAGGCCTGCCTTCTTCTGGGATTCGGCTGCTTCGGAATCTTTTTTCTTTTTGGAGAGACTCTGGGCCGGATTCTGTTTTCCAGCGCCACGGCAGGAATATACATACGCACCATGTCCTATATGTGTCCCTTTCTTTACCTCAACACCGCTCTCTCCAGCATTCTCCACGGACTTGGAAAGCCGGGCCGGTGTCTGATCCACAGCGCCCTGAGTGTCCTGACACGCATTGGCTTTGTCGTTTTCGCGGTTCCGTCCATGGGAATCCGCGGCTGTCTGTACGGGATTCTGTGCGGTGAGCTCCTCCAGAGCGGTCTGCATCTTTGGGCCCTGCGGAATTTAACTATCGACAATCCCCCGAAAATCGTATATAATGAATCCCGGTTAAGTCAGAACCATACAGATTCATACAAAGGAGTGGAAAAATGGGATTCGAATTTATAAAGAAGCTGCCTACACCCGAGGAAATCCGCAATCAATATCCCATCGATGAAGATATAAGAACATTAAAAGAAGCGCGGGATCAGGAGATAAAGGACGTTTTCACAGGGAAATCCGACCGTTTTATCGTCATCATCGGGCCCTGCTCCGCGGACAACGCGGACGCAGTTCTGGATTACCTCACCCGTCTTCGCAGGGTTCAGGATAAGATTCAGGATAAGGTACTGATAATACCAAGGGTCTACACCAATAAGCCCCGCACTACCGGGGAAGGCTACAAGGGAATGCTCCACCAGCCGGACCCGGAGAAAAAGCCAAGCCTTCTGGCCGGTCTGGTGGCCATCCGGAAGATGCACATGCGCGCCATTAAGGAAAGCCGGTTCACCTGCGCGGACGAAATGCTTTATCCTGAAAATTACCGCTACCTGTCGGACCTTCTTTCCTATGTAGCTGTAGGTGCCCGATCCGTGGAGGATCAGCAGCACAGACTGACGGTCAGCGGTATGGATGTACCTGCGGGCATGAAAAATCCCACCAGCGGGGATCTGAGCGTGATGCTGAACTCCATTGTGGCCGCCCAGGGCGCCCATCGCTTTATTTACCGCAGCTGGGAGGTGGAGACCACCGGCAATCCCCTGGCTCACGCCATTCTTCGCGGCGCTGTAAATAAGCACGGAGACGCCATCCCCAATTATCACTATGAGGATCTTCGCCTTCTGTCCGATAAATATCAGAAAAAGAACCTGAAAAACCCGGCGGTTATTGTGGATGTCAATCATTCCAACTCCAACAAGCAGTATGAGCAGCAGATCCGCATTACCAGCGAGGTGCTTCACAGCCGCAGGGTGGACCCGGAGCTGAACACCCTGGTCAAAGGGCTTATGATTGAAAGCTATCTTGAGCCGGGCAACCAGAAAATCGGCGTTGGAGAACATATTTACGGAAAATCCATCACAGACGCCTGCCTGGGCTGGGAAGAGTCCGAGCGTCTCCTCTACACCATCGCAGAGATGTGCTGACCGGATTCACGAAACAAAAAAGACGTTTCTGTCCCCCTCAATATGAGGATAAGAAACGTCTTTTTTCGATCTTTCATTCTGTTGTCTCAGGTTCAGAGCGGATTCCCGCAAAAAAACTGCCCTTAATGACGCGGATGTGCCTTCATATACACATCCCGCATTTTCACCGTATCCATGGACAGATACACCTGTGTGGTGGATATGTCCGAATGTCCCAGCATCTCCTGCACACTCCGGACATCCGCCCCGTTCTGAAGCATGTGTACTGCGAAAGAATGACGCAGAGTGTGAGGCGTAATATCCCTTTTGATTCCGGCGCCATCGGCATAGCCTTTCAAAACCTTCCAGAAACCCTGACGGCTCATGGGTTTCCCACTGCAGTTCGTAAAAAGGGCCGTCTCCTTCTCGTCCTTTACAAACACCCCTCTGGCACGCCCGAGATACTCCCGCAGCGCCATCTGGCTCAGACTCCCAATTGGAATAATCCGCTCCTTCCCATTCTCATTACAGATCACATAGCCAAGAGGCAGATTCACATCCGTCGTCTGCAGATGGAGCAGTTCGCTGACGCGCATCCCCGTAGCGTACAGCAGTTCCAGCATCGCCCGGTCCCGAAGTCCCTTGGGTGTATCCAGCTTCGGCTGTGCCAGAAGCCTGTCTACCTCCTCCACCGACAGAATCTCCGGTGTCCGTTTCTCCACCCTGGGAGATTTCAGTCTTTCCGCAGGATTCGTTTCAATTCTTCCCTCCTTGTAAAAGAATTGAAACATGGCTCTTATAGACGCCACACTTCTGGAGATTGTTGAAAATGCAAAGCTTTCGCTCTCCATATAATCCAGATACCCCTGCAGATCCGCCTCTGTGATCTCTGTTATACTTTTAATTCCCTGGACGTTCATATAGGCGGCCATTTTCCTCAGATCTCTCTGATAGGACACCTCCGTGTTACTTGATGATTTGCGCGTATTGTGCAAATAACCTATAAATTCCCGTATTTCTCTCTCCATTGTTTTTACTTCCCGATTCTATAGATTGTAGAAGTAATTTATCCTTCAAAAACGTATCTGTATTATACTTTGGATTTAACATAAAATCAAACCCTTTTTTCGGCAGCTTTCCCCCGAAATCCGGCACTTTCGTCAAAAAACACCATATAGCGGAAAAAATTATGACAACCGCTACAATATCTTGTAATATTTCCTTAAAAATATTTTTGAAGTATATCAAAAAACAGTCTTACGATCCGGGGATTGACAAAAGCCTCCAGCCAGACTCCCCCAAGAAAAAGCAGAAAAAGGACCCCACAGCCGGTAACATACCGTCCGCCTTTCACCTGCAGCGAGCTGTTTCCCTTCCACAAATACATGGAGTTCCTGTATACAAATCCCGCAAGGCAGGCAAACACAGGCAGGTAAACCACACCCTGGGGAAAAAGGAGAGACAGCCCGGCCGCTCCGCCCGCCAGCCCAAACTGCAGTACACACATGGAAAATAACGCCCCTGTATAGACCCCCGCAGTCAGCATTCCCGTCACAGCCAGGGGCACGCCAAAAACCGTAAGACCGCACATCACACACAGGAGGAAAAGACCTCCCCGCATGCGCAGCGTCTCCAGAAAACAGCCCCACCCTTCTGTCTCCTCCACAGAGAACCGGCTGAGCAGATAAAAAGACGCGGTCATTTTCTGCTGCCATTTCAGCTTCCACAGAAGATTCGGAAGAATGACACCGGTTAAAAAACCCGCCAGAAACAGAGCACCAGAGGGAAAACTTCCTTTTTTAATTTCAGACATTCTCTCACCCTGTATCATTCTACGCAAACAGGATTTCAAACAGAACCAACAAAAAAGGACTCCCGGCAATTGCCGGGAGCCACAGGCGAATGTCCTCGCCCTTAATTCAATTTTCCTTCAGAACTGAAATCCCTGTTATCTGGCATATTCCACTGCTCTGCTCTCGCGGATCACATTTACCTTGATCTGACCCGGATACTCCAGTTCCGCCTCGATCTGTTTGGCTATGTTCCTCGCCAGAAGAACCATGTCCGCGTCGCTGACATGATCCGGAACTACCATAACACGAATTTCTCTTCCTGCCTGAACGGCAAAAGATTTCTCCACTCCCTTGAACTCATTGGTAATATCTTCCAACTGTTTCAAGCGATTGGTGTATGTCTCCAGCGACTCTCTTCTGGCGCCGGGGCGCGCAGCGGAAATCGCGTCTGCTGCCTGCACAATACAGGCGATAAGAGACTCCGGCTCCACATCTCCATGATGAGCCGCCACTGCATTGATGACAATGGGAGATTCCTTATATTTCTTACACAGATCCACACCGATCTGAATATGCGAACCCTCCACCTCATGATCGATCGCCTTGCCGATATCATGAAGCAGACCGGCGCGTTTCGCCACACGCACATCCACACCGATTTCACCGGCCAGCACACCTGACAGCTGCGCCACCTCAATCGAATGCTTCAGCGCGTTCTGTCCGTAGCTTGTCCGGAATTTCATTCTTCCAAGAAGCTTCAGAAGCTCCGGGTGGATTCCATGTACACCCACATCCATGGCCGCGTTCTCTCCGTCCTCACGGATCTGACTCTCCACTTCACGCTGGGCCTTCTCCACCATCTCCTCAATTCTTGCCGGATGGATACGCCCATCCACAATCAGTTTCTCCAATGCCACACGGGCCACCTCACGGCGAATGGGATCGAAAGAGGAAAGCACCACCGCTTCCGGAGTATCGTCAATGATCAGGTCTACGCCTGTCATGGTCTCCAGTGTGCGGATGTTTCTTCCTTCCCGTCCGATGATTCTTCCCTTCATCTCATCACTGGGAAGCTGAACCACCGAAATCGTCGTCTCAGCCACATGGTCCACCGCACATTTCTGAATGGCGTTTACCACGTATTCCTTGGCCTTCTTGGCCGCGTCTTCCTTTGCTCTGGCTTCCATTTCTCTGTAAAGCCTTGCTGTGTCCGCCTTTACGTCCTCCTCCAGAGAACGCATCAGCTCTTCTTTTGCCTGTTCGGAGGTAAGACCGGAAACTCGTTCCAGTTCCTGTACTCCTTTGCGTTCAAGTTCCTCTGCTTTCTTTTCCTTTTTTTGTAATTCTGTAAACCTGGCTGTACACTCAGCCTCGCGCTTATCAACTGCATCCGCCTTCTTATCGACTGATTCCTCCTTCGCTAAGATGCGTTTTTCATATTTCTGCAGTTCACTCCTTCGTTCCCTGGTTTCCTTCTCCAACTCATTCTTCGCCCGGAGAGATTCCTCTTTTACCTCCAATGAAGCTTCGCGTTTTTTTGTTTCCGCCGACTTCAGAGCTTCATCTATGATTTTTCTCGCCTTGTCCTCCGCTGAACCGATCACTTCCGCATCCTGACGGGTTTTCTTATCAACAGCGACCTTGCAGGTAACAGGAACCGCAATAAGCAGCGCGACTGCCACAGCAACAATTACAATAATGATTGTGCCTGCCACAGGAGCACCTCCTTATTTAGTTTTCATTGTATCTGCCCGGAGACTGTTGCCCCCAGCCTCTGAGCAGTTACGATTGTACAAATACAACAATACAAGTTTACCGGGTTTTGATATCTGTGTCAAGTTTTTCTAAAGAATTGTTTAAATTTTTGTATTGCTATTCACAGTCGGCCCCAAATAGCACTGTTTTTGTAAAAACAGCCTGTCATGCGCGCTGTCCCGGGATCAGAACCGGCGGATCTCCATATCGTCCAGCACCCTGGAAATATCCTCCATCCCGAATCCCCGGCGTCCCAGCCAGGCGTAAAGACGCCGAAGAGAGGCCTCATCCAGGCAGGTCCCCGGCGAATATTTCTTCTCCACCAGGGTGCGAAGGACCCGACGTTCGTCCGGCTGCTCGATCTGGGAAACCTCCTCCCAGGCACGGCAGGCGGTCTCATTGTCCACGCCCTTTCTCTTCAGCTCAAGGAGAAGCATCCTGCGGCTTTTGGAATGGACACGGGAAAGAATGTAGCTGCGGGCATATCGGCCGTCGTCAATGTATCCAAAGGATTTCACGTAAGTCAGCGCGTCCTTTGCCGCCTCCCGGGAAAAGCCGGCCTGAACCAGCCGTTCAGACAGGCCTTTCTCCGTGCGGTCCATATGCTCCAGAAGCTGCATCGCCTTTCGCCGGGCTCTCCTGCACTCTTCCGCATCCGCCATGGCCTATGCCTCCCTGGAGGGATCCACAGTCGGATCCGAAACCGGCGGCGCGGTCTCCGTCTGTGTTTCCTCTTCCGGATTTTCCCCGGCCTTCCGATCTCCCCGGGCCGTGCGGGCACGGGTGCCTCTTCCCTTCTCCGCCTTCTCATCCACGGATGCGTTCTGGTTCTCCGTCTCCTCCGGAAGGAAGTGATAATGAATGCGGACCTTCCGCTCCACCTCCTCCATAACATCCGGATGCTCCTTCAGATACAGCTTGGCGTTCTCGCGGCCCTGTCCGATCTTCTCTCCCTTGTATGCGTACCAGGCGCCGCTTTTATTAATCACAGAGATCTCCGCGGCCAGATCCAGGATATCTCCCTCCCTGGAAATGCCCGTGCCGAACATGATATCAAACTCAGCCTGCTTAAAGGGCGGCGCTACCTTATTCTTCACAACCTTCACCCGGGTATGGTTGCCCACCATCTCTCCCGCCTGCTTCAGAGTCTCCACACGGCGCACCTCCAGGCGCACGGAGGAGTAGAATTTCAGCGCCCGGCCGCCGGTGGTGGTTTCCGGATTACCAAACATCACCCCTACCTTCTCACGCAGCTGGTTAATAAAAATCACCACGCAGTTGGACTTGCTGATCGCGGCCGTCAGCTTGCGCAGGGCCTGAGACATCAGTCTTGCCTGCAACCCCACATGGGAATCTCCCATGTCCCCGTCGATCTCCGCCTTGGGCACCAGAGCCGCCACGGAATCCACAATGATAATGTCCACGGCGCCTGAACGCACCATGGTCTCCGTGATCTCCAGGGCCTGTTCCCCGTTATCCGGCTGGGAAATATAGAGGTTATCAATGTCCACCCCGATGTTCCTGGCATAAACCGGATCCAGCGCGTGCTCCGCGTCAATAAATCCCGCAATGCCTCCCCTCTTCTGAACCTCCGCCACCATATGTAAAGCCACGGTCGTCTTACCACTGGACTCCGGTCCGTAAATCTCCACAATACGTCCCTTGGGAATTCCTCCCACGCCAAGGGCGATATCCAGACTCAGCGACCCCGTAGGGATCGCCTCCACCTGCATATCCGCGCAGGATTCCCCCAGCTTCATCACCGCTCCCTTGCCATACTGCTTCTCAATCTGTCCCAAAGCCGCTTCCAGCGCCTTCCTCTTATCCTCATTGCCCATCCATCCAAACCTCACATTCTTCATAAATTTCAGGAAGAGCCTGTCCCTCCCCCTCTATAATTCGACATTATTCGAACCTATGTTCTTGTTTTCTTCTACATAATAATTCATCTCCCGCCTCCCTGTCAACCCCCATTTCTCATAATTCCCCTGCCTTCGTTACTATTCACAGCCGTTTCCCCTCACATGCGCAATCCTGGAATTTTCAGTTCCCGCCTGGGCACCATCTGTAAAACGGGCGATTCATGTCATGAGTCCCTGCTGATATCAAAAAACGATGCCGCCACGCTGCATATCACCGCCAGAAGGCAAAAGGCAATTCCCAGAATTGCACTTTGCAAATCCGCCAGCGTATCTGCATTCTTCTGAAACGTCATAATATATGCAATCTCTGTAATTCTGCTTTCTGTAAATGAAACGGTCACTGCCATGTAAATACAGGCTGAAAGCACCGGGAGAAGATCCAGGGTCTTCCTTACACGCTTCCAGCAAAAAACAACATACAGCACCTGGAACAGCGTCCCCACTATAAGTCCTGCCACAATCCGCCGATTCATGCCAAAACTGACAAAATAATCGGTGTTACAGTTGACAATATAGAAAATAACTCCAAGCAGGGCATAATTCCCACTCTGTTAAAAGACGACATGGCCGCAAGAGCCTTTGCATCCTCAAAGGGACTCTGGAAGCATCTCAGTTCGTTTTCACGGGCCTGCTGTTCTGTCATAAATGTGCTGATTCCAATCCGGTTAATCTCCGTATCATTGAACGCAAGATGCTTTGGTGCGATGAGACATCCATACGCCAGTCCTCCCTCAATAAACGCCGCGCCCTGATAGGCCGACAGCACACAGTCCTCTGAGTAATACTCAAAGTTTCTGGCATTATAAACACTTCTGTGAATATTCGAGCCACATCCCAACTCCCCCCAACAAAACCATCCCTCTCATTGTTAGTTTCATCAACCTTCAACCCATGTAACATCTGCCCAGATGGCTGCCTTTTTTATCACCCTGAAGTATTGATTTACCCGCAAATTTATGTATAATGGTCATAGGGGTGAAACGAAGCAGCCGCTTCGTAATGGATTAATTTTTGAAGGGAAGTTTATGCGGGACAATGAATTGATAATAAAAATTCAGTCATCCATCGGTCGTCAGTGCTATGCTCGTGGTTATGTAACACCGTCCATCTTACTGTTTTTACGGCAGATGGGACATGAAGAAGAAAAAAGCTGATCTGATGGAACCGGATACAGGTGTTGATACAGATTCAGTCGAATATGAGTCTGATATGGGAGGAGCGTTTATCTATGATAGATAACAATATGAAGAAAAAGCTCCCGATTGGGATTGATGATTTTTGCAAAATCCGGACAGAAGGATTTTACTATGTTGATAAAACAGCAATGATTCGAGATTTATTGAATGCGTGGGGGGAAGTAAATCTTTTCACTCGCCCACGGCGTTTTGGAAAATCCCTGAATATGAGTATGCTGAAAGCGTTCCTGGAAATCGGATGTGATAAATCCTTATTTGAAGGTCTTGAAATTTCCAAAGATACACAGCTTTGTGAAAAGTACATGGGACAGTTTCCCGTGATTTCCATTAGCTTAAAAACTGTCCATGGAAACAATTATGAATTTGCAAAAAGTGAACTCTGCACCGTTATTGCAAAAGAAGCACTAAGATTTCGTTTTCTTCTTGACAGCAATAAACTTTATGAGGAAGATAAAAATCTATACCGTCAGCTTATTCATGTTGATAAGTCTTTAAAAAGTGCTTTTGCTATGTCTGATGCTACAATCACCAGCAGCTTGAATACACTATCTCTACTCCTGGAAAAATACTACGAACGTAAAGTGATTATCCTGATTGATGAGTACGATGTACCCCTGGCAAAAGCAAATGAGCGCAGCTATTATGATGATATGATTGTCCTGATCCGGAATATGTTGGATGCCGCATTAAAGTCAAACCAGAACCTTTATTTTGCGGTCATGACCGGTTGTCTGAGAGTTTCAAAAGAAAGCATTTTTACCGGTTTGAACAATCCAAAAATATATTCTCTTTTAGATACGAGATGTGAGGAACAATTCGGCTTTACAGACACAGAAGTACAGCAGATGATGGAATATTATGGCCTTTCTTCCTATTATGGAATTACGAAAGAATGGTATGACGGATACCGGGTTGCCAATACCTATGTTTATAACCCATGGGATGTTATCAACTGGTGTGACCAGCTGCTCACAGGCACTGACAAGAGACCGAAGAGCTATTGGAAAAATTCCAGCGGAAACGAAGAAGTGAAAAAATTCATCCGTCGGATGGGCAACGGCGTGACCAAAGCACAGATTGAACGCCTGATATCCGGTGAAACCGTGCAGAAAAAAATCGAAGAACAGCTGACCTACAATACCATGTACGACAGCGTTGAAAATATGTGGAGCCTGCTGTTTGCAACTGGTTACCTGACTCCGAGCGAGATGCCGGATGGCAATCTGGCCCGCCTGAAAATCCCGAATAACGAGGTTCGCGATATTTTCAGCGAGTTTATTCTGGAATTATTTGAAGAGAAGGTCGCAGAGGACGGCACTCTGGTAACAGAGTTCTGCAGCGCACTGAAAAATGGGAATACTGCCGATGTCGAGCGTGTCTTTACGAAGGGGATGGGAAAAACAATCAGCATCCGCGATACAGCAGTAAGAAAAGAGTTTAAGGAAAACTTCTATCATGGCCTGATCCTTGGAATTATGTTTTTTAAAAGCGATTGGGGTGTTACCTCAAATCGGGAATCCGGCGATGGGTATTATGACATCCAGATTGAGATTGAAGAGGAAGAAATCGGCATTGTCATCGAAGTAAAGTATGCAGAGGGCGGAGATCTTGATGCGGCATGCGCAGAAGCCCTGGATCAGATCAATAAGAACAATTACACTGCCGAATTGAAAGAAGATGATATGCACAAAATCCTCAAATATGGTATTGCCTGCTACAAAAAGCAGTGCAAGGTCGTATTAGAGCGTGAATCATTTTAAGCAGACCGTCACGCGATTCCATATAAAAAAGGCAGGAGCGAGCCATTATTCCGTTCCTGTCACAGCAAACTTCATGAGTAAAAAAGATTTTCCTCCGGTAAATACTGGAGGAATTCTTATTTTTGGGGGGATACGGATGATTACCTCTTTGCGCTTACATAGCATACTTAAAATATTGGCAATATCCTGCCTCAACTCACCATAAATATTCTTCTAAATTTAAGTGCAAAGATGATAGTCCCCAGCCTCTCACCTCAAGTCAACACCTTTCAGTTCTCCACAATCCAAGCGCTCCTTATCCAGCACGGGGGATTGGTAAATGGGGCCTGGCACGGCCCCATTTACGGTTTTCCCATATTTTTTTTAAAATTCCCTCACCCTATCAGCCAGTTATACATCTCCTCATACTGTCTTGCCGAGTTCTTCCACGAGAAGTCCTTCGCCATGGCGCGGTCCACCAGCTTATTCCATTCCCGCTTCTTATCGTAATATACCGACTCCGCATACCGAACCGTCGCCAGCATCTCATGGGCATTGTAATTCACAAAGGAAAATCCGGTTCCTGTCCCCTCATACTCATTGTAGGGCTCCACCGTATCCTTCAGGCCGCCGGTCTCCCGGACAATGGGCAGCGTCCCATAGCGCAGACTCATCAGCTGACTCAGCCCGCAGGGCTCAAACAGGGAGGGCATCAGAAAAGCATCCGAAGCGGCGTAGATCCGATGAGAAAGCGCCTCGTCATAATAAATCTGTGCCGTAACCTTCCCCTGATATTTCCACTCAAAATGGCGGAACATATTCTCGTACCGCTCTTCCCCGGTTCCGAGAACCACAAGCTGAATGGCATCCTGGCAGAGCTCATCCATGATGTAGGCGATCAGATCAAAGCCCTTCTGATCCGTCAGACGGGAAACAATGCCGATCATCATGGCCTTGGGATCCTGGTTCAGGCCAAGCTCCTTCTGAAGAGCCACCTTATTTTTCACCTTCTCCTTGCGGAAGGTAGTGGCATTGTAATTCTTCTGGATGAGTGTATCGGTCTCCGGGTTGAAAACATCGTAATCAATTCCGTTGACAATTCCACGCAGGCTGTTGCTCCGGGCATTGAGAAGTCCGTCCAGGCGCTCCCCGTAGAAGGGCGTCCGGATCTCCTGGGCGTAGGTGGCACTCACCGTAGTGATCGCATCCGCGTAAACCATTCCGCCCTTCAGATAGTTGGCGTCCTTGTACGCCTCCAGCTTATCCGGCGCGAAATAATAATCCGGAAGCCCTGTGATGGCCTTGACCGTGGGAACGTCATACACACCCTGGAATTTCAGGTTGTGTATGGTCATAACCGTCTTGATCCCCACAAAAAACTCATTCTGCTGGAAGGTGTCATGAAGGTATACAGGCACCAGGCCGGTCTGCCAGTCATGGCAGTGGATAATATCCGGGCGGAAGCCGATCACCGGAAGGATGGACAGCACAGCCTTGGAGAAAAAGGCAAATTTCTCCAGATCCCACGGAGCCTTATCGTAGGGCTTGGGGCCGCTGAAATAGTATTCATTGTCAATAAAATAAAACTGTACCCCGTCATACATCATCTGCAGAATGCCAACATAGCAGTTCTTAAATCCAAGATCCATATAAAAATGGGATACATATTCCATCTTATCCTTCCATTCCTGCTTCATGCAGGCATACTTGGGCAGGACAACACGAATATCAAATTCTTCTTTATCAAAGCACTTCGGCAGAGATCCGGCAACGTCCGCCAATCCTCCCGTTTTGATAAATGGTACTGCCTCCGATGTTGCAAACAGAATTTTCTTCATCTGTCTATTCCCTCCTTGGTAACTTTTTCTACACCCATACATTTATGTATTATAGTCTTTTGTCTCTTTGGACAATCACTATGTGTCATTATACCTCAAAATCCGTTTATTGGAAAGAGCGATTTTTATATTCCAGACGTATTTTATCAGCAATCAGCGCAATAAATTCGGAATTTGTCGGCTTTCCCTTCCCCGTGCTCACCGTATAGCCGAAAAGCGCGTCGATAGTGTCCATTTTTCCCCGGCTCCAGGCCACCTCGATGGCATGGCGGATGGCCCGCTCCACACGGCTGGGCGTGGTCTGATGCTTTTTGGCGATGGTTGGGTACAGGATCTTGGTAATGGAATTCAGCATTTCCATATCGTTTACCACCAGAATAATCGCATCCCGCAGATACTGATAGCCCTTGATATGAGCGGGAACCCCGATCTCATGAATCACATTGGTCACATCCGTCTCCAGATTGGAATCGGGAACCCTGATTTTTTCTCCGGAAGCCTGAACCGGATGACGGCTGATCTCCCGGAACTTCCGGTCGCTGAGCCGGCGCACATGCTTGATCCGGTTGATCAGAAGCTGATTGTCAAAGGGCTTTAGCATATAGTAATCCGCCCCCAGACTGAAGGCGTCCTCCGTGATCCTCTCCTGTCCAACGGCGGAGACCACGATAAAGGAAGGTGCTTTCTTTCCCTCTGTGCCATGGGAAAAACGTTCCATAACCGACAGCCCGTCCACCTTGGGCATAATGATATCCAGAACCACCACATCCGGTTCCTTTTCCCGGATAATTCTGCAGATTTCCTCTCCGTTGTGCGCTTTTCCCACCAGCTCCAGGTCTTTATCCTCTTCGATCATATGACCGAGTATTTCCACCATTTTCTCGTTATCATCCGCAATTGCCACATTCAGTTTCTCCATGAGGCCAGATTCCTCCTAACTTCCAAATCTATGATGTTGGGGTCAAAAGTATTTGACCCCTATGATACCTGAGAATTCCCTCACAGAGCGCCCTGCGGGTGTCCGTGCTTCGCACTCCCGGAATTCTCAAAAACATTCGGAATCCGCTCATTTTGGCTAATATATTAGCCAAAATGGCTACTTCCTCATGTTTTGGGCGGGTCAAGATGTCATGAATTGGAACATAAATGTTCCATTCATGACCTTTTGACCCTGGTATCAATCTATGTATGGAGCCGCCGCCGAAAGCCTCCCCGGCCTTCCGGCGGCAGAATCCTTTGCTCTGTACAAAAAGCAGGGTCCGGAATATCTCTCTTGCACATAAGGGCTTCCGCAGAGAGGTTCTCACTCCCGTATCAGCTCAAGGAACATTATAGTGGAACTCCCATGGGGAAATCAAGCCGAAACTGGCTGTTTTCCGGCATTTTCGTTCGATATCCTTCGAGCTTTTTCGCGCCTCCATCGCCCTTTACGCCACGTTTTTTCCCTCTTCGACAGAGTCACCCCCATTCTTTTCTTCCAGCTGCTCCAGCATGGTCTCCGCAAAAATTCCATAACCGCTTGTGACGTCCTGCACAAAAACATGGGTCACCGCGCCCACAAATTTTCCGTTCTGGATCACCGGAGAACCTGACATTCCCTGAATGATTCCCCCGGTTTTTTCCAGAAGCTCCTCATCGGTCACGGTGAGCACAAAACTTTTGTTCGTGTCCGCGCTTCCCATATCAATGCGGGTGATTTCCACCTCATATTCTTCCACCTGGCCGTCCACATCGCAGAGAATAGAAGCCTCTCCGGTTTCCATCTCCTGCTTGCAGCCCAGAGGCAGCTCTGTCAGGGAAAGGGCCGACCGGGAATCCAGATCCAGCATCCCGAAAATTCCCAGCTCCGTATTCCCGGTAATGGTGCCCAGACAGTTCGCACTCTCATAGCGAATCAGGCCGGACAGCTCCCCCGGATTTCCGCTGGAGCCCTTCCGGATTCCCAGAATGGTAGAACCATAGAGAGAACCTTCCCGGACCGCCAGAAGCTGGGCGGTGTCCACATCGCTGATTCCATGGCCCAGAGCCCCGAACTGTCCGTCCATGGTCACGAAGGTGAGCGTACCGATTCCCTGGGTGTCATCCCGCACCCAGATCCCCAGACGATAATTTCCCCCCGCATCCTGTACCGGTGTGATGGAGAGGTTCAGCACCTCGCTGCCCCGGCGCACAGCCAGGGTCACCTCCTCCCCGTCAAGCTCTGACAGATCCTCCATCAGCTCTTTTTTCGTGGAGACTTCCTTCTCGTTGAAAGCCAGAATATAATCCCCGGCCTCCACAATGTTTTTCGCGGGCTCCTGCGCTGTCCCCGAAGGGGAGATAATCTCACCGGTATCAACGATCAGCACCCCTTCTGTCTCCATATAAATTCCTACACTGCTGCCGCTGACATACACACGGGTACTTTCCTTCTCCGTCACCTTCACAGTTTTCAGAGGAATCACGCCCAGATATTTTACGCCTGCGCAGAAGCTTCCCTCCCCGGAAACCGGAATCGCGTCCTCCAGTGTAAGAAAAGGAATGGATGGCAGCAGGTTTTTGTCCCGGTTTTCCTCCGTCACAGTAATCTCATCGGGAATTTTCCGGTCCAGAAAGCGATAACCCAGAAGGCCGAAAACCAGCGCGCCCATGCCAAGACAAAGCCAGAGAAGCGGACAGTATCTCCTGATTTTCTTCATCCTTTCACATCCTTCACCGCAAAACGACCCAGGAGTCGTTTCCGAAAAAAAGTAAAAAAAGAGAAGACGTCCTTTCGGATCGTCCTCTCTTAGTATGCGGCAAAAGGTTTATTTCAATCTTGTATTTTTATGTACCCGTGCCAATTCTTTCATCTCTCTGGCATTCTGCAAAACGGCGTCTGTAATCTGAGCGCCTCCCAGAAGCCGGGCCAGCTCCCGAACCGAAGCCTCCTCCGAGAGTGGATGAATCTGCGTCACCGTCTGTCCGTGATCCACATGCTTTTCGATTTCAAAATGCGTGTCCGCCATGGCGGCGATCTGAGGCAGATGCGTGATGCACAGAACCTGTCGGTGCTTTCCGATCACCGCCATCTTTTCAGATACCTTCTGCGCTGTCCGTCCGCTGATCCCTGTATCAATCTCATCAAAAATCAGAGTGTCGATCTCATCCCGGTCCGCCAGGATCGCCTTGATTGCCAGCATGATCCTGGAGAGTTCTCCGCCGGAGGCGATCTGGCCGAGAGGCTTTAACTTTTCTCCCGGATTGGTGGAGATTTCATACTCAACTTCATCACAGCCCTTTTCGGTTAAGGTCCGGCTCTGTCGGAAGACAATGGCAAATTTTACCTGCTCAAAATTCATTTCCCGCAGACCTTCCGTAATCTCCTTCTCCAGCTGTTTCCCGTATTCTTTCCGGATCCCGGACAATTCATACGAAGCCTGGCGCAGTTTTTTCTCTGCCCGCTCTTTCTGCTCCTTCGCTCTGCGAAGGTTTTCGTCAAACTCTTCCAGCTCTTCCAGTTTTTTCTGCTGCTTCTCCTGATAGGCCAGAATATCTTCCACCGTATGTCCGTACTTAGCCTTCAGACTGTTCACCTGATCCAGGCGGCGCTCCGTATTGTAAAAGGTTTCTTCGTCAAAACTCTGACGGTCCATATAGGAGGAAAGCTCCCGGTTAAAATCATTGAGCAGGCTGTCCACCTGATCCAGACTCTCCTCCAGAGCCTCCAGCTCTTCGTCAAATTCGGTCACCCGGGAAAGCTCTCTCTGGGCCTCCCCCACCAGATCTCCGGCGCCCTGGTCATACCCGGCCGCGGAGTGTACGCTCTGCAGAGCCTCCATAATTTTCTTTCCGTTCATCAGCTTCCGGTACTGACGCTCCAGATCCTCATCCTCCCCCGGACACAGGGCGGCATCCTGGATCTCCCGGATTTCAAACTCCAAGAAAGACATTTCCCGGTTCCGCTGCTCCTCATCCACATCCAGCGCCTTCAGCTCCGACAGGGCTTTCCGATAGTCTCTGTAAGCCGCCTCTACGTCCGCCCGGTACGAAGCAATCCTCTCCCGGCCATAGGCGTCCAGAATATCCAGCTGCCGGTCCCCGTAAAGCAGGGACTGATGCTCATGCTGCCCGTGAATATCCAGCAGGCAGGAGGCGGCCGCCTTCATCTGGCTGACGGTGACAGTCTCCCCGTTGATTTTGTTTACACTCCTTCCGTCCAGGATTTTTCTGGACAGAAGGATCTGGCCTTCCTCCGGATAAATGTCAAGGGCGGCCAGAGCCTCCCTGGCTTTTGTATTTTCCACCTGAAACAAAAGCTCCACCAGAGCATAGGGCGCGTTCTCACGGATCATGCCTCTGGATGACTTTGTTCCCAGGATCAGGGAAATGGAACCGAGCAGGATGGATTTTCCCGCTCCGGTTTCCCCGGTAAGGATGTTCAGCCCCGGCCCGAATTCCACTTCCGTTTCCTCAATCAGCGCAAGATTTTTCACATGCAGATGAATTAACATTTTTCCCTCCGTTTTTGCAGGTACTGCTCTTTATTCCCGGGGCGTTCCTCCCAGAATCTCCTCCAGCTTTTCCAGGACGTGCCGCGCCTGGGCAGAGGTCCGCGCCGCGCACAGAATCGTGTCGTCCCCGGCGATGCAGCCCAGGATTTCCGGCCATTTCAGTGCGTCCAGAGCCGCGCCCGCGCCCATGGCCATCCCCGGTATGGTGTGAATGACCACCAGATTCTGTCCTGCGTCCATGGAAATCACCGCCTCCTTCAGCACTCTGGCGTACTTATCCCCCAGATCAGAAGCCTGGGGCTCCGGCTCCGGCAAAATGGCGTAGCGGGATTTTCCCCCGGGCCCGGTGACCTTAGTCATCTTCAGCGCGCGGATATCCCTGGAGACCGTGGCCTGTGTAACCTTAAAGCCCGCCTCATTCAGCTTCTGGGCCAGCTCTTCCTGAGTGTCGATCTCATACTGACGGATCAGCTCTATTATTTTTTCCTGTCTGACTGTCTTCACTTTAAAAACCTCCCGCTGCCATCCTCCCAAAGGCTTGTCTTATCAGCTGTTCCGCATCTTCTGCCGCAGCACTTCCACAAAGCTCAGATGGTTCAGCTTCAGAATCCGGGTCCGGACCGAAGCCTTTGAAATTACAATCCGGTCTCCGGTTCTCATGGGAATTTCCGCGTCTCCGTCAAAGGAAGCCAGAGCCTCCTCCACACTTCGATGGCGTCCCTCCCCGATCTCCACCGTGAGAATATCCTCCGGAGGAAAAACAATGCTTCTTGTATTCATGGTGTGAGGTGCCACCGGCGTCATAATGGTCAGCGAGGCGCCGGGGGAAACCACCGGGCCCCCGGCAGACATGCTGTAGCCGGTGGATCCGGTGGGCGTGGAGAGAATGATCCCGTCGGCATCATAGGAATTCAGGAACACATTGTTGACATAATTTTTAAAGCGGATCACGCGCAGATGGCCGTTCCGGCCCAGGACAATATCATTCAGAGCGATACCCCTTCCAAGGACCTGTTCTTCCCGGTAGACCGTCCCGGAGAGCATCATCCGCTCCTCCACCTCAAAATCATCGGAAAAAAGACGGTCCAGAGAGGTGTAGACAGAGCTTTTATTTACCTCAGCCAGAAAACCGAGAGTTCCCAGATTAATGCCCAGAAGGGGAATTCCTCTGTGAACCACATCCCGGGCCGCCTGCAGAAGGGTCCCGTCTCCCCCCAGCACGATAATGCACTGGGTATCGGCCGGGATTTTCTCCGGATCCGTGTAATGCCAGGAACCGTCCTCCCGGCGCTGTGCCTGCCACACCGGGCATGTGCCTCCCCGGCTTTTCAGATAGGCTACCAGCTTCTCCGTAAATTCCAGACCCGGGTCCTTTTCATTGTTTGTGATAATGTAAAATCTGTCCATAATAACACTGTCCTCTGTGCCTTTTATCAGCTGCCGTCACGTATCCAGCTCCCGGTGGGCCTGCTCCACAACCTCAGGGACCGACTCCGGAAGCAGATCCGGCGCCGCTTCGTCCCCGGAGTGCTTTTTCAGATAAAGAAGATATTCGATGTTTCCCTCCGGCCCCTTTACAGGTGAAAAGGAAAGCCGCAGCGGAGAAAAACCGATGACACAGGCATAGTCCCTCACCTTCTCCACCACCGAGCAGTGAACCGCAGGGTCACGGACCACACCCTTTTTCCCCACCTTCTCCCTGCCGGCCTCAAACTGAGGCTTGATCAGGCATACAACCTCGCCTTCCGGGACAAGAAGGGCGCGAAGAGGAAGAAGGACCTTTGTCAGAGAGATAAAGGAGACGTCCACAGAGGCAAAATCCGCCGGTTCCCCCACATCCCCGGGCAGAACATAGCGGATATTGGTTTTTTCCATACAGACCACTTTGGGGTCGTTCCGCAGCTTCCAGGCAAGCTGCCCATATCCCACGTCGATGGCGTACACCCGCACGGCGCCGTTCTGAAGCATACAGTCCGTAAAACCGCCGGTGGAAGCTCCCACATCCATACAGATCTTCCCGGAAAGGGAAAGGCCGAAATGATTCACCGCCTTTTCCAGCTTCAGACCGCCGCGGCTTACATAGGGAAGAGTGTTTCCCCGCACCTCAATCCGCGCAGTGTCCGGGAACATGCTTCCCGCCTTGTCCTCCTTCTGGCCGTCCACATAGACCTCCCCGGACATGATATACGCTTTTGCCTTTTCCCGCGAGGGAGCCAGTGCGCGCTCCACAAGCAGGAGATCCAGTCTTTTTTTCATCAATTACTCACATTCCTCTATCATTCGCAGAATCGACTCACAGGAAAGACCGTTTCGGGCCCGCTGATTTTCCACGGTTCCGTGGGGCACAAAGTGATCCCCCACCGCCGCCGATATCACCCGCACTCCGGGATGATGCTCTTCCATATAGGCCGACACATGCTCGCCGAAGCCCCCGCTGTAAACGTTTTCCTCCACAGTCACCAGAAGGCTGTGGTCCTTCGCCAGGGCATCCAGAAGACCGGTGTCCAGCGGCTTGACAAATCGCACATTCACCAGAGTTGGATTTTTTCCCCCGTTTTTCTCTTCCTGCCAGACCTCCCGGCAGACCTGCAGCATGCTTCCAACTCCCAGAAGGGCCAGGCCCTCCCCGCGGGAGAGAATCTGACTCTTTCCATACTCCAGAGGTTCCTCTCCAAGCTCCGGAATGGATGGCGCCGTTCCTCTGGGATACCGGATGGCGGCCGGTCCTTCCAGATCCACGGCAAACTCCAGCATCCGGCGAAGCTCCTCCCCGTCCCCGGGGGCCATAACCGTCATGTTGGGCATCATGGACAGGTAGCTCAGATCAAAGCAGCCGTGATGGGTCTCCCCGTCCGCGCCTACCAGCCCCGCCCGGTCCAGGGCAAAAATCACATGCAGCTTCTGCATACAGACATCTTCAAGGATCTGGTCCATCGCTCTTTGCAGAAAAGAGGAATACACAGCCACCACCGGGAGCATTCCCCCCAGGGCCAGTCCGGCGGCAAAGGTCACCGCATGCTCCTCGGCGATTCCCACATCAAAAAAGCGCGTGGGAAAACTCTTCCGGAAGCTCTCCAGGCCGGTTCCCTCCGGCATGGCGGCGGTGATCGCCGTAATCCGGCTGTTTTTCTTTCCAAGCTCCGTCAGGGTCCCGGAAAAGACATCCGTGTAGGTGCTTCCGGTCTTCACAGCCCGTTCCTTCCCCGTCTGAATATTGAAGGGTCCGGTTCCGTGGAACCGCTCAGGATATTTAAGCGCCGGCGCGTACCCCTGTCCTTTTTTAGTCAGGACATGGACAAGCACTGCCCCCTCCACCCGCTTGGCCTCGTTAAAAAGCTTCATCATCTGGCGCATATTATGGCCGTCCACAGGCCCCAGATAGGTAAGACCCATATTCTCAAAAAGCATTCCCGGTATGATCAGCTGCTTAATGCTGCTCTTGGTACGGCGCACGGTGTCCACAATGGCCGTGCCCACCCGGGGCACCTTTTCCAGAGTCTTGGTCACGGAAAGCTTCATGCCCGTATAGGCTTCCGCGGTGCGAATGGCGCTTAAGTAAGCGGACATGCCTCCCACATTCCGGGAGATGGACATGTTGTTGTCATTGAGCACTATAATAAAATTGGTTTTCAGCTCCGCCGCATTGTTCAGCGCCTCATAGGCCATACCGCCGGTCAGCGCGCCGTCACCGATCACGGAGACCACATGATGTCTTTCTCCCAGAATATCCCGGGCCCGCACATAGCCAAGACCCGCGGAAACGGAATTGGAGCTGTGGCCGGTATCAAAGGCATCGCAGCAGCTCTCCTGCCTTTTGGGAAAGCCGCTCAGGCCGCCTTCTTTCCGAAGGCTCTTAAATTCATTTTTTCTCCCTGTCAGAATCTTGTGGGTGTAGGACTGATGCCCCACATCCCAGATCAGCTTATCCTCCGGAAAGCTCAGCACATTGTGAAGAGCCATGGTAAGCTCCACCACACCCAGATTGGACGCCAGATGCCCCCCGGTTTCGCTCACCGACTGAATCAGGAAATTCCGGATCTCTCCCGCAAGCCGGGGAAAATCTTCCAGAGGAATCCTGTGAATATCGTTGGGCTTATTTATCTTTTCCAGAATCATTGGTATCCTTCTTTCAATTTCTGCGGCTGACCAGCTGATTCACAAGAAGGCGCAGAAACTCATTTTTCTGATCCAGGCCATCCAGAAGCCCCAGGGCTTCATCAGACAGCCTTCTCACCTGGTCGGCAGCCGCCTCCACTCCCATAAGAGTGACATAGGTCACCTTCCGGTTTCTCTCATCACTGTGCACAGGCTTGCCGATCTCCTTCTCTTCCCCAGTCACATCCAGAATATCGTCCCGGATCTGAAAGGCAAGGCCGATGCTTCGGGCCGCTTTTTCCACCACCCGAACCTCCTGCTTTCCCGCGCCGGCCAGAGTCGCTCCGGCCATCATGGAAGCCTCGATCAGCGCCGAGGTCTTGTTCTCATAAATATAATCCAGCACCTCCCGGGTGATGGGTTTTCCCTCATTTTCCACATCCGCGCTCTGCCCGCCCAGCATCCCGTGAATCCCTGTCTTGTCCGCCATTATGCGGGCAGCCACAGCTACGGAACGGGGATTGTCCGTGAGATCAAAGGCGGTGAGCATAATCTCATATGCGTAGTTTAACAGAGCGTCCCCACCAAGGATCCCCATGGCCTCCCCAAACACCTTATGTGTGGTAAGCCGACCTCTCCGGTAATCGTCATTGTCCAGCGCCGGCAGATCATCATGGATCAGCGAGTGGGTATGAATCATCTCAATGGCCGCCATAAAGGGCTCCGCCACCGCACCCTTCCCCCCGAACATCTTCCAGGTTTCCCCCAGAAGGATGGGGCGCAGGCGCTTTCCGCCGGCCTGCATACTATAGTTCATGGCCCTGGCCATGGTTTCCGCGAAGCCATGTTCCCTGGGCAGATAGCGGAGGATCACTTCCTCCACATTCTGTTTCTTCCGTTCAAGTTCTTCCTCAAAATTCACTGTACGTCCCATCCTCATTTAACTGCAACATTTTTTTCTCTACGGTATCCAGCTTCTCACTGCACAGCTTCAGAAGCTCCATTCCCTGCCGGTAAAGGCGAAAGGACTCCTCCAGAGAGGTTTTGGGATCCTCCAGTCTTTCCGCCAGAACGTCCAGTCTGGCGAAGGACTCCTCCAGGCTCTCATTCGCTTCCGGAGCCTCCTGTATATTTTTTTCATCCTCTGTCTCAGTCATTTCCTCTGTCTTCCCTTCTGATCCTGCAAACCTTCGCCTCAATGGTGCCGTCCGTGACGGAAATATAGAGAGATTCCCCGGGACGGACCTGGTCCACACGGGTCACACAGTGTCCCTCCTCATCCGCCACATAGGAGTACCCCTGATTCAGCTTCCGCAGGGGGGAAAGTCCCCCAAATCTCTCCAGATAGACCCGCAGGACCTGCCGGTGATCCCTCACCTTCTGCTCCATGGCGCCCTGTATCCGGTCCGTGAGATCGGCATGGGCCTGCCGGTTCTCCCGCAGACGGCTCTGAGGGCTGAGGTATCTAAGCCGGGTCTGATAAGCGGCAAGACGGGTGCGGGCCAGCTGCGTTTTCCCGGACATGGCCCTGGACAGCCGCTCCTGAAGGGAGCTCAGCCCTTCCATAATATTCCTTACATCCGCCACGGCCAGCTCCGCCGCCGCCGAGGGAGTGGGTGCCCTTAAATCCGCCACAAAATCCGTGATGGTAAAATCCGTCTCATGTCCTACCGCAGAGATTATGGGCGTGCGGCACTCAAAAACCGCCCTGGCCACCTGCTCCTCATTAAAGGCCCACAGATCCTCAATGGAGCCGCCGCCCCGCCCGACAATCATCACATCCACACCGGCCTCATCCAGCATCCGGATGCCCCGGGCAACACTCTTCGCCGCGCCCTCCCCCTGAACCAGAGCCGGGCAGAGAATGATCTGCACATAAGGGTTCCGGCGGCTCACCACATTGCGAATGTCCTGTATGGCCGCCCCGGTGGGAGCCGTCACCACCCCCAGCCGCCGGACATAAGCGGGAATGGGTTTCTTATACTCCGGGGCAAACATTCCCATTTCCTCCAGTTCCTGCTTCAGCCGAAGATATCTTTCATAGAGGGCGCCGGCACCCTCCAGGGTAATCTCCCGGGCATAGAACTGGTATTTCCCGTCCCGCTCATAGACATCCACCGTTCCGCCCGCCACCACCCGGTCGCCGTTTTTCATGGAAAAGGCCAGACCCCGGCGCTGTCCGGCAAACATGACACAGCTTAAGGTTCCGGTCTCGTCCTTCAGGGAAAAATAAATATGTCCGCTGGTGTGGTATTTACAGTTGGAGACCTCCCCCTTCACATAAAGCTTCCGCAGGAAGAAATCCTGGGTAAACATATTTTTTACATATCGGTTCACCTGACCGACTGAATATACATTTCTCATTCTTCCGGATCCGCTTCCGGCAGGGAGGCGATCTTCCCGAGGATTCCGTTTACAAAGGAGCCGGAGGTCTCTCCTCCAAAACACTTGGCCAGCTCCACGGCCTCGTTGATGGCCACGCCCACCGGCACATCCTCATCAAATTTCATCTCATAAACCGCAAGGCGCAGAACCGTAAGATCCACCCGGTTCATGCGCTTTGTCTTCCAGCCCCTGCTGGCCTTATTCAGGATCTCATCGATCTCCTCCATATGTTCTGTAGCATGACTGTACTTCTCACATATAACAGCCTGCGCCTTCTCATCCGGATTCTCCAGATTCTCAAAATAAAGAGAAATCTGATCGGGCATTTCCTCCCGGGAGTTAAATTCTGTCATAAACAGAAGCTTAAAAACATGTTCTCTCTGCTCTCTTCTCTTCATAAAACCCTCTCTATATGGAAAAAAGGAAAGGGCTACTTTCCTTTTTCATTCTCCATATCCACGCTTGCGATGCGGATGTTCACGTCCGCGACCTCAAGTCCTGTCATATTCTCAATCGAAGTCTTTACACGCTCCTGGACGGCCCTGCTGGTTTCCAGAATATTCTTCCCATACTCAAGATTCAAAGACAGGTCCACCGTGGCGACATTGTCCTCAACCGTCACCCTCACACCTTTGGAAAGGTTCTTCATTCCAAGCCGGCTCACCAGCTCATTGGTAATATTGCCGTTCATGGAGACAACTCCATCTACCTCCGTGGCAGCCAGTCCGGCGATGATGGTTACGACCTCGTCCGCCACATACACCTCACCCACACCGTCCAGATCTTTTATTTTATAATTGGTTCGCTTCTCTGCCATACTAACCCTCCTGATCAGAATTACGGGTATCAAACCTTGTGTTCCCTTATTATAGCAAAATCAGCCGGAAAATAAAAGGGTTATTTACTGAATTCTGTCAGGATCAGATTCGGATTCCGGTCCAGGGTCATCCCCACGCTCCAGGAATTTACAAACAGAAGCAGCGGATTTCCCTTCAGATCCGTCACCTTCTTCATATCCGAGGTTCCGGTCAGTTTCTCCACATCCACCTCATCCTTGTTGGCGATCCAGCGGATATGCTCATAAGGCAGCATTTCCAGCCGGATATCCACCTTGTATTCGTTTTCCAGCCGGTACTTCAGCACATCAAACTGCAGGACTCCCACCACGCCCACAATAATTTCCTCCAGACCTGTGTGAAACTCCTGGAAAATCTGGATGGCTCCCTCCTGGGCAATCTGATTGATCCCTTTTACAAACTGCTTTCTCTTCATGGTGTCCATCTGCCGCACCCGGGCAAAATGCTCCGGTGCGAAGGTGGGAATCCCTTCAAAGGCGAACTTGCGTCCCGGGGCGCAGACCGTATCCCCAATGGAAAAAATACCCGGATCAAAGACCCCGATAATATCCCCGGCGTAGGCCTCGTCCACCACATGGCGGGATTCCGCCATCATCTGCTGGGGCTGAAGAAGACGCATCTTTTTGTCACCCTGCACATGGTAGACCTCCGCGGAGGCATCGAATTTCCCGGAGCAGATGCGCATAAAGGCGATCCGGTCTCTGTGAGCCCGGTTCATATTGGCCTGAATCTTAAACACAAAGGCGGAAAAATCCGGATCCATGGGATCGATCTCACCGGCATCCGACATTCTGGGAAGAGGCGAGGTAGTCATAGACAGAAAATGGGTCAGAAAAGTCTCCACCCCAAAATTGGTCAGGGCAGATCCGAAAAACACAGGGGTCAGTTTTCCCTCACTCACCAGCTCCTGGGAAAAATCTGCGCTGGCGCCGTCCAGAAGCTCGATCTCTTCCAGAAGCTGTTCCTTCTGCTCCGGATCCATCACCGTGTCCGAGAGAGGGCTGTCCAGGGGGACTTCCTGAATCACCCCTTCCTTCGTCCCCTTCTGTGTATCTGAAAAGGTGAGGATCTTCCCCGTATTCCGATCATAGACACCCCGGAATTTCTTTCCGGAGCCGATGGGCCAGTTGATGGGGCAGGTGGCGATTCCCAGCTCCTTTTCAATTTCATCCAGAAGATCGAAGGTATCGTTGGCATCCCGGTCCATCTTATTGATAAAGGTAAAAATGGGAATGTGGCGCATGACACAGACTTTAAACAGCTTTCGTGTCTGCGCCTCCACACCCTTGGAGCCATCAATGACCATCACGGCGGAATCCGCCGCCATCAGAGTCCGGTAGGTATCCTCCGAAAAATCCTGGTGGCCGGGGGTATCCAGAATATTGATGCAGTAGCCTCCATAATGAAACTGAAGCACAGAAGAGGTAACCGAAATTCCTCTCTCCTTCTCTATCTCCATCCAGTCAGACACCGCGTGACGGGCTGTGGCCTTTCCCTTTACACTTCCCGCCAGATTGATGGCCCCGCCGTAAAGCAGGAACTTTTCAGTCAGTGTGGTCTTCCCGGCGTCCGGGTGGGAAATAATGGCAAATGTTCTTCTTTTTTCTATTTCATTGGTATACATGGACACGTATGGCCTCCCCATATCTCAGATCAGTTCTCCCGCAAAAGCGCGGCCGTTATGTACAGGATGCCACGCACGCGGTTTTTTACAGCTTTTCTATTCTAGTATAAGGACGACGGCGCTGTCAAGGGTCAGTCGTAAATTCCTTCTGTGTCCACCTCATAGTCCTCATACTCCACTGAAGAAGAAGTCTCTTCCGCAGAGTCCTCTTCCTCATTTTCTTCTTCCCCGCTCTCACTTAAGGGAGTGATCACAATGTTTTCCGCCGCGAATCCGGTCTTTCGTTTTACGATATCCTCAATCTGCGCTCTCTGGGCGTCGCCAAGCCATTCATCCGGAACAATCACATCCGCGGTTTCCCCGGTCAGATTCACCACCACATTTTCAAAGCCCTTTGCCTCCAGAAGCAGCTCCGCAGCCGCCTCCTTCTCCGCCAGCTCTGTGAGAGACACCATGGTCTCCACGGCCTCCTGTTTCTGATCCTCCCCCAGAGTCTCACTGTTGATAATCTCCTGCAGATCCGCCTTATTCTGAGAGCGGACCTGCTCCCGGCTCAGCTTTGCCTGGGCGGCAAAGGCCGAGGCTGTAGTAAGTACCGCCTCTCCCGGTGAACTGGCATCCTGCGCTTCCTCCCCCGAAGCCTCGTCGTCCGCCTCGTTTTCGTCCAGAAGAGCCGTCTCATCGGTCAGATCATAGTTCACATCCTCCAGGATGCTTCCGCTCTCCGCGCTGGTCTCCTCCTCCTGAAGGCCGGAGTTCACATCCGCGAAATTCAGATATCCGGCCACGGCGATCAAAACCGCCAGGGAGGTAATAATCACCTGGTTCTTTCTCATGATTTTTTTCACTTTCCCTCTCCTTATATCATCTTCATTACTCTAATTCTATGAGCCTCAATCTGAAATAATGCCATAACCGCATCCACAATATCCGCGGCCGTTACCGGATCGTCCGCGCCCTCCGCCACGATCAGCACACCGGTCACCTCCGTTTTTTCACTGCCGGAAAAGGCAGTGCTCTCCTCCTCTGTCATGAGGAGAACTTCCACCTCCCCCACCCCTTTCATACTGGAAAGGATTTTCTCCAGTCTTCGCTCCAGCTCTGTCTTCCCGCTCTCCCCGGTCTCTTCCTCCTCCTCTCCCCAAAGGCCGCCGGAGGCAGGATCGGCATTATCCGCCGACCGGGCCGGAAGAGCCGCCACGGCCAGAATCAGCCCCAGAAGGAGAAGGATCAGCCACTGCCGGCTCCCCGCTGTCCGAATCCACGATGGAATAATTTTCTTCTTCCAGTCCGCAGCTTTCCATTCCATCGGCGATCCTCCCCTCCTGCTCCTGGTCTACTTTGCCCTCCATATAAAGGACGACTGTCACCAGCTCCCCTTCCACGGTCACAGCCACCTCCCGGGGCCAGATCTCCCTTTCCTTAAGAGCCTCCAGAATGGAAGCCCGGATTTCCGCGGAATATCCCTCCGCCAGAAAAAACTCCTGCAGATTTTCCTGTTCCGCCTTCTCAAGGGAAGACATTTCCCCCTGCCATGTGTCCTGAAAGCTGTCCAGAAGCTCCTCTCCCTTTCCAAGAACCGACAAAACCGGAGAGCACAGCATAAACACAAGAATCACTCCCATAAACATCCGGATATATCGCTCATACCCGGGGTCCGGCAGCAGCTGGAGCACCGCTGTCAAAAGTATATAAAAAAAAGCCAGATTTTCTATCCACGCATAAAGATCTTCTTTCATCTGCCCCTCCGTTTTTCAGGAATGAAAGCTTGCCATGAGCACCAGAAATGTGAGCATACAGAGCACCTCCGCGGTCAGCAGGATCCGCAGCAGAATTCCACAGGCTTCCCCCATGGTGGCCAGACATCCGACCAGCCGCCGGTCGGAAACCGGCTGGGCTATGGCGGCCAGGAAGCGGTAAGCCAGGGACATAAATCCGCAGTGCAGCAGAGGACCGGCCCCGGCCAGAGCCAGAATGAAAAGGGCCAGTACACCCAGGCTGTTGCGCACCAGAACCGCCGTTGTGAGAACCAGCTCTGTCACCGCGTCCACTGCGTTCCCGATCCCCGGAAGGGCACTGGCTGTTTTTCCGATCAGGCTTCTTCGAAGAGAATCCATCACCGGAGCCACCAGCCCCCTCACCACCTGCAGTCCGGCCATCACACCCACCAGGGCGCGAAGTCCCCAGGACACGGCCGTGTTGAGAAGCTCCGCCATTTTTCCCAGCATCTCCTCCCTGGAAAGGTGATTTACCAGGCAGAGCAGCACATACAGATTTCCTCCGGGCAGAAGCAGAGACAGAAGCACCCACTGAAACAGCCAGAGCAGAAGGAGAATCCCCTGGTAAAAAGCCGCAGCTGTGGAAGCTCCCGAGGCCGCGGCCACAGAAATATAATAGGCCGGCGAGAGCACGCGCATAAATTCCAGGAGCCAGCGCAGAGTTTCCTCCAGATTTTCACTGAGGGCGGAAAAGGAATTCATCAGCAATATAAAAAGGAGAAGATAAACCATATAAAAGCTCATCTCCCCAATCTGCCCGCTGTCAAAGGCCTGGGCGAGGCCGGAAAAAACCGCCGCCAGAAGTATGAGAAGCAGGATCCGGAGGAAGTTTTCCCTCTCCTGTCTCACCCTGGTAAAAAACAGAGAGGACAAAAAGCGGGCCATTCCTTCTTTCGATAATCCCCTTTCCCCGGAAAGCAGATCCGCAAGGGCCTCTGAGATGGAAAAGCTTTCTTCCCCCAGAAGAGAATCCAGCATCTCCTGCATTTCGGAAAGATCCATCTCTTTCAGAAGGTCTTCCTCCACCTCCGCCAAAAGCCGTTCTTCATTCTCCTCCCCCCGGACATTTATGGGAATGCCTGGAAACAGGCCCAGAAATACCGCCAGCAGGATTCCCATCACAGACCCAATCCTTTTCTCCGGATTTTTCATGACAGAAACTCCCGGATGGTCTCCAGAAGTGCCAGAAGTATGGGCATGCACAGTGTCATCACGGACAGCCTGCCAAACAGCCGGATCTGATCTCCGGTGGAAGAATATCCCGCGTCCTGACAGATCCCGGCCGAAAACTGGCCGATATAGGTAATGCCCACCATTTTGGCCAGGGTGAGAATATAGTCTCCATCCACCGATATTTCCACCGACGTCAGCACCTGAAAAATATAGGAAAGCTTCCCCACAGACAGGCCCATGATCACCAGACCGATGCCCGCTGTAACCAGGCAGGCGTACTCCGGCTTTGTCTCCTTCAGAATAAATCCCAGCATCACGCCGCCCACACCCAGAAGAGAAACTCTGACAATTTCCATCGTTCTTTCCGCCTCTCACAATGAAAACAGCTCCTCAATATCAGAGAAAAGCTGATAGATATATGGAACGACCCAGTACAGGGTGATCAGAAGGCCGGCCAGACTGACCAGAAACGCCTGTTCCTCCCGGCCGCTGTGCCGAAGCACCTGGGAGAGAATGGAAACCAGAATTCCAACCGCCGCAATTTTAAAAATGATTGTGACCTCCAAGCCCTCCTCCTTCCTTTTTCCCGGATTTTCCCCTCAGAAAAGCAAAACCGCCAGCAGAATTCCACAGACCACCCCTGTCTTCTCACAGGTTTTCTTCCTCTGGGGCATCTCCCGGCGAAAAACCTCAATATGGTATTCCAGCTCTTTCTCATAAAACTCCAGCGCTCTGTGCTGTGCTTCCCGGTCCAGACCTCCCAGACGTCCGCCCAGGCCATAAAAGTCCGCCCACTCCTCTCTGGAAAGGCGCAGTCCCTGAATGTTTTGCTCTGCGCATTCCTGAAAGAGTTCCCGGAGCGCCCCCCTTTCTCCTTTTTCCATTTTTTCGGCCAGCTCCCGCAGAAAAAGCGCCAGCGGACCGGGAAGCTTCTGGGCCGTCTCCCGGAAGGCTTCCGGCAATGCCGCGTTCCCCCAGCGGATTTCCCCCTTCAAAAGCATGGCCATCTGCAGAAGACTCTGCAGGGATTCCAGATGACGGCTCAGCTCCCTGCTTTCGGAAAAACCCCAGAGTGCGCAGGCGGCCGCAGCGAGAATCAGTCCGATTCCTTTCAGCATAAGGCCTTGCCCCTCTCATCATAAATTCCCTCCAGGACCCCGGCCCTGTCTCTCTTTCCCAGAAGAATATACCTTTCAAAGACCCGCATTCTGCGAAGCCTCTGAAAAAAAGGCTGTTCCAGAGTCTGCTCCAGAGATTCCCCATGAGCCGTTGCGATGAGCCGGCATCCGCAGTGAATAACCGACTCCACAGCCTGAAAATCCTCCTCTTTCCCCAGCTCATCCACAGCCACCACAGTCGGGGACATGGAACGGATCAGCATCTGCATTCCCTCCGCCTTGGGGCAGCCGTCCAGAATATCGGTGCGCATGCCCAGATCATTCTGGGGCACTCCCTGGTAACACCCGCCCAGCTCACAGCGCTCATCCACCACGCCCACGGTTACACCTGGACGGCCGTCGGAACCATCGCTTAAACTCCGGATCACGTCCCGCAGAAGGGTTGTCTTTCCGCAGCGGGGCGGCGAAATGATCAGCGTGTGGCAGATTCTGTCCCCCGCGGCAATATAAGGCATTACTTTATCCGCGCAGCCCCGGATGGGATGAGCCAGGCGCACATTAATACAGGAAATGTATTTCATACCCCGGATTCGGCCGTCGTCCAGGATCACCTTTCCCGTCACACCCACCCGATGGCCTCCCTGGACGCTTAAGAATCCCTGGCGGATCTCATCCTCATAGGCATAGAGAGAATAGCCGCTGACATATTCCAGCGTCTCCTTCAAGTCCTCCCGGGTGACCAGATAGGGCGGGGCTCCCTTTTCCCTGAGGAAGCATTCTCCGCTGTCATAAGTGAGCAGAAGCGGACGGCCCGCCCGGAGCCGGATCTCATACAGTCTGTCATAATCAGGCCTTGTACTCATCAGAAGGCGGCGGATGTTCCCCGCAAAAAGATTCTGAATCGGCTCTGCTTCCATTTTCATTCCCTCCCTGTATCATAAATATATGTGGACAATCCTGATTTAGTACAGTGGATGGCGTGAAAAAACATCCGGAACACCCCAGGCGGGGAATCTCCGGATGCTTCTTATTCCACATAATCCATCATTTTTGAAAGGCTTAATTTCAGTACCCTGTCCACAATATTCATGGAGGAGGAGCGATAGGCGTAGGCAGCGGACTCAAACAGCACATACAGGTCATCCCCGTCCACCACGATCTGCTCCATCCGCTCCGGCATTGCATAGAGCCGGGCGGTGTTTTCATTAATATACAGTCTGGAATCTGACTGTTCATACAGGGCAATCTTTGAGGCAAAAGGCCCAAAGGACTGGGACAGCAGCAGCTGGTCCTCATAAAACGCCATTCCCTGCACCTGCTGGGAAATCGTGGAATACTCCAGGGGAAGAGCCATCTCAAAAGACATTCCCAGCGCCTCATCCAGAGTATTCACCAGTCTCCCCTCTTCATCCACCTCATAACAGGCGATGACACTCTCCGTAAATTTATTAAAGCAGCCCACATACAGACATCCGTCGTAAAAGGTCATAAAGGAATCCCGCACAATTCCATAGAGACTGCACACCTGCGTAGTGCGGATAGGTCTGTGCGTACCGGAAAAAGAATAGGCTTCCAGATCCTCCATGGTGATACTCACTGCCTGCGCAATCCCGTTGGTATTGGAGGAATACCACAGAATCCCGTGTACAGAGTCATAGGCCAGACCTCCCACATGAGGCTGTCCCTGCAGCACCACCTCCTTTACAAGGGAGTGCGTTTCTCTGTCAATCACATAGATCACTGAATTGTGGGTATAGGTGTGACAGTAAGCACTGATCAGTATATATTCCTCCGTCACCGCCAGGCCCTGGGGCGTCATGGACGTGCAGATGGCTTCCTGCGTGCCGCTTTCCGTAAGGATCGTTTTCGTGGATTTCAGACCTGGAATCACATAGGTTCCGTAATCTTTCTCCTCCTCCCTTCCCTCAAAGGCAAAGCAGGTCAGCCCGTCAAAGGCCGACAGCACCTCCATCTGCTCCTCCAGGGTATACAGAGCCGCTTTTCGGTTGGTAAACCCCAGTTCTGCCGGCGGTTCGGTGTTGGTCCTGTACACATAAAGATATACCAGGCAGCTTCCCAGAATTACCGCAGCAAAGGCCAGGAGCCCCTTCCAGACTCCGGCCGTTCTTTTTTTCTTCTTTTTATTCATTTGTGTCTCACAGTGTAATATCCTCATACTCCCAGCGCAGTTCTACAGGCTCTGCCGCCCAGACCGCGCCGCTGTAGCCGGGATCCAGATCCAGCAGCACACAGCTTCCAGAATCCATGGGAATCGTGCGCAGATCCCGGGAAAGCCCTTCTCCGGTCCACTTGATAAAGGCCTCTCTCATCACCCACTGGGTAAAAAAGGCCTCCGTGGGATCCTCCTTCCCGAGAATTTCCGCGGCAAGGGCCTCCGGAACTGTTCGTCCCAGAACACGGGCATAATTGGACGCTTTGTGCTGCTGCACATCGATTCCCACTTCCCGGTCCGCGAAAAGGCAGACCACATACTTTCCCGAATGGGAAATATTATAGTGAAGCCAGGGCTGCAGGGTAAAAAAAGGCTTTCCGTGCTCTCCTTTCGCCCTGGGCTCGTAGGCCAGAGTGAGCCCATATTCCCGTTTCAGGCCCCTTTCCAGCAGCTTTTCCCCGATCATATGCTCCAGCCTTTTCTCTTTATATTCTTCCCGGATTTCTGTATAATACAACACGCCCTTCATATTTCGGCCTCCGCGAGAAAACGGGAGGGTTCCCGCTCCTTCTCAAACTGACGCTTTACCTGACAGAGGATCAGCTTTTTTTCGCGCGGGTCATCCCCACGTAAAACAGCCGCCGTTCCTCCTCCACCGCTTCCTGAAGAACCGCCTTCCTGAAAGGAATATTTCCCTCGTTTACATTCATAATATATACAAGGTCATATTCCAGGCCCTTGGAGGCGTGAAGGGTGGAAACGGTCACACCCTCCTTTTTGTCCTCCTGGCGCTTTGCCTGCTCGGCAAGCTTTTCCGTATATTCCTTTATGTAGACCTGCCATTCCTCCAGATTTCTGTATCCCTTCGCACTCTCAGAAATCCGCTCCAGGATCTCCAGAAGCTCTTCCGGTTTCATTTTACGATATTGTGCGTATTCCTGCAAGTATTCTTCGTATTTCATCCCTTTGCGGATAAAATTTATGGCCGCATAGGGATTCAGCGAAGAAAGAATTCGAAGGTGGGTCTCCAGCGTTGTGATCCGGTCACACATCCAGTCTCTGTCCCTGTAATATTCCCGCAGATCGTCAAAGGACACCCGGGATTTTGCCAGGGCTTCCCTGGAAATATAGCGGTTCGGGCGGTTCATCACTTCCAGAAAAGTACTCCGGGTCCGGTCCCCTGCTGCCAGCTTCAGATAGGCCTGCATGTTCCTGCAGATCCAGTGACTGAAAAAATTGGGCAGCTTTTCTTTCATGGTGAAAGGCACCTGATATTCCATAAGAGAACGCACCAGTCCCTCCGCCTCCTGATTGGTCCGGAAAAGGATCGCCGTGTCTTCCAGATTCTCCCCGGCTTCCAGCCGTTCCTTCAGCTCCCGGACCACCGACGCGTACTCCTCCCACGGATTCTGAAAGATCCGGCAGGTCACCGGCTCTCCCTCCCCGTTGGGCGTGGAAAGCTTTTTGGCAAAACGGGTCTCATTGTGATCAATCACCTTCATGGCCGTGGCCAGGATATTCCCGGTACAGCGGTAATTCACGTTCAGAAGAACCGTCTCCGCGTTTTTATAATCACTGGTGAAATTCAGCATAATCTCCGGCCGGGCGCCCCGGAAATGGTAAATCGACTGATCGTCGTCCCCCACCACAAACAGATTGTTCTCCGGAGCGGCCAGCATTTTCACAATATCATACTGCAGCGGATTGATATCCTGAAATTCATCCACCAGAATATACCGAAATTTTTTCTGCCAGGCCCCCAGGATATCCTTTCTTTTCCGGAACAGATCATAGCAGTACAGAAGCATGTCGTCAAAATCCAGCTTTCTGCGCTCCTTCAGTGCTTTTTTGTAGCCCCAAAAGATTTCACGGAAGGTCTCATCCGGACAGCTGGAGGAATAATAATTCTCCAGGCGGATGCGCCCCTCTTTTACAAGGCTGATCTCCCTGGAAACCTCTTCCAGAAAATCCCTTTCCTGGTTCTGCTCCTGCCCGGAGTTCATCACAAGCTCCTTCAGGATCCTGTACTTCTCCTCCTCAGACAGAATATTGGCGACGGTAAGTCCGTAGGACTGCTTTAAAATGCCGTAAAAAACCCCGTGAAAGGTTCCGAATGTCACCGGAGAGCGCTCCTGGCCCGTAAATTTCAGAAAACGCTCCTTCATTTCCCTTGCGGCGGCCTTTGAAAAGGTCACCACAAGAACAGAGGATGGCGGTACCTTCCCCTCACCGGTCATATATGCGGTTCTCTCCACAATTACGGAGGTTTTCCCCGAGCCGGGGCCCGCCAGGACCATCATGGGCCCTGACAGGTGGGCGATCGCCCGCGTCTGAGAAGGATTTCTTTTCATTTATCCAAGTCCGGCTTCCAGTTTTTCAATGGCGGCGTGCACGCGCCGCAGGGTTTCTTCTTTTCCGATGATCTCCATAATTTCGGTGGCTCCGGCCGGCGTCATCTGCTTTCCGGATACCGCTGTCCGAAGGGGCCACATCACGTATCCGTTTTTATACCCCTTCTCTCTGGCAAATCCGGTCAGGCAGGCAAACAGCGGATCATTTCCATAATCCTCCTGCGCCTCCAGCACGGGAAGAACCTCCCCAAGCACCGCAAGAGATGACTCCTCCGTGGTCTTCATCTTCTTGTGGCGGTACATGGAGATCTCATACTCCGGCACTTTCTCAAAAAACTCCACCAGATCCGGAATATCCGGGAAAACCTCAATCCGGGTCTGCGCCATCCGGGCAATTTTCCGGAAATCATACTCCTTCTTCAGCACCTTCCTCATATAGGGCAGCGCTCTGTCATAGAATTCCTCGGGATCCATCTTTTTCAGATACTCTCCGTTCATCCACTTCAGCTTCTCTATGTCAAAAACCGCCGGAGACTTGTTGATATGGGTATAGTCAAAGGCCTCCACCAGCTCCTCCAGGGAAAAGATTTCCCGGTTGTCCGCGGGGGACCAGCCCAGAAGGGCCACATAGTTCACAATGGCTTCCGAGAGAAAGCCTCCTTCCAGCAGGTCCTCATAAGAGGAATGTCCGGACCGTTTGGAGAGCTTCTGGTGATCCTCATCCGTGATCAGCGGACAGTGAACGTAAACCGGGATTTCCCAGCCAAAAGCCTCGTAAATCCGGTTGTATTTCGGAGCGGAGGAGAGATATTCATTTCCTCTGACCACATGGGTGATCCCCATCAGATGGTCGTCCACCACATTGGCAAAATTGTAGGTGGGATATCCGTCGGATTTCAGCAGAATCAGATCTTCCATCTCCTCATTGTTTACGGTGATATCTCCGTAAATCACATCGTGAAAGGTGGTCGTCCCCTCTGTGGGCATATTAAAGCGGATGACATGGGGCATTCCCGCCTTCAGGCGGCGCTCCACCTCTTCCTTTGGAAGGCTGGCACAGCGCTTGTCATAAATGGAAATCTCCTTGCCGGCCACCACGCGCTTCATACCCTCCAGCTCCTCCTTCTGGCAGAAGCAGTAATAGGCGTCTCCCTGTTCCACCAGCTGCTGTGCGTATTTCAGGTAAATGCCCTGGGCCTGGCGCTGACTCTGTACATAGGGTCCCACGCCTCCGTCCTTATCCGGTCCCTCATCGTGGAGCAGTCCGGTCTTTTCCATCGTGCGGTTGATAATATCCACCGCGCCTTCCATCAGCCTCTCCTGGTCTGTATCCTCAATCCGGAGAATAAAATCCCCACCCTCATGCTTGGCAATCAGATAGGCATACAGAGCCGTTCTTAAATTTCCCACATGCATCCGGCCGGTAGGGCTGGGCGCAAATCTTGTTCTGATCCTGTTCATTCTGTCATACTCCTTCATAAATGGTATGTCCGCCGACGCGGGCACCCGGACGGTCAGCTCCGCCCTTTCAGAGAAAAAAAATCTTCCGGAAAGCTCTCTTCCCGGAAGACTTTTCATTCAGGCTTCCACGCCCTTGTCTTTCAGATAGTCCATCACATCTCCGACGGTCGCCAGATCTGCAAGCTCTTCCGCGGGGATTTCAATATTGTACTCATCCTCCAGAGCCATCACCAGTTCAAACAGATCCAGGGAATCCGCTCCCAGGTCATCCTTGAAAGAAGCTTCCGCAGTGACAGAATCCTCATCGCAGCTCAGCTGTTCCGCGATCATCGTTTTCATTTTCTCTAACATGATTCATTCTCCTTTTATAGGTATGGGAAGCACCGGCATCCAAACACTGAAGGGCACACCGGAGGCTCACCTCGTTTTGAGCAAAGTATATATGCTGCAACTTTACTTGTCAAGACAATTTTCCAAAAAACCCCAGGCTGTCCTCTGTCAGTCCCGGAACCCGCACCCGGGATCAGGAGCCCGCAGACGGCTCCGGCTTTTCAAGACGGATCTGCCGGGAGACGCTCAGGGCAATCCCCATCTCCGCCATGAGAAACAGGATGGATGTGCCTCCATAGCTGATAAACGGCAGCGTCACACCCGTATTGGGGATCAGATTCAGCACAACCGCGATATTCAGGATGACCTGCAGGGCAATGTGAATAAAAATACCGCTTACCAGCAGGGAGCCAAACATATCCGGCGCGTTTCTCGCTATAAAAATCAGACGATAGAGCAGGTAGGCAAACATCAGAATCACAAACAGGCCGCCTGCCACTCCCAGCTCCTCACAGATAATGGAAAAAATCATATCGTTCTGCGCCTCTGGCACGCTCCCCAGCTTCTGAATGCTGTTGCCAAGACCCCGGCCGAAAAATCCTCCCGATCCGATGGCATACAGTGCCTGAATAGTCTGATAGCCTTCATTGTCCGCGTAATCCTCCGGATGCAGCCACACAAGAATACGCTGAATCCGGAAATTGCTGCTGCTGTCCACTGTACTTGTAAGGACAATCACCCCCACCGCGATGGCCACAACGGCAATTCCAGCGATGATAAGAAAGGGCCGGGTCTTCGGATGAGCCAGAAAAATCATGCCTGCGGTGATACAGAAGATAATAATCGCAGTGCTCAGGTTATCCGTGAAAAAGTAGGTTACACATGCAGCCGCCGTACCCATAAATCCCAGAAACATACAGGCTTTCAGAGTGCTGACCTGCCGGCCCATTTGGGTTATCAGATAGGACAGACACACGATCACGCCGATTTTGGCAATCTCCGAGGGCTGAAAGGTGACCGGACCGATCTTCAGCCATCTTGTGGCACCGTGGGAGGTATATCCCAGAGGGGACTGCACCAGAACCATCAGGATCAGCGATCCGGCATACAGACCCATGGTACACTTTGTCAGGATGTGGTAATCCATTCTGGAAATAAAAAAGGCTCCCAGAATACAGACTGCGCTGATCAGCGCCTGTTTTTTAAAATAATACATATCGTCGCCGTAATTCACCTGCGCCGTATAGGAGCTGGTGCTGTACAGCATAATCAGGCCAAAGCAGACAAGAAGAAGAATCACCGCGACCAGGTTAAAATCATAATAATCCGCTTTCCCCTTCACAAAAACCGAAGGAGCTGACTGGACTGCCGTCTGTGGAACGGCTGTCCCGCTTCTCTTCCGCCTGGCGCGGACATTTATCCCAGAGGACTGGCGCACGGCCCTGTTTTTTTTCCCGGCGGAGGCCTTTCCGGCAGAGGTTCCGTATACAGCTCTGGCCGTCCTGCCCGCCGAGGCTCTGGTTCCTGTCCCGGTGTTTCTCCTGGCAGTGGCTTTGGTTCCCGTTCCGGTACTTCTCCTGGCAGCGGCTTTGGTTCCCGTTCCGGTACTTCTTCTGGCAGTGGCCCTGGTTCCCGTCCTGGTACTTCTCCCCGCTGTGGCTCCCGTGGTACTTCCCGTCTTTTGACCCCTGGAAGAACCCGCGGCCGTTCTCACGGTCCCTTCCGGTGTCCGGCCCCTTCTCGCCTTCACCGCCCCGGATCGCGCAGCGCGCTCTTCTCTGGTCATGGAAACCTCCGGTTCCTCCCGTCGTCTAGCACTTTCCATTTAATCACCAGATTCTTTCATTTATACTCCGTTTAACTCAGAAACAGTGGTGTCATTATATCAGATATTTCTCTCTCAGACAAGAGCGGGGCAAAAGCTTCATTTTGTATTCAAGAATTCGTAAAAAAAACTTAACATTTTCCCGGGTTCCAATTACTATTCCTCTTGCAAAGCAGAAATTCCTGAGGTATAATAACAGCCAGAGACCAAAGAGGGTGCTTTCTGACAGATGACCCGGCAAATAACCGGACCTCCTGTCAGAAAGGCGCCCTCCTTTTTTATCGGAAAGGAATGGGACGGACAAAAGATATGGAAATCCATAAATACGAACTGTTTGCAGACGTGGCGGACACGAAGAATTTCACCCGGAGCGGGGAACGCATGGGCTATACGCAGCCCGGCGTGAGCCATATTCTGAAGGCCATGGAGACAGAGATTGGCTTTCCGCTTTTTATACGCACCAAACAGGGAGTTTCTCTTACCCCCAACGCAGAGGTCATTCTTCCCATTGTGCGCAGTCTTCTGTCTGTAAACGAACAGCTGGAACAGACCATCCACGCCCTGAATGGACTGGAAACCGGACACCTGACCATCGCAGCCTTCGCCAGCATTGCCAGAAACTGGCTTCCTTCCATTATCTGTATTTATCAGAAAGAAAATCCGGGGATCGAGATTGAGCTTATGGAAGGGGGAACCGACGATATTGTAGGGTGGGTAGAGGACAGCCGGGCCGATTTCGGCCTTCTCAGCAGACGCCACACCAGCCCTCTGGAATGGATCTCCCTGTATGAGGATCCGCTGATGGCAATTCTGCCCAGGGATTATCCGGTGGAGAACCGGACCTCCTTTCCCATCGGGGAGATGGATGGCAAGCCCTTTATCATCTCGGCGGAGGGTGTGGATTATGACATACGATACGCCCTGCAAAGCACAGGGGTTACTCCATATACCCATTTTTCCTCCAAGGATGACCTGGTGATCACCTCCATGGTCTCTTCCGGCCTTGGAGTCAGTATTCTGCCCCGTCTGGTCTTCGAGAGCAAAAAAGAGGATGTGCTGGCCCTCCCCCTGGAGCCCCAGTTTTCCCGGGAGCTGGGGATCGGCATCCGTTCCAGGAAAAGTCTTTCCCCCGCGGCCAGACGATTTGTGGAAGTTATCCAGAAAACCCTGCCGGGCCTTCACTCACAGTAAACCTGCTTCCCGGCGCAGGGTCTCCCTTATCAAGGATTACGATTTACAGTAACTGTCAAAACACAAAAAAAGATCCCTGACGAACAGAGATCTGAAATGGAGCATACGGGATTCGAACCCGTGGCCTCCACAATGCCATTGTGGCGCGCTCC
>JAJQBI010000075.1 GCA_021203365.1 Clostridiales bacterium
GTTCAATATGGTAACAAAGGGAAGTTCAACTTACCCTTTTGTCGCTCAAATCATAAAATTATCCACCGGCAATTTATGTACTTCCATCGAGTGCCAAGGTTCCCATTTAACCAAAACATAGCGTTCCGGCATGCTTGCCAATGAACGTGCTTTTTTTCGAATACGTTTTACCTGAGCAGCAGCATTTTCCGGTGCCAAAAGTTCAGTTGCTATGTAGTTATAGATCTCTCTCAAATCTCCCAACGCATCCGCAGAATAATTAATCCTGTAGTTTTCTGTCATATGCCAAACTCCTTCGCAAGTATATCATCCACTTCATCCGCAGAATATACATTTCCCGCATTGATAGAATCCATACCCTTTTGGAGTTCCGCATCCAGCTGTTCCCTGCTCATCGCGCCGACAGATAATGGTTTAGACGCTGGTAAACGTAAATCAAATGGCATGCCATTCTTTAACACAATCTGACTATACAACATTTGAATGGCACTGGATGGAGAAATTCCCAACTTAGAAAGAATTCCCTCAGCACTATCTTTCAGATTAGAATCTATTCTTGCATAAACAGCACTAGTATTTGCCATAATACCGCCTCCTTTTTTCTTGATATTGTACTATCAAACGCTTGCGATTGCAAGCATTTATTTTAATTGTATGACCCGGTTTCCCGTGCGGATCATCGGCGGCGCAGCCGCCTTCATAAAAATACCCGTTTTTATTCATTCTAAGCGATTTTATGATAAAAACGGGTATTCCTATGAACTTTTCCTTTTTCGTTCATTCCAAATAGGTTTTCAGCGCAATATTTAACGAATTTTAAGGGTATCTATTCACCCCACTGACGGGATAGGCCTGTAACCCTGTCACCTGACGGCAAACCGGAAACGGAACGGTTTCTGCGTTCAATCGCTTTATCAACCTGTTCTGAAAGATGTTCCTCCCTGTATGTCAAATCCGCGTCCCATGCTTCTGATTCTAACTGCTCTTCGAGTCTTGCCTGTTCTAAAGCGGCCTGTCTTGTCAGAAAGTATTCTTCCAGTTCTGCTTCATCCTGTCTGTACTGTTCCTCGTTCCCCACACGTTCTTCCTGTAATGCTTCCTTTTCTTCTTCCAACGCTTTGCTCTTTGCTTTGTATTCCGTTTCAAGCACCTGCGTAATCTGTTTTACTCTCTTTTCTACTTTCTTTTCTGCCTTCTCTTCCGATTTCTCTTCAATCATGGATTTAACTTTGAGGCTCTCCGTAGTTTCATGTCGAGCTTCTTCCCCCGTCATGAAATTAATGCCGAATGTCATCTGGGACATTGCCTCGATGCGGTCGTTAAGTTCATGTATTGCCTGTCTCGACTCAACCTTTTTCGCGTTCAGCTTCCCGTCCAATTCCGGAACAAAACGGACATCCAGTTCCGGGCGGCTTAATTTCCTTTCATGAGTTTTCTCGTCTGTGTACCAATGGATCTCGTCAAAATCAGCAGTCGCGCTCACAATGCGCTCCTCACCCACGAAATCCTTCACAACTTCATAGCACCTTTTCACCCATTCTACCTGTGTTTCATAAGTAACATGCGTGTAATCCGGCGGCAGCTTAATATTCAGCCCTATGCAGGTAACAGCGTCAGATCTCACCCGTTTCATATTTGCCTTACAGCCCTCAACGAGTTCATCATAACGCGCTTCGCTCTCTGCTAATGTGCGTCCGGTCAGATTAAGATTTAAGTGCGTCCTGCTCTTGTTGATATCCGGGTTAGAATGATTTCCTGCCATCCGGCTCTCTTTATCATTGTGCCGTAACTTCGCTTTGACTTCGCTCGGCCCATGGTACTTTTTCCAGTCCACGCTGCTCATAAAATCCTCTCCTTTCCAGTGTTTTTTCTGTGCGACTTATTTTATAAGTCTTGCACCTAAGACTTATGGCAAGCCATAAGTCACGGTGCCCCGCTTCGCGGGGGAAAAACAAAAGACCGTCAAAACAATAAAACCTCATAAATGAATATTTTCGCAAGTTGCGTCACGTCCCCTTATCCAGCCGGTTCACTTTTTTGCGCATACCCGATTTTCCGGAAAATGCTTGCTCTATGAAGTTAACTCGTGACACCTTTAGTGCCACGGAGCATCCAGAGTAAGCATATTGCGATACCCCCAGTTAACTGTTTTTACACGATCGTGACGCAACTTGCCCTCAATATTTCGATAAGATTATCAGAATAAGCATAAGCGGTCACAACAGACATAATGTATGCCATAACCGCTTATCCATAATCCGTATCTCAATATAAGAATACGTTACGATTGCCCATAACGCAATCCCTCAATTTTCATCCGCGTCCGCAGATTCTTCTAAATCCTGTTCTTCCTCTTCTTCACATCGTGAAACCATTTCAGCATTTAATGCAGCTAACTCTTCACGATATAATTCAATCTTTTCGCAAATTTCCTCTTTCTCTTTAATGCGACAACTATTTTCTGCTTGTCTCTCCAGATCAGCGACTTCTTCTTCCAATGAGCTTATAGTGGAAATAATCCATTCCGACGACATATCACAGATAGGCGTTTCCAACGTATGACCAATCTCAATGAGCGAATCCTTTGAACACCAGCCGTTATTGATGCCGACCACCGTCGTTAGATATTCAATAGCATCATCATAGTCCATGTTATTCGTATTAGGCGCTACCAAATAATCATGATGCACAGTCACGGAATCAATCTCACGAGTATACCGATTAAACCCTATAGTCTTTACCTTAGCGTTTTCCATTTCCTGCATATTGGAAATCGTAACCCGCCGGAAATCTTCGTTCGGAACCCTATAAACAACAACGCGGCACATGATCCGGCGCAGGAACTGATCCATCGCTTCCTCAAGACCATTTGCGACACCCTTCATATAATAGAAAAACTGGTAAATATCCTTTTCGCTATTTATGATAATCACGCGCGATGCAACACGCTTATTATTATAGCGGGCAGACATCATACTCGCCCTGTCCGGATCGAGCAGTTTCAGCCAATCAGATGCAGTCATTGACATCCCGCGCAAATCATCCATAATAATAATCTCATCGCCCGTATAATCATCAAGCGGATTCTTTGAAGCAACCGAGCAATCTGTCCAATCTTCCCCGGTTTCTTCTTTAGCTTTCTTCTTGATACGCTTAACCAGATTATCCGTGAACATACTCTTTCCAGAATGAGACTTTCCTGTTATGAAGAAAACCGAAATCTTGAACTCCCCGTTGTCTATCGCCTGTATCGCTCTGTAAGCTTTCCGCTCACCCCATGTGCTAAACGCATCTTCACAGCGGCGCTTATTACGGGCATAAATCTCGTAGTATTCATTCGTAAGCATAACCTGTGACTTCCCGATCCGGCCTTCCAAAATCTCAGTTTCCAGCCAGTCGATATCGGCTTTCACCTTCTTTACCTTCATGGTAGCTTTTGCTTTCTGCCATGAATCGAAGTGCTGCATATAATAAGTCATATAATCGCATCCGCGAAGCGTCACCACTTCATGCGGATCGTAATTATGCTTATCCTTATCATCGTACTTAACGTGCGTAAGGTATGCAACCATATTCTCATAACTGTAACGCCCGCGCTTAGGCTTCTCAATGAACTGCGGTTCAAGCCCGACGGCAACGGCAATCTCGGCAACCGTACCGCCTTTACCTTTCGCGAAATGCGTAACCCAATGCCCATGATCCGTCTTGTAATTGACAATCATCATCTTATCAACTTCGCTCCAGACTTCATGGACATCCTTATCATGGCGTATCCCGTAAAAGTCCTCGACAACCATGCCAGCCGCTTCAAGCTTCTCTATGATAATCTCACCTATAAGCCGGACATCTTTCGACTGTAATGCCTGGTCTTCTTTCGGAGTCGTCCAATCCCAATGCGCTGTCAGAAAATCCTGCGTAATCATCACATGACCCAGCGTTGCTTCTGTCCTTGCCATATGCATCCTCCTTTGCTGCAGGGATAATTAAAAAGGGATAATTAAAATATTGCAGGGATAATATAGCATAATTAAAATCCAAAGTCAATGGGATCATCTCTTTTTTCTCTGGGGATTTTAGAAAGACGTTTTAATTATCCCCATATTATCCCCACGGATTTTAGCGGTTTTTTCATGCAAGCCAGCCGGGGGCAGATAGCTCGGAAACCCCGTATAAATCCGCGCGCTAAGGGGAATAAATAACCCCCTATACACTCTTTGATATATACTGTAAGGCGTGTTTTTCCTGTAAAATACCGTAGCGGGATATTTAAAAGATACTGTAACGGCTCGCCCTGTCGGGCGAGCGAATACAGGGCAGAAAACGTCCACTGTTATATCTCCCGTATTTTCTTTTTCGTCACCGGAAAGAGAAATCGCGGCTTGCGCCGCTCACGGGTGTATTATCAAGGGGAGCAAAATGAAAGGAGATACTGGTTTATGAGACTGGATCGGGACAAAATCGTCATTGAATCGCGCCGGGAGATTGACACGCTTCAGGACATGATGCAGGAATATCTGAAGAAAAACAAGCTGTCAGAAAGCGAGAAACAGAATATCGCGCAGATCGTGTCGCAGCTGGATGCGCTTTATATGTCGTGGTAGCAGCAGAGCAGTCCTACGGGGCTGCTTCTTTTTTTTACAGAAAAAGACTGCTATCCGAAGATAACAGTCCTTTACGGCAATGCCGGTCAATTTTTGATTTTGGTTAATTTTGTATCATGCCGAAATGCTTAAAGGCGGCTATGATTGCTTCCCGCTTCTCCGGCGGGCATATGAGGAATTTCGGATCGTCTGATTTCGGCTTGTTATAATTCTCCCGCTCAATGATTCCAAATTCCCGCTTGATCTGCGCCACATACAAACTCGTGACGTTGAATCCGTAATTATCGGATACCCACTTTTTAATCTCTGTGTATGTCGCGCTTGACGGAAGCGTCTTCATGTAATCCCCGTTCTCCGGTTCATACTTCACATGGATATAACTCCCGCTGCCTTGGTAGCGCAAAGCAGCTACCGTCTCAATATGGTCATCACTGTCCAAACATAAATCGAAGTCTTCCTCGATGATCGGCAGCTTGAATTTGATGGCTTTCAGCCACTGACCGTTGGGCTGGCGCTCCTCGTAGATCTGCACCTCGGCGATCAGCGCCTCCACAAGCTGCCGTTTTTCCGCCTCGTTCATGACGGCATACAGCCTGTCAAAGTAGATCAACACCTTATAGATATTGTCTCCGGTGAGCTTGTCCGCTTCGATGACCTGCTTCTTTGCCCTCTCCTCGATCAGCTTGGATTCCAAATCTTCGATCTTGTCATACATCCGGTAAAGCCGGTCATCCAGATCGGCCTTACGCCTGATATAGTGCCGGTCGTCCGGGTCCAGGGAGTCGATCTCCTCCAGTAGCTTTGCCTTCGTGGAATAGCTCTGACGAAGCTGCTTTTCAAAGCCGGCAATCTCCTGGTCGATGGCGGAGGTATCCACCTGCATATGGATCTTCTGCTGTATCATGGCGGCGAATTTAGGATTGCTGACCAGCTTTGCGATGACCTCCGCCACAGCATCGTCCAGCAGCTCCTCGTGCACCTGTTTTTTGTAGTCGCACTTGTGACCATCGATCATCTTGCGGTGCTTACAGCCGTAGTAATAGAAGTCTTTGTATTTCGTCCCGTCCTTCTTGTGCTTGATGCTCTTGTTGCCGTACATACCGGCTCCGCAGACGGGGCATTTCACAATGCCGGACAGAAGGTGGGTGCGCTCGTTCTTCGGCTTGTTGACGTGTTCGTACTTCCTGGCCTGAGCGATCAGCTTCACCTGGGCTTCCTGCCAGACCTCCTCTGACACGATAGGCTCGTGCAGCCCGTCCACCAGCAGATAATCGTCCTGTTCCACTAAGTGATAGTCGTTTCGGGTGCCGTGTACCTTCTCCGTCTTTCTGCGTCCATAGGCGATCTTCCCGCAGTATACAGGGTTTTTCAAGATCATCCGAACCAGATGGGAATCAAAGAGAGGATTCTTCCCGTTTTGGCGGGGGATCTTGCGGATCCCGTGGTCTGCCAGATATTTGGAGACGCCGTTTGCACCCAGGTCTGTATGGACGTACTGGTCGTAAATGACCCGAATGGCGGGGGCCTCGTCTTCATTGATCTCCAGCTTGCCGTCTACCAGACGATAGCCGTAGGGCGCAAAGCCCCCATTCCACCGTCCCTCTCTGGCTTTCTGGATGCGGCCCTCCATCGTCTGGACTCGGATATTTTCCCGTTCGATCTCTGCGACTGCCGATAGGACAGAGATCATCAGCTTCCCAGCCTCCTTGGAGGAATCGATACCGTCCTCCACGCAGACCAGGTTGACCCCAAAATCCTGCATGACCTGCAGGGAGGAGAGAACATCCGCCGCATTCCGTCCAAAGCGGGACAGCTTAAACACCAGTACAAAGGAGACGCCGTCTTTCCCTGACTGGATGTCCTCCATCATCTGGTTAAACTGGACACGCCCTTCGATGGACTTGCCTGATTTGCCTGCGTCCTCATATTCGTGGGCGATCTCGTAGTCGTTGAACTCTGCATAGGCTTTCATCCGGGCTTTTTGGGCGTCCAGAGAGTAGCCGTCGGTCTGCATGGCGGTGGACACTCTGGTATAGGTATATACTTTGATTCGCTCTTTCCTCATGCTCTGCCCCTCCCTTTAGACCATGCCGCCTATTTTTGATCTGTCTGCTGTTCCAACAGTTTGATGGAGTCCAGATAATCCTGTTCCACCTCGCTGAGTGTTCTGGCCTTGTACTTTTTGTATTCGCTGGTCGCCTTGTCCACAGCCTGCCGGTGGGTGACGCTGCCGTTGCCGATCAGGAGCTGCTCGCCGCTCATGGTGAGGATGCGGTCCAAATGCTCCACCCAATCCTTCATGGTCATGACCTGCTCCCGCTCTGCCTGACGCTCCGCAAAGTCCAGGTATCCGGAGACGAGCTGCCCCATCGCCCGCAGTTCCTTTTCGTCCAGATAATTCTTGGCGACAGTCGCCTCCCGCAGCGTGGGCTGCTTTCCTGCAAAGGTGGTTAGTCCCATAAATTCCTTCTCGGCGTCCGCTCTGGTGTAGATGACCTCCGCCGCTGTCTGGCCATGAACGGCATAATGGATTTTGTTTTGCACCTTCCGGAAAAACTGAACGGAGATCTCCGCCTTCGGGTCGTAGTCGATGCTCGTGGCGTAAATCTCCAGCACCTGGCGGTAAAACACCTTTTCGGAGGCGCGGATGTCCCTGATCCGCTCCAGCAGCTCCTTGAAATAGCCGCCGCCTCCCAGGTTTTTCAGCCGGTCATCGTCCAGAGCGAAGCCTTTGCGCATATATTCTTTGATCAGGCCCGTCGCCCAAATGCGAAACTGCGTCCCCCGCTGTGACTTCACACGATAGCCCACCGAGATGATCACGTCGAGGTTATAGTAATCGACCTGATAGGTTTTCCCGTCGGCGGCAGTTGTTGCAAATTTTGCAACAACTGAATCCCGTGAAAGCTCACCCTCTGTAAAAATATTTCTGATGTGCCTTGAAATCGTTGATTTATCTCTCTGGAACAGCTCCGCCATTTGATCTATGGACAGCCAGACGGTGTCCCCGTCAAAGGTCGTCTCGATCTTGGTCACGCCGTCTTCCGTTTTGTATATGATAATTTCCGACGGATTATCCCTGTTTTCCTGGGGGTTCATATGCTCACCTCGTCATCTTCGGGAGTCTCAGCAGAGAAATGCGAAAAAGCATTTCTCTGCTGAGTTTGGACACTCTTTTCACGAATTATTATATCATGCTGCTAACTCGTTTTCAACCTCCAATGCAGCGGAATTTACGGAAAAATCCATAATCGTTTCCTTTTGGGGAGGACTGGCCGACATATCCGGGTCAGGCAGGGAATCAATGTCAATCTCCGCTGCATATTTTGTGATCAAATCAGCCAACAGGTCGGCAAAACTGCTCCACTCATCTCTCATTGGCTTTCTCCCTCCTTCCGGCAGGCATCCGGGCATAGGCGTTCACGATCTCCGGAGGGATACGATCCAGCAGAGTGACCGCTGCCTCATAATCCCGCCGAAGTTTGGCATCTTCCAGCTTCTTGAGGGAGCTCTGTTTAGTGGCATCCGCCAGAGACTGATTCAACTGTGCATTGCTCTTTTTCAGTTTTTTGTTTTCCCTGACGGTATCCGTAAAGGCGACATTGTATTTCTTGAGCTGTGTATCCATCGCCGCTACGCTGGGGATATAGGTGTCCAACAATTTGCAAATCTCTCCCGCTCTGGATTTGGCGTTAAAAGGATTGATACCGGTGAGCAGCGTCTCCAGCTTCTCCCGCTGTTTGGTCAGCTGGGTCATCTCTTTGAACACTCTCGGCGGGATGTGGTCACGTCCTGTCTGGCTGGCGCTCTCGCCCCGCTCCAGCTCCGGGTACTTCCTGACCATGTGCTTCCAGAACTCATCCTGCCACCAGGTCAGCTTTTTCTTGTTGCCCACAATGTCCTTGGCGGACAATCTGCCATCCGGCGTCAGCGGGACAAAAGAAAGGTGCATATGGGGCGTTTTCTCGTCCATATGCACCACGGCAGATATGATTGTTTTCGGATCTTGATGCTGCTGGATAAACTCCAGCGCATATTGAAAATAGGCTTTGACTTCTGACTTCTTTTTCCCTTTGAAGAACTCCGGGCTGGCCGTGACCAGCGCCTCCACCACACGGACGCTGTCCTTTCTGGTGCGGCAACCGGCTTCGGCGATCTGGCGTTCTGCCTCGGCTCGGTATTTTCTCTTTGGTGCCACCAGGTGGAAATTCTGCTTGCTTTTGCTGGTGTCCACATCAGGATTGCTGGCATATTTTTCTTTGGTGCGCTCGTTGTGAGCCTCGATATTGCCGATCTCCGGCCCCTTGTACTTGGCAAAGCGCAGGATACCGTATTGTGCCTTCTCCATCAGCTATCCCTCCTTTTTGTCCAGACCAGCTCGTAACCCAGCACATCAGCAAGCTGTACGGCTTCCCGATAACGCAGGGATTCCCTTTGTAATTTTGCGGATAGATTGGAAACTGAATCGCTCCAACCATACTCATCGGCCAACAGGTCAACGACTTCCTGCATGGTCATACCTTCACGCACAATGTGCGCCTTGATTTCATTTCTGATATTTGACTGCATAATAATTACCTCCGATTTTTCCATAAAAACAACCGATTACACTCTTTGGTGAATCGGTTGCATGGGATGATGTGATTTACACTGACTCTTATTTGCGTTTTTCTGATTGCCGGATGAACTCCTGTCCATATGGCGATATTTCTGTGTTTACGATATTGTGCGTTTTTGCATGGTTTCACACAAATACCTACAAATCCGCAAAGTTCATTCACATCTCAGTAAAGCGCATTTTCGTAACATCTGTTCTGAATAGAGCAAATTATTTCACTGTTTTCATTTGCCCTGATTTTGCAACCCGTTTTTCAGGGTAGTGCGGCCTTTTGGCTGCACAAAAGGGAAACCTACGGTAAATCGCTGTGTACATACGTACACAGAGGAAAAGGGGGGATTTCAATCCCGCCAGTCCTCCGGTACGTACGTACATGGTGAAATACTGGAAAACCCGTTCATATCAGGTCTGGCTATTGCTTCGATTCCCATAAATCCCCATACACGGCGACCAGCAGCATTCGTAATTTTATTGCAATGCTCCAGGTTATACCTCTCCTGACTGGCTATCATGCCGTCACTGAAGCTGCGCGACTTTAACGGTGTCAGGGAATTTTCCTCACACCACATCCGATAAACCTCATACAACTCTTTGGAGCAGATAGAAGCATCCGCTTTCAGCCGAATATAACCCTCGGACTCCAGAAAATCGAAAATATTGTTATTATCCCGCTTGACGGCTTCCCGGTTATCCCTTGTACGCTGGCTCTCTGTAAACTTATAGTTATTAGAGACAAGCCGTTGCAAGCCCTTGAATGCCCACAGGAAAATTCCTTCTGCCTCTGCTTTCATCTTTTCGGCAAGATCAGGGTCATCTATCCGATCAGCAGGCCGGTCTTTTGTTGTCAATACAAGCTGTCGGCGGTAAAATCCGTCGCTCCGATCATATAACGCCTGTAAATCGCCGTTGCTGAATGCCAACAGTCTTGCAAACATATATCCCTGGTAACTCTGCTTTCCCTTTCGCTCCAGATCCATCTTGCCCTGTGCTGTCACAATGGATTTGACATAGTTTGTCTGTCGCAGTGCTTCCATCCGCATATCATCGTCTACACAGAGCAGAATGTGTTCCAGATCAGCTCTTGCAAAGCGGTTTTCCGAGATCTTGCCAATACTCCCATCCTTCATGTTATTCCCAAACAACGCTCCAAGGACTGTTCCGATCTGAGACTTACCCTCGCCGCCATTTCCCTTGATTACCATCATCCTCTGACCCTTGTTGCTCGGAATCAGACAATAACCAATGAACTCCTGTAAGGTAGGAATATCCTCTGGGTAGAGCAGCCCCGCCAAAAATTGAAGCCAGAGGCTTGGCTCTGATGCGTCCTGTCGATATGCCACCGGAAGTCGGCTCCTCACAATGTCCGGTCTGCCTTCCGCAAATGTGCCATCCAGTTTCAAGGTTCCGTTCGATACATGGATTCGATCCGCTTCTGGAGGGAAATCTTCTACCTGTGCTGCCAGTTTCATAACCTCCAGAATATTGTTGATTTTCCGGGGAATATTGTTGACCGCACAACACCGAAGCTCCTCAAAAATCTCCCCTCGTAATGGCAAGGTATCCGTCACTCTGCCATCCGGCGTAAAGAAAGCCCCATTTGCGAAGATGATTTTGTGTGTTCCCAAAAAATCATCGCAGAACAAAGCCTCATTGATGCTCTTACCATCAAACCACAGAGGCAGATTCATGTCATATTGCTTTCCGTTTTTCATCGCGCTTCTCCTCCTTAATCCGGTGCAGACGTTCTTCCAAAGCGGCAACAGTGCCATCCTTCATCAACATCTCTACCGCTTTTACCTGTGCTTCCAGTTCCTCAAAAGTTAGGACATCTGCCAGATACTCCACATAGTCGAGCATCTGGCAGGCCTCCACAAAGCGATCATCCCATTCTGCTTCCGGAGACGGAGGTGCATAACGCACCTTCCAGTCCTCCAGAACATGAAGATAGTCGCAAAGTACTCTCTGGCAATACATCTCATCTTCCCGAAACGCCCTGCTCATCAGGCGTTTCGGTCTTTGGAGCGCAGCGGCAGAGGGCGGCTTGTCCGGGTCAAGACCAAAGTCAGCAGCCAACTTGATCGCCGCCTCATAAGCGCTAAGATCAAAGAGCCGGGCTACCAGATCGATCACATCCCCGGTGGCTCCACAGCCGAAGCAGTAGAAATAATCTTCATTCAGCTTCATACTGGGGTGCCTGTCATCATGGAACGGGCAGCGGGTCATGCCGTTGCGGCTGACCTGCAACCCATAGTGTTCGGCGGCCTGTCTGACTGTGACAGCCGCCTTGACGGTTTCATAAATCGTCATAGAAAAATCCTCCGTTTCTATTTTTTGAAAGAGAAAAGCGCCCGTCTGGATGACTGGCGCTTCGTTCTTCCTGCTATGGTTATGTCAGATTTCGCAAAAAACAGGCTAATCGGAGGACAATGTGATTTCAAAAAACAGGACAAAGTCTATCTTTGCCCTTCTGGATATGCTATAATAAGAAAAATGAAAAAACAGGACAGGAGGGCGGCGCAATGGAACACAATATGCTGACGCTGGATTTCTGGCAGGATACGGTGACCTATGAGGGCAACAGTATGCCCACGGGAACGATGGGATGTGAAGCCTTGAATGTACCGGATACCGTCATCGCACAACTGAATACGCTGTGTGAACCGCTGACCCGATTTGTGGCTGCAATGGGCAGCAACAGCTATGATGCGCCCCAACTGGAGCAGGCTGGGAAAACGGCTGTGCAGATTTTGGAGCTGCTTCAGAATGTCCCTCCTTTCTCCCGTCTGGATACCGAGTTCTACAAGTCGGGAATTTTGAATGCATTCACCCCGGAAGGACTGCAAAATTTGCAGGCGTACATATTGGCCATGATGATGGGAACTTTTTCGCCAGAGCAGACAGAGCAATACAGGGAGGGAATACTAATCGCTCGGCTCACGCCGGTGCTGGCGAGCCTCAGCTATTCGTTGCGAGACTATCAGGAAACCATGCGCCCCTTTGCAGAGACAATGGACGTAGACAGCGCTGACCGCAGTTTGGACGGACTGGCGAAGCTGTTCGGGGAGAATTTTCCTCCAGAGTTCACACTCTCATCAGGGGCTTCCTGGATGTCGCTGACAAATATCACTGTCCAATACCTGTCAACGATCCGTCCGGACTGTGATATACCAATGCTGGTCAAGCGGATGCACTATGTCTCCTTTGTGGGGATGCTACGCTCCGATTTGTTTGAGGGGCTTTGCGCCGGCCATGCGCCGAAGAAATGTCCCATCTGCGGGAAATGGTTTTTGACCACCAACGCCCGACACACCAAGTACTGCGGCGACCCAGCGCCTGGAGATCGACTTCACCGCACCTGCCGCCAGATCGGGAACCTGAGAGGCAGGGAGCAACGGGAGTTGGCGGCAGACCACCCATTGAAACAGATTTACGAGCGGCGGCTCAACACCATCAACCGCTACGTTAAGCGGGGAACGTTGGACGCTGAAAACGCCAAACGAATGAAAAAGCTGGCGAAGGACAAGATGCTCCGGGCGATCAGTGATGTCAACTATGCCAAAGGCAGCTATGAACAGGAGATGGAGCAGGATGCTCTGCTGACAGCGGTGACTGCTAAGAAATAAAAACCACGAAACATCAGGGAAAGGAGGGGTACCGCTATGCTGGAAGATTATCGCTGGGACTTGAACGGTTACACGCAAGAGGTCTGCTTCCAATCCTCTGAGGGAATCACACGCCGGGAAGCGGAGCATATCTTCCAGTTGAAGCCGGAACCACCCACAACGGAACGCCTGAATAATTATATTTTGCTCGCCCTTCAAAAGAAGAATCTGGACTATTTCTCCTTCTTTCTCCATCACTATGAAGGTCAGCTTAACCAGCGTATTCGCTCTTTTCTCCGTCTGGACGGGACGGACGGTAATGACCCGGAACGATTTCTCGATATAAAGCTCTCCTGTCTGGAGATCATGCTACAAAAGCTGCCAGATTACGACTCGAAAAAGGGAGCGGAGTTTGCAACATACATTTATCCGTTTATTCGGGATGCCTGGCTCCAATACCGTATGCAGGAGGAACCCTGGTCGATCTCATCGCTGTCTGCATATAAAAATATACGTCGTATGGCGTGGCTTTCCCACAATACAAACGCTCCTCTCCAGAGCTTTACCGATCAGCAGCAATGCGACACTGCACTCGCAGAGGAATACCTGAAAGCCTCCCGACAGCTTCGCAGCCGTCAACCGTTTTATGTGACCAGTCAGGACGAGGATGGAGAGGAAACCGGCGAGGATGTGACCCGTGACGATAGCTGGAATTATGCGGATATTCTTTGGAACGGAATGCAGGCGACAGCAGTACAGGCTGCCTTTGCCGAGCTGAATTATCGGGAACAAGTGCTTCTGGAAAAGCGCAACGCCATCTGCATGACCTGCGGACGGGTCAGCCCTCTGTCAACAAGATCGACCTTTGAAGAACTGGCGGTTCTGTTCGAGGGCAGCAGCGCCAGCGGAGCAGAACGGGCGTATGCTCGTGCGCTGGACAGACTAACCCACAATCTGGTGGAGAGCGGTGCGCTCTGTGTGGTCGAATTGAAGCGGAAATCTCAACGGAAAAGGGGTAAAAAAATTGCCGCCGCAGTCTACGAATATCGTGCAGACTACGACGGCGAATGGGGCGAGATTCAATTTGATTTTGTTCAGGGAACAGCAGAGATTTTGAAGCTGGCGGAACTGGATACGGTCAAAAGCAACGCCTATGCAAAAAGGGCAATCTCACACATTTTATCGCTGCCTGTTAATGATCTCCCGAAAAAACTGACGCTGCCCTTTGAACGATAACGGGCGTCCGCTGGGTTGGGGACGGGGGAGAGATATACCTTTCTCAAACAGCGGAATTTTCAAAGCCGCCGCTCCCCGCAGCACCTTTGAAAGCAGCCTCTTTTGAGAGGCCGAAAAACTGTGTATGACAAAAATGTACCACACGAATGTGCCACGCAGTTTTGCCGCCGTTCGAGAAAGGTATAACACACTAGACTTTCCGTGCCGGAAAATCGTGTGCCAAGGGGCGTTGCCCCTATGGAACCCCAGTCACGCCCGCCGAAGCAGGCGTGCAAATGTGCGAACCGCCAAATCCGTTTTTGCACATTTCAAAGGAGGCCCTGCCTCCTCTGAACACCACCGCCAAGGGAACGCTGTCCCCTTGTATCCCCAGCCAACAGGGATGCTCTCGCCCCTATTGGATGACCCAGAGACAAAGGAGCGCTCTTTTTTGGGAGCCTGCGATTTCGGCTGCGTATATTCTCCTATTTTATGGCAGACTGACCTCCCAAAATTCTGGTAGATATGCTCTTCTGCGGCTTGATTTTGTTCGTCAAAACGATTATAATGATTTCGACAGCTTTTTCAAAAGTAAGCGGAGGATGAGCATGAAATATCTATCTGTGAAACAGACCGCCGAGCGGTGGGGGATCTCCGCCCGCCGGGTGCAGATACTCTGCAAAGCGGGGCGCATTCCGGGAACGATCACGATCGGCCGCACATGGGGTATCCCCGACGATGCGGAGAAGCCCGCTGATGCAAGGGTGCGAAGCGGGAAATATGTCAAAGCTCCACGGAACAGGAAGGCACATAGTCATGCCCACACTTGAATGGATCGGAAAAGAAAAGGCCATCAACCCTCATCAGAAGAATAACTTTTGTTCATGGAAGTGACTGGTATGGAAATCAACCGCTTTTGATGTAGATAACTGTAGCTAAAGGCTGATCAGGAGGAATCCATATGGCTTCACTAACGCATGTTTGCATGTGGTCGGATAATGGTTGGAAACGAATCACGGCGGAGCAAGCTGCTAAATTGCATCCGGGCGGCACTGTATCTGCCCATAGTGGATTGTTTATGTGTGAGTGTTGTGGTCAATATGTGACTCTTACTAATGGCAATATCAAGGAACGATATTTCAAACACAGCGCCTATGAAAAAAGCAAAGAATGTCCCGATCGAACATTTGGCTCGAGCTACCCAATGTCGTACAATTCTCAGGAACATGATTTGCCAATCCGCATTACGGATGTATCCTCAGCTTCGTTCAGGTTTGAGGTCGGTTTAATTCGTGTGCCGACTAATTTACTCAGGAAGGACTTCCGCATAGAAATCAAGTCTAAAGGAGAATTTGACGCTCCCCATATATTTACCAGGGAGTATTTGAATTACGACAGCATTACCTATCTCCCCATTGGGGAAAGGCCGTTTGAAAAATATACGCTCAGTTTTCAAAATGGGGACAACGTGCTATATACATTCTGGCCAGCAGAGATAAAAGGAATTGACCCGGAAGGCACACTATTTGAAAGGGATTCTGGCAAGAAGCTTACCTATGATGCTGATGTCGAGGTTGAAAAAGAATATTACCTGCTAACGCGTTATCCTGTTTATAACTATTCTCGCAGCAGTATGCAGATTCGAAAAATAGCGCAAAAGCATTTTGGTTGGGAATCCTGGACACTCTATTTGGTTTCCGCAACCAAGTTGGATGAAAATGCTGCCCGATTTTATCTTAACTTCCATTGTCGATTGACAGATCAACCAGTTTCTTTACAGCCAGTATGGCCGCTATATGTTGAAGGCAATTACATTATAAAGCACAATCAAAAAAGGACGTACATGCTTGTCAAGGGTAATATAACAGGGGTAAAGAGTTTTCCCGGCGTTCCAGTTTTCGAACTTACCAACAGTGCATCCCAGGCTAGGCTATATGAAGTGTACTGCTCCGGCAGACAGCAGTTGATTTCTGCAGGGCGTACCCACACTTTGCAGTATACTTATCTATGGAAAGAAGCACTTGACCGGGTGGGCTCGCATCCGGAAATTTCAGTAACTGATCTTGCAGGCTTGGAAGTTGTTTCTGGTGAAGCGAGTGCTTTACCTCATAAAAAGACGCTGATATTCAAATCGGCATTTGATGGTGAGATTATCATCTCCAGCCATAACCACATTATAGATAAGCGTAAAATATTGGCAGATAAGTGCGTTGAGCTGGACGGATTGACCTACAATTTAAGGGTTCAGGTTGTCGTAGGACTCGACATCATCTGGCAAATCGACTTTAAAAAGCAACCGTCGGCCGTTGCGAAAGACGAGGCCAAACTCTTAAAGCAAATTACAAATGCATCGGGAAGCACAATTCCTATTCCGCATTCTTTGCGAAATATCCTGATCAGCATGAGTTGCTATCCGCAGGTATGTCAGTGGATACATCAATGTATTAAGAGTGGCACCATCAACGAGCAGGCTTACCGCCGATTACAGGATGCCTATCGGTACATGAACGCTAACAGATAAGGAGACATGTCATGAACTACCTTGACCTTCTCACCATGGAAGAAAAGTCTACCCTTTGCGGGATCGTTACTGGCAAAAGCTTCAAAGAGCTTTTTAAGAGAAAGGGAAATGAATTTTCAAAAATAAGGAAGGGATTCAGAGCCAAATCATTGTCCGAGGATAAGGCGTTGCAGATTGCCATAGCCAATGTTGACAACCCTTTTATCGCAACGTGGATCAACACAAATGTGGACAATTGGCTCAAACAGATTCAGAAAAACATTGAGAAGCTCGAAGAAGACGGCCTAACGTATGACTTCGCCTTGGCAACAACTATGTTCAACTCCGTCTTTGTCGATCATGCTGATCTGTACCTCAAGTTTACAGGAAAAGATATGGATGAGGATGCCATCACTAAACTTCGTGAAAGAATGGAACACGTCAAAGCTGATCGCGCAAGAGATGCTGAAGCGGCCAACCGCATTCGAGCGTTGGAAGATGAAAACCGCCATCTCTCAAAGCAGATTGAGGTTGCGCAGCAGAGCATTCATACCATGAGGGCAGAGTATGAGCAGAAGGTTCTGGAAGTTGAACAAGAAAAAGCAACGCTGACATCTCTGCTGACCAAGGCACAAGAGCAGATTTCCGAATTGCAAGCGACTCCCATTTCTGTTGAAAGCGGCGATGTTGCTGTTGATCTTGCCTTATTTGATGACACAAATGCTTCTGCCCTGCCCTCCATCGGCAGCGATGAGATTGTTTCTTTATGTGGTGTTGTCTCAGATTACAATGGCAGGAAATGGCTGATACGTTATGCTGATTTGAGTCACAATGGACACTTCCACATTTTCCAAAAAAATGAGAATGCCTCACCGTACTTTGCGAATAGAGATAAGCTCTTCTACAAGGATGGCTCCTCCAATGACCATTCCTATGGCATATGGACTTGGTCTGCGATTCCGAATGAGAATGATTCGACTAAGGATTATATAATATCCCATTACAACTTGGAGCTTGATGCCATTGAAGTTGTTACCATTACCGATGTGTCAAATCTTGACGAACTGGTTCACCAGATAAAAGATGGCATTAAATGTAAGCCTCATAGTCGCAGGGTTATGTTCTCCTTTTATTCATCCAAGGGGCAGTACATAGGTATCCTGTGTCATTCCAATGAATTCAGCACTATAAACGAAAAAGTTACTTTCGCTGCGAGCTGCAGTGTGCTGCCAGTATATGAGTTCACCAATGGCGACACTTTACATTTGGATAACGGGCTCTCGTTTTATAGAAGTGTGTTTGCCGGCATTCCAGGCAAACTTTATCAGGTGAAGAGTCATCTTGAAATTGTAAGGGATATTGTCTTTTCCTCCCTTTCATGGACTGCGTACAAAGCAAGAGGGGCGACTCGTGCTGAATATAGAACATTTAAGGAGTTTCTTCGGGCAATTCCGGTTGGCGATGTAGTGGGTCGAATTGAGACTGAATGTCGCTGCTCTGCTTCTGCTGCAAAGGAGTTGCTGAATCAATTTCTGAATGTGGCGTGGAAGTACATCGACGGAAGCAGTTTAGAAGACCGAATCATCCTATCCGCTATTTCTGCGAGTGCTGATCTTCAGGAGAAAACCAAGTCGCTGATTCGTGCGGATTGGGAAGCGGAGAACATGCGCCTGCTTGCAGAAGCCGAATCAAGGCTTGATTCACTTGGCGCTGACTTAAATGCGGTCACCGCCAGCTTAGCCGAAGAGCAAAAAGCGTTGAAAAGGGCCAAAGCAGAAGACGAGCGTCTCTCGTGTGCAATAGCTGAAAAGAAAAAAATGGCGGAGGATGTTGAAAAGGCCGTTGCACAAAAAATCCAAAAAGCGCGAGAAAACGCAGCGAGCTTCATTGCTGACATGGCATTTGTTAGTGGGCAACAAGTGCTGATTACAGCTTCAACGCCTCCTGCTGCCGTTGAAGCTTCACCTGAACCTGTGATTACCCCATATCATACATTCCCAGCTTTAGAGAACCTTGATGACCTCGAAGCGCATCATTCTTGGGCGGATGTAATAAACACAGTAGCCCTCGAGCTTGGGGAGGCTGGCGTTGCAGACCAATACCGAAGTGGCTTGGCAGCTTTCCTCTGCGCTGCATATATCGAGAAGCAGCCAATTTTTCTAGTAGGTTCGAATGCAATTGACATTATGCAAGCATTCAGTGCGGCAGTAACTGGTCATCAATATGGCGTACTTTGCTGTGAGGGGAATTATAACCAACAGGTTATCAAGAAAATTGGTGTCGATGGCGAAAATATTGTAATCATAAACAATCTTCTCGCAGGTGGCTGGATGAACAGACTCCCTGAAATCATTTCACATAAAGAAATTTTCTATGTTGCTACTCACCCATATGCAGAAGATATTCAAGTTGAGCCCAAAAGCTTGTACGGACTTATGCTGCCACTGTTTACGGAATTTTTTGTGAACGAAAAAGCAACTGGCCAATACAGCGGAGGCTATTTTGCAGCTGATTTCAAATCCTACTCAGCGCCAAAAAGAGCACACAAAAGGTTAAAAGTACTTTCAAAGCTTGCATTGAATCCATTGGTTGAAAACCAAATTGACCGAGTAGTCGCCACGATGCATGGTATTCATCCTGCCACAACAACAGATGATGAGTTTTTGTTTGCGATCCTTCCAATCGCCTATGCGTCACTGTCAATTAGCGAGCTTACAGAGGCAATCGCCGATCCCCAGAAAGGCATCACACTCTCTGCGAGCTTAAAGCGTGATCTGCAATATGTATTAGGAGATGTCTGATGGACAAGTACAATGGACTACTCTTACAAGTATCAAACCAGTATCACATCTATAAAGGCGAACAAGAAACAGAAAACGATTGGAAAGCCCGCATTGTTTACAGTATTTGCGGCATGATGGCCTATGCCTCGCTCTGGGATGATGCGGAGGCTCCCATTTCTATTGTCCACCTAAAAGGGAGAATCCGAGATACACTTGCAAATTATCGATCAATGTATCCAGAGATTTCTGGGAAGTTACCGTATGTTACCGAGGAACTCGAAAACGAAATTGCAAACCAATTCTTAAATACAGGGGTAGTATATCATCGTCCCAATAGGATTGTACCGTCCATGAAGCATGAAAAATCATTCGATGGTATTTTATTTCAAAGAGGGATTGCTTTGAATCATATTTCCTGTGTATCTGGTATTGGATTTTATGCAAAGCAGGATGGGAATACAACCCCAGATGGAATCAAAACCATGTTTGGCCTCAAGCAAGAGAATCTGCAAACAGTATGGCAGTCGGCGCTGTCTACTGCTTCTTGGAACGCCAGCCCTGCATTCGAATATAGTACAGAGTACCTTCGTTTGGAGCCGCCCTTCTCCCGTGGATATTGGGTAAATAAACCGGATACAACAGGCACCGTTTCCCTCCTTCGAACTGGGGTGAAAGGCTCACAATTATACTACCTGTACCGCTATGTTGACACAACGATGGAAATAAGCCCACTTCCACAGTGGCAGGTAGAGTGCTATCAGTACAGAACGCTTGCATGTGCCTGCCTTTCCACCTGTGGAACGTTGCCGCCAATCGAGTATTTTGAGGACGGAGCATTGGTTCATATTTGTTTGAACTATTTGCTTCCTCCGCACGAGCTTGAGTTTCTGAAGCTATATAGCTGGCCCGAAACATGTACATCACTTCCGTGCAATTTTAGGCGAAAGCTTTCATCAGAAGCTTTTACAGCTATTCGGAAGATTCTGGCGGATGAAGGATATGAGATGAAAAGAGGGATGACCTGATGCCAAATGGAGCAAATTTTATTCATAAGCAGTTGCGAACAGAACTGGAAGATTATATTAAGTCTCAGTATTTTGGAAAGTCACCGTTGTTGCTTTCTGCAATCAGCAGTCACCTTGATGATGAGGGCCTGCTTTACCAGAAACCTTTTATTGAGTCTTCTCCAGCATATGTGACTGTCCAAAACGGCATTAAAACATCGACTATTGAATCGTGGATGAAAGAATATTTCTTACAGTTGTCTGAGGCTGGGATTGGGGTGTTCCCATCTCCATATGCACACCAGATATCAGCACTTGAAGCAGCCAGTAGAGGAGAAAACCTGTTTGTTTCAACAGGTACCGGTTCTGGTAAAACGGAATGCTTTATGTGGCCGCTTCTTGCAAAACTGGCTACTGAGGCAAGAAACTCCAAAGTGTCATGGGCAAAACGAGGTGTCCGTGCAATCATTATGTATCCAATGAATGCACTGGTTTCAGATCAGGTTAGTCGGCTCAGGAGGATGATTGGAGATCCAGAAAAGAAATTTATCAAGATTTTTAGAAATACTTGTGGTGATGAAGCTCGCCGCCCTCAATTTGGCATGTATACTGGACGGACCCCGTATCCTGGAATGCAACCCTCTATAAAGCAGGACAGAGAGCTTGAAAGAACTTTGGCAAGAATGACGTTCCCACAAAGTGAGTCGGAAAAAGAGTTCTTTCATCATCTTCTCAAAGAGGGGAAAATACCAGCAAAGGAGGATATGAATCAATTCCTACAGGGACTTCATGTGGGCAGACATATTCCCAACGCTGAGGATGCAGAGCTGATTACGCGCTTTGAAATGCAACAATTCTGCCCAGATATTCTCATTACAAACTATTCTATGTTGGAATACATGATGCTACGTCCCAGAGAACAAAAAATCTGGGATGATACTCGCCAATGGCTTGCGTCAAATGATGAGAATAAACTGCTATTTGTTATTGATGAAGCACATATGTACCGTGGTTCATCGGGCGGCGAAGTGGCATTACTGATTCGCAGGCTTTTTCATAAGCTGGGTATTAGCCGTGACCGTGTTCAATTTATACTCACTACTGCCAGTATGCCCAACAAAGATCAGCAAGACGTTGATTCAGTTATGCACTTTGCAAATGAACTAACCGCTTCAGATAAAGCAACGTCGTTTTGTTATCTTATTGGTGAACGAGAAGTCATTGATGGCCAGCTGCGGTATGATATACCAGCCGAATTGCTCTTAAACTCAGATCCTGGGGACTTTGAAGACAGAGATGATCGGAGGCTTTCTGCGCTTTTGGCGTTTTGGTGCAAAGTGGAGGGATTCGACCCAGGACTCACTTCTTTAGAGCAGATTTACAACTGGATGTATGAAAACCTTGTTCATTATCGCCCTTTCCATGAGCTTATTAAGTACTGCCGAGGAAATGCGGTATCTCTGGGAGAACTGTCTTCGGGTATTTTCCCAGATCTCAGCCAGGAAAATGCGTTAAAGGCCGTTAGTGTACTTCTGGCAATTGCACCACTTGCAAAAGACACAAAGGGGTCTGTCCTTTTTCCTGCACGCATGCATATGCTTTTCAAAGGTATTTCCGGTGTTTATGCTTGTGCTAATGCCAATTGCAGCTGTTCACATTCGGGAGGAGGCCTTACTCTGGGAGAGGTCTATTTGTCTGATGGCAATTTGATCTGCTCGCATTGCGGCAGCGTCGTATATGAGCTTTACAATGACAGGCGATGTGGGGCGCTGTTTTTTAAGGGCTATATTCTTGATGATGATTCCTTTCATGGAAATGTATATCTATGGCGTTATCCAGGCCAGCTTATGGATCATAGGATGAAAGAAATCCATCTTTTTATCCCAACTGATGATTTTGAGCTGCCGACGAAACAGGGTAAAAATGCTATCAGACCTTGCTATCTTGATATTAAAAGTGGATTTGTCAATTTCACAGATGCATCCTCCGCCGATAAGCCTTGGACTAGAAAGTTATACTATTGCAACTATTCAGCCAAAGGTAGGCCGCAGCTTATTACATTCCCGACTTGCCCACATTGCAGACATCTGCTCTCTACATCGCAGCTTACCTCGTTCAGCACGCGTGGCAATCAGTCTTTTTTCAATTTAATCAAATCACAGTTTCAACTGCAGCCCGCCGTACCGGGAAAGGACAATGATCCCAACCGGTTTCCCAATGAGGGGCGTAAAGTTTTGTTGTTTTCCGATAGTCGTCAACGTGCAGCGAAACTGGCTAGAGATATGTCTGACGCTTCAGATATTTCAACTGCAAGGCAACTGTTTGCAATCGCTATTAAAACAATAGAAGAGCAACCCATTGAGCAGTCTATGAATTCACTGTATGATTACTTTTGCCTTGCTGCTGCCCAGCGTCACGTGCAGATATTCTACTCCACTGAGCGAAAAAAATTTGCCGAAGATTGTACTACTGCACTCAACAACTTCAATCGATGTGTAAAACGTGGAAGAGACTATACTCCGCGCTTTACCATTGCGAATGCACCCGTTCAGATGCAGGAATACCTCCTGCGATTGTTTGCTGGAGGTTATAACACTTTGTATGATTCGGCTACAAGTTGGATCGAACCTACCGACCAAGCACTTTTCGATGCTATCGATGCGCTTTCTGAAAACAACATAACTGTCACGGACGAAGAGTTTATTGATTTTTTCAATGCCTGGATGCTGTCAATCTGCGATACATCTACAGCCATTGGACACACAATCAGTGATTCTGTCCGACTGAAGGTACGTCCCAATTATAGCGGTTACGGACTGGGTAAGGATTGGGGATTTTCAAAAGTTATACGTGATATCATGGGATGGAAAGACGAAAACGAGGCCGAGTTGACTTGGAAGCGAGTACTGAAAGAAGCGTTTCTCGATTCGGCACAACCTGATAATGGCAAATTATACGTCGACCTTTCCAGGGTAAAAACACGGTTTGACGCTGCACATGAATGGTATAAATGTGAACAATGCTCTGAGCTGACACCCTTTGTTCTCAAAGGCAAATGCCCAAGCTGCGGTTCCATGTGCATCCATAAGATGAAACCAGACGAATATGAAGCACTTAGCTTCTGGAGGAAGCCGGTTTCCGAAGCGCTCCAAGGAAAACCAATTCACGTGATTGACACAGAGGAACATACCGCTCAACTCTCACATAAAAACCAACTAGACAATCTTTGGAGTAGAACCGAACAATATGAGCTGCGTTTCCAGGATTTGATTCAAGATGGTGAAACTCCTATTGACATTCTCAGTAGTACAACTACCATGGAAGTTGGCATTGATATTGGATCTCTAGTTGCAGTTGGGTTGCGAAACATCCCACCAATGCGTGAAAATTATCAACAGCGAGCAGGCCGTGCAGGACGGCGTGGATCGAGTCTATCTACTATCGTCACCTTCTGTGAAGATGGCCCCCATGATACATTGTATTTCAATGATCCGATTCCCATGTTTCGTGGCGATCCCCGCAGGCCATGGATTGATGTACATAGCAAAAAACTTCTTCAGCGTCATCTGGCTATGGTTATCCTGCAGGAATATCTCGCAGTAAAGCATATGAGCCTTGATGCGGCACCTGCTGCCATTTTTCTTGAGGATCTCCTGGACGATTTCAAAAATTATCTTTCTGCCTACGAGCATAACATGGATGAATTTCTTTTGCCGTCTGGGGCAGCGTTTCTTTATCCGCAGTTTGAGGATACACTCAAAGAGGAGCTTGGCGCACTGAAAGAAAAATGTCAGAATCACCCTGAGCTTTTTGGCATAGGTGAAGGCTTTAAGGAAGGTGATGCAAAATCTCTTTTGGACGCTCTGTATGAAGAAGGTATTATCCCAACATATTCATTTCCGAAAAATGTTGTAAGCACCTATATACCAAATGCAGACGGAAAAATTAATTACGAGGTTGATCGTGGACTCGATGTGGCTATTGGCGAATATGCTCCTGGTAGAGCTATTGTCGTTGATAAACAGACCTACCAGATCGGTGGATTCTACTATCCAGGAAGTGAACGACGTCATGGTCAAGCACTGACTCCGGCGCGTGCATACACAGAAGACCCAAATTATGTGAAGCGGATTATCTCTTGCACCGAGTGCGGCTGGTTTGGCCTGATGGAAGATGACGTAAAACATTGCCCTTTCTGCGGAAATAGAGATCTAAAAATCGGCCGGGAAATGATGCGTCCTTGGGGTTTCGCGCCAAGGAATGCGGAACCAATACCGGATGCCCAGTTAATAGAAGAATACACTACGGTACAGCAACCCTTATATTCAACCCTACCGGATGCCGAGGAAATGTCTCCTATTCCGAGTTGTAAGAATATACGGATCGCATCACGAACAAACCAGCGGATCATTATGCTGAACAAGGGAGTAGGTGATAAAGGTTTTATGGTCTGCAAGGACTGCGGTGCAGCTATGCCAGGAGATGATGCTTCTGCTTTAAATAATATTGATAGGCCATATAAGTCGAAGTATGCTCGAAGCAGATGCCGTCATGGGAACTCCTTTAATGTAAATCTCGGCTATGATTTTATTACTGATATGCTAGTACTTGAATTCAAAATAGATGACAAGATTATTGATGCCAACCGAAAGAATAATCCATGGCTCAGTCGCGCAGCTCAATCTTTGGCCGAGGCTCTTCGATTGGTAGCAAGTAAAAAACTAGATGTTGAATTCACCGAACTTGTTACTGGGTACCGCCTCAGAACAGGTCCTGAGGCCTCCTATGTCGATATTTATCTTTACGATAGTCTATCAAGCGGAGCAGGTTATGCTGTCAGCGTTTCAAATACAATCACTGAACTGCTAGCGGATATAAAGGGACTGTTGAGTTCCTGTGATTGTAGTTCCGCATGTTCCAAATGCCTGAAGCATTATCGAAACCAGCATGTGCATGGCATGCTTGACCGCTTTGCCGCGTTACAACTCCTTGAGTGGGGTGCTGAAGGAGTAAAAGCATCTCCTATCAATCCAAGGAAACAGACTGCCATGATTATGCCATTGGCAAATATTCTGAAACAATCTGGCTGTGAAATTGTCACAGATGCTGATAGCAAGATAATTGTATCTGGGCAAAGAAGCACAAAGAGAGTCGTTATTTACCCAGCAATGTGGGTTGAACCGCATGCTATTAACACTATTTTTGTGAGCGATGCTTACATCAAGTACGCCAAACCATATGCTGTTCAAAAGATTCTTGACAACATTTGAAGCGTACTAGTATATGAAGCCATTTGGTTCAATTCAAATCAGAATAATGGGACACCCTGCCAGTCAATAATGATTGGCAGGGTGTCCGCACATATTTTTAATCAATTCATCGACAAGACAATAGCCGAGTTGCCCTGAGGCCTGTCGGTGGTTTCATAATTGCCACTAGATAGCTTCTTGGTATATGGTTAAATGAACTGCGATAGAACGACTTGATTGCCGATTGCGGATTTCTAGTAGTATTTTTAACGATAGCAATCATGACACAGTGGAGAGCTTTGGTTTATATCTATCCAATCCAAATGGGGTACTTGTAAAGCGAGTACCTATGTTATAAACAATCTCTATACATATCGTATCAAATCATCCCAAAATGCCTCAACGCCTCCACAATCGCCCGTTCCTTCTCCAACGGACACTTTGGCTGCTTAGCATCCTCCGCCTTCGCCTTATTATAATTCTCCCGCTCAATGATCCCATACTTTTGCTTTACCTGAGCAATATACAGACTGCTGACCTTCAACCCGCTGTGCTCCAGAACATAAGCCTTGATCTCATCATACGTCGCTTTCTTCTCCGCTGTGGTCAAATCCATCTCATCCATGCTCAGTTCCACCTCAATGTGGTGGTCTGTACGAAGTTTGGACAATAAACATACAGTCTCAACTGTTGTTTCAGTGTCCCAATCCAACATGTCCACTTCCTGCCCGTTGTAGTAAACAGGAAAACGGAAGTCAATATGTTTCAGAATTCTACCGTCTGGCTGCTTTTCGGGGTAGATTTCTACCCGTTCGATAAAGCTATGTATGAATTCCTTCTTCTCGGCATCCGTAAACTGATCGTACAGCTTATCAAAATACAGCAAGAACTGATATACGTTGTCGCTGGAAATTTTCTGCTTCTGGACATTGGCAATGCGCATCTGTGTTTCTGCAATATCTGCCTCTGTGCTGGCGATTTCATCATAAATCCTGTTTTGGCGCTCCTGCAAGTCCTGATACTTTCGGTCATAATGGGGATCGTCAAAATCCAGAGAATCGATCTGCTGACTCAGGCGATCCTTCGTGCCGTTTAATTGCCGCAAGCGCTTTCTGAGGGTATCCAGTTCCTGCTCCAACTCTCCGGTATCAATGCGGCTGCCGATTTTTTCTTTGATCGCATCCGCAAATTTAGGGTTTTGAACCAGCTTCCGAATCACTTCTTCGACTGCACCGTCAATAACGTCCTCACCCCACTGCTTGCGATAGTCGCAACTGTGCCCATCCACTGTCTTGCGGTGCTTGCATTGATAGTAGAAATAGTCACGGTAGGTAGTCCCGTCTTTCTTCCGCTTGCGATTTACATTACCATACATTCCGGCTCCGCAGACAGGACAGCAGAGAATACCAGACAAAATGTGTTCATGTTCCAGGCTGTGAGTTTTTTCCTGCTTAACCCCATTGATAGCTCGTTTTTGATGTGCCATCTGCCAGTCCATTTCCGAGATGATTGCCTCGTGAGCGCCATCATAAAGCATATATTCATCCTGCTTGACAATGTGGTATTGGTTCCGGGTTCCCTGAATCTTTTCATTATGACGCCGCCCGTAAGCCAGTTTGCCGCAATATACCGGGTTGTCCAACACGCCCTTCACAAAAGATGCAGAAAACGCATCTAGGGTATTGTTCTGGCGTTTCTTTTTCTTGTAATCGTGAGTATTGAGCCATTGGGCAATTTTGCTCACGCCCATTGTTGTGTGAATATATTTGTCGAAGATGACACGAATTACTTCTGCTTCATCCTCCGCAATCCGCAGCTCTCCGTTTTCCAGTTTGTAGCCATATGGGGCGAATCCGCCGTTCCATTTCCCTTCACGGGCTTTCTGCTTGCGCCCCTCCATCGTCTGCACCAGAATATTTTCCCGTTCGATCTCCGCCACAGCGGACAGAACCGAGATCATCAGCTTGCCGCTATCCTTGGAGCTGTCAATCCCATCCTCAACACAAATCAGGTTGACGCCAAAATCCTGCATCCGCTGTAAAGAGGTCAGGACATCTGCGGCGTTGCGTCCAAAACGGGATAGCTTGAATACCAGCACAAAAGAGACGCCGTCTTTTCCTTCTTCAATATCCCGCAGCATTTTCAAAAACTCCGGGCGACCTTCCACATTTTTGCCGGATTTTCCTTCGTCCGAGTATTCTCTGACAACAGTCATATCCTGAAATTCTGCGTATTTACGGAGTTTGTCCTTCTGTGCGTCCAGACTGTATCCGTCCACCTGCATGGAGGTGGAGACTCGTGTATACAGATAACACTTTGTTTTATTTCTCATAAGATTCCTCCAACCGCCTCGAATCACACACGGTTATCAATTTCTTCGCAGGCATCGTCTAAACTTATTCCGGCAGTTGTGGCAGACCACTCGCTTCCAGGGAGGCCATTGTCTGCATCTGCTTCACAGCCAGATCATGCAGCAAGACCAGACGCTCCGACTGCGACTTTCCCTGTTCGATCAATACAGCATTATAGCTTTCCATGTTTGCCAGCACCAAAAGCTGTTGTATCGTGGCTTCGTCCCGCATATTTCCCTTTTTACCCGGATTAGCATCCCGCCACTGTCTGGCTGTTTTGCCGAATAGCGCCACATTCAGCAGATCGGCCTCGCTTGCATAGGTATAGGAAATCTGTTCCGGCGTCAGCTCCGGAGGAATCAGATTCTCCTTGATGGCATCTGTATGGATTCGATAATTCAGCTTCGCAATCTCCCGGTTGAGGTTCCAGTTGAGAGAAAGACGGCTGTTCTCATCAGATTTCAGGCGCTGATAATCCTTAATGATGTATAATTCAAATTCCGCAGACAGCCATGCCGCAAACTTAAAAGCAATATCTTTATGAGCATAGGTGCCGCCACCACGACCTTTTTTAACTACAATACCCATCGCATTTGTTGTCTCTACCCATTTCAAAGGGGAAAGTGTAAATGCATTGGCTCCAGCCTGATGCAAAAACCCCTCGAATTCGAGGGGTTTAAAATCGGCATTGTAAAGCTGTTCCCAAATCCCCAAGTATTCAATTGTATTTCGATTACGCATCCAGTTTGCAACCACGACATTCGGTTCTTCCGGATTTTTATAACGTGCAATATCGGTCAGAGAAATAAATTCGTTTTGAAAATCGGTGGTATAAATACTGATATCGACTCCTTTGGCGTGAATCGTTTCCTTGATCGGTTTCTTGGCCATGACAGTATCCCTTTCTATCTTCAATTCTGCCTAATTACAGACTCTATATTTTGTCCCAACTCAATTATATGATATGGACACGCTATAGTCAATAGTGAAAACAAAAATAGGAGGAACCCATCTCCCACACAGGTGAGGGATGGATTCCCCATTATAAATCATGCAGCGGGTTTTAATTCCTCGTCCCGTTCATCAGTGTGGGGACGAGGAGCATCCGCTTGTGGAAATTCAACTTTGTCGCCATACTTTTCAATCATTCGGGCGAGAAAGTCCATGCATTGCTCAAAGTAAACGTTTTTCTCCATAGGCACTTCTCCTTTCATTAAAGTTCCAAGTCCTGCCCACGGCGACGGGCAGGCTGTGTGTGTTCATTGGTTTCTTTTGGTCTGGTCATAATGGCATTCAAAAAAGCCCGCACCCTCTCCGGTGCGAGCTTGATAGCATCTAAATATGGCTGAACCTGATCTAACAGCTTTTCATACCGCCGTTTCCAGATACCTGCATCTTTCTGGGCACGAACAACCTTTTCCTCCAGCTCTGAAACCCTACGATCAGCGGTCACGCCCTTTTTGGCAAGCTCCTTTAGCTCCCTGGCTTCGTCGGGTGCAAGGGCGATATTGCCGGTCAGCGTTTTCTTGCCCATTGAATCGATCTTCATAAAGGTCATAGACTGCGTGCGGAGCGCCTGTTCAGCCTGGGTCATTTTCCTTTCGGCGGCATCGGCAGCCTTCTCTGCTTTGCGGGTGTCGCTCTCTATCTGCTGGATGGCTGCATGACCGGAGGCAAGCTGCTGTTGTACCACTGCCAGCTCCGTACCGGATCGCTCTATTTGCTCCGTCAGTCCCTCCAGTCGCTTCTCCTCCTGCATGACCTTGAACTGGGTCACGGTCAGATGCTCCTCGCTGCTGCCACGTTCGCCACGCTCCACGTCGGTGTAACCGGCGGCTCTCATGTGCTGAAAGAAATCGTCCTGCAACACGGAGTAGGACTTCTTTAATACCGGCTTGCCGTTCTTCTGGAGGATAGGGTTTCCCGCCTCGTCCAGCGCAGGCTTGGACAGCCACTTCTTACTGCTGCTGACCTGCATGATCGTCTCCTTGACGGTGCCGACCAGGGACTTATCCTTACAGCGCTTCGACCATAGAATCTGCTTCTCTACTACGGGAATATAAACGACGTGGAGAT
>JAJQBI010000062.1 GCA_021203365.1 Clostridiales bacterium
AGAATTTCCTGGTCTGCTGGCATTGCTTTGCCTCAGATTGGCTGTGAATAGTAACATCTGCAATTCACTACATTGCTAGCTAACATACGCCGCCAGCCGCAACCCTAATCCAACTTTCCATACTCTTTTTCATGTGCGTGAATTGCCTGCCTTATCAAAAACAGCACCTCACCATTAATCGATCGTCCCTCATATTCCGCCAGCTTTTTCAGTTTCATATGAGTCTCCGAATCTATTCGCAGCCCTAAATGCTTATCTTTCTCCATCATTTTCCCCTTAGTAATATCTAATTTTAAGTTCATATTAAGACCATTTCATGATATAATGTCCAAAATGGACTTGTTTTAAGTACATAAGATTGAAATGAGGCACTCTATGGCAAAAATCTATGATTTTAATCGGTTTAAATCACCTGTTGATGAAGTAGATGAAGATAAGTTTGACAAGTTATTGGAAAGCGGCGGAAAATTAGAAGAATATGAAAAATACTTGGAAAATAAGTATACCGGACTTGAGCTATCAGAAGATGAATCACAACGAATTTATGCCAGTATCATGCATGAAATTATGCGAAAGACAAACAGCAAAAATCAACAGGTAGATACCGACAATATTCTCAACAAATTGTTTAAAGACGAATAGGAGAACAATATGGATACCGAAATCATCAACATAACCGTAACAAAAGAAACTGCCGCCGCATTGCGAGAATTAAGCAATACTTGCGGACAATCACTCGGAGAAATGCTTGAGGAAATACTTTTGCCAAACGCAGCAAAGGCAAGCTCAAACAGTGCATCAGAATATATCTGTTATGAAATTATAGACATGCTTTCTCAATTACCGGAAGCTGATAGATTCCAGACATATGAAGATCTGCTCGTATATTTACTGGCTGTATATCCAAATTCAAATATCGTCGAATTACTCACACGGGCATTAGAAAAGCGAAAATCATTTTTAGATGAAATTGAAAAAATGCCTGATGATATGCGTGAAAAGCTAGGTGTTCCTCGCCCAATGTCTGAATAAGGTCGCCTCTTCATCTATGGTTACATGCTTTTCTTCAACATAACATGCAGGAAAATCCGTTTCCTCATGTGTCAAATTGTAATTGCGAAGCATTTCCACGGCATCACATGTTTCAGGACTTCTGATATTGCAAAATCTTCCGTTTTTCAGTTTTACTGTTTTTTTCTGTGAATGTATCGGACAGTCATATGCATAGCCAGCAAAATTGCCAGTCCATATCCGATTGCGGCTATTGCAGGCATTCCAAACAATCCGGGGGTAAGATCTGTCGTGCAGACAATGCTTGCGCTTATCAGCAATGCCATAATCAGCAGACATTCAATAAGATCACAGACAAGATTGTATAAAAGCCTGGAAAACTGGGCAGAGGTATGAATATCAAATTGCATACGAGACTCTCCGCTTTGAAACTCTTTGAGTACATCAGACAGCGAAGAAGGAATATCCTGAGCTTTGCGCAGAGACTTTAGCACGCTTTTTCCACTGCGTTTCAATTCTTCTGCAATATTGTCCGGTTTCCAGAAGCTTTCCATGATTTTGGAATGCGCAATTTCTACTATATTGATGTCTGGTGACAGATCAGCCAATACACCTTCCATATGTGTCAGACCGCGAACAAGCATGGTTAGATTATGCGGCATTTTAATCTGATTTTCCCGCATAATATCCATCATATCCGCCAGGAATTCTACAAGCTTCAGGTTACCCATGCCAAGCTGGCCATATTGATTCAACAGGTTCTGGATATCCTCCCGGAGCTTTTTATGATCCGGTTTCTGATTGAACTCACAAAGTGACAGAACGGCTTCTTCGACCTGGCTTATATCGTTCATTGCTATCCCCTGTATGCCAAGCGTCAACATTCGTCGATCGTTTTCTGTCAGCCGTCCCATCATTCCCATATCGAGCCAGATTATTTTACCATCCCGAATCCGAATGTTGCCAATATGGGGATCTGCATGAAAAAAGCCATCGTCTATAATTTGCCGGAGATAGTTACTGACCAGCTTTTCTGCTATCTCCTGCAGATCATATTCCTGCTTTAGAAGTGCGTCCTTGTTGTCGATTGCATACCCGTCAATATATTCCATAACAAGCATATGCATGGATGTATATTCTTCATATAATACAGGGGAGCCAATAAAAACAACATCCTTATTTCTGTAGGAAAATTCCTGCATATTGGCCGCTTCCATCACGAAGTTCATCTCTGCTCTTGTAACAATCCACACATCATCCAGCATCTGATCCAGATCGACCATGTTTTTCACGTAACCGGCAGGAATGAACCGGACCAATCTGTGCAGCAGGTGAATATCCTGAGCCATTTTTTCACCGATTCCCCGCCGCTGTACTTTCACTACCACCTGTTCTCCCGTGCGCAGTCTGGCTCTGTGTACCTGCGCTATGGATGCGGAGCCTTCCGGCTGCTTACAAATCCAGGCAAATATCTGATTCCACGAGCATCCACATGACTCTTCTATGATCGAAATCACATCATCGTATGGCATTGGTGTCACGTCGCTGCAAAGTTTTGTAAGCTCCTCACAATACGCCTGAGGCAAAATATCCGGGTGCATGGACACAATTTGCCCCAGCTTAATAAAAGTAGGACCCAGATCTTCCAAAATGTCCCGAAGTTTTTCCGGATTCATCCCATCTTTAATCTTATGCCTGCGTAAAACAGAAATGATTTCCCGTATTCTCGAACTGGATTGATTCACTTCTACCCCTCTTAAGGATTTACTTCCGAAAAATGGCCCAACATACGAACCGCTAATTCCGCTCTACATCACTGGATTCTTCGTTTTCGGAAGATTCCCTCCTGCGGATTTTTGCTTTCAATTCTTCCATTTGTTCTGAAGACAAATTATCCAGAAATATGTCAAAATCTTTCTCTTTCCTATTATGCTTTAATTCTTCATTCAGAGCTTTTCCCTGTTCAACTGTTATGGCTCCCTTTTCTGCCAGTTCGTCCAGCAGTTCTTTTGATTTTTCTGCAGTGACGGCAACTGCGCCAATGCCAGCCAGTAATACTTTCTTTAAACTTCCTTCAAATTGTTCTATATCAGACATCTATTTTTCCTCCTTTACCCGCAGCACCGTCCACTGGATATTCACGCCGCACAGAAACCCAGTCACCGGCAGAACGACCGAAAATGATTCAATGATTTTTTCTTTCAGCTTTGAGTTAAACCTCATGTCTCACCGTCCTTATTCAAAAGCTTTATCATATATTCCATCCCATCACTTTTTCTGCATCCCAAATTAAAAATTATCTTATCATAAAAAACGAATTACTTCAACATCAATAGCATCCTGATTGTATAGAAAATGTCATACTCCGTTTCCCTTAAATTGTAAATAATCGTTCCGTGCACCTGATAATTAAAGTATAGAAAAACCAATATTTGTTCTGGAAAATATCTGTATCTTTATACCGCTGTCACCTCGTCCTTCCTTTCCTTGTCCGAGGTCCATTAAACAGCTCTCTCCTGTCACTTCATCCCTTCCCTGTAATATGCACAATTATGAATCAGCCAAATCAGGCAAACCGCTAATGAGGGCAAAAAGCCTGTCTCGAATATCAATGCACTGACACCAAGTATAATGGCCAGCACCATACATGTTATGTTTGTCACATTGAATGCAGAAAATGCACTCTCTGCCATGCCCAGCTTCTCAGCCTCATCACAGCTGTCCAGCCATTTTTTCTGAAATTTAATGTCATAGACAGAGGCTGTTTTTTCAGGATTCATTTTCTTTGCAGTGTCCACACATTTCTGCTGAATGACAATTCCCTCCACCCAAACCATTATGAATGCAGCGATACCCACAAAAACCAGCGCAGTAGTGTCTGCATGGTCAAAACTATGCAGACCACCCGCATATACTGCAGCAATCAGGAAAAAGTCTACAATAACCGCTGAGTCCGTAATCCACTTTAAAACATGAAGCTTTTCATCAATTGCGTCTGCGGCTTCATCATCTTCACCATCCCAGGCGGCGAGTATTTTCCTTGCACTCTGATACAGCGGCACACAGACAACAGGAAGAAGAACTGCTATAGCAGCGATAATCCACGGTGCAACATACGTGCCAAATATACTTCCTGCGTTTTTAAGATTTCCCGCCAGTGTATTTAACCCATATCTTGATGCAAAATATCCTGCCATCATACCCAAAATGGCACTACATAATGCTAATAATACAAACTTAGGTAATGCCTTGTGATTTGCCTTTCTGATATCACCGGATTCCTTCATGTCCATTATTTTTCATCCTCCTCTAAATAAAAAATATCCTCAACTGTGAGATTACACACCTTTGCAATCGTCAATGCGAGTGTAACAGAAGGTGAATAATCGCCCCGTTCAATCAAGCTGATAGTCTGACGGGAAACACCGCATAAACGCCCCATTTCCTGCTGATTAACATTTAATGCAGCCCTGCGCTCCTTAAGACGATTTCGCAATATCATCCAATACCTCCATTCCGTCCCATTCCCCCATTCTTCGTTCCATTCTTCGTTTGCAACCTTCGTCGTTTGCAAACGACAAACAAGTTTGTCATTTTGACAATTTTCTTTGTCATTTTGAATTATATTCTTGTCATTCCGTATTGTCAATAGTTTTTCAGGAATAGTTTTTCAGGGTTAACAGGCGGGCAGAACGTGTTGATGTATGGGGAAACCCACTGACGAGGCATCGGTTCAATTCCGGTTGACTTCCAAAGAACTGCAGCATGCGGTTCCATTGGGGCGATATCGTCCGCCGACCGTTACGGCAAGAATATAACGGACGTGTAAAAATACAGCCCTGTGCTCGACCAATAGCACAGAGCTGTATTCTTGTATTGCCTCATCTGAAATCCACCATCATTGTAACCGCCACGGCGGATTGTGTCAACAGGATGAACAGCTACACGTCGCTTGGCAAGCGACACGCTGCAGCTGACTGCTCTCTCCTCTGGCGGGTATACCCGCCTGCTCCCATCTCTCCCAGGCGAAGCAGGCGCAGAATCCTTACCCCATTTTTACCCTTTTTTATACCCTTTTCCCCGTGACAAAGGATGAAATGCGATAAAAGTCAAAATCCGAAAAACCCTTTATTTTCAAGCATCCATGACACATGATGAAACGTGATAAAACTCACACAGCAGTTTATTATTCATCTTTTTATCATTCGCTCAAAGGATTCTGCAAATCTCAGATCATCCTCCTGAGTACGTTTCGCAGGACCTTTTAAATGTTTTTTGTTTTTGCTCCTCCTGGCTTTCTTGTTCAGGTGGCGTTCCATCAACATCTGGTCTATGTTTGCATCTGTGTACCACCGTCCACTCTGATGAATAGCATAAGCACCCTTTCCAAGAGTCATAGCTGCCACGCCATAATCCTGAGTTACTACGATATCGCCGTGGCTACACTGATTGACGAGTGCAAAATCCACTGCATCAGCGCCGGCTCCAATGACCTGAATCTCACTGTAATCAGATTCCAGTACGTGATTCGTATCACATAACAGAGTAACCGGAATATCATATTTCTTTGCAATTCGCTCCACAATGTGAACCACTGGGCAGGCGTCGGCATCAACAAGAATCTTCATTCGTCATTTCTCCATATAAGCATATACTTACAATTTTCTTACCGCATCCTTAAAATAATATACCGCCGTATTTCCTTCCAAACCTGTCGTATACATTTTTCTCAGATTCGGATATGCGTCCAACTCCTTCCGGACATACAGGTGCCAGCTTTGCCTCTGCCGTTGCTATTTGCAGAAAGGTTCCGCGAAAAAGCATCCGGCCAATCATTTCAAATGATTAATCTGTGAAATTAGCAGTCGTTTTGGAGACGTACAGGCCTTTATAATTATTGTTTTAATCCAGACCCACGACACTATCTACGGGCAGCGACATCACCACACCATGTGCTTCTTGGCGCATGCCGCAGCTTTCAGCGATTGCTTTCATAATATTCTTTTTTTCACTCCGGTCGGCCAGGATCAGAACAAGTTCCCTTTCCGGCTGCACAGAAATCCCCCAGAAGCGCATCGCCTCCTCGGTTCCGACCCGGCGGCTGTTGATCACAGTGCCGCCCGTAGCTCCCTTTGGCCTGGCCGCCTCCATAACGGCCTCGCTATAGCCGCGGTCCACAATCGCCATGATCAGTGCATAAGTGCTCTCTTCCATTTTCATTTCACTCCTTTTTGCGCTGTCGTCACTGTCTCTGTTTTCTTCCTTTTTCATCTGTTCAATCAGCTTCAGCATTCTGCCGTTGGTTCCGGAAATCGGGACAGTAAAAGCCCAGCCCGACAGCCACCGTCAGGATCAGCGTCATGTTCGGGATAGACGGCACCTGTTCCGCCAGCACCTGCAAATCCGGCTCCGATATGGTGATCAGCATTCCCATCGCAAAACCGATCACAATGGCCAGAACAATCTTCCCTGTCCTTGCGATCTGTATGCCGACGCCATCCCCCAGCGGTTCCATAGCCATCTCCGCTCCAAGCTGAAAAAAGCCCATGCCAATAACCAGCAGCATCGCACCGACCAGAAAGACCGCAGTTGTTCCCAGATCAAGTGGCACTACAAGAATACTTAAAGCCAGCACAATTCCAGTCACCGGCAGAACCGCCGAAAGCGACTCCATAATTTTTTCCTTCAGCTTTGGATTAAGCCTCATGTCTCACCGTCCCTTCAAAATGTTATTGCCCCATCTTCCGTCACATAATAAATCTTCCCCAGTTGAAGTATTTCAGAATCTGCAGGAGACGGTTTTTTCCATCACTTATTTCCTGTGCCATTTTTCCTTCCGGGGCATAGGAAATGGCATTCGCCAGAGTATTGGAAATCAGGAATGCCAGAAAAGAACCCAGCGTTTGTTGGGGAAACTGTAATGAGAAAGATAAAATATCATTCTCTGTGCAGTAAAATCTGTATTCAGATTCTGTGTAACCAGGTCACAAAACCGTTCATCATATCCCCTGCCAATCATGATTTGATATAGTTCCTGACTTACCTTCGATTTTGCCTTCATAAAACGTAACGCCTTTCTTCTCTACCCACGCCACGAGTAAGTTTTTACTTTACAATTCCCGATTCCGAACACTACTTATTTTGGGGAAATGTAGTCCGATACACACTGATCTGGTGGTAGTCATGCATCGCCTGTAAGAGTTCCATCGCAGACGTCGGATTCTCCTGGTCGAAATACTTCAAAAGAATCTGATACAGGTACAGAATCTGGATCTGGCTTTCATTTTCTTTTTCATTCTGTACTTTATCGCTCATGCTGCATCCATCCATTCATGGTTGCATTATAGAGCGTTTTCGGGGAAATTTCATCTATTTTTTTACATGATAAAAATTCTTACCCTTGAATTGTCAACGATCAGCAACAGATTGGCGAAGATTGCCCAATAAAGCATTGTACAAACAGAAACTGCATGATAAAATACTATAAATTGTTTCTTGCAGCGAAGTAAGGCTGCAGAAATTTGCCGCTACAGGAGGGATGTTTATGGCAACATGGAATCCATGGCACGGCTGCACGAAGACCAGTGCCGGATGTGCACATTGTTATGTCTACAGGCGGGATGCAGAATTTGGACGCGATGCTTCCGTAGTCCACAAAACCGCTTCTTTTGATCTGCCCCTGCGCAAAAACCGCCAGAAGGAATACAAGCTGCAGCCGGACGGTGACTACGTCTATACCTGCTTTACCTCCGATTTCTTTCATCCGGATGCGGACAGCTGGCGTCCGGAAGCATGGGCGATGATGAAAGCCCGCCCGGATCTGGAATTCTATTTTGTTACCAAACGTCCGGAGCGTTTTTCCGTCGGCCTGCCTGCCGATTGGGGCAGCGGCTACGAGAACGTCCACATCGTCTGCACCTGTGAAAACCAGTCCATGACCAGAAAGCGGCTTCCTGTCTTTCTGCAGCTTCCCATCCGCCACAAAGAAATTATCCACGAACCGATGCTTGAAGCCATCAACATCCGCCCGTTTCTCAGGCAATACCATGATGAAATAGAACTGATCTCCTGCGGCGGGGAATCCGGCGATGACGCCAGAATCCGCGACTTCGGCTGGATACTGGACACCATGACTCAATGCGTCGAGTACAATGTCGCGTTCCATTTTCATCAGACCGGCTACAACTTCAAGCGCGGGAACCGCATATACCTTATCGGCCGAAAAAACCAGCACGAACAGGCGGCAAAGGCCGGAGTGGATTTTACCCCTCACAAATGACCGCTGCCTCCGCGCTGTAATTACATATATCACTACATCCGGGGGAATGACATCAAATGATGAGCAAAACACACATAACAATGGGGATCGGAACATCCCTGCTTCTCTTACATCCGGACACAGCAGCCGGTATATCCGCAGCTCTCATCAGCGGTACGTTCGGAGCCATCATTCCGGATATTGACTGCAAATCTACCAAAATCAGCCGCGACGCACTCCACGGAAGAATCATTGCAGGGGCAGTCGTTGTGATCGTACCGACCCAGTAATAGTTCCGGGTATTCGCCGCCACCGCCGTAAGGAAAGCATCACTGACCGCATACATCCGCCTCCGCCTCCTTTAATGCGTGAAAAAAGCACCAGCCGCTGTGACTGGTACTCTGTGTAAAAATGTTCTGTTATCGACAATCTGAAATTCCTTTAAGCAATAATACGTTTCCATTCCGAATTGTCACATAGAAATCTAAATGATTCTCCCTCCGCAAACTTCTTTTTCAAATTATCTCGTCACCTGCACAATCACCGGATTCAGGATACCATGCTCCCGGATGCTTTCCACCATGTCATCCAAGCGTTCCCCTTCATAAAGGCGGAATGGATGGTCATGAAACGGTTTAATCTTTTCAATCGGAAAAAAATGACAAACATCATAATTCTATCCAACCCAAACCATCTGGTCGCAGGCTTTCAGCGCTTCGTCAATATGCTGCTGCTTTTGCATTTTCTGAACCAGCAGTTCCTTATCATCTTTCTTTGGCTTTTTGATAGCATTTCCTATCGCCAGGCCGATGCACATTCCAAGCGCTGAGTTTCTTCTTTGCGCTTTGATATATCGGCACGCAGATAATCAGAATCTGTTTTGCAAGCGGCGGCCAGATTTCAGCATCCGGATACTTTTCCACTACCACCATATCCTTCTTGCCCGTTTTCTGCGGCAGTCTGGAGCAGTTTGCCTTTTTCTTATCATAACGATAGCGGCTCAGATCAATCTCCTCTCTCACAAAAGAAAAATCCTGCTTCTTTCCATCATCCAGGAGATAATCAATACAGACATCCAACAGGCCAGCAAGTTTCCGCAGGTTTTCAATATCCGGCATACCCTTGTCAGATTCCCATTTTGTAATAGCCTGTCTGGATACCAGAATTTTTCTGCCAGCTGTTGCTGTGTTAATCCCGCACTTTTTCTTGCCTGCGCAATTTTTTCTCCAAGCGTTAATGATTCGCTCTGCTTAAGTGTTTCCATAGTCAGGACACCTCCGTAAATAAAATCAGCTTCCGCTGTTGCTTTCACTATACGGCCAAGCACAACAAACCACAAGAAACGCCCGTTTTCCTTCATGCTACAATCCGTAGCATGAAGCCTTCTGCCGCTTAAATATGCAAATTTGCTTTTTCCGCCGCTTCTCTTGCAGTCACATATGTGCCCACCAACATTACCGGAATCGAAATTCCCAGAAGCAGGCCAGAAATAAAATCCATTACAATGCTTCCCTCATCACTGCCAACACAATAATGCAGGAAAAGAAGTGCAATTCCCATCACGATCAACAGGACGCCATTCCGGATATTCTTATCCTTTTCAAGCATCTGGGTTCTCTTAATGAAATCTAAAATCTGCGCTTCATCATACGTGCACACACTGTTACCCGCCGCATCCTCCCCGTCCATCAATTCCGCAGCCGTAATCCCCAGTTCACTGCAGAGCGGTTCAATCACGCTGTAATCTGGCATACACTTTCCTGTCTCCCATTTGGAAACCGTTTTGTTCGACACACCCAGCCGCTCCGCCAGCTTCGCCTGTGTCATATTCTTCTCTTTCCTTTTCTGAGCAATATAGCTGCCAATCAATATCTGATCCATAACAAACTCCTCCTGTTTTTTTGAGGAAATCTTATCCACTTATCACCGGTTTTTCCACCCCTTAAAAGGAGAATCCGGGTGGAATCGGACATTTTACCGGATCAGACGGAACAGCCGCGGACGGTTGTATCTCTGCACAATCACAAATATGAGATCCAGAAGACACGCTGCGCAGGATGTAATCACAAAAACCATTGTAGCCCCTGCCCAGATGGAAAACACCAACGGCACAAAGCTGAAAACCATAATGATCTCATGCACCACTTCCGCCTGACAGGATGCCTGTACGATCTCCTCCGCCTGATGCCTTTTGAATGTAAAAGTTTCCGGGGCAAACGTGGGAACCTGATCCTTCCACTTTTTCACCTTCAGCTTCTTATACAGGCTTTTCTCGAAATGCTTTTCACGAAACCACTTTCTCCTGTAGTTCATATGGTTATGAAACCTGGCATTGACAATCCCTCCGACTGCCAGCCGCATACCAAAATGATAAAATACCGTGCCGAAGGTCACCATCATGGAATAAAATGCCGGAGCGCCGGTATAATCATATGTATAGTAAACGACATTAATAATTTCACCAAGCAAATGAGCATAAGGATGACAGCTTCTTGTTTGGCTTGCTAAATTCAGAAAACCAGTTGTCAAGAACGTTGACTAACGTCTCCAGATTTGGTCAGTAGCGATTGTGGGTTTTCTCACGCCTCGTGATTCTCCAAACTTGCTCGATGGGATTTAAGTCTGGAGAATATGGAGGCAATGAGACTATATTAACCGCTTTTCGTATATCGCTATATTCGTCCTCGCTTTCAATAAGGCGTTTTGCCTTTTTATGCCAGGGAGCATTATCCATGAATAAATAGACCTTTTGGCCGTCCTTTGGACAAAAAGATCCTATGAATTCACGTATACTCTCTATAGTGGTTTCATAGTTGAACCAACTGGGCTTTGACACAAAAAGTTTCCCTGTGCCCGGCATGACGAAACCGCTATATGCTACAGATTTCCTTCCGGGATATGAACGCACCTTAGGGCAGCTCCCTTTAGGAAACCACTGTCTTGTGATAGTTGCTTCTACCGTAAAATGCACTTCATCCTGGAAAACGATAATGGCATTCTCGTCAGACGAGATTTCTTTCAGTTTTTTTAAACTCATCTCGGCGTGGATCGTCCTCATGATCCTTTGACGGAAATGTTTGCGGACGAATTTGCGAAAAACCAAATTCGTGAAATAAACGTTGACACTGTCGTACGCCAAGGGAAATGCCATATGTCTTATTTATATAATCAGATAAGGACGGGCCATCCCATACAGTATAGCCTGCCTCCTCTGGCGAAGATAGTACGGCAACTTTAATTTTTTCTTTTTGGTATTGCGTAAGCCTGTTTGGTCTGCCTGACTGCTTTTTGGGACGGAGGGCTTCAAAACCCTGTTCATCAACAATTTTCATCCAGGAAGTCAAAGTCCTTGATGTTTCCCCGCAGGAAGGACTAAGGGATGATGCGCTGGCACCGTTAAGCATAAGATTGACGATTGTGACCTTACGGAGAAATTTGGCATCATCTGACATGGAAACGATGCGCTTTCCTTCGTCTATCAGGGATTGTTTGTCGGACTTAAATGTTCGGATGTTCATAATTCACCTCCGAACTAATTGTAGCATATGTTATTACATATGTAAACAGAAATTATTTATGACGTTTACTATAGATTTCCTCTATTCTGCCATACTGCTCATCATATCGGCGCTGTAGATCCAGTATCTTTCGGTCATAATACTTGTCCGTAATATCAAGGCTGTCCATCTGGCGCTCCAACCGTGTTTTTGTTCCTAAAGCCTGCCGCAGTTGCACCTGTAATCCTTCGATCTGCTTTTCCATATCAGTCGTATCGACGGTAGAGCCAATCTTTTCTTTAATTGCTTCTGCAAATTGAGGATTATTGACCATCGCAGAAATGATTGCCGCCACCATGTGGTTCATCTCAGTCTGCTCAATATTAGTTCGGAAGATACATTTGTGGCCAGTTGCACCTAAAGTGTTCTTGCAGTAATAGTAGTAGCGAGTTTTCTTATCCTTACTGTGCGCCTTTGCAATATTTCCGTACATTCCTTTCCCACAGCAGGGGCATTTCAGGATGCCGGACAGGATATGCGCGTGTTCCGGGTCGTTGATTTTCTCCCGCTTGAACGCATTCACTTTGCGCTTTTCCTACGCCAGATTCCAGTCTTCTTCAGAGATAATCGCCTCATGCTGTCCTTCATAAACAGAGAACTCTGACTGCTCTACTACGTGCATTTCATTTCTTGTCCCGATTTTTTTTCAGTCTTTCTTCTGCCATAAGCTATTTTCCCGGCATAGACGGGATTGTCTAAAACGCCTTTCACAAAACCAGATGAAAACCCCGGTATCGTGCCGTTCTGCCGCAGTTTCTTTGCATACCCGTGGCTGTTCAAATAACTGCATACGCCGTTAATTCCATCGTTCGTGTGAATATAACGGTCAAAGATCAAGCGTATCACTTCCGCTTCATCTTCTGCGATCAGAAGCTGTCCGTTATCCAGTCGATAACCGTACGGGGCAAAACCGCCGTTCCATTTTCCTTCTTTGGCTTTTTGCTCTCGCCCTGCCATTGTCTGTGTACGGATATTTTCACGTTCAATCTCGGCTACCGCTGACAATACAAAGATCATCAGCTTGCCAGAATCCTTGGAGCTGTCGATGCCATCCTCCACACAGATCAGATTTACGCCAAAATCCTGCATCAGCTGTAAAGAATTCAGCACATCGGCGGCATTTCGTCCGAACCGGGACAGCTTAAACACCAGCACAAAAGAGACGCCGTCTTTTCCTTCCTGGATGTCGTTCAACATCCTCTGGAATTCCAATCTTCCCTGGATATTCTTGCCCGAAAAACCTTCATCGGAATACTCCCCGGCAATCGTCATATCCTCATATTCTGCGTATTTCCGCAGCTTGTCCCGCTGGGCGTCCAGACTGTACCCATCCACCTGAATGGAAGTGGATACCCTTGTATAAATATAGCACTTCGTCTGTTTCTTCAATTATTCCAGCGCCTCCAATTCTCTTATACTCTCTATGAAATGCTGTTCGACGGGGGACAGCAGTTCATCCTGCTTCTTCTGGTATTTTGCATACTCTTCATGCGCTTTCTGGATTGCCTGCTGATAGGTAACATGTCCCTTTGTGGTCAATATATCCCTTCGTGTCATTTTCAGATAATCATCAATCGTTTCCAGCCAGTCTTTCATATACATGGGTTCATGCTCAAGGGCGCGAACTTTTGCAATGTCCAGATACGCCGACACAATTTTATTCAGCGCATCCAGTTCCGGCTGGGTCAGATAATTCTTGGCGATCTCCGTATCTGCACGTCCAATCTGTTTCCCTGACCAGGAGGTCAGCCCCATATTTTCCTTATCTGCATCCGCTCGTTCATACACAATTTCTGCCGCCGTGTGCTTATGCGCTGCCCAGTGCATTTTGTTCTGCACCTGCTTAAAAAATAAGATAGAGAACTCCGCCTTTGGATCGTAATCAATGCTGGTAGCATAAATCTCCAGAACCTTGCGCCAGAACACCTTTTCAGAAGAACGAATGTCCCGTATGCGGGCCAACAACTCATCAAAGTAATTGCCCCCGCCCAATCGCTTCAACCGATCATCGTCCAGTGCAAATCCCTTTTTCATATACTCTTTCAGGATACCACTCGCCCATATGCGGAATTGTGTCCCTCGCAGAGACTTCACCCGATAACCGACAGAGATTATAACATCGAGATTATAATATTCGATATTCCTGGATACCTGTCGCCCACCCTCCATTTGAACTGTTGCAAATTTTGCAACAGTTGCCTCTGGCCGCAGCTCACCCTCAGTGAAAATATTTTTAATATGCCGGGAAATGGTTGATTTGTCTCGTTGAAATAATTCCGCCATCTGATCAATAGACAGCCAGACCGTATCCTCGTCAAAAGTGGCCTCAATCTTCGTCAACCCATCTTCCGTCGTATACATGATAATATTGGATTGGCTCATTGTTCGTTTGCCTCCTTGTGAATGTTTTCCGCTTGAATATAATAGGCCAACAACCGTATCACATACTCCGGTGCGTGCCTGTTGCCTAACTCCCAATCCGTGACCGTTCTATAAGGAATTTGAAAGCACTCACAAAACTCCTTTCGGTTCATGCCTGTACTTTCTCGCAGTTCCCTGATTCTATTTTTTAATTCCATAGCTTTATCTCCATTCACCTCAGCTACGGGACTTGCCACAGGCAACTCCCTTCGCATATATGGCATTAAATATGCGTTACGTAATTATCATAGCATATGCCACGCAAATACGCGACGCATAAATTTTACAAATCAGGCTGCTTTCTGTAAAATTTCTTCCTGTGGCTCATTGTCGTAAGCTGCATTCTTATGCCGTTCCAGGACTTGACACCCATATTTCAGCATCAGCCCTGCCATCACATCCACGCAGCGCTCGAATGCCACATTATCCCTTGCGTTATCATAATACTTCTTCATTGGCTTTTCCCCCTCCTTCCGGCAGGCATCCGGGCATAGGCGTTCACGATCTCCGGAGGGATACGATCCAGCAGAGTGACCGCTGCCTCATAATCCCGCCGAAGTTTGGCATCTTCCAGCTTCTTGAGGGAGCTCTGTTTAGTGGCATCCGCCAGAGACTGATTCAACTGTGCATTGCTCTTTTTCAGCTTTTTGTTTTCCCTGACGGTATCCGTAAAGGCGACATTGTATTTCTTGAGCTGCGTATCCATCGCCGCTACGCTGGGGATATAGGTGTCCAACAATTTGCAGATCTCTCCCGCTTTGGATTTGGCGTTAAAGGGATTGATGCCGGTGAGCAGCGTCTCCAATTTCTCCCGCTGTTTGGTCAGGCTGGGTCATCTCTTTGAACACTCTCGGCGGGATGTGGTCACGCCCGGTCTGGCTTGCGCTCTCGCCCTGCTCCAGCTCCGGATACTTCCTGACCATGTGCTTCCAGAACTCATCCTGCCACCAGGTCAGCTTTTTCTTGCTGCCTACAATGTCCTTGGCGGACAATCTGCCATCCGGCGGCAGCGGGACAAAAGAAAGGTGCATATGGGGCGTTTTTTCGTCCATATGCACCACGGCAGATAAGATCGTTTTCGGATCTTGATGCTACTGAATAAACTCCAACGCATATTGAAAATAGGCTTTGACCTCTGATTTCTTTTTCCCTTTGAAGAACTCCGGGCTGGCCGTGACCAGCACCTCCACTACACGGGCGCTGTCCTTTCTGGTACGGCAACCGGCTTCGGCAGTCTGGCGTTCTGCCTCGGCTCAGCATTTCCGTTTGGGCGTCACCAGGTGGAAATTCTGCTTGCTTTTGCTGATATCCACATCGGGATTGCCGGCATATTTCTCTTTGGTACGCTCGTTGTGAGCCTCGATATTGCCGATCTCCGGCCCCTTGTACTTGGCAAAGCGCAGGATACCGTATTGTGCCTTCTCCATCAGCTATCCCTCCTTTTTGTCCAGACCAGCTCGTAACCCAGCACATCAGCAAGCTGTACGGCTTCCCGATAACGCAGGGATTCCCTTTGTAATTTTGCGGATAGATTGGAAACTGAATCGCTCCAACCATACTCATCGGCCAACAGGTCAACGACTTCCTGCATGGTCATACCTTCACGCACAATGTGCGCTTTGATCTCATTTCTGATATTTGACTACATAATAATTACCTCCGATTTTCCCATAAAAGTAACCGGTTACACTCTCTGGTGCACCGGTTGCATGGGATGATGTGATTTACGCTGACTCTTATTTGCGTTTTTCTGATTGCCGAATGAACTCCTGTCCATATGGCGACATTTCCGTGTTTACGATATTGTGCGTTTTTGCACGACCCCACACAAACACCTACAAAATCGCACAGTTCATTCACTTCTCAGTAAATCACATTTTCGTAACATCTGTTCTGAATACAGAAAATTAGTTCACTGTTTTCATTTGCCCTGATTTTGCTGCCCGTTTTTCAGGGTAGTGCAGGCTGGCTTTAGGCTGTATAAAAGAGAAAACTGCGGTAAATCGCTGCGTACATACGTACACAGAGGAAAAGGGGGGGATTTTTTCAATCCCGCCAGTCCTCCGGTACGTACGTACATGGTGAAATACTGGAAAATCCGTTCATATCAGGTCTGGCTATTGCTTCGATTCCCATAAAGCCCCATACACGGCGACCAGCAGCATTCGTAATTTTATTGCAATGCTCCAGGTTATACCTCTCCTGACTGGCTATCATGCCGTCACTGAAGCTGCGTGACTTTAAAGGTGTCAGTGAATTTTCCTCACACCACATCCGATAAACCTCATACAACTCCTTGAAGCTGATAGAAGCATCCACTTTCAGCCGAATATAACCCTCGGACTCCAGAAAATCGAAAATATTATTATTATCCCGCTTGACTGCCTCCCGGTTATCCCTTGTTCGCTGGCTCTCTGTAAACTTATAGTTATTGGATGCAAGCCCTTGAATGCCCACAGGAAAATTCCTTCTGCCTCTGCTTTCATCTTTTCGGCAAGATCAGGGTCATCTATCCGATCAGCAGGCCGGTCTTTTGTTGTCAATACAAGCTGTCGGCGGTAAAATCCGTCACTCCGATCATATAACGCCTGCAAATCGCCGTTGTTGAATGTCAACAGTCTTGCAAACATAACATATACCCCTGGTAACTCTGCTTTCCCTTCCGATAGTTCACGCATCCATAGGAATAAAGAATTTTATAATACCCGCCATGATTCTTATTGGCTTTCTTATTCTTCCTCATTACCATCCCGGCACCACATTTCGGGCATTTGATCAGTCCTGTCAAAAGGCTGATCCGCTCCGGATCGTCCACCTTTCCACGAGGGACAGACAACTGCTCCCGTTTCCGCTGAACAGCCTCCCATCTCTCCTCCGTCACAAGCGCCTCCTGCTTTCCCCGGACACACATCACTTCCTTCGGTATCCCGTCTGATGGCTTGCAGTTACTCCGTCGGTTGAACATAATCCTGCCGCAATATACAGGATTTTTCAGAACACGGCTTACAAAATCATAAGTAAACGGCCCGCAATCTTTCTTACTGCTTCTCCGGTATCCATGCTCATTCAGGTAGATAGCGACAGCAGTGGTATTCATTCCATCCTGCAGGAACAGATCATAAATACGCCTTACCATTTCCGCTTCCTCCGGCTCAATCACCAGGCTCTTTTTCTCGTTCCGATATCCGTAAGGTGTCGGACCACCCGGCCATCCACCATCCAGTACCTTCTGCATCCGTCCCGCCTGGAACTGGACATTAATGTTCTCCCGCTCAATCTCCGCCACGGCTGACAGGATCGTCATGGTCAGTCTTCCACCCGCCGTAGAACTGTCAATCGCGTCGTCCACGCTGACCAGGTCAACACCATAATCCATCAGCGTCTGCATGGATTTCAGCACATCCGCGGCGTTTCGTCCGAAGCGTGACAGCTTGAAAACCAGCACAAAAGAAATATTGTCCTTCTGATCCACAATGTCATCCAGCATCCGCTGGAATGCCGGTCTTCCCTTGATGCTCTTTCCGGATTTCCCGGCGTCACAATATTCCCCCGCCACCTCCCATTCCCGGTATTCGGCATACTGTCTTAAGGTTTCCTGCTGCGCCTCCAGGCTGTAACCCTCTATCTGGGCAGCCGTGGAAACTCTCGTATAAAAATAACATTTCTTTTTCATCTGCCACCCCTCGTTTTCGGTTGCTCTGCGAACATTCGTTCGTTTCCGAGAATTACTATATCGGCTTTTTCCCTGTTTGCCAATAGAAAAATCGCCGATTTCAGAAAAAACTTAATCGGCGATTCCTTCCCCGGCCTGAAGGCTTCCGCTGTTTTCCTCCGCGGCCAGCTCCTCCAGAACCTCTTTCCCATATTTTTCGATCATCCGCGCCATAAACCGGGCAAACCGGATCATGTTCTCCCTCGTCTGCCTGTCCATTTCCGTCTCAAAAATATCCGCCCTTTGCAGTTCTTCCATACTCCACCTCCAGATTCCTTCTGAAGGTCTAAGTACCCACAGGAAGCGCATTCCGATTTTCATTCAAATCAATCAAAAAAATTTGCGGATCTCAGATTGCCGCGTGAGTCATTCCTGCATTCGTCCAATTTTCTTATGCAGATGCAAGCATAGAAAAAGGCCTGCCAGCCATCCCACAAAGGACAGCCAGCAGGCCACTCTACTCTCAATCATATTCTAATACAAACCAAAAGTTTCACTTCATCCGCTTCTTAAGCTCCGCCACCGGCAGCCGGACCTTTCCGCCATTATGCTCCATCAGTTCCCCGATGCAATGATGGAATTCTTCCTCATCAATATAATTTCCATCATAAAGCCGGTCAAGGATCCCGATAGTTCCCATCACTTCCACACCCTCCGCGGCTGCCGCCTTCCTCAAAGGGCCGTCCCCTGTCAGAAGGGTAATTCCCCTTGTCTTAGCCACCGCAAGCGCAATACAATCATACAAAGACGGCTTTGTATATCTGGCAACATACTCCTCCGCCAGATAAAATTCCTCCTCCGTCAGCTCTATCTTTTGTAGCCCGTGTCTTACCAGATCCTCGCCCAGCCCCGGCGGGTTCAACAGCTCATCCTCCGCCGCCTCCTCATTCATCAGATAGGTAAACGGCAGTTTGAAGGGCAGCTCCAGGCGGTCAATCGTCGCGAAATCCAGCCAGACGTTTGTATCGCTGCTGATATCCACAAGGGACGCCCTACGGGTGTACTCCATCCATCAGCCCTCTGCGGCAAAGCACCCCGCAAGGGACGCCCTACGGGTGTGATCCGCCACAAACGTGTATGGCTGTTTCAGGAGCTCTGCACCTTTCTGGACGGAGATTTCATTCTCACTTACCGCGCGCAGGACCAGCTGCAGAAACAGCGTCGGCTCCTCTCTGGGGGTACGCACCGGCTCGTTCTTTTTCCATCCGCATTTGCCCGCCTTGATATAAAAATCCTTCTCCACACTGCTGTTAATAATACCACAAAGGGCGGCACGCTTCACCAACAGGTACATGGAGATGCCGTACTCCTTACAGATCAGTGTCATATCCTTCGTAATCGCGCTCCTGCGGATTCCCAGCTCACGCTTTGCATCCTCCGCCGGGAATAAAAACGCGCCGCTGATTGCCGTAGCCATCGCCTCAATGTCCTTCTCCGCCATATCCACCGGCCAGATAAAGATAAAATGAGCCATCTCATGCGCAATCGTAGAGCGGATCCGCTCCGGCGTCATATTCTGATTGATGATCATATACGGCCTGTCATTCACTAACCCGTTCATCCCGGAAAACGCATCATTATCAATGTCGCAGAAATACACCAGGATCCCTTTATTCTCCAACAGCTCCACCAGATTCCCCACCGGACCGAATTCTGCGATTCCAAGATATCTCCGCATAGCAACAGCGTTCTGCTCCGGATCCTCGTGCAGTTCCGCCCTGTGGCTGTCCGGCGCATCCGGCAGCACTTCGCCCCCAAGGATATCCACCGTCTGGTAAAAACGGTTCAGATACTCCTCCACGGACGCCTTGATGTACTCCTGCTGCTTCTCCGGCAGCTTGCTGTTCTTGCGGAACTCCCCGTGCGTAAATACCAGGTTCTCATCCCTGTTCACAAGGAAATCCGAAACCCGTACATCAAGAGCCTTCGCCAGAGACTTAATCACGTCCATCCCCGGCTTCCTCTCGCCTTCTTCATAATAGGTAATTGACATCGGACTGACGCCCACCAAAGAGGCCAGTTCCTTCTTCGTCATGTTCTTTTTCAGACGATAAAATTTCAAATTCTTATGAAACATCTCACCGCCTCCTTCCTTGTTTATATTATACCAGTTTTCAAGGAAAAGTAAACAGGTTTTATGTACGATTCCAATAAAAATAAGGCCTGCCAGCACATCTCAAACGAGACAGCCGACAGGCCCATTTCCATCCTCATATCAGGACTGCATTCCGCAGCCCCGCACTCTTACACTCTCACCGCATGCTCCAGACTGATCCATCCATTTCGTCCGCTCTGGTACGCTTTCAGCAATCCCCATCCGGCAGCCGATCCCGCCCCCTCGGAAGTCTCCACAATCGTGAACACGCCCTTCCCGGTATACTTCCCGGTCTTCGCAAACCCAGTCCCGGGACCCGTGCGGATATTCAGGTTGCTGATGCTCACCTTCACCTGGAAGCTTTCCGTCTCTGCGCTCTCGGAAGCATCCGCCACCGTCAGTGCGCCGACATACACCACATTCCCGTCCGCGTCGAATACGGAATAGCCCTCATACTTATCCGCGCACTTCTTCGCGTTCGCCAGAATCTTATAGGCACCCTTCTGGCTCTTGCTGTCCGTCCAGGTCTTCCGTACCCGGTACAGCACCGTCCCGGATGCTGCAGTGTCCGCTGTTCCGGACACAATCGCCGCCTGGAATGCCTTCCACTGGTTCTCATCCCCGGAATCCGCATTCCATCCGATGATCCCCGGACACAGCTTCCCGGTCACGTCGTAATGACGGATCACATGGTCCGCGTCAATGGAATACTTCTCCATCAGATACCGCGTCAGCTCCACAGCCTTCGCCACAACCGCATCCGTAAAACTCCATGTCTTATCATTCGCGGACGGAACCTTCCCCGTGCTGTTCGTCGAACAGATTTCAATCCCGATGGAATTGGCATTCTTCGCCACGCCATGCAGGGATCCGCCCTTTGTGGAAAGTTTTCTCCCGCCGCAGTGCCAACAGTACCGGTTTTCCAGATCCGGATTGTGCTGCACGATGGTCTCATCATCCACAATAAAATCCGCGGACGCCTGGTTCGTCGTGCCGGCAAAATATTCCGCCGTGTTCGCCGCCTTCCCCTTCGCAGAGGAAACACCTGCCGTATAGTGGATCACGATATACCTGATCGCCCTCCCGGCTGATGCTGTCGTATTATGCGTGCTTGTCTTTTTTGTAATCTTCACAGCCATCTTAACCTTCTCCTTCCACATCCTCATAGTCATCATATGCATCCGCATACTCTGTGTCCTCACAGATCACATCCAGGCTGGCAAGGCTCGTCAAAACCGATACCAGCCCGGCCACCGCCGCAATGCTCAATGCCCGCAGCCAGTCCACCTCGCTCACCGCAGCTCCCACACCGATCGCCGCCACCAGCGACTGCGCCACCGTTTTGACCGCCCGGATCCCCGCATTCTTCCACCATTTCTTACTCATTCCGCATCCTCCTTCTCATTGATGGCCGCAAGCGCGACCTCCTCCAGAAACCTTGTGTACTTGTCCCTCGCGGACTCTGCGGATTTTAACCCGCTGTCCACTTCGCCGTTCGTGTGGCCGTGCTTTAATGCAAGCGCCACACCCACCGTCAGTTCATTGTTCGCCGCAATCATTTCCAGCTGCAGCCGTGCCTCCTCCGCCCGCATCTTCGCGTGCGCCTCGCTCCTTTTCTGTGCCTTCAGAAGCCGGTTCCCCTGCTCCGCACAGACAGCACAGATGACCGAAGCCACCGCCGCGATCAGAGCGCAGATAATGTTCACCATACCGCATTCTCCCTTCCTGTTTCTTCTATATAAAAAGCGGCCCCTTCAGACCGCATTGTTTTCCGCTCCCGCAGATCCCGGAAGCACCTTATTCAATTCACGCCCTGTCAAGCCGTCTCCGTCAGCGTGTACGTGATCTTCATCGTCATGTCCGATGTCTTCACCACCGCCGTGTCCAGGTTATTGATGGTCGCCAGATACGGCGTCAGCAGCGCCAGGTACCGCTTCGTGATGGAATACTCCCCGCCCCAGTACAGCAGGAAATTCTTATAACGGAACATCGGCGTCCCGGAATACTCAAACCGTTTGCTCCCCACCGTCTGGATCACCGTGTCGTCTGCCTTGATCTGGAAATCATACCCGATAATCAGATCCTCAATCCGGTCAAGGAACAGGCCGTAGCTGCCGCCGCTCAGGCTGTACCCGGCAGAAGTAAATCCCAGGCTGATCAGCGTCACATCCGCAGAATTCTCCAGGTTGATCTTATACACGCCCGCTGCGTCGTAAGACGGGATGTAAACATACCCATCCCTCACCACACACTTATTCCGGTAACTCGGATAACCGGAATAACTCCGGTACCCGGCATAGGTCATCGCGGCATTGCTCAGCGTAAAGCTCGCTTCCGTATAGGTGTAATCCGTTTTGGAAATCTTAATCCACAGAAGCGTCGCGCTCCCGGAAGAATTCGCGCTGTTCCCGAAACCGTACCAGTACCCGTCATGCCCATCCACAAACGTGTGGTAGGTGGACGACGGCAGGAATGTCGTACAGGTAATAGTCTTTGTTTCCAACACCGTTGCAGTGGAATCATCAATCTTCTCTTTCAGCCCGATGGACAGGATCGGGATCCGGAACTTCGTAATCGTGACCGCAGACGAAGAAAAAGCAATGGAAACCACCGTGTCATTCTCAAAATCCACCTCCACCACATTAAACAGAAGCTGCGTGATGTCGTCATCCAGGGACTGGTTCAGGGCACTCATCAGAAGGAAAGCAGAACTGTCGTCCGCAATGCTACCATAGCCTCCCACACCGCCCAGAGCGCTGGTCAGCGCCACCGCCGCAATCGTTCCATTCCCCTGCGTGTTCGTAAATTCCCACACAAACTGGTACCCGTCATCCGTCGCGCCGCCCTCCGTCTGGCTTAAGCTGCCCCGCTGCAGATCCGTGGATGAATTCACATCGTTGGACGCATAGGCCACCGGAAGATTTTCCGATGTCGGATAGATGTTCCCGGAATCCTCTTCCAGCGTATTGGGGAACAGCAGGATCCCGCCAATCAGGTTCGGGCAGATCGGCAGCAGGTTGGTCATCCACCCGTTCAGTGTATTGTAATAGCTGTCGCCCATATTGTAGAGCGTCCCAAGCAGGTTCAGCCCCAGGACATTGCTCACCGCATCCGTCATCATGTTATCATGCTCCACCGTGGTCACTTCCCCGGTGTTCACATCCGTCAGTTCAATCTTCATACTGCCTTTCAGCTTCATGTCTCATCCTCCTTCAAACTCAGGCCATCCGGCCTCATGTTGCATCCTCAAACGGCGCGAACATACGGCCAAACGCCACCGCAGACGCGCTCTCCTCAACGCCCCATTCTTTCCTGCCGTACTTTTCATACGCCATCTCATCCGTATACCCCGGATTCGTAAGTCCGGTAACCAGCGAAAACCTGCCCACATCTTCCTCTTCCAGTTCCAGAACGCCGTCCCATGCATAGGTTCCGCCCATCGACTGTCCTGCAATCGCCGCAATACAATCTCCCGTGGCCACCTTACCGCTCCCGCCTTCCAGCCGCAGGTACACATTAAAATGACTCGCCACACTGGCCGCTATATCCTCAATCGGATAAAACAGCGTCAGAATATGCTTCCCGCTGTGCCAGGTCTCCACCGGTGCAAAAGCCGTGATGTATGAATTGTTATACTCGTAGGTAACATACACAAGCGCCTCTCCGTCCTCCGTCCAGGCCACCGGCAGCGACACCTCCACCTCTGTCCCGGATGTCTCCGTACTTCCACCATCCGTGGAAGAATCGTCTGTAGTTTCATCCCCGCCGGAGCTGTCCGGGATCGTAATCGTCCCGGAAGCCGTCGCCGACCGTTCCACCGCATCCGCGGCAATCTCCACAACCACCTGCGCGATAAACTGCGCATAGGTTTCTTCCTTCGCCGTAAACTCCATGCTGATGATCTTCGTGTTGGAATCCGCAATGGTATAAGCCGAAGCGTTCGTATAGGTGTAAAGCCCCATCTTCCCTTCTTCGATCTGGCTCAGCAGCCCGGAAATGTTCTTATCGTTCTTGCTTTTCGCCTGGGACAGCTTCGGGTTCTTCCCCACACATTTCAGCGTCTGCCTACCGCCGATCGTGTACTTAATGCTCGTAATGCAGGTAATCTGGTCCCCGTCCGCCTGACCCCCGGAGAACGTCAGCACATTCCCCAGATCCAGCGCCGGGTTCCCGATCGTGTCCGAATCAAACGGCACATAATTCACCGCCTGCAGGTCATTCAGGATATTCGTGCAGAGCTGCGCCCGCGTCTCATCCAGCCCGAACTGCAGCAGCGGGTTCACGCCCAGGTTCATCGTCAGCCCGTCATCCGGATCCACACTGTAATACTCCGCCGTCTCCGTCCGCATATTTGTGGAACTCACCGCCGTGTATCTGGTAATAAAATCTGAAAAAGAACTGGAAAACCGGTGCTTCTGCGCGATATCCAGAACCGGCTCGCTGCCGTATTTCCGCAGCTCCAGCTTCCCTTCCCGGTTGATAATAAAAAAACCTCCCAGAACCTGCCCCACATAATAGAGCACGTCCCGATAGGTCTCAATGTCCTCCTCAGAATAGATGGAAAGCGTCTCGGATCCGTTCGCCATCGCCTCAATCTCATCCTGCGTCTGCGCCATCTCCACCGAACAGGCAAGGCAGCACAGGCTGATGAAATCATAAGCCGTTCCAGTACTCTGGAACCCGTTGATGCTTTTCTCAAACCGCAGCATATAATCATACGCCTTGATCTCAATGCACTTCGCCGTCCGGTTCGCCTCCGACACCTCAAACACGCCCATCGGCACTTCCTCGTAGCTGCCGTCCGCCAGCCGCAGGAAGCAGGAAATCTCCACAACCGCATCCTCCAGCGTGTACCTGTCCACCTCGGACAGAAGCGTGATCCCCAGTTCCGAGGAATACACCGTCCCCAGCTCAATCTCCGTACTCCCGCAGCACTGGGAAGAAATATACCCGGATCCCTTCAGAATATCGCTGTATCCAAACTCATACACCTTCCCGGCAGTCGTCGTGATCGTACCGGCCCAGTAATAGTTCCGGGTATTCGCCGCCACCGCCGTAAGGAAAGCATCACTGACCGCATACATCCGCCACCGCCTCCTTCCATGCATCAAAAAAGCACCAGCCGCTGTGACTGATGCTCTGTGTAAAAATGTTTTGTTATAAATTTGTTGCCGACAACCTGGAATATTCTCAATTATATCGTAAGTCCAGATACATTATTTCAAAATCTATGTAACCCCCATCAATCTTAAAATAAGCAGGAGAAATTCCAATATGTTTGAAACCAAATTTTTCATACAAATGAATTGCGCTTAAGTTATCACATCGTACTTCCAGATTGATAATCTCTATCCCATTTGCCCTTGCGTAATTAATCAGTTCTTTCAAAATCATGCTTCCGATCCCGTGATTCCAATAGCTTCTCCTCACAGATATGCCCAGTTCAGCACGATGACTCATTCTTCGTGGTAATCCACTTAAATTTCCAGTTCCGAGAATTTCACCATTCTTACACGCAACTAAGAACACGGATGTTTTATCTTCATGAATATTTCTAAGGAATTCTTTCTCCTGTTCGATAGTAATCGGTAAACCTGTTTTTCCATATGTGAGATTATCAGTTTCTCCACCAACAACTTTCGTATATTCTACTATTTGCCCGGCATCCTCAGGCAAGGCCTCTCTGATCAGTGTTTTCATATTCGATCTCCATAAACTCTGATTTAAACAAATGTATTAAAAAATCATGTGTCAATTCTTTCAATTTCAGTAAGCGCTTTATTGCGATATACTAAATCACATCTTTTAGAAAAACCACAGTTCTCCCAAAAAGAATTCCCACCTTCATTTCTGTCAAATACAACAAGTGCTACCTTTATAATTCCAAGGCTGTACAAAGCCTCAGTTGCTTTATTTACAAGCATCGTGGCAATTCCATGTTTTCTGTAGAGTGGCGACACTGCAGTGTGGTAAATATACCCTCGACGGCCATCATTTCCTGCAATGATTACTCCAATAACTTTGTCTTCTTCCTCTGCTACGAAACAGGTTTCTGGATTTCTATGCAGAAATCGTCTGATTCCATCCTCTGAATCATCAATATTGTTTAACCCCATCCCAGTACATGACATCCATAAATTATACACTGCATCATAGTCTTCAATCGTCATAAGCCTTATCAGCATATCTTCTCTCTCCGTTCATTCCAATCCGTCAGCCATTCACTATACCCTCGCATTCTACCATACCCCATCCAGCAATAAAAGCAGATTTTAAAATTCTTTCAGCGTGAAACTTACTTCCCACAGCCCCTTATAACTCGTATCCGCCTTCCTCACTGCCTTATACCCGTCAATGTACATTTCCGTGCTCACGATCTCCAGCGTCTCCGTGTCAAAATAATCCACCGCAATCTTCTCCTGCTGCTTGAACCCCGTCAGCAGCTTCAGCCACTTCGGCGTGACGGAGAATTTCACCGCAATGCTCCGCACGCCCAGCCGCACCACATCCCTCTGCGTCGTCCCGGCCTCGGCCTCGCCGCCGGAATCCGCCTCCACATCACTCATATCCACTTCATAGAAATCCGGGAACGGCAGCGCCGTCCCGTCAAACGTCAGATACTGCACATACGCCGCCATGTCACCGACCTCCTGACCTCAGATTTGCCCTCTGCTGGGCATTCACAATCACCTCATCCAGCATCGTCCCGCCCAGGTAGACAAGGATCACGATATCCCCGGACTGCCCGCCAAAGGTCTCCGCCATCTCCCGGATCCCCGACAGGATCCCGGACAGGGAAGTATCCGCCGCCGCGGAACTGCCACCGGATCCTCCGTCGCCCTGCATGGACGCTGCCTGCGGGCTGATGACCATATCCCCGGCCACATCCGACACCGCGCCCCGGATCAGGCTCCGGCTCTTCTCAATGCCGTCCGCCAGCCCTTCCATGAAGTCCGGCATCCAGTCCTCAAAATCCGTCAGAGGTCCCTCATCCGGCACGGAGAAATGCAGGTAGGACTTAATGGTCTCCGCCACATTGGAGACCGCATCCTTCACCTTGCTGATACAGCTTTTAATTCCATTCACGATCCCGTTGATGATGTCGGATCCCCAGCTGAACGCAGAAGAAGCCAGCCCCTTGATGAAGCTGACCGCCTGGTTGAACCCGTCCTTCACCGTATCATAAATCCCGGACACCGTGGACTTGATCCCGTTCCACATCGCAGAAAACGCCGTGGACACCGCGGACTTAATGGAATTCACGATTTTGGAAACCGTGCTCAAAATGGTATTCCACACCTTTGACACCGTGGAAGAAATCCCGTTCACCACCGTGGTAATCACGGATAAAATCACATTCCACACTGTCGTGATGACTGTCTGGATCGCGCCCAGCACCGTCGTAATCACCGTCTGGATCGCATTCCATGCCGTCGTGATAAAGGCCTGGACTGCCGTCACCACCGTCGTCACAACCGTCTGGATCGCACCCCATACCGTGGAAAAAATCCCCTGGATCGCCGTCCACACCGTACCGGTCACCGTCTGGATCGTGCTCCACGCATCACTTAGAAAATCCGAAACCGCGCCCACCACCGTGGAAATGATCCCCTGGATATTCTCCCAGGTATCCGAAAAGAATTCCGAAAGCGCCTCCCACACGCTTTTCGCTGTCTCACTGATGGACTCCCACGCCGCCGTCAGGAAGCTGGAAATGGCTTCCCAAGCTGCCGTCACAGCCGCCTTGATGCTTTCCCAAAGGTCAATCCAGAACTGCCGGAATTCCTCGTTCGTGTTCCACAAATAAATGAACGCCGCGACCAGGGCAGCAATCGCCGCGATCACCAGCGCAATCGGGTTCGCCATCATCACGGCGCTCAGTGCGGAAAATGCAGTCTTCACCGCGTTAAAAGCACTCACCAGCTTCGGCACCAGCGTCATGATCGTGCCTACAGAAGAAATGACCTTCCCGACCACGATCAGCACCGGACCGATGGCCGCGGCCACCAGGGCGATCGTCAGGATCACTGTCCGCATCCCCTCATCCATGCCGTTCAGCCAGTCCACCAGGTTCTGGATCACGCCCACTACGGATTTAATGACCGGCAGGAGCATCTGCCCGAAGGAAATGCCCAGCTCCTGCAGCTGGGATTTTAAAATCGTCAGCTGCCCGGCCAGGTTGTCCTGCATGATCTCCGCCATGTCTGCCGCCGTCCCGGAACAGCCCGCAAGCCCTTCCCGGTAAGCGTCAAAACTGCCCGTGGACTCGCCCAGCACCGTCATCAGTTCCGACTGTGCCGTCTTGCCCGCGACTACATAAGCCAGGTTCGCCTTCTCCTCATCCGTCAGCGTGGACCATACGCCCTGCATGGACGACAGGATGGAAGAAAGGCTCTGCACATTTCCTTCCGCGTCATAGACCGTGACACCGTATTCCGCCAGGGTATCCCGGCAGCCGGATGTATTCGTCCCCAGCCTTGTCATGATGGAAGAAAGCGCCGTGCCGGCCTCGCCGCCTTTAATACCTCCGTCCGCCATGACCATCAATGCGGCCGTGGTATCATCCAGGTCATAGCCCAGCTGCGTCGCCGTCGCCGCGCAGTTTTTATACGCATCGCCCAGCTGCGCTGTAGTCGTGTTGGAATTCGACATGGCATACGCCATCTTATCCACCAGCATCTCCGAGTCCGAAGCCGCCAGCCCGAACGCCGTCAGGTAATCCGTCACGATATCGGACGCGCTTGCCAGATCCATCTCCGAAGCCGCCGTCAGGTTCAGGATCCCGGAAAGGCCCTCGCACATCTGGTCCGCGTTCCATCCCGCAAGCCCCATATAGGACATGGCTTCCGCCGCCTCCGTTGCCGAGAATTTCGTGGTCTCGCCCGCTTCCCTTGCAGCCGTTTCCAGCTTCTCCATATCCCCTTCCAGATCCGTGGACGTGGAAGAAAGCAGCGCCTTCACGCTGGACATGGCCTCCTCAAAATTCGCCGCCGTTGTCACTGCGGCTGTCCCCAGAGCCACCACGCCAGCCGTCACCGGAAGCAGCTTCGTCCCCACGCTGCTGATGTTATCCCCCAGCGTCTTCATCTTCTCCCCGGACGCCGCGATCTTCTGCACCGCCGTGGCCGACTGCTCCGCCTGTTCTTCCAGATCCTTCAGCTTCTGCTCCGTCTCCACGATCTCCCGCTGCAGCGCGTCATACTGTTCCTGCGAAATCTCCCCGTTTGCCAGAGCCGTGTTCGCCTGTTCCGCCGCCGTTTTCAGTGTTGCCAGCTTTTCCTTCGTCTCCGACACCGCATCTGCCAGAAGCTTGTGCTTCTGCGCCAGCAGCTCCGTATTCCCCGGATCCAGCTTCAGCAGCTTCTCCACATCCTTCAGCTGGGACTGCGTGGACTTGATATTCTTATTCACACTTTCCAAAGCCTTGTTCAGCCCCGTCGTATCGCCATTGATCTCAACCGTAATTCCCTTAATCCGGCTCGCCGCCACACGCCCCACCTCACTTCCAGACATCAAAAAAGGACCGGTTTCCCGATCCCTGTAAAAACAA
>JAJQBI010000009.1 GCA_021203365.1 Clostridiales bacterium
TGGATTCAACAAAATCCAGAGCAGCCTCTGCGTCCTTTGCCGCATCTGCCACTGTGGATTCCCCATCCTCCGTTGGAGTGCTGTAGCTGCCCCGTCCTCCGGTTGCACCGCTTCTTTCATCAAAGGCGTAGCATATGTATCCTGCCTTTGCCAGCTCAGGAGCATAAATACGGTCCCAGAAGTCAGCCGTCAGCGAAGCTCCGTGAATTAACACAACCGTCGTATACTGTTCTGACTCATCAAAATCTTCCGGGTAATACATTCTTCCAAAAATGAAATCATCTCCATTCTGGCACCATGACACAACAGAATAATATCCGTCCCCATCAATCCGGTAGCCTTCCTCGCTGACATAAAGAGGATCTTCTGCCTCCTCCTCGGACACTCCCACCGGATCCTCAAAGTCCGAAGATACGGCTTCCGCAGAAACCCCTGTATTGCATCCCAGCAACATGCCGACAGCAGCAGCGATACACAATCCTATTTTTACCTTCATCCTTTTTCCTCCTTTTTCTTTTAACTTTATCATAACTATGTACAAAACAACAGTCCTTCAACATAAATTTATAGTATTCATGCATAACCTGTTAATTCTTTGCGCAAGAATTTGATTGACGGTGCTGTGGATGAATGTTATATTCAATTATATAAAAACCAGACAGGCAGGAGAGAAAAAGATATGAAAATGGTACAAAAAATACTGAAAGCAGTGTTGTTTTCAGCTACGGCCATGATAACCGGATTTTCTGTTCTGTTGGGGACATCCGTCCAGGCCTATGCGGTTTCGGATTTCGTTTCCCAGTTTACAGGCCTTTTTTCCGAAACGCCCTTTTCCCAATATCTTTATATGGACGGCGAAGACTGCCGCAGCCTGACAGACGGTTATACAGATGTGGAAATTGGAACGGCGGAAGGGTATTATACATATAAAAAGCTCACAAAGGATGTAGAGATCAGCGGCTATGTCTGGACTATGGTTTACACCTATTTTACAGACATTCAGGATACCGACCTTGTTCCTTATGATGAATACGAAATCACAGGTACAAGCGCAGTATTTAAAAATGAAGAAGGACTTGATGATTCAGAAATTCTGGATCTGGTGAGTGAAATCTATTCGAAATATGATTATCTGGATGAACAGGACGAGTATATTTCCTGCCAGTGGGACAGTGTTGAAGGCGGGGATTACGATGTTGAACTGATTTTGTCCACTTCTGATGGACAGTGGACATTGTATTTTCTGGATGCCCTGAATGAAGACTGGGGAGACCCTTCTTCTCTGGCGGAGGCTTTCAACAGTGCGAAGACCAAAGATGAAATTGTAGAGCTTACAGCATTTATTGACCTTGATGATCCTTATATGAAAGAAGAATATGACAGCTATGCCGGTTTTTCTCTGAATATTTCGGATGTATCAGAGGGGAAACGATTAAGCCGGGAAAACCAGGTGATTGCATTAACGGATATTTACGGATTTAGTGCTGCACTTATTTCCGCAGGCCTGTCTGATTGCGAACTGGAATCACATATCTATATGTTTACTGCCCATGTGGATGCTGCGTACACCTGTCTGGAAGATGGGGAAGAGTATTCCGCAGAGGATTCAGATGATTATCTTGCGGCTGTGGGATACAGCGACGGGTGGAAATTATATGCCCTCCGGTATTTTTATTGAAATCAGTTTTTCCGTGTGATATGATGATAAAGAATATCAATCGGCAGATGCTTTTGAGGCATTTTTTACATAGAAATCAGAGGGAGGCACATCAATGGCAATTTATGACGATTTCGGCGAAAGGATTTCCGTCTTCGGCAGAAATATGAAAAAGAAACAGGAAGATATATCCGTTACCATGAAGCTTAACAGCAACATCCGGTCGCTGGATTCATCTCTGAAGGATTATTACCAGATTCTGGGAAAAATGTATTACGACTCAACACAGGGCGGCAGAATCGAAAAATCCCAACTGGATGAACTGATTTTTAAAATCAAAAAAACAAAAGATGAAATGGAATTTATTGAAAAACAGGTGCAGCAGCTGAAGGGGAACATTGAATGCCCGATGTGTCATGCTTCCGTTTTAAAAGGATCTAAATTCTGCAACGTCTGTGGATATCGATTCCCGGAGGAAGCTCCTCCTCAGCCTAAAAGGATGATCCTGTGTCCCGTCTGCGGTTCTTCTGTGGAGGAGGGAAGTATATTCTGCCAGGAATGCGGAACGAATCTTTCAGAAGCTGTGAATGCCGTGAATAAGAAAAACGACACGTTTCAAAATCAGGTGTGTCCTTCCTGTGGAACGCCTTTTGAACCAGGCCAGATGTTCTGTACGGAATGCGGCTGTGATGTTCGAAATGTAGTTGTAAATGACAGGTTTGGCGCGCAGGGAGAAGAGCCTCTTCCGGAGGCATCGGACTGCACTGCAGGCGCAGAATCAAAGGATGTGGAAGAGTCACAGGTGGTGGAAGAGTCACGGACCGTAGAAAAGTCTGAAGCGTCGGAGGATGAAGAGGATTTATTTGATCTGTCTGCAGAGGAAAATCAGTGATGAACCGCTAAATAATGTCTTCGATACACTTGTAAAACGGAAACAATAAGAAAGGAACGGCGAAACAGAATGGAAAAAAAGAGATTTTTACCGGCTGCATTATCCCTGATTGTTTTATCCACGGGCATTTGGACCGGGAGCTTCGTACAGGCTGAAGACCTGACGGAAAATAATACAGATGAAATTACGGAAGAAACCGGGATTACAGACGATATGCGCGCAGCTGCCCTTGACTTTTCTGTAAGACTGTTTCAGCAGGCCGGGTTATCCATGGAGGAAGATAACCTCCTGGTATCTCCTTTGTCGGCTCTGTATGCGCTGGGTATGACCGCAAACGGAGCGGATGGGGAGACGCGGGAGCAGATGGAGGAAGTGTTCGGGGTCTCTGTGGAGGAGATGAACGAATTTCTCTGTGCGTATAAATCCATTCTTCCCAGTGCAGAGGAATACAGTGTTTTTCTTGCGAACTCCATCTGGATAAATGAAGACGAACGATTCTCTGTGGAACCGGATTTTCAGCAGACAAATACAGATTATTATGACGCGGATCTGTTTGTAACCCCCTTTGATTCGGATGCTCTCACAGCTGTCAATGACTGGGTAAATGAGAACACGGACGGTATGATCGGGGAAATGCTCAGCGATATCCAGGCAGACGCGGTCATGTATCTCCTGAACGCGGTTTCCTTTGAGGCCGACTGGGAAAATGTATATACAGAAGGACAGCTTGACACCGGAACCTTTATTACAGAGGATGGCGATACCCTGGAAGTTGATATGATGTATTCTGAGGAATCGGTTTACCTTGAGGATGATACGGCGGTTGGATTTCTCAAATACTACGCAGATGAGGCCTATGCATTTGTGGCCATCCTTCCGGATGAAGAGATCTCTGTATCCGATTATATGACTTCTCTCACTGGTGAAAAGCTGCTTTCCCTGCTGGATGGTGTACAGTCTGTCACCGTAAATACGGGAATGCCTAAATTTGAAACTGAATTCAGCACGGATATGAACCGTGTACTCTCTGATATGGGAATGCCGGACGCTTTTGACAGTGAAAAAGCGGACTTTTCCCTTTTAGGACAGTCTGAAAACGGGAATATCTTCATTTCCAAGGTACTTCAGAAGACGTATATTGCGGTGGATGATCAGGGAACAAAGGCCGGAGCCTCTACAGCCGTGGAAATGATGGACAATGTCCTGGTGGTATCTCCGGGGGATGCGAAAACCGTATATCTGGACCGTCCGTTTGTTTATATGATCATTGACTGTGAAACGAATACACCTGTATTCATGGGAACGGTCATGAACCCTGCGTTATAATTAAAAGCGGAGTATCTGCGTTGAGGATGCAAAGTCCGTTTTTGTTGTACAATGTATACATACTTCCGTCATTTCCCATATGTTGTTTCAGGCAGAAGAAGGCGGGCTGTTTCTTAACAGCCCGCCTTCCACACCTGTTGAGGCATATTTGTTTTCAAAAATATGGAAATTTTGTATTCATATCATGATTCTGCGTATTCTGCCGGTGTCACGTATACATAATCGTAGCTGAAACTTATTTTACCGCTTTCGTTGTAATAGACCTCATGAACCAAATTCCCATTCCCATCGTATTCATATTCATACCAGTGATCGAGAGTTCCTTCCTCATACTCAGTTTTCTTTATCAGTTCTCCTGCAGTATTATATTCGTATTCCTGATAGCCCTCGACTGTCCCGTCCGGGGAAAAAGAGGTATAGAAGATTTTGTTTCCGTTTTCGTCATAAGTATTTTCTGAGCTTCCGGAAGGATTTCCCTCTGCGTCATAAAATACCGCCGATAAAATATTTCCGTTCTCATCAATCTTATATTCTGCAACCGTTTTCAGACCGATATTATAATAATAGTAATGATACCCCGTCTGGAATCCGTTTTCATCATAGTCATACTCAAATCGGAACAGATATTCCTCAAGCGTATTGTATCTCTCCTGGAAAATCATATTTCCTGCCGAATCATACGTTTTAATTGTATCAAGTCCGTCTCCATCATAATGTATTGTTTCTGTAAGATTCCCCTCTGCGTCATAGTAATACTCTGTGTATTCTTCAGATTTACCTTCTGAATCGAACGCAGACTGTTTCGTCAGGCAGCCGTTTATATCAAATTCATATTCATAGGTTTCCGTTTCTCCATCTTTATCTGTCTGGCTGATAAGCAGATAATGAAGCTCCTGTCCGAATTCGTCGTAGTAAACCTCGGATGCTGACTTTTCTTCATTCTCTCCATGGACCACCGTTCCCGATAAAATCAGGAGAACTGCCAGCAGACAGACGGTTTCTTTCTGTTTCCCTTTCATAACTCATTTTTCCTTTCCTTTTTGATCTCCGGATATTTTTCGGATATGCTGCGCATACCCGAAGAAGTCGAATACACCATATCTACCAGTCTTAAAGCAGTTCCCATGTGGTCGCACTGGTTATTTTTATCTTTACAGCGACATTTAAATAAACAGAATCGCCTGAACATTCTTCGCTCAGATATGCCGCTGCCTCTGCGGCTGCTTCACTGACCAGACAGTATTCACTTAAGTTACATTCAACATCGCTGATAGCGACTCCTGCCTGGACGTGCAGAATCACCGGGTATATTGTCTCATCTGTCAAACCGCCGGATACGTCGTCCAGCTTCTCATCAGACAGTTCATGTCCTGCCGGTGCCTCCGTGAGGCTTTCGAGTTCCATATTATGCTGCAGTTTTCTGTTTCTCATGTGCATTCCTCCTCATACTTTTTCTGATTTATGCTTCGTTTTCTTTTGTTATCAGTTTATACGATGAAAACACGTCAGGGGATACTGTTTTCTTCTTTATTTCCGCGAAGCAGCGGGCCAGGCAGCCGGAACCATGAAAGAATCCACCGGTATGCCGGTACCTCCTTAGGACATAGCTTGCAGCGGTGGGTGACCTGCTACGATTATAACATATGTTTTTCTCTTTGACATTTTCTTTTTGGAACAAAATGGGAAATCTGTCTTTTAAAACAGGAAAATAATAATTGAAAGCAGTGTGGAAAAATGGTATGATTTTATTGTGTGGCGAAAGCTGCGCAGAATGGGATTTTTTAAATATGGAAAAAAAATTTGCGAAAACCGCTTATCGAAGCTATGTAGGATGGGGAGTCTGTTCCTCTATGAGCGTCACGATGTGCACGATCATTGACACGGCGCTGATTGGCAATTTTGTGGGAAGTACCGGCCTGGCCGTGGCCGGGATCGTTACGCCTGTATTTATGCTGTATGCTCTGCTTGGCGTGACCGTCGGTACCGGTGCGAATGTCATGATCGGGAGGGCGCTTGGCGCCGCGGACCGGGAGGAAGCAGGCCGGATTATGGGAAAACAGCTGTTCATCGGACTGACTGTGGGGATCGGGCTGCTTGTCTTATCCTTCCTGTTCCGGGATACCGTGATCCGTTTCCTCGGCGCGAAAGAGGAGCTGACCGCATTGACGACGGCCTACCTGATGCCGGTATTCCTCGCCTCCCCGCTGTTTGTCCTTTACCATATGCTGTCCCTGTCCGTACGGACAGACGGCGATTCTGCACTTGCGGCGGCCGCGTCCGCGGTTGTGATAGTGACCAACCTGGCGCTGGATTTTCTGTTCATGGGAGGACTTGGCTGGGGCATCATGGGTGCGTCTGTTTCACTTTGCATTTCTGAGCTTCTCGGTTTCCTGCTCCTGCTCACACATTTTTTCAGAAAGCTGTCGCTTCTTCGCCTGCGTCTTTATGTTCCCGTACTGTCGGATGTCAGAACATATATCGCCAACGGGTTCGGCGTCGGCTCCACCTATATCTTTCAGGCGCTCGTTATGCTCGTATTCAACAGGCTGCTGCTTTCGGACCCGGTAAATGGCGTAGCCAATGAGGCTATTTTCGGCGTACTGTATACCATCAGTACGATACCGCAGGCATTTTTTAACGGGGCGGGCGACGCATTTGCCCCGGTGGTTTCCATCTTTACGGGAGAGCAGGATGATGAAAGCATTCTGGCTGTGCTCCGGCAGGGTGTCTTTGTGACGGCTGTTTTTGGCATTCTGGCTGTGGCGGTATTTCTTCTCTTTGCAGAACCGCTGCTTCGTATTTTCGGACTGAGCCCAGCGCAGATGTCGGCCGCTGCCGCGGCACTGCGCCTGTTTTCTGTAAATTTCCTGTTTGCCGGCTTTAATATCCTGGCCACGGCATTCTGGCAGAGCATCGGAAGGGCAAGGCTGGCGGGTGTGATGAGTCTTTTGCGCAATTTTGCGCTGATGCTTCTGATCGGGGGCGTGCTGATCAGCCGTTTTCAGATTATGGGGCTTGCAGGCACTTACATATGCAGCGAAGCACTCTGTCTTCTGTTTGCCCTGCTAGTCCTGGCAGTTTCGCCGTCGAAGAGATATATCTCCGGGCGCTACGCGCCGACCGGCCGTGTGTTTGAAAAATACTACAGTATTCAAAAAGAGAGCGTCTCGCAGATCGCAGCAGATATCGAGGAGCTATGCGACGCTTGGGACATCGGGGTGAAGCAGGCTTTTCTCCTGAATTTTATTGTGGAAGAGGTCCTTTTGAACATTATAAAATTTGGCCTGAAGGACAGGCTGGGAAAGCATTATATTGATATAAGACTGCTGGAGGGAGGAGCCTCGTTTACGCTCTGTATTCGTGACGATGTAAAGGCGTATAATCCGTTTACATCCGAAGGCGACAGCATAGACAATGCCGTGCTGGACGCTATCCGGAAGAAGACAAGGTACTGTGATTACCAGCGGAAGCTGGTGTTTAATTACCTGTATCTGATCATCTGACGTTACTGTTTTCATAAGAATAATTGAAAGCAATAAATAAAAATGGTATGATTTTATGATATGATTTGAGCGACAAAAGGGTAAGTTGAACTTCCCTTTGTTACCATATTGAA
>JAJQBI010000083.1:0-2343 GCA_021203365.1 Clostridiales bacterium
GGTTCCCGCTGCCCATACTACAGAGCTTCAAAACGCCAGGGACGCCACCTGCACCGAGCCGGGTTATACCGGAGATGAAGTTTGCACCGTTTGCGGCGAAACGGTAACCCCAGGGGAAACGATTCCGGCTACCGGCCATACCGCTGGCGCAGCCGTGAAGGAGAACGAGGTCGCGGCCACCTGCGCCACGGACGGGTCTTATGACAGCGTAATTTACTGCTCCGTATGCGGCGAGGAAATCAACAGGGAAACGGTTACGGTTACCGCTACCGGCCACACCACGGAGATTCAGAACGCCAGGGACGCCACCTGCACCACAGATGGCTATACGGGAGATGAGGTTTGCTCCGTATGCGGCGAGACGATCACCACAGGGGAAATCATCCCCGCCACCGGCCACAGCTACAAGGCGGTTATCATCGAAGCGACTTACACGACGCAGGGCTGCACGCGTTACACCTGCACCGTCTGCGGCCACAGCTACGATACCGATTACACCGCCGTCAAGGTCATAGACGAAACGGGCGAGAGCCTGAAGACCCAAACGACGGTGCAGGAGCAGACAGATACAACGACCGAAAGTACAGATACCTCCGGCACATCCGCGGGCAGCACAACAAGTGCACAGACCGGAGACAACAGCCAGATGGTGCTATGGCTTGTACTTCTGCTTCTATCCGGCGTTGGTGCAGCTGGCATAGCAATCAATAACACAAAGCAGAAACGTAGCAGATAATTACAGTTTCATAAAAATGGAATCTTGCAATTATCCGTCCCCATTTCCAAATATTTAAAATCCTGACAAAACAGGGCGTTCGCACACTACGCATCAACGCCCTGTCTTTTTTATGATTCCTTATTCTTCCACTCTTCAAAAGGTGACTGATACCTGGACTGCTCTCCCAGGTATTCATGAATCCACAGCAGACGGTTATATTTGGCATTCCGGTCGGAACGGCAGGGTGCCCCGGTTTTGATCTGCCCGGCACCCACTGCCACGGCAAGATCTGCGATAAAGGGATCCTCTGTCTCCCCGGAGCGGTGGGAAATGATAGCCCGGTACCCGGCGTGCTGCGCCATCCGCACCGCGTCCAGTGTCTCTGTGAGAGTTCCGATCTGATTTCCCTTGATGAGAATTGCATTGGCCACGCCAAGACGAATCCCACAGTGGAGACGCTTCACATTTGTCACAAACAGATCGTCCCCCACTAGCTGCACCCGGTCTCCCAGACGCTGTGTCATCATTTTCCAGCCTTCCCAGTCATCCTCGGAAAGACCGTCCTCAATGGAAACAATGGGAAATTCATCCAGAAGCTGTTCCAGATAATCCACCATTTCCCTGGCATCCCGGAGAATTTTTTTCTCTCTCATCCGGCTCTCCCCGGGGAAATAATAGGCATCCAGCTCAGGATCGTAAAGCTCACTGGCCGCCACGTCAATGGCAATTCCAATATCTTTGCCCGGCTCATAGCCTACATGCCTCACTGCTTCCATAATCAGTCCCAGGGCCTCCCTGGAATCCTCTACATCCGGGGCAAACCCGCCCTCGTCTCCCACCGCCGTGGTCATATTTTTCTGCTTCAGAATCGTTTTCAGAACCTGATATATTTCCACACAAATACGGATTCCCTCGGAAAAACAGGAAGCGCCCACAGGCATAATCATAAACTCCTGTATATCCGCCGTATTGTCCGCGTGGCGTCCTCCGTTGAGAATATTCATCATGGGAACCGGCAGTCGGTTTGTGCAACAGCCTCCAAGATATTGATACAGGGGAAGACGCAGTGCACTGGCCGCCGCCCGGGCGACCGCCAGAGACACGCCAAGTGTAGCATTGGCACCCAGACTGGTTTTGTTTTCCGTCCCGTCTGCCGCCCGGATCCGGGCATCAATATCCCGCTGACACAGGGCATTCTCCCCAAGAATCGCGTCGGCAAGCTTCGTGTTTACATTTTCCACGGCTTTCTCCACACTCAGTCCAAGATATCGTTCCTTATTTTTATCCCGAAGCTCCAGCGCCTCAAATTTTCCTGCGGATGCACCGGAAGGCACCATAGCCGTGCCCGTACAGCCCTCCAGTCCAATCACACCTTCCCCCACAGTCACATCCACCGCCACCGTCGGATTTCCTCTTGAATCCAGAATCTGTCTCCCGCAAACCTTTCGAACAGGCAAATAACGCAACATATTACCTCCTTCTTGGCCATGGTTTCTGGCCATAATGGTATCCCTTTGGGGATTACCTCCTTCTTGGCCAGCCTTTGCTGGCCATAATGGTATCCCTTTGAGGGATTACCTCCTTCTTGGCCAGCCTTTGCTGGCCATAATGGTATCCCTTTGAGG
>JAJQBI010000083.1:2443-7460 GCA_021203365.1 Clostridiales bacterium
GGGATTACCTCCTTCTTGGCCAGCCTTTGCTGGCCATAATGGTATCCCTTTGAGGGATTACCTCCTTCTTGGCCGACTTTTGTCGGCCATAATGGCATCTAAGGATTTATCTTTAAGATGAATATTAGTTTTTACCGAAACAGAGAATCTATTCGCGGGCTTAATTATTCAGAATTTTATCTATATTTCTGGCAATTAACTATTTTCTGTATATTAAATTTAAATATTTTCTATTTTTAGTCTTGACAATTCTGTTTTTTTCTGTTATAGTAAGTACATAAAACAAAAGGGACTTATAATTCAAGGAAAAGGAGTGAGACCACCGAGAACACAAGTGATTTTCCTCATAATCTGAGAAAGGGAGGTACAGACCGCCAGAAGCATTTAAGAATTACCCTATAATCTGAAGAAGGAGGTACGGACCGAAGAAAAGATAAGTATGAAACCCTGATCGTTTTATAAATCTGAAGAAAGAGAGGTTTATTCCATTGGACAGTGAATTTTAAAAGAGCCATCGAGGAAAGCCGGGAGGCTTCGCAGATGGCTCTTATTATGTTGCCCGGAATTCAATTCTATGAATGCCCATACAGATGCCCGCATTCACAACTCTCTCTTTCCTGTATCATAGCGACAAAATACCTTTTGTCGCTTCAATCATAATATTTTCATTTCACACATATATATTTCTCAAAGATTTTTCCCTGAGGTTCCGATGAAATCCAGATTTCCGAACTTAAAAATCCCTCTGATTTTCGCTGCGGCCTTTCTGATCGGCGCTCTGGCAGGCAGACTGAACTCTCTTGGGCGCTCCGGCGCCTCTTTGGACCGCACATCGGACGCCAATTCCGCCGAAGCCGCGGAAATTCTTTCTTCCCAGAGCTCCAGCTGGGGACTGAGCTTTCAGGAGGAAGGCCGGCGTCCCGTGGGAAACGCCACCGTCGAGGAACTGGCGGTCTATAACGCTTACTACGCCAGGGATACGGACGAAAAAATAATCTACCTCACCTTTGACTGCGGCTATGAAAACGGCAATATGCCAGCCATCCTGGAAGCATTGAAAAAGCACAGCGTATCTGCCACCTTTTTTGTGGTGGGAAATTTCATTTCTGATAATCCGGAGCTGCTCCTGCAAATGACGGAAGCCGGACACACCATCGGCAATCACACCCTGACACATCCGGATATGTCCCAGATTTCCACCCTGGAATCCTTCCAGGCACAGCTTGAGGGCGTGGAGGAGCTTTATCAGAAGCTGACCGGCTCTCCCATGGAAAAATTCTACCGCCCGCCCCAGGGGATTTACAGCACGGAAAATCTGTCCATGGCAAAAGAGCTGGGCTATCACACCTTTTTCTGGAGTCTTGCCTATGTAGACTGGTACCAGGAGAATCAGCCCACCCGGGAGGAAGCCATGGAAAAACTGCTGGGCCGCATTCACCCCGGCGCCATTGTTCTCCTTCACAGCACTTCCTCCACAAACGCGGAAATTCTGGATGATCTCCTCACCAGCTGGGAAGAAATGGGCTATACATTCGGAACCCTGGAGCAGCTTGTGTCCGTATAGAACATTTTTCACGGTTCTACTGCTTTGAACGCCTCCTCCAGATCCTGGATGATATCGTCAATGTTTTCCGTACCAATAGAAAGACGGATGGTGTTGGGCCGGATTCCCTGATCCAGAAGTTCTTCCTCTGTACACTGACTGTGAGTGGTAGTCGCCGGATGGATCACCAGGGATTTCACATCCGCCACATTTGCCAGCAGAGAAAACAGCTCCAGGTTGTCAATAAAATCTTTCGCCTTCTGGGCGTCTCCCCGGATCTCAAAAGTAAATATAGAGCCACCGCCGTTGGGGAAATATTTTTTATAAAGGGCCTGCTGGCTCTCATCCTGAGAAACGGAGGGATGATGAACCTTCTCCACCTGAGGATGGCGGTTCAGATAATCCACCACCTTCAGGGCGTTCTCCACATGGCGCTCAACCCGCAGAGAAAGTGTCTCCAGCCCCTGAAGGAAGAAAAAGGAAGAAATGGGGGAAATGGTCGCACCTGTATCCCGCAGAAGAATCGCCCGGATTTTTGTCACAAACGCGGCGGACCCCACAGCCTTCGTAAAGCTGATTCCGTGATAGCTTGGATTGGGCTCCACCAGGGATGGGAATTTCCCGGAAGCCTCCCAGTCAAACCGCCCGCTGTCGATAATCACGCCGCCGATCGTGGTCCCATGTCCGCCGATAAACTTCGTCGCCGAATGCACGACAATATCTGCGCCATATTCAATGGGTCTTACCAGGTAGGGCGTCGCAAAAGTATTGTCAATCACAAGGGGAATCTTATGGGAATGGGCAATCTGAGCGATTTTCTCTATATCCACCACATCGGAATTGGGATTCCCCAGCGTCTCAATAAAAATGGCCTTTGTGTTGTCCCGGATTGCCCTCTCCACCTCTTCGTAATTAAAAATATCCACGAAAGTGGTGGTAATTCCATACTGCGGCAATGTATGCAGAAAAAGGTTAAAGCTACCGCCGTAGATGTTTTTCGCGGAAACAATGTGGTCTCCGGCCTGGGCCAGATTCTCAATGGTGTAGGTGATGGCGGCCGCTCCGGAAGCCACTGCAAGGGCGGCCACGCCTCCTTCCAGAGCGGCAATTCTCTGTTCAAAGACATCCTCTGTGGGATTGGTGAGCCGTCCGTATATATTGCCCGCATCGGTCAGGCCAAAACGAGCCTGGGCGTGATCACAGTTATGAAACACATAGGAGGAAGTCTGGTAAATGGGAACCGCTCTGGCATCTGTTACCGGATCCGGCTTTTCCTGGCCCACGTGCAGCTGCAGAGTTTCAAATTTAAATTTTCTGTTTTCTCTTGTAATTTTCTCGCTCATTCTGGCATCCTCTTTTCTGATCGTTTTCCCTTGCAGCGCGTGCTGCCTGAAAGGTTATTTAACATACTAAATTAGTATGTTTTTCTTTCTATGCCATAGGATACCATTCTTTCCCTGTTGTGTCAAGAATGCAAAGCCCGATTATCCTCTTCCTTTTCTCTATGGCTCATTATAGTTTTTCTCTATAATGCCGCCGCCCACAACCAGATCTCCGTCATACAGAACTACCGCCTGTCCCCTGGTGATGGCCCTCTGGGGTTTTTCAAAGCGCACATGAAGCTTCCCATCCGGCGTCTGCCACGCTGTGGCCGGCTGTTCCCTGTGTCGATACCGGATCTTTGCCTTCACGGAAACAGGATCTGCGAGGGAATCACAGGAAATCAGATTCACACGGCCCGCTGTCAGCTCGGTTCCCATCAGATCCTCATTGGAACCAAGGACCACCTGATTGGTCCTGGGGGAAATGGCACAGACATAAAGCCTTTGTGCCGCCGGAATTCCAAGCCCGCGTCTCTGTCCGATGGTGTAATGGGTGATCCCCCTGTGTTGTCCAAGTATGTTCCCTTCCCTGTCCACAAAATTCCCACATTCCCGCCTTTTCCCGGTATACCGGTCAATAAAGCCCGCGTAATCGCCGTCCGGGACAAAACAGATATCCTGACTGTCATGCTTCCGGGCATTGACAAAGCCATTTTTTTCCGCAATTTCACGCACCTGGGACTTGGTCAGATTTCCAAGAGGCAGGCGGATGTGCGCCAGCTGTTCCTGTGTGAGCATATAGAGGACATAGGACTGATCTTTTGTTTCATCCACCGCCTTTTTCAAAAGATATCTCTGGCGATGAGGATCATATACCACCTGGGCGTAATGGCCGGTGACTATATAGTCGCGCTGAAGCTCCCGCATACGGGAAAGCATTTTATCAAATTTCAGATAACGGTTGCAGTCTATGCAGGGATTGGGTGTACATCCATTTTCGTAAGCCTCCACAAAGCGATCCATAACTTCTCTGCGAAATTCCTCCGAAAAATTAAAAACGTAATATGGCATTCCCAGGGACCAGGCCACGCTCCTGGCATCTTCCACATCCTCCAGTGAACAGCAGGCTTTTTCCCCTTGTTCTCCAACATCCTCATTATAAAAAAGTTTCATGGTGGCGCCGATGCAGTCGTCTCCGGTCTGCTTTGTCAACAGGGCCGCCACGGAGCTGTCCACCCCGCCGCTCATGGCTATAATCGCTTTTTCCATAGAATTCTCCTCTTTGCCGCTTTCTTCCCGTGAACAGACTACTGGGGCCAAAAATACTTTTGACCCCAGTAACCTTTGTCATTGTTTCTCACGATTTTTCATCTGTAAGCTGCGATGTGCAGTGCGGGCATCGGGTAGCCTCAATGGGAATCATACTTTTACAGTATGGACAGCATTTCTCCGTAGGCGCCGCGTCCACTTCTTCTTTCTTACCCAAAGATGCCAGCGCGTTCATTCCCTTTACAATCAGGAAAATGATAAACGCCATAATGATAAAATTAATAATCGCTGTGATGAATGAACCATATCGAATCTCCACATCCCCGATTTTCGCTGTAAGGTCACTGAAATCCGTGTTTGCGAAAAGTCCGATGGCCGGTGAGATAATGTCATTCACCAGGGAGTCTATGATGGCCTGAAAAGCAGCTCCTATAATTACACCGACAGCCAGATCCATCACATTGCCTCTCAACGCAAATTCCTTAAATTCTTCCAGAAACTTCTTCATAGGTAAGATCTCCTTTCTTTTTCCTCGCTTCTGTTTATTTCAGGGAGCCATACATCCGGCAGGCTTCCCCGGTACACTGCATTTATTATAACACCCTTTTTCATATATGCCACAAAAAAGGCACGGTTTTCACCATACCTTCTCAAAACAGGGGATGAGAGAATCGAACTCCCACCAAAGGTTTTGGAGACCCCTATCATACCATTTGACCAATCCCCTACATATGCAAACTTATAAAAAGAATCCGGTCCAGATCCTTAACCGGAAAATTCTCTTTTTACACCTTCAAAACTACATACATGTCTGACTTTCTCCAGCTATCTCGCTCTCCGCTCTCTCCTTCGAATCTTCCTGGCCTTCTCGGTCAAGCCCTCG
>JAJQBI010000072.1 GCA_021203365.1 Clostridiales bacterium
ATAACATTCAAACATTAGAAGATTATTAGAAAAACAATTTAAAATTAGAAAACTCCCGGCTTATCATCCCCTCAGAACAAGAGAAAAAGTGCTTCCCTGGCCGGGTGTGCTCTTTACAGTAACCTCTCCGTTGTGGAATGAGGCAATCTCCCTCACCATGGCAAGCCCCAGTCCGGTTCCCTTTCCGGAGCGGGCGGCATCCACCTGATAGAAACGGCGGAAGATATTTTCCTGCTCTTCCTCCGGGATTCCCACACCGTCATCCTGCACAGAGAGAAGAATTTCTCCGGCCGATGAGTTCCGGCTTTTCCCGGACGCGGCCTTTCTCGCCTCTTCCCGGGTTTCTTCAACTGAAGAGACTTCCCGGCGGACAGCCAGCCGTACCTTTATAAATCCGTCCTCCCGGCCATAGCGGTAAGCATTGCTGACCAGATTCATAAGAAGCCGGGTCATAAGCTCCCGGTTTCCACGGATATGGATTCCCTCCTCCGCCTCACAGGTCAGCGCGATCCCTTTTTCCCGGATCAGGGCCATATCCTGGCAGACGTCCTCTACAAGAGCGGTCAGATCAAAATCTTCCTTTTTATATCGCTCCGGCTGGAGCTCCAGCCGGGTAAAATCCAGCATATCACCGATCAGGCGGCTCATTTTCCGGCTTTGCCGCAAAATGACCTCCAGAGCCTCCCGATACTCATCCCCGGTACACACCTCCTCCAGCGCCAGCTCGCACTGGGCGATGATCACAGAAACCGGGGTCCGCAGCTCGTGGGAGGCGTCCGATACAAACTGCTGCTGGGCCTGGAAGGAGTCCTCCAGGCGGGTAAACATCTCATTAAACTGTGTGGCCAGCTGATGCAACTCGTCTTTTCCTTCTCCAAGGTCAATCCGTTTTTTCAGGTCGTCCCCCTGGCGGATCTGCGCCGCCGTACTGGAAATCTCACGGATCGGGCGCAGCATTCGGCGGGCAATAAGCCAGCCGCCCACAATGGCAAGCAAAACCAGGCTGGGCTGAAGAATCAGAGATGTGCGTGAGATCGCGGACAGTTCCACTTCCCCCTGGGTTTCCGACACAATTCCCCTCAGCCACAGGCCTTCCAGGCCCTCCTCCTCCAGCTTCCGGTCAAACACATAATAGAGGATCCCGTCCACCCGGATTCTCTGCACCTGTGAGTCCACAAAATCCATCTCCGCCGTTTCCAGTATAATGGGATTCTCCCCGTAGAGAAGCGTTCCGTCCTGCTGACACAGGGACGTATAAATATCATTGACCTCGTCGAGAAAATCATCGTCGATTTCAATATACCCGTCGCCATGCTGCAGATAATAGTCAACATCCCCGTCTGTCACCACAAGGGATGCAGAGGAATAATACTCGACCTCATCCACATTGTTTTCCACGGCCGTGATCAGCGTATCCCGGATGGTTTTCTGAATGGTCTGCCGGCTGACCGACAAAATGACAAAGTAAGTAAGCGCCACCACCACGATGAGGGCCGCTGAAAACCAGAGGGTTATTTTCATTTGAATGGATCGTTTTTTCAGCATCCGTCCCGACCGTCCTTCAGAACATATCCCCGTCCCCGCACCGTATGAATCAGCTTTTGTTCCTGCCCGCCGTCGATCTTGCGCCGCAGATAGCTGATATACACGTCCACCACATTGGTCCCGCCCTCATAGTCAAAATTCCAGATGTGATTCTCTATTTTCTCCCGGGAGAGCACGATCTCTGCATTCTGCATCAGATATTCAAGCAGCGCATACTCCTTTGCCGAAAGGGAAATCTCCCGGCCCCCACGGGTCACGCGCTGCGCCGCGCAGTCCATGGTCAGATCCCCCACCGTCAGTTCACTGCGCGTATTCCCATGGGCGGTCCGGATCATGGCCCGGATCCGGGCAGACAGCTCGTCGAAGGAAAAGGGCTTGACAAGATAGTCGTTGGCGCCGCTGTCCAGCCCCTTTACCCGGTCCGCAACGGAATCCCGGGCAGTGAGAAAAAGCACCGGAGTTTTTTTCCGGCGCCGCGAAGCGCCCGGAGCACGGCAAAGCCGTCCGCGCCGGGCATCATAATATCCAGAATCACCGCGTCATAGTCCGCGCAGGCAAGACAGTCGATGGCTTCCCTCCCATCGAGACAGCTGTCCACACTGTACCCCTCCGCGCTGAATTTTTTCGTGATGATGCGGTTCAGATCCCGCTCATCCTCTGCCAGAAGAATTCTCATACAATAACCTCTCCTGTCACTCTTTCCCCAGGTACTCCCTAAGCTTCGGCAGACAGTCCTTCCCGTCCCGGATTCCCAGGTCGTATACCTTCTGCAGCTTATCCGGGTCAGACTCTATCCGTTTGATTTCCACCGGCCTGGAAGGGCGAACCACAAAGGCTCGTCCTTTTTCCTCCCATCGGGCCAGAGTGCGGACAGAACGGTTGTATACCCTGTGGCGGTTGACCAGCTGGGCCGCAAATTCCGGATACCTGTGGTAAAAAAACTGAATCAGCGGTTTTGACATGGGCTTTTTCCGGTATTCCATATCCCGGGTCAGAATCACGATCAGCCGGTCGCAGCCCTGCCGGGCCAGCCACTGAAAAGGAATACTGTCGGAAACGCCCCCGTCCAGATAACGGCCGCCGTCAATCTCCACCGGCTTTGAAACAAAGGGCATGGACGCCGAAGCCCGAAGAATGTCCATCTGATCAAAAACGCTGTGAACCTGCATATACTCCGGTTTTCCGGTATCCTCACTGGTAACCACCGCGTAAAAGGGAATCTCTGATTTTCTGTAGGTTTCATCGTCGAAGGGATCCAGATGGCGGGGAACATCGTAATAGGCGTACTGTGTACTGATGATATTTCCCTCTCTCAGAAGAGGGCGGATGCCCATATAATTGGGATCTCCGTTAAAGCGCCTGTTATACCGGATCACACGTCCCTTCTGTCCGGAAAGATAGTTGACACCAAACAATGCGCCGGCGGACACACCCACCACACAGTTCACAGGTATATGATTTTCCATAAACACATCCAGAACGCCGGCGGTAAACATCCCACGCATCGCGCCGCCTTCCAGAACCAGACCAGTCTTCATAGGCTCCCTCTTTCTTTACGTTTAATATCCCTGGGTTTGTCTTCTCAGGCTCTGAAAAACAGTATATACCGCCCGGCAAAAAAATGCAACTTCCCCTTTATCCCGGAAAACAAAATCTGCTATTCAAACTGCGCGTTATACAGCCTGCAGTAAAATCCGCCTTTCTTCATCAGACTCTCATGGGTTCCCTGCTCCACCACATCCCCGTGATCCACCACCAGAATCCGGTCCGCATGCTGAATCGTGGAAAGCCGGTGCGCGATGACAAAACAGGTTTTGTCACACATCAGCCTTCGCATGGCGGCCTGGATTTCCCGCTCTGTTCCGGTGTCCACATTGGAGGTCGCCTCATCCAGAATCAGCATCCTGCAATCAAACAGCATGGCCCGGGCAATGGTCAGCAGCTGCTTCTGTCCTTTGGAAATGTTGCCGCCGTCCTCCCGGATTACGGTCTCATAGCCCTGGGGCAGACGCATGATAAAAGGATGAATATGTGCGGCCCGGGCCGCGGCCTCCACCTCTTCCCGGGTGGCATCCTCCTTTCCGTAAGCAATGTTTTCAAAAATCGTTCCGTGAAACACCCAGGTATCCTGAAGAACCATGGCATAGGCGCCCCGGAGACTGGCGCGGGTATAGTCCCGGATATCCTGGCCGTCCACCCGTATAACGCCGCCATTTACATCATAAAACCGCATCAGCAGATTGATAATCGTCGTTTTTCCCGCTCCGGTCGGGCCCACAATGGCAATCAGCTTTCCCGCATCTGCCTGGAGATTCAGGTCGTGGAGAATCGTCCGGCCCGGGTCATAGCCGAAATTCACGTGTTCAATAGCCACATCCCCCTTCACCTCCAGAAGAGGACGGGCATCCGCCCGGTCCGCTGTCTCCTCCGCCTCGTCCAGCAGGCGGAAAACCCTCTCCGCGGCGGCCAGAGCGGAAAACAGTTCATTGATAATATTCGCAATCTCATTGATGGGTCCGGAAAATTTCCGGGAATACAGCACAAAAGAGGAAATCTGTCCCAGAGAAGCGAAACCGTTCATATAAAGGATGGAGCCCAGCGTCGCGATCAGCCCCAGAGAAATGTTGTTAATACATCCCATGGTCGGCCCCATGGAAACCCCATAGTAATCCGCCTGATAATAGGCGTCCGCGGCATCCTCATTTACATCGGCAAAGCGATCCCGGACCTGGCCCTCATAGGCGTAGGCCTGGATGGTTTTCTGCCCGGTGAGCATTTCCTCCACAAAGCCGTTCATCCTTCCGTAGCTGGCGGACCGACGGCTGTAACGGGGCTGAGTAACCTTTCTCATAAACGCGGCATAGCCCACAGACAGCGGAATGGTCACCACCACTACAACAGAAAGAAGGGGTGAGATATACAGCATCATACAGAAGGAGCCCGCCACGGTCACCACGGAGGTGAGAATGGAAACCACATCCGTGGAAATACAGGTGCATACCACATCCGTATCATAGCTCACACGGCTGATAATATCCCCCGCCTGATTCCGGTCAAAATATCCCACGGGGATCCGCATCAGCCGGTCAAACACATCCCGCCGCATTTTCTGCGCAATCCATTTGCTGACATACATCATCACCACATTGATGGCAATGGTCAGCGCAGAGGAACAGCCATAGCACAGAAGCATCCACTTTGCATAGTAAAAAACCTTCTGAAAGTTTACCTTTCCCACTCCGGCGGCGGCCTCATTGATGGCCGAACCGGCCAGACCCGGGCCCAGAAGCGCCAGAATGTTGGAAACCAGACACAGAAGCAGCACCAGCAGAAGAATCCATTTATAATCGGCCATATAGGCAATCAGCCTGCGAAGGGTTCCCCGTGTATCCTTCGGTTTTTTCATAACAGTTATATTCACAGGCATACTTACGCTCCCTCCCCCATCTGTGTGCGATAGATTTCCCGATACTGCGGGCAGGACGCCAACAGCTCCTCATGAGAGCCATGACCAAGAATCTCCCCTTCGTCCAGCATGATAATATCATCCAGGCTCATAATGGAACTGATTCTCTGGGCCACCACAATGGTTGTGGTATCCTGGTATTCCTCCCGGATGGTTTTCCGAAGGGCCGCGTCCGTCCGGTAATCCAGCGCACTGGACGCGTCATCCAGAATCAGGATTTCCGGGTGAGCGGCCAGAGCCCTTGCCACAAGCACTCTCTGCCGCTGCCCGCCGGACAGATTTGCCCCGTGAATGGCTGCAGAATGCTGATAGCTATCCTCATAGGCCTCGATAAAATCCTGCGCCCGGGCATTGGCAGCGGCAGTCCGGATTTCCTCCTCACTCACACCCCGGCCAAAATCAATGTTCTGCGCCAGAGATTCCGCGAAAATCACATCATTTTGAAATACCACGCCGAACTTTCGGCGCAGACAGTCCTTCTCATAGGTGCGAATATCCTGTCCGTCCACAAAAATATGTCCGTCTGTTGCATCGTAAAACCGCATCAGCAGATTCACAATGGTCGTCTTCCCGCACCCGGTGGCACCGATAATTCCCAGCGACCCGCCTTTTTTTATGGAAAAGCTGATGTTTGACAGAGACATCTGCATTCCCTCATGAACCTCTGTCTGCTCTCCATAGCGAAAGGACACCCGGTCAAAAACAACGCAGGCATCCTGCTCCGTATGAGCCGCCAGAGACTCCGGAACCGGCTCCAGTCCTTCGGGCTGCCGGATCACCGCAGCGATACGGCCGGCAGAGGCCGTGGCTTTGGACATCATCATAAACAGACGGTTCAGGCTCATCACTCCCATAAGGATCAGATTAAAATAAGTCAGAAACGCCAGAATCACACCGGGCCTTGTGACGCCGCGGTTGACCCGCACAGCGCCGACTACCACCACAAGGGTCAGCCCAAGATTCAGTGCCAGCGTCATCAGCGGTCCGGGCAGCGCCATAACCACCCCCGCCTTCCGATCCCTACGGGTCAGGGTCTCATTGACTCTGTCATAACGGCGCCGCTCATAGTCCTCTTTAGACAGGGCCTTTATCACCCGGATTCCGGTGATATCCTCCCGCATGATACGGACAATCTCATCCAGACTCTCCTGCACCCGGTCATACAGAGGAATGCCCTTAAGGGACACCCCGATCACCACCACAAGCAAAATGGGGGCCATCACGCACAGGATGGATGCAAGGCCCACATCCATGGTCATGGTGACAGCAATCCCGCCCACCAGCATGATTGGCGCCCGAACTCCCAGTGACTGACCGGACTGAAGAAAATTCTGGACATTATAGGAGTCCGAAGTCATCCGGCTTGTGAGAGAAGGCAGACCGAATCTGTCCACCTGGCTGCCGGACAGATTCAGAGAATGCCAGAACAGATCCCGCCGAATGTCACAGGCTGCATTTCTGGCTCCCTTTACACTGAGCCGGTTGGCGCCCACATTCACAATTCGCACCAGGATGGCCAGGAACACCATAATGATTCCCCAGAAAATTACAGACCGGAGACTTTGCGTGGGCGCCACCTCGTCAATCATATATTCCAGCACATAGGGAATCAGCAGCTCCAGCAAAGTTCCCCCAAGCTTCAGAGTCATACAGGCTGCCACCAGCCCCCTGTATTTTTTCAGGTAGGAAAGCATAAATTTCATCGCTCATGCCCTCCCTCATCCCAGCTGGCCAGCAGCTTTTCCAGAAGGGCCGTCAGCTGCCGCTTCTCCTCCGGCTCCAAAACGGCATAACGCCTGGCAATCATCTGCTCCGGAGGACTTAACTCCATCGAAAGTCCCCTCTCTGTCAGGGAAATCATTACCCTGCGTTTGTCGCTGTCATCCTTCTGCCGCATAAGAAACCCTTTGGATTCCAGCTTGGTAATCAGCTCGCTGACAGAACCGGCCTGTATGCCCAGGGCCTCCTGTATGTCCCGCTGACTCATCGGGCCGTTTTCACGCAGCAGGTTCAGCACAGTCATCTGGCGCGGCCCTGCAGCATTGTGATACAGATAATGCCCGCACTGGTGCAGCCTTCGGTTCAGCCATTCGTCCGGTGTTCTGGGCTCCGGGCGGCAGCATCTTTCTTTCTCTCTTTCCAATGACTCTCCTTCTTTCTTTTTCAGGTACCAGAAATTATAGTACGGGAGCTTCCAAAAGTCAAGGTACCTAATAATTTCGGCGCGGCACACCATAATTAAAAGGACAGGAGGTCATGGATGCAGACATCTGCATTCATGACCTCCTGTCCCTTGTATCACAGCATAATTGAAGCGATAAAAAATAAAAAACACCGTCCCCATGGCCATAACAGCTCACAAAAACAGTGTTTTCAATGCGCCTTCAGGGGTTCGAACCCTGGACACCCTGATTAAGAGTCAGGTGCTCTGCCAGCTGAG
>JAJQBI010000012.1 GCA_021203365.1 Clostridiales bacterium
CGCCACACACCTTGTTAAACATATACTTTTTTCTTTTTCATATTGCCGGTAACCTTACAGTTCCCGGCCTCCTTCTTTTATAAGAGACAGTAAATTCAATCGTATCCATGTAAATTTTTCAAGATAGGAACAAAAAACATCTGATTGGAGTTTTATTTCTGTTTCGTTATTTATTTGTATTAGTAATGAAATTCCTATAGATTATTTTGTCAGTCTATGATAATATTCTTTGCAGGAGCTACCAGGATGGTAGGCGGTTAGCCCTCATTTCCGAGGGGACTGTGACCCTCGTTTACATAGAAGCCCAAAAGGGAATCCGATGGAAGGAGGGCTAAGCCAATGAGTATCGCAGACTTAATTGCAGTGCTGAGCTTCGGCATCGGCTGCTTTTGTGCCGGATATACATTCGGCAAGGATAATCATAAAACACAGAAATAACCGCCCCAGTCCTGACAAAGCCGAGCGGTTATTTCTAATAACAACTTAACTTAGGGCTAACCGTCTATCGGTAGCTCCCAGAGGCACCTGTTACCAGCAGGTGTCTCTCTTTCTATCCATACTATACCATAATGCACCGCTTGATTCAAGCATTTTTCAAGCTCTCCCCTATCTGAAGCAAAGACAGGCGGCTGTTTTCAAATCGCTGCGCATCGATTCCCAAATATTGTGATGAGAATTCCGGGAATACGAAGCACGGAGGAATTCTAAAAAATAAAAACCTCTGATCGAATTCATCAGAGGTTTTTCATGGAAGCAACGGGGCTCGAACCCGTGGCCTCTCGCGTGTGAGGCGAACGCTCATCCCAGCTGAGCTATGCTTCCAAAGTGGACCTGGCGGGAATTGAACCCGCGTCCGAAAGCCTATTCATTGTGGCATCTCCCATCGCAGTCGCTGTTTTAACATTCCCTCCACGGTACGCCCACCGACAGGCTTATCGCTTCAGTAGCTTCATAATACATCTGACGGGGCAAAGCTTACCCGCCAAGGTTTCTCACATCCTTAACGCCAGGTTCCCAACGTGTGAGTGCATCGGGGCTGACGGCAGCCATCAGGCTGCGAACGCGTACTGTTCGTCTGCGTTTATATTTAATTTCCAGGTTGATACGCAGTCCCGGAGTCTGCGGATGGCTTCCACAACTTCAAAACCCCCGTCGAAACCAGTACAAGCCCAGAATATCATGCTTTCTCTCCGCTGTCCGCACGGAAACTGGCCTTTCAGACGAAGTCTGTAGCTCTTTTGGCTACCATATCATTATACCACTCTCTTTCCCCATGTCAACCCCCAAATTTTAATTTGGAGGCTGACACGGGTGAGCGTTTTTCATACTTTTTTTATATAAACGGCTAAATCAATATGCCCTGGACTCTCTTCTTCCTTCCATTACATCCTCACAGGCCTTTCGCACGGATTCCTGTATGGACGTTGTGGCAATTCCCACATTCCACCAGGACTCATAACCGTCCGTCATTGTCTTGGGAATTACCTTCAGGTCAAAGAGGCATGCGATCTCCTGCTTCTTCGCATCCTCCAGGGCCGCCTCGAGCTCTGCGATGGTTTTGCAGGTGTATGACTTCAGGCCGTATCCTTCCGCCACCTTGGCGTAATCCACCGGAATCAGATCTCCGCAGGGTTTTTTGCCGTTGGTGTACCGGAACTCTGTGGCAAGACTGCCGATTCCGTTGTTCATTTCCAGATTGTTGATGCAGCCAAATCCGCAGTTGTCAAATACCAGGATATTCACCTTTTTTCTCTCCTGCATGATCGTCATGATCTCACTGTGAAGCATCTGGAAGCTGGAATCGCCCACCACACAGTACACCTCGTTGTCCGGCTCCGCAAGCTTTACGCCCAGGGTAGCCGCCACCTCATAGCCCATGCAGGAATATCCATATTCCGCGTGATAACCGCCTCTCTTGTCTGTCGTCCACATTCTCTGCATACAGCTGGGAAGGGAACCGCCTGCGGTGATGATGGTGGCGTCCTCATCGATCACTCTGCGGATGGCAGCCAGAGCCGCGGTCTGCGCGATCTTTCCATCTGTCATCTTCACAAACTCCGGAATGGTTCTGGGATCTCTCGCTTTGATGTTGGGTTCAAAATCGTCTCCCGTGTACTCAATGCCCGCAAGGCGCTCCATTTCCTGATCCCATACTTTCTTCGCCTTTTCAATCTCATCTGTGTAGGTGGATACATATTTTCTCTCACGGAGCTTTTGGGCCAGCGCTTCGATGGTCACCTTCGCATCTCCGACGGCCTTTACCGCATCCATCTTATACGCATGGAATCTACAGTTATTCACAGAGACAAACTGTACGTCCTCATTTTTAAACAGACGCTTGGAGCTGGTGGTAAAATCTGACATTCTCGATCCGATGGCGATTACCACATCCGCGTCTCTGGCAATAATATTGGAGGCGTAGGTTCCCGTCACACCAATGCCGCCCAGGCAATAGGGATGGCTGGATTTGCAAGCGCTCTTTCCCGCCTGGCTCTCCCCAAAGGGGATTCTGAACTCTTCGCAGAATTTCTCCACGGTTTCTCCGGCATCTGAATAACGGACTCCGCCGCCTACGATCACGAGAGGCTTCTTTGCCCCCGCGATGATCTCCGCCAGGTCTTCCAATTCCTCCTCCACAGCCACAGGCCTTGTGATTCTGTGCACGCGCTTCTTAAAGAAATATTCCGGGAAATCAAAGGACTCTCCCTCCACATCCTGACACAGCGCGATGCAGCAGGCTCCGGTCTCCGCCGGGTCTGTCAGAACGCGCATCGCATTGATCAGGGCTGTCATAATCATCTCCGGACGGGTAATACGGTCCCAGTATTTGCAGACCGGTTTAAACGCATCGTTTGTGGAAATCGCAAGGCTGCTGCTCTGCTCCAGCTGCTGCAGAACCGGATCCGGCTGTCTCGACGCAAAGGTATCCGCCGGGAATACAAGAAGCGGAATATTGTTTACTGTCGCCGTAGCGCAGGCAGTCACCATATTGGCGGCGCCCGGCCCTATGGACGAAGCGCAGGGAATAATTCTTTTCCGGTTGCTCTGCTTCGCAAAGGCGATGGCCGCATGGCACATTCCCTGCTCGTTCCGCCCCTGGAACACCTTCAGACTGCCCGGATCCGAATCCAGAGCCTCCCCCAGGCCCACGGCGATTCCATGTCCGAAAATTGTGAAAAATCCTTCCACAAATTTTGTCTCTTCCCCATCCATGGACACATACTGCTGGTCAAGAAACTTCACAATCGCCTGTGCCACTGTCAATCTCACTGTTTTTGCCATGTTTTTCACTCCTCTTCTCTGATTTTTACGCCCGGGCGATCATTTCGCCGTATTTTTCTTTTTCTTCCTTAATAAAAGCAAACACCTCATCCGGTCCCGGCAGGGAATCCGAACAGTTGTTGCTGCGCACCATCATGGACGCTTCGGCGGAGCCAAACTCCAGACAGTCGATGATCTCCCACCCCTGATACAGGCCATAGAGGAAGCCGGAACCATATCCGTCCCCGCCGCCGAATCCCTTCCTGGCTTCCACCGGGAAAGGACGGATGCTGAATTTCTGCCCGTCACATGTATAAGCCGTGGATCCCTTCATTCCGTGTTTAATGACCACAATTTTCCCATGATAGCTCTGCCACAGCGCCGCGCTCTCCTCATCGGTCATTCCCGGTCGGATCAGCTTTTCCGTAAGGTCAAATTCCTCCCTGGATCCCATGATGATGTCCGCCTCTTTTGCCACGGCGGAATAATAGATGGATATCTCATCGCTGTTTTTCCAGTTGTACTCTCTGTAATCAATGTCAAAAATAATCCTTGTGTCACTCTTCTTCGCCAGCAGAACCGCTTTGAGAGCCGCCTCCCTGGAGGGGCTTTCCGCCAGAGCCGTGCCGGAGATCAGAATCGCCTTTGCGCTCCTGATATAGTCCTCATCCACATCGTCCACACTAAGCTGAAGATCCGCGATGCAGTTGCGGTACATCAGAATACTGCTCTCCTTTGGAGAAAGCATTTCCGTAAAGGTCAGTCCCAGCTTCTCCCCATTGGTGCACCGGGTAATATGGCTGGTGTCAATTCCCTGTTCCGCAAAATACTCCGTCACAAAGTCGCCGAACTGATCGTCTGAAACTTTGCCGATAAATCCGGCCTTCATCCCGTGATGCGTAATGCCCACCGCAATATTGGCCGGGGAACCGCCCACAAACTTTTCAAACATATGCACATTTTTCAGCGGTTTGAATTCTTCCTTCACCTGATCGTTGTACGCGGGGTTGAAATCAATTGCAACTCTTCCGAGAAGCACCAGATCCAGAGGCCTTGTCTCATCAAACTCTACATATCCCATTCGTTCTCCTCCATCTCTTCATGTTGCGCCGTTTCTGCCGGGATTCACGGCTGCCCCCTGAAAGAAACGTGAATCCCGGCCTGTTTTTAAATATTATATTTTGTCTTTATATTAATGTCCGTATAGCGATACTCATCCTGAATCTCTTTTTTCTTCAGAATCAGATCCGCCAGAATATGCAGCGGTTCATATCCCTGCACATATTCATCCTGATCGATCAGAAAATCCGCCATGTCTCTCTCCAGCAGGTCCGTATTCTCCGGGGTCAGGTCATAGATGATGGTGTAAGGCCTCCGCTCCAGCTCCAGGCTCCGGAAGGCCCGCTCAATGCCCTTCTGTCCCGCGGATACCAGAAACAGTCCGTTTATGCCCGGAATGCTCTGCATCGCGCTTTTTATGATTTTCTCCACTTCCCGGTCGTCATCAAAGCTGCACTGCACACCTGCCGCCTCCAGGCCCGGAAAGGACTTTTTCAGTTCCCCCACAAACCCATCCACACGGCTGTTATTTACATTGCTGCTGAAAAATCCTGTAATAACCATGATTTTTCCCACACCGCCGGTGAGCATGCCCATCAGGCCCGCCGCCGTCTGTCCGCTTCTTTTATTGTCCATCCCCACAAAGCAGTTCCTCTTTGTGCCAACAATATCTGAATTAAAGGTCACAACCGGTATTTTCTTTTCCTCGGTCAGTTCATTTATTTTTTCCCGGACGCCCTCACAGTCGACCGGCATAAGCGCAAGGCCCTGGATCCCCTCCGCGGTCAGCTCGTCGATCATCGCCAGCTGTTCCTGCTCATCCACGGAAACACTTTCCCGCAAAAGGACCTGGATTCCCATCTCCGCCAGCTCAGCCATCGCTTTGTGAATTCCCCGGTTCACCTCCAGCATAAAGGAGGATTTCGACAGCTGAGTCACTATGCCCAGCCGCAGATTTTCCTTTTTTGTCTCATACTTCCTGTGTTTCGGGACATAGCCCATCTCATCCGCCAGCCGCAGCACCCGGTCTGCCACCTCCGGATTCACCCGTCCCCGCTGATTTAAAGCTCTGTCCACAGTTCCCCTGGAGACCCCGGCGCGCTCTGCAATGTCCTGTATCGTAACTGCCATTTCTCTTTCCCACTCTTTCCATCACTTTTACAGCTATGATAGCACAATGCAGAAAAGCACGCAATATGCCTGCGTGCTTTTTTACCTGTCAAAAGCCTCAGATTCTCTCCACGGTGCCTTCCCATGTATCCATGGCCTTTTTCGCAGACTCCTCATCATACCAGTGCTTTGTGACTGTTTTCGCTCTTGTATAGAAGCGAACGCCGTCTATGCCGAGAACATGCTGATCGCCATAGAAAGAGTCCTTGTTTCCGGAGAACGGGAAGTACGCGGTCGGTACCGGAATACCCACGTTGATTCCCACCATGCCGCCGTCCGTCAGCATCTCAAACTGACGCGCGTAATATCCGCTCTGTGTAAAAATAACAGAACCGTTGGCAAACGGGTTGGCATTCATAAGGGCAAGGCCTTCCTCAAAGTTCTTCACTCTCTTGATCACAGTCACCGGTCCGAAGATCTCACGGTCTCCAACCGTCATCCCCGGAGTTACATGATCCAGGATGGTCGGCCCCACGAAAAATCCATCTTCATATCCGGGAACAACCACATCGCGGCCGTCAAGTACAACCTCCGCGCCCTCGTCAATTCCCTTCTGAATCCAGTTGCATATGGATTCCTTATGCTTCGCGCTCACAACCGGGCCCAGCTTCGTCTCCGGATCATAGGCACATCCCACCTTCATGGCCATGGCTTTCTTTTTCAGAAGAGCCACAAACTGATCGGCAATACTCTCCTGTACCACAACAACCGGGAGAGCCATGCAGCGCATTCCCGCACATCCATAGGTGGAGTTGATAATGGCATTTGTAGTGCTTTCCAGATCGCAGTCCTCCAGCACCAGCGCATGGTTCTTCGCCTCACACTGAGCCTGCACTCTCTTTCCATGAGCGGCCGCAACCGAATAAATATGCTTTCCAACCGCTGTCGTTCCCACGAAGGTTACCGCCTTGATCCTCGGATCCGTCAGGAAAATCTCAGACTCATTTCTGGAGCAGGTAACCAGGTTCACAACTCCTTTGGGGAATCCTCCCTCTTCATAGAACAGTTCCATAATACGCATGGAGGTCAGCGGAGTCTGGGAAGCCGCTTTCAGGACAACCGTATTTCCGGTGGCGATCGCCAGGGGCACCATCCATCCCCAGGGAATCATCGCCGGGAAATTAAAGGGAACGATCCCTGCGACAACGCCCAGCGGAACCCGGTAGGAGGCGGTGTCAAACCCTGTGGTAACCTGAAGGGAAGCGCTGCCCTGGGTAATGTACGGTGCCGAGCATGCAAGCTCTGTGGGCTCAATTGCCTTCAGAACGTCTCCTCTTGCCTCATTCAGTGTCTTTCCGATTTCCTTCGCACATATAAGAGCCAGCTCATCCAGATGCTCCGTCAGGATATTGCGCCACTTAAACATCATCTGTGTGCGCTTGGACAGAGACATCTGCGACCACGCCGGGAACGCTGCATCCGCCGCAGCAATGGCCTCTTCCACTTCATCTACGGTACAGCAGGGAACCTCAGCCATCACCTTTCCGGTTGAGGAATCCGTAACCTGCATCCACTTATCGGTTTTGGACTCCTTCCACTCACCATTCACACAATATTTCTTTCTGATAACCTCGCTCATGATTGTCCTCCTATCTTTATGCGATGATTAAAGCGGCAAAAGCTTTTTGTCGCCATGATACGCTCCAGTATCATCAAATGATTTCCGAAATTTTAACCGGCCTGTGCTCCTCATAGGATTTCCTGGCCGCCAGGCCCATCAGCACCGGCTTCAGGCCGTCCATAACGCCAAGGGGTGTGTCTGTGTCATTGACAACAGCATCCACAAAGGCGGCGATTTCCTTTCCATAGGCATCCATATATCTTTCCAGGAAAAAGAACATCGGCTTCTCCTGCGTTACCCCACAGCTGTTGCTGATCGTCATCGTGGATGCCTTATCATTAAAGGATTCCACCATTCCCTCGGATCCGAATACTTCGGCCCGCTGGTCATATCCATAGGCCGCTCTCCGGCTGTTGTCGATCACTGCCAGAGCGCCGTTCTCCATCCGCATGGTGATAATCGCGGTGTCCACGTCCCCGGCCTCTCCAATCGCCGGGTCCACCAGGTTCGCTCCCTGAACGTACACCTCTTCCGCGTCACAGCCTGCCAGAAAACGGGCCATGTCAAAGTCATGAATCGTCATATCCAGAAACATCCCGCCGGATACCTTTATATAATCAATTCCCGGCGGCTCCGGATCCCGGGATGTGATCTTGATCACTTCCGGCTTTCCTACCTTTCCGGCGGCCACAGCCTTCTGCAGAGCCTCATAATTGTGGTCAAACCGCCGATTGAAGCCCACCTGATACTTCAGTCCGGTTCCTTCCAGCGCCGCAATGACTTCCCGGATCTTCTCCACATCATGATCGATGGGCTTCTCACAGAATACATGCTTTCCCGCCCGAATCGCTTCAATGGAAATCTGGGAATGCGTGTCCGTGGATGAACAGATGAGTACCGCGGAAATCTCAGGATCGTTCAGAATTTCTCTGTAGTCCTTTGTGGTACAGGCTACGCCCATGCTCTTTGCCCACTCCGCAGTGGACTCGTCCATAAACGGATCCGCCACTGTCTTAACCTGTGCATTTGGAACCCTGGTGGCAATGCTCGCGATATGAACCCTGCCGATCCTTCCGGCTCCGATAATCCCTGTTTTTATCATGCTTCTAATCCGCCTTTCCGCGAATGGCGCCGCGGGGCCACAAAAACTTCTGCGGTCTGCCTTCGCTTCTTGTCTGTCAGGTGCGTGCTTTTTTATTTTATGTGCTTTTTGCGTGCCCTGTTTACGGGTTTAGATTATCACACCAATGTTCAAATATCAATGGTTTTTTTCTCTTTTTTTCATTTCCGTCGTTTTCTACAATTTCTGCCGTTTCATTTTGTAAAAAGCACACAATTCGGATTTTGCATCTGTTTTTTGCACGCAAAGCACGCTCCATTTCATATATGCGGCTGCCATGGAAATATTCCTGAAAGACTCTTCCCGTATGATTGGAAGAAGTTTATGAGAGGACAGATTGATTATCTTAAAAATAATTTAAAACAGTCATAAAAACTTGTGATTATTTTTTGTGTATTTGAAAATGTATGGAATTTAATACTTGTATTCCATGAACAGATAGTATAAAATGTTTGTAACACCCGACAGACACGGAAGAACCGTGTGGATTTTCACGGGGAAAACACTATATAAGGAGGATACAACTATGGCATATGTAATTTCTGATGATTGTGTAAGCTGCGGAACCTGCGAGGCAGAATGCCCCAACGAAGCAATTTCCCAGGGCGACGAGCATTTCGAGATCAATCCGGATGCGTGCGTTGACTGCGGTACATGCGCGGATGTCTGTCCCACAGAGGCAATTCATCCCGGAGAATAATCCCACATATCATGAAAGAAAAAACCTGCCGAACCGGCAGGTTTTTTTGTTTGGATGACTGTACTCATCCATGTCTCTTTCGTGTCTTTTTCTTCGCGGGCTCACTGGCGGCCGCCGCCTCCCGGCGCGCCAGCTGACGGCGGCGAATGGCCTCGTCAACGGAGCGGCAGTGTGTTTCACCCTCATTTTTTATCTGAAGCTCCTGAGTAATCAGCCGGTCCAGAATCTGCTGGAAGACAATGATTTTTTCATCCGCGGGAGAGTTTTCCGGTGCTTTCTGTGGGGGATTTTCTTCTGGCAGAAAAGATGTCTGCGGTATGGTTTCAGGTTTTTGTATTTCCGGAGACGGAGTGAGCTGATTTCTGATTGCGCGAAGCTGCATCCCTTTATTTTTCAGTTCTTTTATATTCAGAAACAGCTGAATATCATTCTCTGTGTAAACGCGGTGACCCAACTCGTTCCGGCCTATGGGAAGGTTCATCTCTTCTTCCCAGTAGCGGAGGACGTGGGATTTGACACCTGTCAGTTCCGTCGCCTGACGGACAGAATATTGGTTTGACATGCGATCCCTCCCTGTGACTGTGCAAAGGCAGTGAGCTGCCGGACCAGCCCCGGCACAGGATGTTCTGAAATCCGGGTTTTCCTGGGACAGGTTTATTATAGGGGTTGTGAAAGAGGATTGCAAGAAAATTTGAACGACAAAATCGGCGATGATTTTCATTTTAATGTAAGGAATTCACAGGGCGGGCGGGAAGACTTATATCCCCTGGATAAAGGAAATTATAGTTTGCGCTTGCGCACAGAACTTTACGAGCCGTGCTTCACCTCGCGTCCTCCCGGACGCTCGGTGCCGGGCTTCGCCCTATACAAATGTACATAAAAACGGCCGGGTATGCAGGCATACCCGGCCGTCCTTATGTACATTTGTGCACAGCTCTACTTTTTCATATTTACAAACTGGGTGTATCTTGGGAGCCAGACAAGTTCCACGGTTCCGATGGGACCGTTTCTCTGTTTGGCTATGATGATTTCGGCTATGTCTTTCTTTTCCGTATCCTTGTGATAGTAGTCGTCCCGGTAGATAAACATGACTACGTCTGCATCCTGCTCGATGGCTCCGGATTCGCGGAGATCGGAGAGCATGGGACGGTGGTCGGGACGCTGTTCTACGGCACGGCTGAGCTGGGACAGGGCGATGATGGGGACATTCAGCTCACGGGCCAGGGCCTTCAGAGAACGGGAGATATCAGAGATCTCCTGCTGCCTGGAGTCGGTTCTTCCGCTGCCGCTCATCAGCTGAAGATAATCGATCATCACAATATCCAGGTTGTGTTCCAGTTTATATTTTCTGCACTTGGAGCGCAGCTCCCCAACGGTGATACCGGGAGAATCGTCGATAATCAGATTGGATTCACCGATAATATCCGCGCCCTCCACCAGCTTGGTCCAGTCCTCGTCTTTCAGATTGCCGGTGCGGAGATTCTGGGAATCAACATGGGACTCCATGGAAAGGAGACGGTTTACCAGCTGCTCCTTTGACATCTCCAGACTGAATATGGCCACAGTGTAATCCTTTCGGAAGGCCATATACTGAGCAATATTCAGGACAAAGGCGGTTTTTCCCATGGATGGACGGGCGGCGATCAGTACCAGGTCGGAATTGTGCATTCCGGAGGTTTTATAATCCAGATCCACAAAGCCTGTGGGGATTCCCGTCACTGTGCCTTTTACCTTGGAGGCACGCTCTATATTTCCGATGGCATTGAGGACCACCTGCTGAATGGGAACAAACTCACTTCCTGTATTCCGCTGGAGAATGTTAAAAAGCTTCTTCTCTGACTCCTCCAGGATCACGTCTGTGGGTTCCTTTTCCAGGTAACAGGTATTGGCTACCTCCTCTGTGGCGCGGATCAGGCGGCGAAGCACCGCCTTCTCACTGACAATATTCGCGTAATATTTCACATTGGCGGAGGTGGGAACCGCGTCCAGGAGCTCCCGCACATACTCCATGCTGCTGATATCCGGCGGCAGATCCTTTTCCCGCAGGCGGACCTGCAGGGTGATGGGATCCACGGGCTTTCCCTCATTGCAGAGTTCCACCATGGCGTCAAAAATCACGCCGTACTGTTTCTGGTAAAAATCATCGCTGGTGAGGATCTCCGACACCACCAGAATGGCATCCCGATCCATAAGCATACACCCGATCACCGACTGCTCAGCCTCTATGCTGTGCGGAAGGATCCTTCTGATCAGTGTCTCTTCCATGAGATTACGCCTCTTTTACCCATACCTTCAGACTCCCGGTCACCTTCGGGTGAAGACGGACCGGAACATTGGTGACACCCAGACTCCGAATGGGAGAAGCCAGTACAAGCTTCTTCTTATCAATATCCAGATTCAGCTGCGTCTTTGCGGCCTCTGAAATTTCCTTGCCGGAAACAGAGCCAAAGGTTCGTCCGCCCTCTCCCACCTTCAGGGTAAGAATAATCTCCTTCCCTTCCAGATCCTTCGCAAACGCCTGAGCCGCTTCCAGATTCTCTCTGGCAATTCTTTCTTCCTTTGCCTTCTGAAGCTTCAGGTCGTTGAGATTCTTCGGGGTGGCCTCCAGCCCAAGCCTTTTGGGCAGAAGCATATTCCTGGCATATCCGTCGCTTACCTTTACAATTTCTCCTTTTTTTCCGAGAGACTTCACATCTTCAAGCAGAATTACCTTCATTTTTTTGTCTGATCTCCTTCCTGCATCTGGTCAATCACTTCTTTTAACATTTCTTCTGTCTCATCCATGGATGCGGAAACCTGCGCGCCGGCCACATTCAGATGGCCTCCTCCGCCCAAGCGCTCCATCATCACCTGTACATTCGCCTCATCAATGGCGCGGGCGCTGACATAAACCACGCCTTTATATTTTGTGAGAACAAAGGACGCCTTTACACCTGAGATGTTCAGCAGCTCATTGGCCGCCTGAGCCCCCACCACCGTCGGGCTCTCAATTCCCTCATCCGGGCAGCGGCCGATGGCAAAGCAGCCCTGGTAGATCTCCGCGGTGCGGATTGCCTCCGCTCTGGCCTTGTAGGATTCTATATTATCTCTGAGAAGCTTTCGGACACGGGTCACATCCGCGCCGTTTCTCCGCAGATACGCGGCCGCCTCAAAAGTCCGCACACCTGCGCGATTGGTAAAGTTATTGGTATCGATTACGATCCCCGCATAAATACAGTCCGCCTCCGCGTTCCGCAGCCGCAGGCCGTCTGCGAAATACTGAAGGATCTCCGCCACCATCTCGCAGGCGGAGGAGGCATAGGGCTCCACATAGGAAAGAACCGCGTTCTGGATCACCTCGTTTCCTCTCCGGTGATGGTCGAGGACCACGATGGTCTTTGTCATATAAAGCAGTTCCTGACATTCCGTATAGCTTGGCTTGTTGGTATCCACCACCACCACCACCGTATTGTTGTCCACCAGATCCTTTGCCTGAGAACTGTCCACAAACATGGAGGGCTCATAATCCGGATTTCCCATGAATCCGGCCATCAGGGGACGGATAGAGGTTGTAGGGTCGTTCACCACAATATGGACCGGCTTCCCCAGGGTTTTCCCCGCGCGGTAAATTCCAATGGCAGCGCCCAGTGCGTCCACATCTGTGATCTTATGTCCCATGACCACCACACGTTCCTTGGTGCTCATAAATTCCTTCAGCGCCTGCGCCTTCACACGGGCCTTCACACGGGTGGATTTCTCCATCTGCTGCGCCTTTCCGCCAAAATAAGTGATTCCCTCCCCGTTTTTAAGGACGACCTGATCGCCGCCGCGGCCCAGAGCCATCTCTATGGCAATGCGGGCATACTCATAATTCTGAAGATAGGTGGGCGCGTTGGTGCCGATTCCAATACTCAGGGTAAGAGCCATCTCATTGCCGATATTGACTGTTTTTACCTCATCCAGAATATGAAATCTCTGCTCCTTCAGCGTCTCCAGGGAGCTTCGGCGCATGAGCAGCAGATACTTGTCCTTCTCCAGTTTCTTCACAAGGCCGTCAAAATTGGAAAAATATCTTGTAATTTTCCGGTCAATCAGCGCCACCAGAAGGGAACGGCGCACATCCTCCACGCTTTCCAGGGCCTCATCATAGTTGTCCAGGTAGGCAAGAGCCACTACCACCTTATTGTCCTCAATCTGCTGCAGAGCGTTGCGCAGTTCTGTCTCGTCATAAAGATACAGCGCCACCAGACCCACCGGCCCGCCGCCGCTGTCCAGAATGTTCGCCTGGTCGATCACCTGCGTCATATCCATGCGCTGCATGGACACCCGGTAAATCCGGTCAGCGTAATGAATCTGAATCTCGGAAATCTCCTGTTCCTCCTCCGGCAGCCGGTCCAGGGTAACCTCCGGAAAAATCGTACTGATGTTCTTTCTGTAGGAAGGCGCTTTCCCGGTTATCCGGGAAAAGAGCTGATTGGACCAGATCATCCTGCCGCCTGCATCCATAATGGCATAGGGCAGAGCCAGCTCCTCCAGCATCTGCTTCTCAACCGCGTCATACTGATTTGCAAAGGCAATCATGTCGTTGAGTATCACAGATCTGTGCATGCGCAAAATCAGCAGCGCTATCAGAATATAAAGCACAGTTCCGGCGGAAACCACCAGGCCGGCCCTGAGATCCGCCATATACACCGGAATATTGAGCAGGATCATAAAAACCGAAAGATACAACGGCCAGCGCATAAACCTTCTCATGGCTCCGCTGAATTTCACTGAATTCTTGTTCATTGTTCTTATCATTCTCCACTGTATCATAATACAAAGAATCACAGGTAATCAGATGAAGTCCATTATATCAAACTTTCTGTTTTTTTACCATAGCCTCCCGGAAAAAACTTGGGCGAAATCGGAAATACAAGGAAAAAACCTCCCCTATACCTTCTTTTTCGACATTTTCCATAAATTTACGCCCCGTTTCACCGGACTTCAGATCCGGCAAAAATACGGAAATCGCTTCCCGCCCGTATAAAACCGTTTATTATATCCAATTCATTTAAATACTCGTCTCAAAAACCGTCATTATATACAATCCGTGCCGTTTTTCGCACAATTCACGGCAAAAAAAAGACAAAAGAGAGGCAAAAATTATATAATAATACAAGCAATATGCCACAAACAAAAGGCACAAACAAAAAGGAGGGATTTATAACTATGAAAAAAAAGACATTATGTATTTTGCTATCCCTGGCTGCCATGGTCACAATGACCTGCGGCGGAACCAGCGTGCTGGCGGAGGCGACCTCCTCGGATGCCACATCCTCAGATGCCACATCCGCAGACGCATCCACTGACACAACCGATGCCTTATCCCTGGCCGACGCCACGGTGACAGAAATTCATCCGCTGGTGGACGGGGAGACCATGACGGTAACCTGGTATGAGGACGTGTATATGGCCTATCCAAACCGGGAAGAAGACCAGCTCATCAGTATTTACGTTCCGGAAAACGCTACGGCAGATTCTCCCATCATCTTCTGTGTAAATAACTCCGGCTGGCAGGCAGACTCCTATACCAGCCGCACAAAGGTTCTCGGAACCGAAGAGGAGACAGAAGATGCAGGAGATTACTCCAGCACCTCTGATACCGACAAGATAGGAAAGGCTCTCAGCGAAGGTTATGTCATTGTCTCCTACGGGTGCCGCAGCCGCGCCAACGAACCCACAGAGGACGGCGAATATCAGGGACACTCCCCGGCGACCATGACGGATACCAAAGCGGCTATCCGCTATCTGCGCTACAACGCGGATCTGCTTCCTGCAGGAGATACAGATAAGATCGTGATCACCGGAACCTCCGGCGGCGGCGCGCTTTCTTCCGTAATCGCGGCCAGCGCCAACAGTTCAGATTTTTATGAGTCACTCTACGAGATCGGCGCCGCGGGCATCGAACTGGATGAGAACGGAAACTATGTTTCCACCATTGACGACGGAGTTTTCGCAGTGATCGCCTACTGCCCCATCACAGACCTGGCCAACGCAAACTTTGCCTACGAGTGGACCTACCATGATACCCGGGAGCGGGTCGGCGAAAACATCGGTGGGGAAACCACGGAAGAGGATCTTGCTGTGTCTGAGGAACTGGCTCAGGCCTACACAGATTACCTGGCCAGCCTGAATCTGAAAACCGAAGACGGCGAGGATCTGACCACTGACAATCTGAAGGACTGCATTGCCTCCCTGATGGAAACCGAGATTGAGGAATCCATTGAGGAATACGGCATCGAGCAGATGCAGGCAGATATCGAAAGCTTTGACAACGAAAACAATGTAACCTGGCTCACCTTAAACGAGGACGGCACCTACACCTATGACTATGATGAGCATCTGTACTGGCTGGCCAGCCACACCGCACTGAAAAACATCCCGGCTTTCAGCAACAAAGGCCTTGGCTTAAGCGTGAATGAGGACACCTTGTTCGGTTCCTCCACAGATGAATACAGTCCGTTTATCTATTATTCCTGGAACAACGATGCCGTTGAAAACAATGTGGGACTGGACGACACCGGCCTTACCTGGGATGAATATATAGAGACAGAGGATGGACAGTACCTGCTTCAGCAGATCCGCATGACAAACGCCATTGAATATCTCAATGACGATTCCGCAGATACGGATATCGCAGCCAACTGGTATGTGCGCTTCGGCATGGCAGACCGCGACACCAGCTTCGCCGTGGAAGCAACCCTTTATTACAGCCTGCTGAACAATGAATCCGTAGATCAGGATACCCTGAGTTTCGAATACGCCTGGCTCAAGAGACATATGGGCGACTACGATGTACAGGAAGCCTATGAGTGGCTTGCGGGCATTCTGTAATCCGTCATCTTTTATTCTGTCTCACCAATATGAAAGGACCGGCTATTCTGCCGGTCTTTTCATATAAATAGTATGAGGGAACGCTTCCGCGTTCCCTCAATCATTCAATTACGTACGATTAGTCCTGTACATAGGGCATAAGAGACATATGACGGGCTCTCTTGATCGCCACAGTCAGAGCTCTCTGATGCTTCGCGCAGTTTCCGGTGATTCTTCTGGGAAGAATCTTCCCTCTCTCGGAAACGTACTTTCTCAGCTTTGCCACATCCTTGTAATCGATCTCGTTGTTCTCTTTTCCGCAGAATACACAGACTTTCTTTCTTCTGCGGCCGCCTCTTCTCTTCATGGGAGAATCGGGTCTCTCACCTTTATTGTAAGCCATAGTGCTTCCCTCCTGTCTTATTTATTCAGTCCGGAACTCCCCGGGCAAATCCTCCGTTTCCACTCTCAGTGAAACGGCAGTTCCTCATCGATTCCATCCGGAATATTCATAAAGCCTTCCGCGATCACGTCGTTCGGCTCAGACATGGACGGAGCCGGTGCCGCCGGACGGGCCTGAGCCCGTGAAGCCGCGGCGTAGTTGTCACTGGCCGCCTTGCTCTCCGCAAATTCCTGCTCCTCCACCACCACCTCCGTGGTGTATACCTTCTGTCCGTCCCGATTCGTGTAGCTTCCGGTCTGAATCCTGCCGGTGATGGCAATCTTAATTCCCTGATGGAAATACTTCTCGGCAAACTCAGCGGATCGTCCAAAAGACACACAGCTGATAAAATCCGCACTTGCCTCCCCGTCGCGCCGGAATCTCCGGTCAACCGCCAGCGTATAGCGCGCAATGGCCAGCGCGTTCTCCCCCGCGGAATATCTCACCTCAGGATCTCTTGTCAAGCGTCCCATTAAAATAACTTTGTTCATTCTTTCTTACCTCTCTGATGTTTGAACGGGTTTAATGGTGCTTTCTGATAACTGTGCGCAAAACCTATGCATCTTTCCGGATGACCAGGTATCTCAGCACATTGTCCATGATGCGAACATGTCTTTCCAATTCCGCCGGGCACTGTGAGTCTGCTTCAAACTGAATAAAATAGTAGAAGCCTTCATGCATTTTCTGAATCTCGTAAGCAAGCTTCTTCTTGCCCCATTCTTCAACCTCTGTGATTACGCCGTTGTAACGGGTGATGTAGCCCTTCGCCTTCTCTACGGTGGCGTCACGCACTTCATCCTCAACCTTCGCACTCACAACCAATGCTAACTCATACTTGTTCATGCTTGTCTAACCTCCTTTTGGTCTTCTGGCCCTTTGCCTGTCAAAGAGCAAGGATATGAAAATATATCACAATTTTTGATTCTAGCACAATTTTCCGGGGGTGTAAAGCAGAAATTGTCAAATCCGGAAAACTTTTTCCCGAAGCTTTCCCGAAAGCTACAGTTCTTTTTTCGCCAGATTCCTGGTGTTTTTTTCCACCAGCTTCCGGCTCACCATGACCTGATGGCCGCACCCCATGCATTTCAGGCGAAAGTCCGCCCCGACCCGAAGGATTTCCCATTCCCGGCTGCCGCAGGGATGGTTTTTTTTCAGGGTCACCACATCTCCCACTTCATAGAGGAATCCCATCCGTCACTCTTCCTTTCCAATACTGAATATGTACATGATACCTGAGGATTTCTCCTTCCGCAGGCTATCTCACCGCGATCTGAGAAAACACCTGCCCGATGGGTTCCTGTATAAGAAGATTCGCGTAGCGGTCTCTGGGTGTGGGAGATTTGTTGATCACCACCAGATCATCACCCTGAAAATAATCGATGAGGCTGGCGGCCGGATAAACCGCCAGAGAGGTTCCCCCGATAATCAGCACCTGGGCCCTGGAGATAGCGTCCACGGAAGCCCGGAGCGTATCATTATCCAGTCCCTCCTCATAAAGCACCACATCCGGCTTGATGACGCCGCCGCAGGTACAGCGGGGCACCCCCTGAGACTGCTTTATATACGCAAAATCATAAGACTTCCCACACCGGGTACAGTAGTTGCGGTAAACGCTCCCGTGAAGCTCCAGAACCCTGCGGCTCCCGGCCATCTGGTGGAGATTATCAATATTCTGAGTAATTACAGCCTTCAGCTTCCCCGCCTGCTCCAGCTCAGCCAGCTTCCTGTGAGCAGCGTTTGGCTGAGCTGTATCACAGAGCATCTTATCTCTGTAAAACTTATAAAATTCTTCCGTCTTCCTCATAAAGAAGGTATGGCTGAGGATGGTCTCCGGAGGATAATCGTATTTCTGATGATAAAGGCCATCCTGACTGCGGAAATCCGGAATTCCACTCTCCGTGGAAACCCCCGCACCTCCGAAAAACACAATATTGTCATGCGTGTCAATGATCTGCTGCAGTTTCTCAATCTCTTTTCCCATAAGATTCTCCCTTCTACTGTGCGGCCACCGCGTTTACCATCTTTCCCTGTACCACAAAACGGGTGGCGGAATTGCCGGTGCAGGTAGAAAGCGTCACAACCTTATCCGTCAGCTGCGGATCCCCTGGATCTGTAGCGATCTCCGACTGGGACTCGATTTTTGTCATATAGTCCAGGAATTCCTGCCCCGCCCCCTCAAAAAGAGTATAGGTGTCACTGTTCACCGCTGTGGTATATGCCGCGATAATCTCATACCGGTAATCCACCTCCGGCGTGAGAATCCAGAAATATGGGCTGTCCTCATAGAGAGATTCATCGGACACATATTTTTTCAGCTGGCCAAACATGGAGCCATTCTTCATATTGTGCCCGTACACAATGGTGTTGCAGTCCGTGAGATCCCGGCTGTTCTGATAATCAATAAAGATCGTCCCGGCAAAATTATAATTGTTCTCGTAGGTGGTATGGAGATACTGATCGTTGTCCACTCCCTGCACCACCGGATAATTGATATCTGTCAGCGCTTCCATGTAAATCCAGCCCACCACATCCTCGTTGATGGCAAGAAGCGAATCAAAATCCACCTCAATGGGCGCCTGAGGCTGTGCCTCCATTTCCACCGGATCCTCCTCTGAAGTCTCCGACGTATTTTCCCTCTCGGTTACCGCGATCTTTGCAATGCCGTCGTATTCATCCGTACCCGCCTTATATTCCAGGTAAATCTGGACAAGATTATAGCCGGCATAGAAAAATACGGCGACCGCAAGGATCAGAATCACGGTGAGGAGATAATCCCCCACCCCTTTTTTCTTTCGTTTCTTATAAGAATGCTGCTGCCCCTGACTCATAGGCCTTCCTCCCTTTGCGTTTCCTTCCTGATATCCTGAAGTATTTCCCCGGATGTTTTCCCAATGGGTTCATTGTACCACAATCTTTTCTTAAATTGTAAATCTGAATGGAGAAAACGCTGAATTTTTGTTTTTCAGGAGAGAAGCTCAAAGGTATGATAAAGATCTATTTTCCCATATCCCCATTCCGGATTTGGATACTGGACATTCTCCTCCCGCCTGGCGCCCCTCTGCAGATAATATCGAATGCTGTTTCCTGTGAGAAAAGGCATATTTTCCCTTTGCACCGCCCACTGGAAAAGGAGGGCGGATACCCCGGCCGCCTGGGCCGCTGCCAGACTGGTCCCGGACATAACGCCAAAGGTTCCGTTTCCCATGGGAACGGAAATCCCGGCCCCGGGCGCCGCCAGATGAGGAGTAACCGTGCCTTCCGGCGTATACCCGCGGCTGTCCCTGTAAAAAAGGCTGCCGTCCCTGGGCTGATAAGCAGTTACCGTCATGCAGCCTGAAGCGTCCCCCGGCGACGTCACCGTATTGTAGGGCGAGGGCTCCAGAAAATAAGTGTCCGGGGAAATCAGTCCTTCCACCGGCAGCCACATATGACAGTGAACCTCCTGCCGGTACCTTGTCCGCACATGAATTTTCCAGATCCCCGGCGCCGGATGCAGAAAGCGAAAATACACAAGGACATTTCCCGTCTGTCCATGAACCAGTACATAATTGACCAGGACCTTCGTCTCCACAAAAACAAAGGAAAGAGTCTGGGTTCCGGAGCCAAGAGAACTGCTCACCTCCAGAGTCTCCCCGGTGGGGGACTGGATGGAAACTCCGTAGACCTCCGGCGGCTGCCCCCACATTTCCAGGGTAAACCCAGGTTCCTCCTCACCCACCCGAAGCTCTGCCGTCACCGCCTCCCTTGTCTCATGAAAGCTCCCCAGGAAATGATTCCGGGTACTCCCCTCATTGCCTGCGGCCACGGAAACCGCAGTCTGGGAAAAACCCGCCACAGAATCCAGGTACTGGCTCAGAGGGCTTTTTCCCATATGGGCTCCCTGGCTGCTTCCGATCCCAAGGCACAGAGAAAGAGGCATGGAAAGCTCCCGGGCCCTCCGGACCGCCCAGGCCACAGCCAGCATCACATCGTCCTCCTGAAAAACCACCGCCTCCCGGGGATACAGATAAAAATCCCGGAGCCAGGCCTTGGCCTGCTTCAGCTTCACCACAAGCAGTGCAGCCTCCGGCGCGGCCCCCGTAAACTGATTCCCCTCATCCGTATTGCCCGCCGCGATCCCGGCAAGCGCCGTTCCGTGTCCGTTTTCATCCACAGAGGGTACAGCCTCCAAAGGTTCCTCTTCGGCCAGCGCACGGTCAATATCCTCCTTTGTAAAAACCCGTCCAAAAGGCACGTCCCCTCCCGGTTCTCCCTCCAGGGTCTGATCCCAGAGAAAGGCAATGCGGCTGCCCAGCCGGTCCCGGAAAAGAGGATTCCGGTAATCAATGCCGGTGTCCGCCACAGCCACAGCGGTGCCCTTTCCCCTGAGCTTCAGGTACGGATGCTCATGGAGCCGGGTCACCCCGGAAGCAGCAGCCGCCTCCACATCCATACAGGCATAACATTTTGGCAGGGCATCATAGGAATAGCTGTTGATCTCCGGCTCTCCCACTTCCTCCAGAGGAACATAGAGAATTCCATACACACCGTTAATATCCTGAAAAAATGAATTGGGCGAAACCTCCGTCTCTCCCTTCAGGTTCTGACCGTACTGAACAATAAAATCCCCGAATTCCGGATCCTGCGCCGGGGAAATTCCCCCGGTGCTTTCTTCCCTCTCAGGATCTGTCTGGGCCGCAGACACATTTTTTTCAGTTTTTCCTCTGCTCATTTCACCTGTCTCCCTTCACAGCAGAATTCCTCCTAAAGATTATTCCGACAGATGAAAAATTAGTACCTCCGGCTGCTTTTCGCAGAGGACATCCTCTCTGAATTCAGACGACGTTTTCTTCCCAGATAAAGCAGCAGCAGAAGGCCGGCCAGCGCCGTAAAAAGTCCGATAAACTGGGAGGTGGAAAGAACTCCCACCCTTCCCCGGGCGGAATCCCCCCGGAAAAACTCCAGGATGAAACGGCCCACGCTGTAGAAAATCAGATAACAGGCCGCCACCTGCCCATCCGCTTTTTTATGCCTGGCAATCCACAGCAGCAGGAAAAAATGCGCAAAATCCAGAAGGCTGGAATAAATCTGCGTGGGAATCAGAGCCACCCCCTCCGGCGCGAAGGTGGAATCATAAAAGGTAATGGAAAAAAAGCTGTCTGTCTCTTTTCCGTAACAGCACCCCGCCAGCAGACATCCAATCCGGCCGAAGCCCTGGGCCAGCGCAATGGAAGGCATCACCAGGTCAAAATATTTCAGAAAAACCAGTCTGTTTCTCCGACAGTACAGGTATCCCGCCAGAATCCCCCCAAGAATCCCTCCGAAAACTACAAATCCGTCCCCGATGGTCTGAAGCAGATAGGACGGATCCCGGAGGATTTCTTTCCATTCTGTGATCCAGAAAAGAATTTTCGCCGATGCGAATCCCCCCACCGCACACCAGATCACCAGAGAAAAAACATGCTCCTGCGCAAGTTTTTCCTTTCGAGCCCTGTATTCTGTGGTCAGATAGGCCGCCACAATGCCCACGGCAACCATCAGGCCATATCCATACACGGTAAAAGGGCCAATGGTAAACAGTTCATTTTTCATGCTTCACTCCTTTGGGACAATCCATACTTTTTCGCCAGAGACAGCAGCTCCCGGTTGGCCCGGTCGTTGGCCTCACTGCTTCCCCTCTGGCGCGGATCCCGCTCTCCGCAGACATCCATTCCACAGACCGGACAGGAGACAAAAGCCTCCTCCGCCATGGCAAGGAGATTCTCAAGAGAGGTATCCCCCTGACTCCACCCTGTACAGGCATCCGCCGGACAGAGAATATCCTTATCTACAGAGAGATAGACAGGCAGATCCCGGCATTCCCCCGGCCAGGCCCCGCATCTTCCCTCCTGAGAACGCAGCCTTTCCCTGCTGACAAACCTCACTCTGGCCCGAAGTGCCTCCTCAATCTGCAAAAAAGCCTCCTCCTCCGGACCCACAAGCATCACTTCCCGGAGCAGAGGAAGCTCTTCCAGGGCCTCCCGCACCCAGCTCCCGCAGGACAAAAGTCCCCCGAAAGCGGGGGACTGCATATCCGTATGATTGTCAAACACCAGAAGGCGAAAGGGCTTTTGCATCTTTTCCATCCAGAAAAGGCTCAGATAGTGATAGTTTCCGGAATCCAGAAAATGAATCCCATGACAGGAAAGATTCCGGATGCGCCTGCGGATCTCCTCCCCGGCTTTCGGATCACAGTAGCAGCTGGTTCCGGAAACATCGCCGAAATCCAGCCACAGAGGATTCTCCTTCTTCCAGAAGTTTTCCTCCCCGTATACCCCGGAAAAATTCATAACTACAGTCTCCCTCAGTCCTTCCATTCTTCCAGAACCTCTTCCTCCGGTATTTCCGTATTATACGAGGCCTCTGCCGGGTCCGCACCGGCCTCTCTTTCGTCCGCCGGGGAAGAATCCGCCCCGGAGATGGGATTTCGTGGGGCGTCCTCTGTCCCGGGATTTTTGTCTTCCGCAGAGGTGCTTTCTGTTTCCGGCTCTGCCGGGCCCCCGGATTCCGCATCTGAAACAGTTCCGGGGGCTTTCACTGGAGGCGGACAGGTTTTTTCACCGGCTTCAGGCTTTTCCTCTCCCGGTTCCGAATCCGTACTGCCCTCAGACTCCGTGGACGAATCCGCCTGGGAAGCGTGAAGCACGGCCGGTTCCGGTGTCCGGACCGGCGAAAAAGTAACTTCCGTATTCTCTGCGGTTTCCTCCTCTCCCCCCTCCGGACCATCCGGGCCTTTTTTTATCCGGTTCAGAAGTCCCTGAAAGAAAGACTTTGTGCCCCCCATACCGGTTTCCGTTTCGTCCTGCTTTTTGGAATCTTCCTGCTTTTTGGAATCTTCCTCTTTTTCATCTCTGTCGTTTCTGTCGGCAGAATCTTTTATAACGGAGTTTCCGGCATCAGAGCTTCCCTTCGCCGATCCTTCCTCCGGGCTCTTTTCCTTTTCTCCTTCCCATGCCTCATCCCGGTCATTATCCGTGAGAATCAGCTCCTTCTTCATTCCCCTCCGGAGCAGAAGAAGAAAAATCAGGTCCAGAACCCCGTCACCGAGCAAAACCCAGCCGGCAAATACCATAATCATGGTAACCGTCTGAAACGGACTGATCAGCACCACAATTCCGAGAACGATAAAAACGATGCTGCCGGCAAGCAGTACCTTCCATTCCCAGAAAGTGCGCGCCTTCAGCCGGACGGCCCCCCGGATGGACCAGACATTGTCCGCCAGCAGAAAACCGCCCAGTATCAGCGGCAGCAGCTTCACCACCACCTGAGGGTTGGTAAAAAGAAACCCTCCTATGACGATCACGACGACGCCTGTGAAAAGGTCCAGAATGGTGGCGTTTTTCTTTTCCAGCAGATAAAGCATTACATGGTAACAGCCCACAATAATCAGAAGCAGGCCCAGTATTACCTTGCAGATCACGTACACCGTCTGTGCCGGTACGCAGACCAGGCAAAGCCCCAGCATAATGTAAAAAATAGAGGAGACCAGTTCTCCCTGCAGGTATTTATTCAGTTTCTCACTCATGGGATTCCCTCCTGCCCATATAAATATAAATTCGGAAATAACAGAAATTTCCCGTAACTTTCAGATACATTCAGTATACCCCCTTTTGTGGTTTTCGTCCACCAGATTTTGGACGCCTGACGCAAAAATCCCTTCATTGACAGATCCGGTCTGTCATGCTACATTGTAAATCAGATGATACGGAATTTTCCCGGCCGTCGTTACTATTTCATCCCTTTCCAGGACAACCATAAATTCAGAAATGAGGTGCAGAAATATGAAAGAAACGATGCTTCAGCAGCAGATGACCGCGCCCGGACAGATCTCTTTCCGAAATGTCCCCGTACCCACGCCGGGGCCGGATCAGGTTCTGGTGAAAATTAAGAAAATCGGCATCTGCGGCAGTGATATCCATGTCTACCACGGCACACATCCCTATACCGCCTATCCCATTACCCAGGGGCACGAGGTCTCCGGACAGATTGTGGCCACAGGCGAATATGTCCGGGAGCTCCGGACAGGTCAGCGGGTCACCATCGAGCCACAGGTATTCTGCGGACGCTGCTACCCCTGTCTTCATGGAAAATACAACCTGTGTGAGAAACTCAAGGTCATGGGCTTCCAGACCACCGGCACTGCCAGCGAGTATTTTTCCGTGGACGCTTCCAAGGTAACCCCGCTGCCGGAAGGAATCACCTACAGTGAAGGGGCAATGATCGAACCCCTGGCGGTTACCGTCCACGCAGCCAGACGCTTTCCCGGTCTGCAGGGTGCAAAAGTGGCCGTCCTGGGCTGCGGACCGATCGGCATTCTGCTGATTCAGTCTCTGAAGGCCCTGGGCGCGGCCCAGGTACTGGGCACCGACCTTTCAGACACACGGCTAGAGCTGGCCGGAAAACTGGGCGCCGATTTTACGGTAAACACGGGCAAAAACGATTACGCTTCTGCCCTCCATGACGCCTTTGGTCCGGACGGTGCGGATGTGATCTATGAGTGCGCCGGAACTGACATTACCATGGACCAGGCCATTCAGAATGCCCGGAAGGGCAGCACGATTATCCTGGTGGCTGTGTTCGGAAAACGGGCCAGCCTGGATCTGGCCAAACTCAATGACTCTGAGCTGGATCTGAATACCTCCATGATGTACCGTCACGAGGACTATGTGGACGCCATTCGCTTTGTCCAGGAGGGAAAAATCCGGCTGGAGCCCCTGGAAAGCATCCACTTTCCTTTCCGGGAATACCAGAAGGCCTATGAATACATCGACAGCCATCGGGAATCCACCATGAAGGTTCTCATCGATGTAGATCCATCGGAGGAATGACTATGAAGCTGACATATAATGGACTGAATAATCAGGAGGACTGGACCGCCGCGGGAATATCCCTGCCGGATTATGACCCCGCCCGGCTGGCGAGGGAGACGCAAAGGGATCCGCGATGGGTGCACTTCGGCATTGGAAACATCTTCCGCTTCTTCCTGGGCGGCATTGCAGACGCCCTTATCTCCCGCGGGGAAATGGACCGGGGAATTACCTGTGTGGAAGCCTATGATTTCGACGTGGTAGATCAGATCTACACACCTCACGACAATCTGGCTCTGGCCGTCACCCTCCACCAGGACGGACGGATGGACCGGAAAGTTTTAGGCTCTCTCGCAGAGGCAATAAAAGCCCGCTCCGACGACCCCGCCGCCTGGTCACGGCTCAGGGACATTTTTTCTCATCCCGGTCTGCAGATGATATCTTTTACCATCACAGAAAAGGGCTATGCCCTGCGGGATGCGGACGGGAAATATCTCAGCCATGTAAAGGCAGACATGGAAAACGGACCGGCGGCGGTCACCGGAGCCATGGGGGTGGTCACCGCCCTGCTCTACGCCCGGTTCCAGGCAGGGAGATACCCCCTGGCACTGGTATCTATGGACAACGTGTCCCGAAATGGGGAAAAGCTGCGGCAGTCTGTACTGGAGACCGCCCATATCTGGGCGGATAAGGGACTGGTGGAACCGGCGTTCTGCAATTATCTGCAGGATGAAACGAGGGTCACCTTCCCCTGGACCATGATTGATAAAATTACCCCCCGTCCCAGTCCGGCCGTAGCCAGAACACTGGAAGAGTCCGGTGCAGAGGAAATGGACATTGTTGTCACCTCAAAACAGACCTATATTGCCCCCTTTGTCAACGCGGAGGCGCCGGCATATCTGGTGGTGGAGGATCGGTTTCCAAACGGAAGGCCTCCCCTGGAGCTGGCCGGGGTATACATGGCAGACCGTACAACGGTCAACGCCGCTGAACGCATGAAAGTCACGGTCTGCCTGAACCCCATTCACACGGCCCTGTGTACCTATGACTGTCTTCTGGGATACACCCTGTTCGCGGACGGTATGAAGGATCCCCAGTTAAGCGAATTGGCCCGGCAGGTGGGATATACAGAGGGGCTTCCCGTAGTAAAAGATCCCGGAATTTTTTCTCCCAGGGCATTCCTGGATGAGGTAATTCAGTCCCGCTTCCCCAACCGTTACCTGGGGGATACCAGCGCGCGCATCTCTGTGGATATCTCCCAGATGGTGGGAATCCGCTTCGGGGAAACCATCAAGGCATATATCGCCCGGGATGGCAGTGCAGAGCATCTGACGGCCATTCCCCTGGCCATTGCCGGGTGGATGCGCTATCTTCTGGCTGTGGACGATCAGGGCAATCCCTTTGAACTGGCTCCGGATCCCATGCTCCCTGAGCTGCGGGCACAGCTGGCAACCGTGAAATATGGAGACCCGGACAGCCTGACAGATCAGCTTCGTCCCATCCTCTCCAACGCCAACCTTTTCGGCGTTGATCTCTATGCCGCCGGCATCGGAGACAGGATCGAGGCCATGGTGCGTGAGGAAATCTCCGGCCCGGGCGCTGTGCGGGCCGCCTTAATCCACTATCTGTAAACAGACAGGGAAAGAAAGCTCCGCCTTCTTTCCCTGTTTTCGTATAACAAAAACCCCCTGACTCTTCAGGGGGCTTCAAAAGGTGCCAACCGGATTTGAACCGGTGATAGAGGTGTTGCAGACCTTTGCCTTACCACTTGGCTATGGCACCATGCGCTCGTCGCGACAAAAAATATGATACCACACCGTTCTGGGTTTTGCAAGCTTTTTTTACGAAAAATCCAGATTTTTTCCGGATTCCCTTCTTACCTGACCTTCTCCCCGTTTTCCAGGCGGTCGAACAAATCAGAAAAAATCCGGCTGTTTATGTAAGCCACTCCGGAGAACCAGATAAAGAAATACAGGGCAAAAATCCACTTTATATAATCCCCCGGCACAAAAATAATGAGAAGGGGCGTCAGATTCAGCACCAGAACCGGAAACGTATATCCCAGCTTCGCGGCCGCCAGGTGAAAGGCGTTTCGGATCATATGCAAGACCGTATTCTCAAATCTTGCCAGCATGGGAAACACATAGGATCCCACCGCCAGAAAAACCACCAGCATGGCCAGCAAAAACCCCATAAACAGGGAACGGCCCGCTTGGGACTCCATCACCGTGGAAATGCGAAAGTCCATATAGAGGAACACTCCAAATGCTAGCATTCCAAGCCAGATTCCCGTAGCCTGCTTAAAATTCTGCCGGAAGGATTTGAAAAAATCTCTGTAAATGGGCGATGTCTCCTCATTTTTCACCATTTTCAAAGTGGTGTAGTACAGCCCGGTCACAGAGGCTCCCACAGTAAAAACCGGAATGCAGCAGATTACAAAAAGTACATTGAGGACCACAAGATCTGTGATCTTATAACAGGCTTCCACAAACCCGGATGCTCTTTTCACAGTTTTTCCTCCTTTTCTGCTTCTCTTTCCATCTGTTCCAGGTATTCCGAGGGGCTTACCCCTGTAACGGACCGAAATACCCGGCTGAAATAAAACTGATCCGAAAATCCCACATAGGCGGCCACATCCTTTATATAGCTTTCCGGGTACTCCCGGAAGCTCCGCTTGGCGGCCTCCACCCGCAGATTCATCAGGTAGTTTTTATAAGAGGTATCGGCGTAGGTGTGAAAAAGCCGGGATAGAGTGGCCTGAGACACTCCGATTTCACTGCACACCACCTTTACGGAAAGATTTTCCCCCAGATGGGTTTTCATATAGGATACGATTTTCTTAAACACAGCCTCCCGGTCATCCCGGTCCGCCGCCACCTCAAAATCCGCGTACTGCCGGAGAATATCCAGAATATTGCTGCACAGATCGCTCATGGTAAGTGCCTGGGAAAAAGCGTCTCCCAGCCAGTACTCGTTCCAGTCCTTAAGGAGCCCCCAATTCTGCATTTCATAGAAAAAATAGCGAAGCTTCCCCTCAATCCAGAACTGAGAACACCGTTCTTCCTCCCAGGCCAGAAAAAGCTTTTCCAGCTCCTTTTTCATACCAGAGAGCTCTCTCCTCTCTGTGAGGGCGAGAAGCCGGTGGAAGGATTCCTCGGACCGGGTTCTGTCAAAAGTCTCCTTTCCCGGCCGATTCAGAAAGATCTTCTGCTCCAGACCGATGACAATGGAATTATCCAGCTTTCGGTACAGATCATGTACAATCTCAGGCAGATCCGCAAGGGCAAACCTTTCCTCGCAGATCACCATGGTCAGGAAATCCTCTTCGCTTCTGAGCTTTTCAAATTCCCGATCCATCATGGCCTCAAAATCCACCACCAGCATTTCCTCTGAACAGAGGTAAAGCATTTCCATATTATCCCGGCCGTAAATGATCAGCTGCTCGGATTCCGCTGCAAAAATCTCCCCGCTGCCCCCGCCTCCAAATCTGGAGATCACACTGTTTCTGCGAATAACCGCGGCGTAATAATACTCCGCCGGAAAAAGCCTGGGAAGCTTTTCCCGGACCCCGGCGTCCGTTCCGTTGCTGATAGAGTGGAGGACCTGATTTCTCTGAATATCATATTTTTTCTCCAGTTTTTTCCGGATTCTCTCAAAAAGTGTCTGCACCTCCCGGGGATTCATGGGCTTAAGAAGATAATCCTCCACACTGGCCTGAATGGCCCCCTTGGCGTAATCAAACTCCTGATATCCGCTGGCAATCACCACATAAGTATCCGGGTATTCCTCCTTCATCCTCGCCGCCAGCGTAATCCCGTCCATCACCGGCATAATCACATCTGTGATTACCACGTCTACAGGGGTTTTCGCCATCACATCCAGGACGCGCTGCCCGTTCTCCTCAATGGAAACCACCTGAAAATCCGGGCATTTCCGTTCCAGAATTTTCTGAATCAGAATCCCCGCCGCCGGCTCGTCGTCCGCGATCAAAACCTGATATTTCACCATATTTTCATCCCCATTCTATTCACAAACCCGAATGATTACATCAGAACCGCCGGCGTCCGAATGAATTTCAAAGGACAGCCGCTCCCCGTAAACCAGATACAGCCGGGCATAGGTGTTCACCAGGCCCATTCCTCCGATCTCCATCTCCACATTTTCCCGGTCCACGGAAAGCCTGCGGCGCACATCCGCCAGCTTTTCTTCCATCTCCGCCTTCTTTTCCTCCGAAAATCCCACCCCGTCGTCGTGCACGTCCAGGGTCCAGCGCCCGGGCCTTCCTTTCCCGGTCACACGGATAAACATAATCCCGGCCTTCCCGGAATAGCCGTGAGTAATACAGTTCTCTACAACCTGCTGCAGGACAATCTTCGGAAGCTTCTCCTGCAGAATTTCCCCGGCTATATCAATGGCATATTCCAGCCTGTGTTCATAGCGATATTTCAGAAGGTTAAAATAAACCTGCAGATATTCCTTTTCCTCACAGATCGTACCCATTTTATCCTTTGTGTTGGTAGAATACCGGAGCATCTGCCCAAGACTCGCGCAGATATCACAGATACTCTCATCATCCGCCATAATCCCCTTGGCAGAGATAATGTTCAGCACATTGTAAATAAAATGCGGATTCACCTGAGCCTGGAGAAGGTCCATCTGGGCCTGAAGCTGAAGAATAGATAAATGCTGCTCCCGGTCCACAGAGATCTTCAGACGGTGCATCAGATCATCAAAGGAGCAGTACAGCTTCTCGATTTCCACACTTCCGGAGAGTTCCTTCTCATACTCTGTGCTGACAATGGGCACATTTTCCAGATCCGAGGTCTCCATCACATGGCCAAGGGTCCGGATGGGCTTCACCAGCTGCCGGGCGGAAACCCGGGAATAGATCAGCGCGAAGAGAAGAAAGGCCACCAGAATCAGAAGAACGGGGAAAACCGTTCTCTGTGCAATCAGAATGAACAGATTCATCGGCTGCACCAGCACCACATACCCCTCAATGGCCCCGCACCACACATAGGCGATGGCCTGGGATGCGTCAAAAAAGGAATCTTCTGAGGTACCTCTCTCCTTTATACGGGCAAAGCAGTCCGTTTCCCCCTCGCCGGTTCCGTCGTACAATACCTCTCCGTCCCCGTCCAGCAAAAGGACATTGTAGCTTCCGTCATCGGGGAGAAGCATCTCATCCACCTGGGATTTCAGCCACTGCACTTCAATGTACCCCAGGTTGCTTCCCACCAGCCCCTTAATAGTGGAGAGCACAATCTGGTCATGGCCTCTTCCCCATTCGTCCTCATGGCAGGCCATCAGGACAAAATCACCGGGCAGAATGTCCAGGATCCCCGGCACATTTTCCCAGTCCGCTTCTGCGTCTGTGGATTCCCCTGTGGCGGTGGTGCTGACAATCACATCCCCCCGCTGATTAAAATACAGAGCCCTGTAAAACTGCCGGGAGACAAAATAATTGTTCAGCGTGGTCAGTATGGTGTTATAGGCACTGCTGAAATAACGGGTCTCGTAATCTTCCTCCTCGCTTCTGGCAAGGGTCTGAATCGCCAGAAGCGTATCCGGGTCTGACAGCAGGATCTGACTCACCGTCTCCGACTGGTCCATAATGCTTTCCACCTGTTTGGCGGAAACGGCCGCCCCCATGGACAGTCCGTCGCAGATCTCCTCAATATAGGTATTCGCGGAACTGACGCCATAGATACCTCCCATCATCAGCCCGGCAATTACCCCGAAAATAAGAAAGGTTCTGAGAATTTTATCTTCCAGCTTCATAGTCAGATTCCTCCATAAGCCTTCGGGTTTCTAAAGGGAATATAACAAAAAGCGTGGTTGGAAACAAGGGTTCCCCCTGTTCCCGGCCACACTTTGTCATCTGCAAAAAATCAGCCCTTCACAGCTCCGGCTGTCATGCCCTCTACCAGCTGTTTGTTAAAGATGATAAATACGATCAGCATTGGGATGGTGATAATAATTACATCGGCAAACAGAAGGTTATAAGAGCTGGAATATTGCCCCATGAAATTATACAGTGTCAGCTGTACGGTCACGTTTTCACTGCCCGGGAAGAAATACAGCGGGTTGGTAAAGTCATTGAAAATCGTGCAGGCATTAAGAATAATGATGGTGGCCGTAACCGGCCTCAGCAGCGGAAAAACAATACTGACGAAAAGCCTTGGAACCGAACTCCCGTCGATCAGGGCCGCCTCCTCCAGCTCTCTTGGAACGGAGGCCATAAATCCACGGTACAGCATGGTGGTAAAGGGAATCTGCAGACCGATTTCCACCAGAACCATACCAAACATGGTTTTATACAGATGCAGGAACTGCAGCAGCCAGATGGTCGGCATTACCGCCGCCGGAATCATCAGACCTATCGCGATCAGCGCGTTCAGGGTTCCCATCAGCTTATCTCTCCGGCGCTGGATTACATATCCGGCCATGGAACCTACCACAATCAGCCCCAGCACGGAAAATAAGGTGAGAAGAATACTGTTTTTAAAAGCCGTCAGGATCTGATAGTTCTGAGCGGAGAAGGCGTCCACAAAGTTGCTCCACTGAAATTCACTGGGAAGTGAGATATTCAGCAGGTTCGCCTCCGTCCTCTCCTTCAGGGAGTTCACCACCATAAACAAAAATGGGATGATAAAGATCACAAACGCTCCGATCAGTCCCAGAATATCGCCGATAAGAGTCGTCACTTTTCTTTTCATATCACACTTCCTCCCTACTCTGCAGCCAGTTCTGCAGCGGAATGGCAATGACCGCGATCAGAATGAACATAATCACGTTTCCGGCTGTGGACAGTCCATAGTAGCCGGCCGCGTATTTTTTGTAAACGATGGAGGCCAGAACGTCTGTGACAAAGCCAGGCCCGCCGCCGGTCATGGTCCAGATCAGATCGAAGCAGCGCATACCGCTGGTCAGCGCCAGAATAATAACGGAGTTCATAGACGGACGGCACAGAGGAAGGGTGATCTTCATCAGTTCCTGAAAACTGGTGGCGCCGTCGATGGAGGCCGCCTCATAATAGCTCCTGTCAATGGATGTAATTCCTGCGATATAAATAATGGTGGCCACACCCACGCCCTTCCAGATATCCGTAAAGATTACACTTCCCAGGGCCAGATGAGTATTTCCCAGCCAGTCGGGACCCGTAATTCCGATCACGGCCAGTGCTTTGTTGATCAGACCCTTGGAGGGATGCATCAGCGCCGTAAAGGTAATACCCACGGCGATGGTGGAAACAATGTTTGGGAAGAAAGCCACGCTGCGCAGGAAGTTTTTCGTACGGATCCCGCTTGTGAGGAACACCGCAAGCAAAAATCCAAGAACCACCTTAAAGATACAGGTGGCAGCCGCGTAGATCAGAGTGTTCTTAATACCGATGGTCATGGAATAATCGGAGAAGAACGTCTTAAAGTTTCGAAGTCCCGCCCAGGACATACCGGTAAACGTCCAGTTCATCAGACTGAAAACGAAGGAGATAAGGATCGGCAGCAGGAAAAAGATGCCGAAGATTATCAGGGCAGGAACCACAAACCAGATATTGTATACTCGTTTTTCCTTCATGATATCCTCCTTGTAAAAAGGCGGAAAGCCTTCCGGATTTTCACAGGCCGGAATGATTCCCCATAATCAGAAGCCAGATGGACTTCTGCCCTGTGGTTTTGCATGAAAAGGGCGTGTGTGCTCCACACGCCCTGTCACACATTCCTGATTATGTATGTTTTTCGGTCCGCTTACCTTCCGGTGCGTCTCCGCCAGTCTCCCTTATAAGGGAAAAATCTTTCTACTGCGCCCACTCATAGCCCAGCTGCTGTGCCTGCAGCAGGCAGTCAGAATCATATTTCGCCGCAGCTTCCTCCGCGGTGGTCTGACCGGAGCCGGCTTCCTGGGTGATCTGCATGCAGTTGGATCCCTTGATATCGGTAAGGAATTCCATTGCAAGACCGGTCATACCGGAATCAAAATAGGCCTGCATGTCTTCCGCAACCGCCGGATAAGCGTTGTCCGGAAGCTCATATCCGTTGATGCAGTACGGGCCGTCGGGAAGGATGGTCTCTGTGTAGCAGTCAAGAGCTTCGTCAGAGATGTAGAATTCCATGAAGCGAAGAGCCGCGTCATAGTTTTCGCTGTTCTTGTTCAGATACAGGGAAGTGGGCATCCAGGTGGTCAGATAGGTGTCGCCCTCTGTGGCCGGAATCGCGAAAACGCCGATGCTGCTGTTGTCGCCGTAAAGCTCATAAATGTTGGAGAGCGCCTGGGTCAGGCAGATCCAGTGCGCGCCGTCGCCGTTGTAGATCATATCGCAGGCGTCGTCGTAGGAGGTTGCCAGATAATCGCTGTTGTAGTACGGATTCAGGTCTACGCATTTCTGGAAGGAGGCAAGAGCGTACTCATTTCCCGCGTAGGTATCCTCGCCGTTGGTCAGGTTGGTTGCAAAGTCAGGATCCAGAGCCATCAGGTTTGCGTTGTCGCCAAGGAAAACAACCTGGGTGGTCCAGCTGTCCGCGAAGGAGCCGATTACAGCCGTCTCTCCTGCATCCTGCAGAACCTGGCAGTTCTCAAGGAACTCATCCCATGTGGTGGGAACCTCAAGCCCATATTCCTCATAAATGTCCTTGTTGTACATTACCGCGCCGGCCTGAGAAGCACAGGCAGGAACTCCATAGAGAGCGTCGTTAACGGTAACCGTAGACGCATAGGTAGCATCCAGACGGCTTGCGATCCACTCATCATCGGAAAGATCCGCGAAATACTCAGACGGATTCAGAGCGGAAAGAAGAGCGCCGGAGTTGTACGCGCAGATGTCGGTCATATCTCCGGAGGCAAGACGGGTCTTTACAAGATTGTCGCCGTCGGTGCCGCCCACACGGTACTCAACCTCCACGGTGATGCCCAGCTTTTCCTTGGCCAGATCGCATACGGCCAGAAGTCCGGCATCCGTCATGTCTGTATCGATCATCAGGGTGATGGTTGCCTCTTCATACTCCCACTCCGGCTCCGCAACGCTCTCAGCGGCCTCGCCGTCAGAAGCGGTGGCGTCCTCCGCGCTTACAGATACCGCGGACAGACCCATGGACGTAACCATGGCTGCGGTCAGCAAAACTGCCAGTTGTTTTTTCATAGTGTGATTCCTCCTTTTTCTGAAATGCAGGGCATACTTCCGGCAAATTGCACACGCTCATGCCGGGTGGTTTCCCAGGCCTCTGCCCCGCACGTTTACTATGGGAAGTTACAGATATCATAACGTAATTTTTGTCCCGGAAACATGGATTTTTTAGTCAAATTGCATTGATTTTTTTTAATTTCCCTCCCAGGCTTGTGTAAATTACATGGATTTTTCAATCACGGCCCATGGAAAAATCCTTCATTTTTCTTTCCCTTCTTGACTTCGGAGGAAGAAAATGTTTTGCTTTATTTAATATTGGAGGGATGACCATTGAAAAAAGAGAAAACCTCAGAGGTAACCAGAGAGCTTCGCCGGGAACAGCGGGCACGGGATCTTGAAACCATCCGCAGCCTTCACGGATTTCGAAAACTGCAGCACATTCTCATCTATTACCGGATTGAGCTTTCCATTGTATTTGGCTCCGTCTTTGTGGTAATCGCCCTGATTTATTCGGTACGCCAGGGTTCCATTCCCACAGACCTGTATTTTTCCCTTTTTACGGGAAGCACCCAGGACTACACCCAATGGGCGGATTCTCTTCTGGCCCAGATGGAGGATGCCGGGGAGCTGAATGTGGAGTGGGTGCAGAGCACCTATTTTACAGAGGGAAGCGTTTTGTCCGGAAATGATGAGAGCTACCTTTCCACGAGAATCGGGGTTCATGAACTGGACCTGATCATCAGTACAGAAGAGCTTTACGAGTATATGCTGGAGCTGGAGGTCCTGCTCCCCCTGACAGAAATTCTCACGGAGGAAGAGATGCAGGCCTGGTCGGACGCTGTGGTCTGCACACAGGACGGCACCGCCTGGGGGCTGCTCCTCACAGAAGAACAGTTTCCGGAAGCGGCGGAGGAAGATTATTATGTATATTTCTGCAGCACCGGGGAAAATACGGAAAACGCCCATCAGCTTCTTCAGATTCTGATGAATACGTCTTCCTGACCCTCTCCGGAGGAGATTCAAAGACCCGGGGATCTGAAGCCCGGAATATGGAGCCGGAACGCGAACCGGTAAAAAAAGGTACACCCTCCGGAAAATCCGGCGGTGTACCTTTTTTTCGCAGAAACCCATGAGGATGCCCGGATTTCCCGAGGGGCCTCCTGTAAATGTCCGCACCTCACGCTCTCATATTCCCTGCGTTACTCAATGTCCCGAAAATGGAAGGAGCGTCTCCCTTTGGCGTAATCTCCCACAATATGTCCGTCCCCGAACAGCTTATATTTATAGGTAACCAGTCCTTCCAGCCCCACAGGTCCGCGGGCATGGATCTTGCCGGTGCTGATTCCCACTTCCGCACCAAAGCCGTAGCGGAAGCCGTCTGCGAACCGGGTGGAGCAGTTCTGGTAAACACCCGCGGAATCCACCAGCTGCATAAATCTTTCCGCCGTACCCCTGTTTTCCGTGAGAATGGAATCGGTGTGGTGAGAGCCGAACCGGTTGATATGGGCGATGGCCTCCTCCACATTGTCCACCAGCTTCACGGAAAGAATCAGATCCAGGTATTCCCGGAAATCCTTTTCCTCGATGGTTTCCGCCTGGATGATATCCGTCACCTCTTTTGTCCCGCGAAGCTTTACCCCCTCCGCCCTGAGAGCGCAGGCAAGCTCCGGGAGGAAGTCCCCGGCGATTTCCCTGTGTACAAGCAGGGTTTCCACCGCATTACAGGCGGCTGTATACTGGGTTTTGGCATCCACAATGACAGGAATGGCCTTCTGAAGATCTGCGTCCCGATCCACATAGATATGGCAAAGTCCATCGGCATGGCCCATAACCGGGATCTTCGTGTGATCCATAATGTACTGCACAAACCTGTTGGAGCCTCTGGGAATCAGCAGGTCCACACTTCCATGGCACTCCAGCAGCTCGTCGATCTCACTGTGCTGCTCCGCCTGCAAAAGGCATCCCTCCGGAAGCCCTGCCTTCACTGCGCTGTCATAGATCAGCCGGAACAGAACCCGATTGGTATGGGCCGTCTCCTTTCCGCCCTTGAGGACCGCACAGTTTCCGCTTTTAATACAAAGAGAGGAAATCTGCACCAGAGCATCCGGCCGCGCTTCAAAAATCACACCGATCACTCCGATGGGACAGCTGACCCGGTACAGGGTCAGGCCTTCGTCCAGCTCTCTGGCCAGGGAAACCTTTCCCACAGGGTCCGGCAGACCGATCAGCTGTTCAATGCCGGCGGTCACGTCCTCCAGCTTTCCCGGATCAAACTTCAGGCGCTTCATAACCGCAGCGCTGATTCCCGTCTGCTCCGCCAGATCCATATCCTGTTTATTTGCCTGAAAGATCTCCTCCGAATGCTCCCGAAGGGTATCCGCAATCCGGGAGAGCGCCTGATTCCTGGTTTCCACAGAAGAAGCCGCCAGATAGGGGGCCACTGCCTTCATGTTCCGCACATCTTCTTTTATACTCATAGTCCGCTCCTCTCACATAACACCGCTTTTTTCGAAATCCCCGGCTGTACCGCGGACTTTATCCCTTTTGTTTCAGAAAAGCCTCCGCAATCAGCATGTCCTCCGGGGTTGTAATCTTAATATTCCGGTAAGAGCCTTCGGACAGCCGCACCCGCACGCCGGTTTCCTGCTCGGCCACCATGGCGTCGTCTGTAATTCCGGTTCTGTCCTTCCCCTGTATCTTCTCATAGGCCTCCCGGATCAAAGAATAACGGAAAACCTGCGGGGTCTGTATGATCCAGGTTTTTTTCCGGTCCGGTGTCTCCTCCACACAGCCGGAAGAATCCGCCAGCTTCACCGTATCCTTGGAGGGCATGCCCGCCACACAGGCGCCGCTCTCCCGCACCCCCGCAAGGGCTCTTTCCAGAATTGCCTCCGTGACAAAGGGCCTGGCGCCGTCATGGATAAACACATACTCCGTATCCCGGCAGGCCAGAAGCCCCTGGTAAACCGAGTCATACCGTTCCTCTCCGCCCGGGATCACCTGACGCACCTTGGTAAATCCGTATTTCCTTACAATCTTTTCCTCACAGTACGCCACCTGTTCTCTGCCGGTTACCAGGAGAATATCCCGGATAAAGGGGCATTCCTGAAAGCACTCCAGAGAATAAAAAATCACCGGCCGGCCCCCCAGCTCCAGAAACTGCTTCTGAATCCGGCTGTTCATTCTTTTTCCCTGGCCGGCCGCCAGCACAATTGCCGTACATCGCTCCATCCCCGTCCCTCCTGACCATTTATCCGAAAAACCTTCCGGTTTTTATCTCTCTCCCAGACGCAGATTGGGAATGGCATTCAGATCCCACCCGTGCCGGGTTCCCTTTACAAACTCATAATAAGCGGCGGCGCCGATCATGGCCGCGTTGTCTGTACAGAGAATGGGGGACGGACGGTAAAACCGGTACCCTCTCTTGTCACAGGCCCGGCTCATGGCCTCCCGCAGTGTGCCGTTGGAGGCCACACCCCCTGCGATGGCAATTTTCTTCATGTGATAATCCCGGGCCGCAGCCATGGTGTGCTCCACCAGCACATCCACCACCGCCCTCTGAAAGGAGGCCGCCAGGTCCGCCCGGTTCACTTCCTCCCCCTTCATCTTCGCACTGTTCAGATAATTCAGAACCGCAGATTTCACTCCGCTGAAGCTGAAGTCATAGGGACTGTCCTCAATTTTCGCCCGGGGAAACCAGATGGCCTGATCGTTTCCCTCTCTGGAGAGCCGGTCAATCTTCGGACCGCCGGGATATCCAAGACCAATGGCCCGGGCCACCTTGTCAAAGGCCTCCCCCGCAGCGTCATCCCGGGTTCTTCCCAGAATCTCAAATTCCCCGTAATCCTTCACAATCACCAGGTGCGTATGTCCCCCGGACACAATCAGGCAGAGAAACGGCGGCTCCAGATCCGGGTTCTCGATATAGTTGGCCGACACATGTCCTTCAATGTGGTGTACACCCACCAGGGGAAGCTTTTTCGCGTAGGCGATGGCCTTGGCCTCCGCCACACCCACCAGAAGCGCCCCCACCAGCCCCGGACCGTAAGTCACTCCCACCGCGTCCAGGTCGTCCAGGGTAACTCCCCCGTCCCTCAGCGCCTCCTCAATCACCGGATTGATTTTCTCGATATGCTTCCTGGAGGCGATCTCCGGAACCACGCCACCGTACAGCTTATGCAGATCGATCTGGGAGGAGATCACACTGGAAAGGACCGTTCTCCCGTTTTTTACCACCGCGGCCGCCGTCTCGTCACAGGAGCTCTCAATGGCAAGAATCAAGATATCTTTCATATTTCACAGGCTTCCTTTCCCGAATCCTCTTCGAAATTCAGTTCCACGCTTTTTCCGTCCCGGCCGGCCACGGCCTTTGGAAAGATCTCCCGGACCGGTTTCATAAAATCCTCCGGATAGATCAGCGATGGGCTGTAATGGGTCAGCCACATCTCCCCGACCCCTGCCTCCCGGGCCAGAAGGGCGGCTTCCCGGAAGGTCATGTGTTTATAATCCCTGGCCTTCGCCTCCTTGTCGTCCTCCCCGTACATTCCCTCACAGATAAAAAGGTCCGCCCCCGCCGCATTCCGGCGGATGGACTCTGTGGGACGGGTGTCCGTCGTATAAGTCAGCTTAATGCCTTTCCTGGGCGGGCCCAGAACCATATCCGGAGTGTACACTCTGCCGTCCATCTCCACGGTTTTCCCCTTTTGAAGAGGGTTCCACAGCCGCAGGGGAATCCCCTGAGCCCGGGCGTTTTCCGGGGAAAATTTCCCCTGGCGGAGAATCTCCAGCGTATATCCATAGCACAGCACATTGTGGTTCACTTTAAAGGCCGTGATCCGGTAGCCGCTTAGCTCCAGCACCTCCTCCGGCTTCGTAATTTCAATAAAATTCAGTTCAAAGGGAAGCTCCGGGGCAATCACCCGCAGGGCGCTCACCACCCGCTCAAGGCCCCGGGGGCCCACCAGAGTCAGGGGATTTTTGCGGTCCGCATTTCCCATGGTGAGAAGCAGCCCCGGTAGCCCGCTGATGTGATCCCCATGGTAGTGCGTGAAACAGATCACATCTATGGGCTTAAAGCTCCAGCCCTTTTCCCGGATGGCAATCTGCGTGCCTTCCCCGCAGTCGATGAGCAGACTGCTCCCGTTATACCGGGTCATCAGCGCCGTCAGCCATCGCTTCGGCAGCGGCATCATCCCTCCGGTTCCCAACAAACATACATCCAGCATAAAACCTTCCTCGTCTATTCTCTTTTTCTGTCATTCCCGGGTCATAAGAACCGCGTCCTCCACAGGGTCTGTATAATAATTCCTGCGCAGGCCGTCCTGCCGAAAGCCAAAACGGCTGTACAGCCCAATCGCCCGTTCATTTCCCCTGCGCACTTCCAGATGAAGCCGCTTCACGCCCCGCCGGGCCGCAAGCTCTGTCAGGTTCCTCATGAGAAAGGAGCCGATTCCCTCTCCCTGCCGGTCCCTCCGGACCGCCACATTCACCACGTCCCCCTCATCCAGAACCATAAGAACCCCACAGTATCCCAGAATACAGTTTCCTTTTTCATCGGCCGCCACAAGAAACAGAGTATCCTTCCGTCTCAGAAAATCCAGGAAGCTCTCCCTGGACCAGCCGGGGGAAAACAGGTCTTCCTCCATCTCCATCACCGGTCCCAGATCGTCCTCACACATCTCCCGCAGAATCATACCGGGTTCTCCCGTAGCCTCTGGGCGCGCTCCCGCTCCGCCTGAGAAAGGCGGAGATAATCCGGACAGTGCTCCGCAGCGGTCTGCGTTTTTCCTTCATTATAATATAGCATCCCCAGAGTTCCCACCGCGGCGGCTCTCTGGCGATTCAGATGGGCCGGGGCATAGCCATGGGAAACTCTCAGCTTTTCCTCTATAATCTCCCGATATACCGGAACCCCGTCGCCCAGAAAGGTCACCGGCTCCTCCAGATGATTCAGAAATTCCGTAAGCTCCTCAATTCCCATCGCCGTCTGTGCCTTCACCGTCTGAAGTCTGTGCTCCGAAAACCGGAACACGCCTGTGTACACCTGCTTCCTCCTGGCATCCATGATGGGGCAGACCAGGCCTGCTGTGTCAAAAAGATTCCAGGCAAGGGCCTCCACCGTAGGAACCGCCACCAGAGGCTTATCCAGGGCAAGCCCCAGCCCCTTGGCTGTGGCGGAGCCGATGCGAAGCCCGGTAAAGGAGCCGGGGCCGGCCGCCACCGCGATGGCATCCACCTCCGTCAGATCCGTCTCTGTCATTTTCACAATTTCATCCAGCATGGGAAGCAGGGTCTGAGAATGGGTTTTCTTATAGTTCACAGTATATTCCGCCAGAAGAGTGTCCCCTTCCACCAGGGCCACAGAGGCCACCATCCCCGAGCTGTCCAGTGCGAGAAGCCTTGCCGGCCTGTCTGCGCTCTTTTCCTTTCCCTCAGGCATCCGTTTTTCCTCCTGTCTCTGTAATGGTAATGCAGCGGTAATCAAATCCCTTCTCCACATCTCTGTCAATCCGGATCTCTGTCCGTTTCTCCGGCAGGATGTCCCAAATCCGGCCGGCCCACTCAATCAGACAGATTCCCTCCCCGAAAAAATAATCGTCATAACCGATCTCTTCCATTTCCTCTATGTCCTCAATCCGGTATACATCAAAATGATACAGGGGCAGCCGCCCGCCCCCGTATTCCTGCAAAATGGTAAACGTAGGACTGTTGACCGGCTCCCTGATTCCAAGGCCGGCCGCCACGCCCTGGGTGAAAACCGTCTTTCCGGCTCCCAGGTCCCCGTCCAGGGTAAAAATCTCTCCCGCCCCGGCGTGCTTCCCAATCTCCTCCCCGGCTCTGCGGGTTTCCTCCGGTGTATATGTCTCAATGGTCATACTTTCCCTGCCTTTTTTCTTGCATATTTATCTTTGCAATATTATAATAAAGCGAAAACGAAAAAACAATACTTTTTGAAAAGGAGTACAAAAACAATGGAAAATCCTGTTGTTACAATTACAATGGAAAACGGCGATGTCATGAAGGCGGAGCTGTACCCGGACATTGCTCCCAATACGGTAAACAATTTTATCAGCCTGGTAAAAAAGGGATTCTATGACGGTCTGATCTTTCACCGCGTCATCAATGGATTCATGATTCAGGGCGGCTGCCCGGACGGGAACGGCATGGGCGGCCCCGGATACAGCATCCGCGGCGAATTTGCCCAGAATGGCTTTCCCAATGATCTGGCCCATAAACCGGGGGTTCTGTCCATGGCAAGAGCCATGCATCCCAATTCCGCCGGAAGCCAGTTCTTCATCATGCACAAGGCGGCACCCCATCTGGACGGAAGCTACGCGGCCTTTGGCCAGATAACCGAAGGCATGGACGTGGTAAACCGCATCGCCCAGGAGGACACCGATTACAGCGACCGTCCTCTGGACGAACAGAAAATCCGCACCATGACCGTGGAAACCTTCGGTGTAGACTATCCGGAACCGGAAAAATGCTGATATATCCGGAATCCGGAATGGTCACCTAGCCATTCCGGACTCCGGAAACAGTTTTACCCCCTCCGGTGTCCGGGCAAAATACAGCTCCCGTTCTCTCTGAAGCTCCGCCCGGCCTCCGGTGGCCTCCGTAACCGCTTTTTCCACCGTTCCGATCCGGTCCGCGGGAACCAGAAGCTTTAACCGGACTCGATTCGTATATTCCGCCTCCAGAATGGGCAGCTCCTGTTCTCCGGCAAAATACTGAAGTCTTCCAAGCGCTGTGTAATCTGTGCCGATGGCCAGGGAAAAGCCGTGGATTTTCTCTACCACTACGGCGGCGCGCAGACCCTCCGACGCGGCCCGTGAATAGGCCCGCGTCAGGCCGCCCGTTCCCAGCAGAATCCCGCCGAAATACCGGGTGACGACCACCACAGCGTTGTGAATATCCTCCCCGAGAAGCACGTCCAGGATGGGTCTCCCCGCCGTACCGGAAGGCTCCCCGTCATCCCCCGCCCGGGTAAATTCCCGGTTCTGGCCTACCGTATAGGCATAACAGTTGTGACGGGCATCCCAGTATTTCTTCCGGGTTCTCTCAATAAAAGCCAGCGCTTCCTCCTCCGTTTCCGCCGGGTATGCACCGGCAATGAAACGGGATTTTTTTTCTGTAATTTCCCCTTCGCCGCCTGTATAAATGGTTTTATATTTTTCAAGCATTCTCCTGCCTCCGGATTGTCCAATACTGCGGGCAAGCTGTGTTTACAGACTTCCCGCAGTTATATTTTAATATAAGAGGGAATATTACACAACGAAAAATTATAAAAGAAGACAGAATGTGAATTTTTATTTTTGGGGTTCCTTTCACATACCCGATTTGTTATAATGAAAAGAACTTTTAAAGGAGGAATATCATGAATTTTGGCAGACAATCCACCTCAAAGAAGCGGAATGCCCTGACTTCCCGCTCGTCCATGATGGGAAAACGCGCCCATGTCTCACTGATCCGGGTTCTTTTCTTTTCTCTGATTGCGGTTTGTGTGATGGGCATCTGCGTTGGCGTGGGTTCCATCAGCGGGATCATTGCCAACGCGCCGGATGTGGACGAAATTGACATCACCCCCCTTGGATACGCCACCACTCTGTACGACGACGCCGGCAACAAGCTCCGCCAGCTTTCCTCAGCGGACTCCAACCGTATTCTGGTCTCCATCGACCAGATCCCCGAGAGCCTGCAGAACGCGGTGGTAGCCATTGAGGACGAGCGTTTTTATGAGCATAACGGCATTGATGTAACAGGCATTCTCCGCGCCGCGGTCAACGCGGTCACCACCGGAAGCTTTTCCGAAGGTGCCAGCACCATCACGCAGCAGCTGCTGAAGAACAACGTATTCACGGAATGGACAAGCGAAACCACGCTTCTGGAACGCTTCACCCGTAAATTCCAGGAGCAGTACCTGGCCCTTCAGGTGGAGAAAATATATGACAAACAGACCATTCTGGAGAATTATCTGAATACCATCAACCTGGGGGCCGGCACCTACGGTGTACAGGCCGCCTCCAAGCAGTACTTTAACAAGGATGTGTGGGATCTGACCCTTTCCGAATGCGCGGTTCTGGCGGGGATCACGCAGAATCCCACCAAATACAACCCCATCACCAATCCGGAAGACAATGCCACAAGGCGCCAGGAGGTTCTGGAGCACATGCTGGACCAGGGATACATCACACAGGCAGAATATGACGAAGCCATCAGCGACGATGTATACACCCGCATCCAGGAAGCGCAGAATGAACAGGACGACAGCAGCAGCACCGTATATACCTATTTCGAGGATGAGCTGATCGATCAGGTGATCAACGACCTGATGAGCATCAAGGGATATTCCAGAACACAGGCACAGAATCTGGTTTACAGCGGCGGCCTTCAGATCATGACCACCCAGGATCCGGATATCCAGGCAATCCTGGACGAGGAATACGCGGACGAAAGCAATTTCCCATCCTCCACAGAATACCTGCTGGATTACGCGCTGACCGTCACGGACGCAGAGGGAAACACGGTCAATTACAGCGATGAGATGATGGAGACCTATTTCCAGGGTTTATACGGCGATTCCTTTGACCTGCTCTTCAGCTCTACAGAGGAGGGGCAGACCTATGTGGATGAGTACCGCAACACCATTGTGGCGGGTGGAAGCACGGTGGTGGCGGAGAGTGTGACCTTCACACCCCAGCCCCAGTCCTCCATGAGTGTGATCGACCAGCACACCGGCTATGTGAAGGCCATTGTGGGCGGACGGGGGGAAAAGACCGCCAGCCTGACTCTGAACCGGGCCACGGACACCACCCGGCAGCCGGGATCCACCTTCAAGATCCTGTCCACCTACGCGCCGGCTCTGAACGAGCTTGGACAAAGTCTGGCAACCACCTATGTAGATGAAGAATACTACTATCCCGACGGCTCCGAGGTCAAGAACGCCAGCCTGTCCTACAGCGGCACCACCACCATCCGAAGAGCCATCACCAACTCCATCAACGTGGTCGCTGTCAAATGTCTGGAGACAGTTACGCCGGAGCTTGGCCTTCAGTACCTGGATAATTTCGGCTTTACCACCCTTGCCCATGGCGATGAGGAGGATACCGCCGCGGACGGAACCGTATATACGGACGCCAATCTCTCCACGGCTCTGGGCGGAATCACCTACGGAGTCACAAACGTAGAGCTGTGCGCGGCATACGCGGCCATCGCCAACGGCGGCAATTATATCAAACCCATTTACTACACACAGATTCTGGACCACGACGGAAACGTCCTGATCGACAATACCTCCGTCTCCCGCTCTGTAATCAAGGAGAGCACCGCCTACCTTCTCACCAGCGCCATGGAAGATGTAGTGTCCTCCGGAACCGGTATGGCCTGCCAGCTTGACAATATGGCCGTGGCCGGAAAGACCGGTACCACAGAATCCTACAATGACCTGTGGTTTGTGGGCTACACTCCCTATTACACCTGCGCGGTATGGTCCGGCTATGACAACAACCAGGAGATTCCCTCTGACGCCAGGAATTTCCATAAGAACCTGTGGAAAAAGGTAATGACCCGTATCCACGAGAATCTGGAATACCAGGATTTCACAGTTCCCTCCAGTGTGGAAAAAATCTCTGTCTGCTCTGAGACCGGACTGCTGCCCAGAGCCGGATGCACGGTCATCACCGAGTATTTCGACATAGGCTCTGAACCTACTGAATACTGTGAGGAGCATTACTACGACGCCTATTACGAGGATGAGGACGAGGACGATACGGATACAGTCACCGTAGAGGATACTACCACCGATACTTCCTCCGGAACGGACACCGACGATTCCTATTACGAGGACAGCTATGAGGACTCCGATACCTCCTATTATGAGGATTGGGATTACGACTCCTCCGATTCAGGAGATGGCTGGATTGATTACTACGATTAGAATACGCGGATATAAGAACTGCGGGGCTCCGGAAATTATTCCCGGAACCCCGCAGTTTTTTTGTCCTCAGAAACAGCTTCAAAAAGCTCAGAGGCGCTTTCTCGCTATATTTTCCTGTACCCGCTTGTACAGCTCCTCCGCAGCGTTGTAACCCATCTTCTTCTGTCTGTGATTCACCGCAGCCGCCTCCACAATAATCGCCAGATTCCGGCCGGGACGGATGGGAAGGGAATGGCATACCACCTTGTTCCCAAGATACTCTGTATACTCCTCGTGAAGACCGAGGCGGTCATATTCCTTATCCCGGTCCCATTCCTCAAGCTTGATAACCAGATCAATGGACTGGGTATTTTTCACGCTCTCAATTCCAAACAGAGTTTTCACGTCTATGATTCCGATTCCTCGAAGCTCAATAAAATGGCGGGTAATATCCGGTGCGGATCCCACCAGAGTCACATCGCTGACCTTGCGAAGCTCCACCACATCGTCGCTTACCAGACGATGCCCTCTCTTAATCAGCTCCAGAGCCGCCTCGCTTTTTCCGATTCCGCTCTCTCCCGTGATCAGGATTCCCTCACCGTAAACATCCACAAGAACACCGTGAATGGAAATACAGGGCGCCAGCTCAACACCCAGCCATCGGATCAGCTCCGCCATAAGACTGGAGGTGGTCCGCTCTGTCACAAACGTGGGGACCTGATACTTCAGCGCCAGATCGATCATATCCTGGGAAGGCCGCGTCATGGTGCTGAAAACCACACAGGGAATCCTGCTGGAAATGAACCGCTCATATTTGAATTTACATTCTTCCTCATTCAGCTGCATCAGATATGTGTATTCCACATAACCGATAATCTGCACGCGCTCATTGGCAAAGTGCTCCAGATATCCGGTCAGCTGAAGAGCCGGACGGTTGATCTCCGCGGTTTTAATCAGAATCTCAGACATGTCAATCTCAGGCGTCAGGTTGGTAAGCTCCAGCTCCTGCACCATTTTTGTCAACTGTACACCCTTCATACTATCCTCTTTTCCGGCCCCAGGGGCCAACCTCATGTCCCATGGAAAAAATCAAACACCTGACGGGCGCTCTTTGCATTCATGCTCTCCGTAAGGGTCAGTTCCTCCAGGGACGCCTCCTGTATCTTCTCCACAGATTTAAATTTCCGCAGCAGGGCTTTTCGACGGGTCTCCCCGATTCCGGGGATATCATCCAGAACAGAGTGAACCTGCTCCCTGCTCCGAAGAGACCGGTGATACTCTATGGCAAACCGGTGCGCCTCGTCCTGCACACGGGTGATCAGGCGAAATCCCTCACTGGATGTATCAATGGGGATCTCCACATTGTTGTAATACAGTCCCCGGGTCCGGTGATGATCGTCCTTCACCATCCCGCACACCGGAATGGAAAGCCCCAGCTTTCCCAGCACCTCCAGAGCAATGTTCACCTGCCCTCTTCCCCCGTCCATGAGAATCAGGTCCGGCATACGGGAAAAGCTGTCATACTCTCCATTTCCCTCATGGGTAAAACGGCGGGTGAGCATCTCCTCCATGCTGGCGTAGTCATTTGGCCCCTGCACCCATTTGATGCGGAATTTCCGGTAGTCACTCCGCTTTGGCTTTCCCTTCTCGTAGACTACCATGGAACCCACAGACTCAAACCCGCTGATATTGGAAATATCATAGGCTTCCATCCGGACGATCTCCGGCAGCCCAAGCCAGTTTGCCACTTCCTTTACCGCGCCGATGGTGCGTCCTTCCTCCCGGCGGATTCTCTCCCGGTCCCTGGACAGAACCATCCGTGCGTTCTCCTCCGCCAGCTCCACCAGCTTCTCCTTGGTTCCTTTTTTGGGTACCCGGATATGCGCCTTCGAACCCCGGCGGGACGTCAGCCATTCTTCGATCAGAGTCTTATCTTCAATCTCGTCCTGCAGCATAATCTCCCCGGGGATAAAAGGCGTCCCCGCGTAAAACTGCTTCAGAAAGCTTGACAGGACCTGCTCTCTTGGATCTCCCCGGGCCACACGAAGATAAAAATGATCCCTTCCGATCAGGCGGCCATCCCGGATAAAAAACACCTGAACCACCGCGTCCTGTTCTCTTTTGTCCTCACTTTCATCCATGGCCGCGGCGATCACGTCCCGGTCCTCATTTCCGTAACCCGTGATTTTCTGACGCTCCCCGATCCGCCGGATACTGTCGATCTGGTCCCGGTATTCCATGGCGTCCTCATAGCGGAGATCCTCCGCGGCGGCCTGCATCTTCTGAGTCAGATCCTCAATGGTATCCTGAAAATCTCCATTGAGGAAGCGCAGAGCCCGGTCTATGTTCTTCCGGTAATCCTCCGGAGAGATTTTCCCCTGACAGGGCGCTGCACACTGCTTCATGTGATAATAAAGACAGGGGCGCTCCTTTCCCTGATCCCGCGGCAGAACCCGGTTGCAGGAGCGCACCTGGTAAAGCCGGCGCACCAGCTCGATCACGTCCTTCACCGCGCCGGCGCTGGTGTACGGGCCGAAATACCTGGATTTATCCTTCTTCATGCGGCGGGAAAAAAGCACTCTCGGATAGGTTTCCCCCATGGTCACCCGGATAAAGGGATAGCTCTTGTCGTCCTTCAGCATGGTGTTGTATCTGGGGCGATGCTCCTTGATCAGGTTGCATTCCAGTACCAGCGCCTCCAGCTCTGAATCGGTGACGATGTACTCAAACCGGGTGATGTGAGTCACCATCTGTTCGATTTTGGCCCCCTTATTCCGGCTGGACTGAAAATACTGGCGTACCCGGTTCTTCAGGACAACGGCCTTCCCCACATAGATAATCTCATCCTTCTCCCCGTGCATAATATACACGCCCGGCCGGGCAGGGAGCTTTTTCAGCTCCTCTTCAATGTCAAACACCGGCGGCCTCTTCCGGGAAAACAAGATCCTCCAGGTTTTCCGGAATCTCCATTCCCTTTTCCACCGCCCGGAAAATCTTCATGAATTCCTTCCCTGTGATGGTCTCCTTCCGGATCAGATATTCCGCGATCTTATCCAGAGCCTCCCTGTGGCTGCCAATCAGGCGCTTCGCCTCCTCATAGGAGTCGTGAAGCAGCTTCATAACCTCATGGTCCACCTCGGTGGCGGTGTCGTCGCCGCAGTTCAGCACAGCCCGGCCGGTGAGATACTGATCCTCCTGGGTAGCCAGCCCCATCAGCCCGAACTTCTCAGACATTCCGTACTGCGTCACCATGGCCCGGGCCACCCGGGTGGCCTGCTCAATGTCGTTGGCCGCCCCGGTGGTCACCGTGTCAAAAACAATTTCCTCCGCGGCGCGTCCGCCCAGATATCCGATCAGCATGGCTTCCAGCTCTTTCTGGGTATTGAGATACTTCTCCTCCTCAGGGACCTGCATCACATAGCCCAAAGCTCCCATGGTGCGGGGCACAATGGTGATCTTCTGCACAGGCTCCGCGTCCTTCTGCAGGGCATTCACCAGGGCATGCCCCACCTCATGGTAGGATACGATCTTTCTCTCCTGGGCGCTGAGGATCCGATCCTTCTTTTCCTTCCCCACAAGCACTACCTCCACAGATTCCAGGAGATCCTTCTGGGAAACCGCGGTGCGCCCGTTCTTCACCGCCAGAATCGCCGCCTCATTGATCATGTTGGCCAGGTCCGACCCAACCGCTCCGGAGGTAGCCAGGGCCACCTCTTCAAAGTCCACGCTCTCGTCCAGGTGCACATCCTTGGCGTGTACCTTCAGAATATCCACCCGTCCCTTCAGGTCCGGCCGGTCCACAATCACACGCCGGTCAAACCGTCCCGGCCGAAGAAGGGCCGGATCCAGCACTTCCGGACGGTTGGTGGCCGCCAGAATCAGAAGCCCCTTGGAAGTGTCAAAGCCGTCCATCTCCGCCAGAAGCTGATTCAGGGTCTGTTCCCGCTCATCGTTCCCCCCGTAATGAGAATCCCGGGTCTTGCCGATGGCGTCCACCTCATCGATAAACACAATACAGGGGGCATTCTTCTTGGCCTCCTCAAACAGATCCCGCACACGGGAGGCGCCCACGCCCACAAACATCTCCACAAACTCAGACCCGGAGAGGGAGAAAAAGGGCACATGAGCCTCCCCGGCCACCGCCTTGGCCAGCAGCGTCTTGCCGGTTCCGGGGGGACCTACCAGAAGAGCCCCTTTGGGCAGCTTGGCGCCGATGGCCGTGTATTTCCCCGGGTTATGCAGAAAATCCACAACCTCCTGCAGAGACTCCTTGGCCTCGTCCTGCCCGGCCACATCCTGAAAAGTAACTCCTGTCTCCTGCTGCACATAGGCCTTGGCGCGGCTTTTTCCCACGCCCATACCCATGATTCCGCCTCCGCTTCGGTTCATGCGGCGCATGAAAAGCATCAGAAGACCGAAAAGCACCAGCGTGGGGAGGAGCACACTGATCATCATCGACATAAATTCGGCAAAGGCGTCCGGCGCTTCCTCCCGGAACACAATCCCCGTCCCCTCCAGGCGCTGGGTCAGCGCGTTCTCATCCTCCATCATTGTGGTGTAATAAGTAGTGTTTTCACTGGAGGAAGCGCTGCTCTTCACCTCTATGATCAGCGTCTCCGACTGGAGAGTTACCTCCTCCACCTGATCCTTCTCCACCAGCTCTATGAATTTATCATAGGTAATTTCGCTGCTGCTGTCATTGAGCATATTGGTAAAAAGCGCAAAACACACCAGCGTCACCAGGAGGCAGATCAGAAAGGCCAGAATCGACTGATTGTTTCTATGGGAATTCGGTTTCTTTGGATTCCCATGCTCCGGATCATTCTCATTCCGGTTGTTATCCAATTGATTGTCCATCATTTTCCTCCTTTTGTAATGGCGTTTTCCTTTGCTTCTCTCTGGAAAAACGTCCCCTTCATTATAATGATAATTTTTCTATAAATCAACCGGGATATTGCGAAAATCTTTCCACAAACGGGGAAAATTGTAGTATACTGGAATAAGTGTTTCTACACAGTACATGTGATTCTTGAAAAAGTGAGGAAAACAGCTGATGAAAACTGGTTTTGACAACGAGAAATACCTGAAGCTCCAGTCTGAGCATATCCGGAAACGGATTTCGCTGTTTGGGGACAAACTGTACCTTGAATTCGGAGGCAAACTCTTTGACGACTACCATGCCGCCAGGGTCCTGCCCGGATTTGAACCGGACAGCAAGCTCCGCATGCTGATGCAGCTCTCCGCCCAGGCCGAGATTGTCATCGTCATAAACGCGGGAGATATCGACAAAAACAAGGTCCGGGCAGACCTTGGAATCACCTATGACACAGACGTTCTGCGGCTGATCGAAGAATTTACCCGCCGGGGACTATACGTTGGAAGTGTGTGCATCACCCAGTACGCCGGGCAGGAAAGCGCCGATCTGTTTAAAAAGCACCTGGAAAAAATGGGGATCCGCGTCTATATCCACTATGTAATTCCCGATTACCCCAGCGATACCGCTCTGATTGTCAGTGACAACGGATATGGAAAAAATCAGTATATTGAAACCTCCCGCCCCCTGGTGGTGGTAACCGCCCCGGGACCGGGAAGCGGCAAAATGGCCACCTGCCTTTCCCAGCTCTATCACGAACACAAGCGGGGGATTTCCGCCGGCTACGCCAAGTTTGAGACCTTTCCCATCTGGAACATCCCGCTGAAGCATCCGGTAAACCTGGCCTACGAGGCGGCCACCGCGGATCTGAACGATGTGAATATGATCGATCCCTTCCACCTGGAGGCCTACGGGGAAACCACCGTCAACTACAACCGGGATGTGGAGATTTTTCCCGTACTCCAGGCCATTTTTGAAAAGATCACCGGCTCCTGCCCCTACAAATCCCCCACAGATATGGGCGTAAACATGGCCGGAAACTGCATCGTGGACAACGCGGTATGTGAGGAGGCCTCCCGCCAGGAAATTATCCGCCGCTACTACAAAAGCATGGGGGCCTTTGTCAGCGGCACAGGGAAGGAGGAAGAGGTGCGAAAGCTTTCCCTTCTCCTGAAGCAGGCCCATGCCGTGCCGGAGGACCGCCGGGTGGTTTCCCCCAGCCTTACCAGGGAGGCGGCCACCGGAGCTCCCGCCGCGGCGCTGGAGCTCCCGGACGGACGGATCATCACAGGGAAAACCTCTGCTCTTCTGGGTGCCTCCTCCGCCCTGCTTTTAAATACGCTGAAGGAACTGGCGGGCATTGACCACGATCACCACGTCATCTCCCCGGAGGCCATAAGGCCCATCCAGGAACTGAAAACCAGATATCTTGGAAGCAAAAATCCAAGGCTTCACATGGATGAGACTCTGATTGCCCTGTCTCAGAGTTCAGCCCAGAACGAGGAGGCCCGCCGGGCCCTGGAGCAGATTCCAAAGCTGAAGAGCTGTCAGGCACATACCTCCGTTCTTTTATCCTCCGTAGATGTGCTCTGTTTCCGGAAGCTGGGCATTGAACTCACCTGCGAACCCAAATTTGAAATACGACAGAATTACAGCGCCATCGCCTGAGCGGATTTCAAAGGCTGTCAGGATTTCGGGCTGCAAAATACGCCCCCCGCAGGGCGCTCTGCGGGATAATCCTGGTATCACAGCGGCAAAATACCTTTTGTCGCTTCAACAGATATATTCAGAGAAATGAGGTATTTCCTATGAGCAAAAAAATCACAGTAGTCGCGCTGGGCCACAGAGCGCTTGGAACCACTCTTCCCCAGCAGAAGATTGCCGTAAGGCAGACGGCGAAGGCCATCGCCGATCTGGTCGCGGAGGGTACCCAGGTGGTAATCTCCCACAGCAACGGCCCACAGGTAGGGATGATCCACACCGCCATGAACGAGTTCGGCAAGGCTCACCCGGACTATACCTTTGCCCCCATGTCTGTCTGCTCCGCCATGAGCCAGGGATATATCGGCTACGACCTGCAGAATGCCATCCGGGCGGAATTTCTTTCCCGGGGCATCTATAAGCCGGTGAGCACCATTCTCACCCAGGTTGTCATCGATCCATACGACGAAGCCTTCGCAGAGCCGGAAAAGATCATCGGCCGGGTTCTCTCCGAGGAAGAGGCGGAGCTTGAGGAAGAAAAGGGCAACTTTGTCACAAAGCTTCCGGAGGGCGGCTACCGCCGGATTCTGGCGGCTCCCAAACCACATAAAATCATCGAGATCGAAACGGTCCGCGTCCTGGCGGAGGCCGGACAGGTGGTCATCGCGGCGGGAGGGGGCGGAATTCCTGTCATGGAGCAGGGCATCGACCTGAACGGCGCCAGCGCCATCATTGAGAAGGATCTGGCCAGCGGCCTGCTGGCAGAGGAGCTGGACGCCGACACCCTTCTGATCCTCACCAGTGTGGAAAAAGTAAGCCTGAATCTTGGAACCGACCGGGAAGAATTCCTGGACACCATCTCCACAGAGGAGGCAAAAAAACACATGGCACAGAATCAGTTCACCCCCGGCTCCATGCTCCCGAAATTTGAGGCCGGAATCTCTTTTATTGAGAAGGGAGAGGGACGACGGACAATTATCACCGATATCACCCACGCCAGAGACGGCTACAGGGAGAAAACCGGAACTATCATCAAATGACGATTCCAGGATCCGGGATCACAGGGGACAAAAAGGTCCTGCATACAGATGCACGCATCTGTATGCAGGACCTTTTTCATACGCAGCCCTCCGGTTTCACCCGGACTCAGAAACAAAACTCCCGGAAAAAGTCACACTCCGCGTCGTTGCACTGGGCCGCGTCCACGGTTTTAATATCACAGTGAAACACATGGGCGAGCTGGTTCACCTTGTCCCCGAACATCCGGAAAACAAAGGGCACCCGGTTCTCCGTAAGCTTCTGCACCAGAGGCAGGGCCTGGTGCTTCTCCATGTCCGCCACCGACGTCATACAGAAGGTCGGAGGATACACATCCGTGATCCATTTCAGAACGGAAATCTGCGCCAGCTCCTCCTCCGTCCCGCCGCCTGGGAGAAAATCCTTCATCAGAACCCTTGCCATAATATCATCCCCGCAGTCTGAATGGATTTCATAAACCCCGCAGTTCAGGGCGATGGCTGTCAGAGAAAATCCCTCCGGCACAGTAAAATCGTAAAGCCCGGCGCACTCCGGATTTGTACAGATTCCCGCGTAGAGTCCCAGCAGTTGGGCTCCCGCAGAATCTCCCACGCCAAAAATCCGCTCTGTGTCAAAGTGGTACCGCCTTGCCCGGCGCATCACCCATCCGCACACCAGATTCAGATCCTCCAGCGGCGCCGGATATTTGAATTTCGGAGCCAGCCGGTAGGTGAAATTCACCACGGCAAAGCCCCTCTGGGCCAGACTCATGCAGTAATACTGATAGCGTTCCTTATCCCCGTAGACCCAGCCGCCGCCGTGTACACTGATAATCACCGGCAGGTCCTCATCCTCCGCCTGCTTTGGACGATATACATCCAGCACCTGCCATTTTCTCTCCTCATGTCCGTATACAATATTGTCCCAGCGGGCCACATCCTCCGGCGTGGAGAGCAAAGCGTCCCGGGCATCGTCGTTTTTCTTAAATTCCTCGCAAAGGCTGTCACTGAATTTTGACATGGCGCCTCCTCCTTACATGGATTTTCTCTCGGCGATCTCCGCCATCTTCGCCGCATTCAGCCGGGTATCCCCGTGAACACGGCTGTAGGAAAGGTATCCGTTCATGCGGTCGATCTTTGTCAGATTCCTGGAACCACACACCGGACACACATCCATCTCCAGCTCCTCATGTCCGCAGTCGTCACAGTAGGCCAGAGAGAGGTTCACTCCCTCATAATAGCCCAGAGCCATGGCGCGGCGGATCAGAGTGCGCACTGCCTCCCGGTTATAGCTGATGGGATAGCGGACATACTGGATTTTTCCGCCGTTGCAGAGCTCCCAGAACCTTCCCTCCAGATCCTGCTTCTCAATGGGGCTCAGATCCTCCGTCACATGGCAGTGAAAGCTGTTGCTCACATAGGGGCGATCCGACACACCCGCCACAATTCCGTAAATCTTGCGGAACTGCTCCACCTGAAGGCCACACAGACTCTCCGCCGGTGTTCCATAGATGGCGTAAAGAATTCCGTCCTCCTTCTTAAACTGGCTGACCTTCTCATTGATATACTGAAGGACCTCCAGGGCAAAGGCGCCGTCCTCGGCGATGGATTTCCCGTTATACAGCTCCTGCAGCTCATTGAGCGCCGTAATTCCAAAGGAGGCCGTCATGGGCTTCAGAATTTTGCCGATTTTCTCATCAGGAGCCAGATGTCCCCCGTAGAAGCCGCCCTCACAGTAAGCCAGAGGGTTGGTGGAGGCTCGCATCTGTCCCAGGTATTCGTAGGTTCGGATATGAAGCCCCCGGATCATCTCCAGATAAAAATCCAGCACCTCATAGAAATCCCGGCTCTCCGATCTGGATTTCGCCAGGATCATGGGAAGATGAAGGCTGACCGCCCCGATATTAAACCGTCCCACAAATACCGGCTGATCCTCCTCATCCGCAGGCTCCATTCCGCCCCGCTCATACCAGGGGCTCAGAAAGGCCCGGCAGCCCATAGGGCTGATCACCTTTCCGTATTTCCTGTACATGCTGGCAATATACCCTTCCCCGGACATGGAAAGCCAGTCCGGATACATGGTTTTGGAGGAGCAGGACACGCCGGCCTCAAACACATCCTCACAGCATTTGCCCTTCCCGTGAATGTTTTCATCATAGAGGAACACAATCTTGGGGAAAAGCACCGGCTTCTTGTGCCCGGAACGTCCCTGTCCGCCCTGGTGCACACGGAGAAGGGAAATATTGCACATTTTCTCAAATTTTCCGGTGCCAAGCCCCATGGTCACAGTGACAAAAGGATAATCTCCCCGGGAAGATCCCACCGTGTTCAGCTTATACTCAATTCCCTGCCAGCCCTGGTCATATTCCCGCTGCACCTTGTCCAGCGCATACTCAATGGCACGCTCTTCCCTTCCCGGCCAGCTCTCATCGGTATATTTCATATATTCCCGGATGCACTTGTCATAGCTTTTCTTGGCATAGGGGGCCAGGATCTTATCCACCTCCGGCACCGTAAAGCCGCCGTACTGCTGAGCCGCCGTGCTGAGAATAATATCTCCCATAACGTCAAAGGCCGTATCCAGCGTCTTGGGCTCGTTGTACCACACATTCCCCATCTCAAAGCCGCCCTTCAGGACCGCGGCCACGTCAAACAGACAGCAGTTCATGGTATCCAGGCGGGCAGACTGATCATGAATGTAAATATACCCGTCCTTGCATGCCTGAAGCTCGTTCCGGGTCATAAAGAATTTGCGGTAAAGCTCCTTGTTCAGCTCATTGAAAATCAGACTCCGCTTGGTAGCCACCAGAGCGCTGTCCGTATTGGCGTTGCTCTTGTCCCCGATATAGCGGATGGCCTGGCTCTTGGTATATACGTCGTCCATCATGTGAATGAAATCCAGCTTGTAGTTGCGGTAGTCCCGATAGCTCTTGGCCACCGCCGGGTTCACTCTCTCCAGAGCACCTTCCACAATATTGTGCATTTCCTGGATCTGGATCTCCTCCTTCCCCAGAGACTCCGCCCGCTCCTGCGCGAAACGGCAGATGAAATCCTTCTCCTCCTCCGAAAAGGTATACAGGATACGGGTGGCCGATTTATTCACCGCGGCCACGATTTTCTGCGGGTTAAACTCCTCCCGGGTTCCGTCCTTTTTTATAACATATAGCATATTTTCCCCTCCAGACCACTACATCTTGTGATTCTCATTTTTTATTCATCTATATTTGGTGTTGAATTAGAGTATAGCACAGGGTACCTGAAAAGAAAAGAGACAATTTATTTTTCGTTATTATTCACAGAGACATCAATTGCCATGGAGAAGTTTTTTTGTTATAATGAGAATGCATTTGATGATACAAGGGACAAAAGGAGGTTTTTCTTATGGCGCAGCTAATTATCCCGGAAGGCTATCATTCCGATCTTAACCTTCACGATACTCAGATCGCGATTAAAACAGTAAAGGATTTTTTCCAGCAGACTCTCTCCCAGAAGCTGAATCTGCTGCGTGTTTCCGCCCCGGTTTTTGTGGATCCGGAAACCGGTTTAAATGACAACCTGAACGGCGTGGAGCGCCCGGTAAGCTTTGACATCCGCGGACAGGAGGGAAAGGCGGAGATCGTCCACTCCCTGGCGAAATGGAAACGGTACGCCCTGAAGCAGTATGGCTTTCAGACAGGTGAGGGCCTGTACACCGACATGATCGCGATCCGTCGGGACGAGGAGCTGGACAATATCCACTCCGTCTATGTGGACCAGTGGGACTGGGAGAAGATCCTGTCCAGAGAGGACCGCACCGTGGAGACCCTTCAGTCTGTGGTGCGCACCCTGTACGCAGTTCTTCGAAAGACAGAGAAATACATGGCGGTTCAGTACGATTATATCCATGAGATTCTGCCGGAGGATATTTACTTCATCACCTCTCAGGAGCTTCTGGACCTGTACCCGGACTGCACCCCCAGAGAACGTGAATACAACATTGTAAAGGAGAAAGGCGCGGTTTTCCTTATGCAGGTGGGAAAGAAGCTCAGCAACGGACAGCGCCACGACGGACGGGCGCCGGACTATGACGACTGGGATTTAAACGGAGATATCCTGGTTTACTATCCGGTTCTGGATATTTCTCTGGAGCTTTCTTCCATGGGAATCCGGGTGGATGAGAATTCCCTGGCCCGGCAGCTTAAGGAAGCCGGATGTGAGGAGAGAGCTTCCCTCCCCTTCCAGAAGGCAATCCTGCAGGGAGATCTTCCCTACACCATCGGCGGAGGCATCGGACAGTCCCGCATCTGTATGTTTTTCCTGCGCAAGGCCCACATCGGGGAAATCCACGTATCCCTCTGGCCCGAAGATATGCAGAAAAAAGCTGCGGAAAACGGTCTTACGCTTCTATGAGACACAGTGAAATATGAAATGAGGTGGGATAACCACAATGAACATATTGTTTTTTCTGACTCCCAAGAATGAAGTGGCCTACATTTTTGAGAACGAAACACTCCGGCAGACCCTGGAAAAAATGGAGCACCGGAAGTTTTCCTGCATCCCCATCCTGAACGGAGAGGGGAAATACACCGGAACCATCTCAGAAGGCGACCTGCTCTGGGGCATGCAGCGCATGAACATCACCGACATGAAACAGGCGGAGGAGGTTCCCATACTGGCGATTCCCCGAAGGGCCACCTACAAGCCTGTACACGCGGACTCGAACATGGAAGACCTGCTGGACCGGGCCATTAACCAGAATTATGTCCCCGTGGTGGACGACAAGGGATGCTTCATCGGCATTATCACCCGCAAGGCCATCATCAAATACTGCTACAATGAGCTGAAAAAGAACGGGCCTTCATAACACATACAGCTTCACAGCATTTCCCACATAAAAGGCGGGCGCCCTTCGGCGCCCGTATTTTTATAAAACTCTGGACAAAAAGTCCCGCAGTCTCTGATTCTTCGGATTCTCAAAAAATTTATCCGGTGTATTTTCCTCCTGAATTTTCCCCTCGTCAATAAACAGGATCCGGGTGGCTACCTCCCGGGCAAATCCCATCTCGTGGGTGACCACCACCATGGTCATGCCGGCCCTTGCCAGCTCCTTCATAAGCTCCAGCACTTCTCCCACCATCTCCGGGTCAAGAGCCGAGGTGGGCTCGTCAAAAAGCATCACGTCCGGGTTCATGGCCAGAGCCCTGGCAATGGCAATCCGCTGCTTCTGTCCGCCGGAGAGCATGTTCGGATAGGTATCCGCCTTATCCGGAAGACCCACACGGGCCAGAAGCTCCTCCGCCTTTTTGGACGCCTCCTCCCTGGACATAAGCTTCAGGGTCACAGGCGCAAGCATGATATTTTCCTTTACCGTCTTATGTGGAAAAAGATTAAAAAGCTGAAACACCATTCCGATTTTCTGCCGGTGCCGGTTAATATCCACATGGGGATCCGTGATGTCCGTTCCTTCAAAAAGGATCCGGCCCCCCGTAGGCTCCTCCAGAAGATTCATGGAGCGGAGGAAGGTAGACTTTCCGCACCCGGAAGGTCCGATGATGGCCACAACCTCGCCGCGGCGGATCTGCGTGGTAATTCCGTTCAGCACCACATTGCTGCCGAAGGATTTTTTCAGGTCCTGAATGTCCAGCAAAACTTCACCTTTAGCGCTCACTGGTTCTCAGCCTCCTTTCAAGTTTTCCTACCAGCCAGGTCAGGAACATGACAATCACAAGGTAAATCGCCGCCACCCCGATGAGGGGAAGAAAAGCGCTGTAGGTCTGGCTTCGAATAATATCACCGCCCCGGGTCAGATCCATCAGTCCGATATAGCCGCTGATGGAGGTCTCCTTCAGAAGGACAATAAACTCATTGGCCAGGGCCGGCAGTACATTTTTCAGCGCCTGGGGAAGAATGATCTGAATCATGGTCTGGCTGTAGCTTAAGCCCAGGCTCCTCCCCGCCTCCAGCTGTCCCTGGTCAATGGACATGATTCCGGAGCGGACAATCTCCGCCTGATAAGCGCCGGAATTCAGGCCGAAAGCCAGAACCGCCACCACGATTTTACCCGGGTCATAAGTAGCGAAAACAACATAGTATATAATCAGAAGCTGAACCATCACAGGCGTTCCCCGGATGACGGTCAGATAGATCTTGCAGATAAAATTCAGGACCTTCAGTTTCCCGGTCCGGTCGCAGGTGGAACGGACGATCGCCACCAGAAAGCCCAGGACAACTCCCAGAATCACGGCAAAAAACGTGATGATCAACGTATTCCGTAAGCCTGTCACAATGAACTGCCAGCGGTTGTTCTCCAGGAAATTAAAGGAGAACTGTTCAAAAAAGTTCATTTCCTTCACCACTCTCTCTTATTGTACTTGCTTTGGGGAGACACTCCCCCTTCTCTTATTCATTCTCGGAAAACCGCACAGGTTCCGGGTATCCGCGGGAATATCCCGACGGATATCCGGAACCTGTCAACGTCTTTGTTGTATTCCAGATCTCTTATTTGCGCACCACGATCACCTGGGAAGTAGTCGTATAGGTATCCGTAAAGTCTACGCTCTTCAGACGGTCCTCGGTGACGGTCATGCCGGCCATGCCGAAATCCGCCTTCCCGGAGGTTACCGCATTGATAATGGAATCAAATTCCATATCGGAAATCTCCAGCTCATATCCAAGAATGTCACAAATGGCCAGGGCAAGCTCCGCGTCGATTCCCACGATGGTATCCCCGTTATAATACTCATAGGGCTCAAAGGCCGCGTTGGTGGCCATGGTCAGAGTGCCGTTGGAGCGATCCACATCCTCCGGGGACTCATAAGGACAGGTTCCCTTGGTATCGTCTCCAATATAGTTGTCAATGATCTGCTGCACGGTCCCGTCCTCTGTGAGCTGGGCGAGAGCCTCATTGATGGATTCCGTCAGCTCCGTGTTCTCCTGGGAAACACAGATGGCGTATTCCTCCTGGGTAAACTCCTCGTCCAGGACCATCAGATCGTCATTGTTTTCCACAAATTTCTCCGCCACCTGACTGTCAATGATCACACAGTCCACCTTGCCCTGCTTCAGGGCCAGAATGGCGTCATTTCCCTTATTATACCGCTCCACGGTGGTTCCGGCATCGTCTCCCTCATAGTCAGAGGCATAAATATCCCCGGTGGTGCCAAGCTGTACGCCGATGGTCTTGCCATCCAGGTCAGCCACGCCGCTGATTCCGCTGCTGTTCTCCTCCGCGAAAACCGCCGCGGACCCGGACGCTGTCAGCAGCGCCGCCAGCGAAAAAGCAAGAATCCTTTTCATTTTTTTCATTTCTGCTCCTCCTTTTCGTGAATTTAATGCACGGATTTCCGGGCACTTCATGCTCCCGAAATCCCCTTGTATCATCATACCATTTTTCCCGGAAATTGCAAGCTGATAGAAAAAATAACTCAGGTTTTTTCACTGGGTTTTCACATTTCGTACACATTTCACGTTAAATAATACTTGTAACTTAATTTTATTGGTGCTAAACTGTATAAAATGTTGCTTTTGGGGGACCTCGGATACATTCCGCGGACAGAAGGTAGAACAAATATGAAACACACGCAGGACTTTATAGATACAATCGAACATGAGTACAGAAAGAGATGGAACACTCTCACTTTCGCCATGGAATGTACACGGATGATCTCACCGGTCGGCGCCCCGAAAAGGATTTCATCGCTTTTTCCGTGCAATAAACACCGGGCATTCTTTCCAGGACTCTGGAATATGCGTTTTACCGACAGGGAAACCAAAAGTGCTATAGTATTGCGGAACACAGGGCCGGCGGCCGACACCTGGAATCGGCATAAACAGTTCTGTCAAACCGGAATACAGCAAGGAGGTTATTATGAAATTTACAAAAATGCACGGCATCGGAAACGATTATGTATATGTCAATTGCTTTGAAGAAAATATAAAGGATCCTTCCGCAGTGGCAAAGTTTGTCAGCGACCGCCACTTCGGAATCGGCGCAGACGGCCTGATTCTGATCCGTCCGTCTGAGACCGCGGACTGCGAGATGGATATGTACAACGCGGACGGGTCCCAGGGCGCCATGTGCGGAAACGGAATCCGCTGTGTGGCCAAATATGTTTTTGACCACGAAATCACCAACAAGACCAGTCTGACCATCGATACCAAAAGCGGAATCAAATATCTGGACCTGGCTGTGACGGACGGAAAAGTCTCCATGGTTCGGGTGAATATGGGATCCCCGATCCTTACGGCCACGGAAATCCCCGTGGCGGCAGAGACAGAGACCGTTCTGGACGCCCCCATTACCGTAGGGGGAATCAACTACCATTTCACCGCCGTCTCCATGGGAAATCCCCACGCGGTGGTATACATGACCGGAATCGACGATCTGGATCTGACCCTGATCGGCCCCTCCTTTGAGAACCATGTGGTTTTCCCTGACCGGGTAAACACGGAATTTGTGGAGATTATCGACCGCCATACCGTGAAGATGCGGGTGTGGGAACGGGGCTCCGGGGAAACCCTTGCCTGCGGTACAGGCGCCTGCGCCGTCACCGTGGCCTCCATTCTCAACGGCCTGGTAGACGAAGACAAGCCCGTGACTGTAAAGCTTCTGGGCGGAGATCTGCAGATTTCCTGGGCACGGAGAGAGAACCTGGTCTACATGACCGGCCCGGCCACCACTGTGTTTGACGGAGAAATTGATCTGTCCTTCCTGGGCGAATGACCGGAAATCAAACAAAGAGCCTGTATCTCCGGTTCCCATTCCGGCAGGTACAGGCCTTTTCTTTTTTCCGAAAAGAGCAAAATCCGCGTCCTGTTTTCTCAGATCACAAATGTCAGAATTCTCTCCGCGATAAATACGGCCGCGCAGGCCAGAAGCGCCACGGTGAGAAGACTTTTCTCCCGGTAGGCGGCCAGCATGGCCACAGCAAAGCCGGCCACAGCGGAAACCGTATACTCTGTAGCATTTAAGATGGCCGGAAAGGTCATGGCCGCCAGACAGGCATAGGGTACATAGTAAAGAAAAGAACGGATAAAAGGACTGGTGATCTCTTTTTTGGCCAGCGCCAGAGGAAGCATCCGGATCAGGTATGTAACCACGGCCATGACAAGAATATAGGCGTAAATACTGTGGGTCATTTCTCCGTCCCTCCTTCCTCCGTGGAAACCGGCCGCAGCCAGGCTGCCGCGCCGGCCACCACAACCGTTGTAATAATAATCACAAAGCCCGAGGAAACCCGGCGCAGCACAGGCGCCACGGCAAAAAGGGCGCTGATCGCCATTCCCGCCAGCACCACCAGGAACACAGTCCGGTCCTTTTTCGCCGGAGGGATGATGATTGCCAGAAACATTCCGTAAATCGCCACGCCCAGGGCGCTGACCATAAAGTCCGGCAGAAGATTCCCGGATACGGCCCCCGCCAGGGTTCCCAGGGCCCACCCCGGAATGGCCACGCACATGGCTCCATAGTTATAAAAAACACTGACTCTCCCCTGCTGGCTGGCGCTCACCGCGAAAATTTCGTCCGTCATCCCAAAAGCAGCCACATAACGGCCGGCTCCGGGTTCGTCCCGCCGGAATTTCTGGGACATGGAAAAAGACATCAGACTGTACCGCAGGTTGATCACCAGCTGGGTCAGCGCCATTTCCCACAGGGAACCGCCGGCTGAGATGATGGAAAGCCCGGCAAACTGTCCCGCTGAGGTCAGATTGGTCAGGGAAATCAGTACCGCGTCCGAAACCCTCAGCCCGTCCCCCACCGCCATCATTCCAAAAGTAAAGGAGACCGCAAAATATCCCAGCGCGATGGGGATTCCGTCCCGCAGGCCCCGGGCAAAGCTTTCTTTTCTGTTCATAGGCAGCTTCCCTTAGTCCACCCGGTTAAGAACTGTAAATCCATTGTTTTTCAGCACGCTCTCCGTCACCATCATTTCCTCTGCGTGAAGGATGGCCACCGGAATTTTCAGTCCTCTGTGAAAGAAGGTATAGACATAATTCAGATTCACATTGCTCTGGGCAAGCACATCCAGAAGAGCATCCAGACTTCCGATCTCATCCTTCAGATCCACCAGGATCACCTGGGAAATCCGGGACATATATCCGTTTTCGGTCAGGATTTTCTGAGCCCCCTCCGGGTCGTCGCACACCATTCGGAAAATGGCAAATTCCGGCGCGTCAAAGCATCCAAAGCCGTAAATGTAAATCTTATTCTCCGCCAGAAGCTTCGTCGCCTGGTGAAGACTTCCCGCACGGTTTTCCACAAACACAATATTCTGTTTTACCATTTCATCTTCTCCTTTGCACTATAGAAAAGCCTCTCTTATATTCCGAGGAGCGCGGCCGCATTTTTCCAGAGGATCTGCTCCTTCTCCTGTGCAGAGAGACCTTCCATACCCCTCAGCCGTTCCACTCCCGCCTTCTGTATGGTCCAGGGGGCATCCGTTCCGAAAAGGACCCGGTCCGCCCCATGCTTTCGCACCATGCGTACAAACTGCTCCCCGGACATGTGCATCAGGGAATAGGCCGTATCCATGTAAAGGCCTTCCCCGCACAGCTTTTCCTCCGATTCCTCATAGTTTTCATTGCTGCCCATATGAGCGGCTACCAGCTTCGGAGGACACACCTCCCGCAGCACATGAAGAATCATCTCCGGGGAGCAGTACACCTCCCCGGGCGTATAGGGATCGTACCCGGCGTGAGTCAGCACCAGAAGCCCCAGCTCCGAGGCGTCATAAATTATTCTTTTATAGCGGATATCGTCAAAGACCACCCCCTGATAATTGGGATGGAGCTTAATCCCCTGAAATCCCTCCCGGGCAATTTGCCGGAGCTTTTCCTTCGGATCCGGAGAATCCGGATGAATCCCGGCCAGGGAAAGAAGCTTTGGGCCCTTTCCCCGGGCAGATTCCTCATTCACACGGGAGGCAAACCGCAGGATGGAATCAAACTGATGGGGATCCGTAACCACGGGAAGCACCACGCTCACATCCACTCCCGCTGCGTCCATGGATTCTCTCAGACCCTGGCTGGTACCGTTCATGCCGGGAGGAATCCCGATCACGGCGGCCAGCTTTCCAAGGGCCCGATCCGCGATCTTCTCCGGAAAAATATGTGTGTGAAAATCAATGACCAAGGTTCTCTCCTCCTGTGTCCGGTCACAGCGCAAGAATCTGCGCCGTGCCCTCTCCGTATTTCTCACTGAAGGCCTTCACCGTCACTTTTCCCGGCTTCTCCGGCCGGATCACAGCCAGGGCCTCTCCGTAATAAGTATCTGTCACATCTCCCAGGTAGCTCTTCGTATAATAGGGGCAGGCGCTGCCAAGACCCAGCAGCCTTCCGCCTTCCACCTTCACCTGAATATCGTCCCGCTCCAGCGGCTTTACCAGGCCTTTCCCGTCAGTCAGCTTCAGCCTCACATAGCACAGGTCTGTATCCGCCTTTACCCTGGCATCCTCCGGCTCCACAGTGAGAATGGTCTCACAGCCCGCGGTGCGCAGGGATTTGGAAGCGATTTTCTTTTTGTTTTCATCATAGGCCACCGCCCGCAGCTCTCCATTGGCATATTTGACCTTCTGGAAGGTAACCATGCAGTTGTTTTTCACACGCTTTACCCCCAATCTCTCCCCGTTGAGGAAAAGTGCCACATAGGCGGCCCGGGCGTATACCTCCACATCCGTCTCCTCATCCTCATAACCGGTCCAGGACCAGCTTTCCATGGCATTGCTCATCTTCCAGGAGGAGGCGGAATGCTTCGGGGATTTATGCCCCAGAGGAACCACGCCGATGCCGATTTTTTTCTGCTCAAAGGCCACCTGGGTATAGATCATTTCCGAGAGGGGCTTTCCGGTCAGATCGATTCTTCCCGCTCCGGCAGCCACCCAGCCCAGACCCTTGTCAAACCGGGGAGCGTACTCCTCATATTCCCAGGCGCCGATCCCGGTCTCTCCCAAATAATCCATGCCGGACCACACAAAGTCGCCGATGAGGCGCTTATTTTCCCTGGCCTTCTCCCAGAAGCTGTAAGCGTCGGAGCAGAAGGTCTCGCTGCCCAGAATGATCCGGTTGGGATATTTCTTCAGGTCGTGGTCATACCGGTAAATTCCATAGTTGTATCCGGCCACATCCATGTTCCCGTAGGATTCCCGGGTTTTCACATCGCAGGGATATAAAGTAGCGCCGAATTTCATGAAATTCGCCCCGAAAATTCCGGCAATGTCGTTAAAGAACTCACTGCCCACCGCCTTCTTTTTCCGGTTGTCCCCGGCAGCCTGCTCCGCCTTCTCATCGCTGTAAACCCCAAGACCCATGGAGCTGAGGAAGTTAAAGAAAATGTTTACGCCGCAGGTTACCGGGCGGGTGGGATCCAGTGCGTGGAGACAGTCCGTCAGGCTTTTGCAGAGGGCGATGCCCTTTGTCTGAGCCGTCTCAGAGACCTCATTGCCGGTGGAATAAAGAACTACGGAAGGATGGTTGTAATCCTTTGCCACAATGGCCGCCAGGTCCTTCTCATAATTCTTCTCCACCTCTGTGGCGTAATCATACTTCGTCTTATGAATATACCACATATCCACGTATTCGTCCATCATCAGCATTCCCAGCTCGTCACAGGCATCCAGGATTGCCCTGGAACAGGGATTGTGGGCGGAGCGCAGAGCATTGTACCCGTTTTCCCGCAGAATCCTTACCTTTCTCCGCTCCGCGAAATCGTAGGCGCAGGCTCCCAGAATTCCGTTGTCGTGGTGAATGCATGCGCCTCTTAAAATCACCCGTTTTCCGTTGATGCAGAAGCCCTGCTCCGGGTTGCAGGTAACCACGCGGATGCCAAAACGCACTTCCTGCACATCCGGCTTGGCGCTTTCCTCCTCGCCCTGGTAGGTTACCCGGCAGGTGTAAAGGCTGGGGGTCTCCGGACTCCAGAGCTTCGCCTCCGGCACTGAAAGCTCCGCACAGAAATCTCCCCGGGTCTGCCCTTTTGCTGCAGCGGCCTCCTTCTCCCCGTCCAGGATCTCCACCTTCAGTTTACCCGGCGCTGTGGTCTTCACATCCACCCGGATCCGGGCCTGCTGCCAGTCCAGGGTAGTTACCCGGATTCCTTCCGGCACAATATGTTCCTTTGGAAGAACATACAGATACACCGGCCGGTAAATACCGGTTCCGGAGTACCAGCGGCTGTTGGGCTGATCACTGTTCACCGCCTCCACCTGAAGGACATTTTTCTCCCCGTATTTCAGCTTTTCTGTCAGATCCACGAAAAATCCGATGTATCCGTAGTCCTGAAAACCGATTTTTTCCCCGTTTAAAGTTACCGTGGCTTTCCGGTAGACCCCCTCAAATTCCAGGAGTACGGTCTGCCCCCGGTATTCCTCTGGCGCCATAAAGGTTTTCTCATAGATATAATCCTTCGCCTCATACCAGCCGGTATTGACACCTCCGGCGCTGGTCTCGCTTTTTTCATCCAGAAGCATGGCATCGTGGGGCAGCGTCACCTCATATTCCGTTTCTCCGTTTTTCTCAAAACAAAGCCAGCCCCTGTTAAAATCCAGTTTTTCCATCGTCTTTTCCTCTTCTTCCTGATTCTGCCCGCGAAAGACCGATTCCGCGGCGTCTCAAAGTCAGCAGCCATAAGGCTTTCATATAAAGAGATTTTAAACGATTTTTCCGGAAATAACAAGGGCTGACCCGCAATCTGTTTCCTCAGAGTCCCGGTTTGTCCCCGGGAGCAGATATTTCCCGCGAAGACCTTTTATTCCTCTTCCTCCGGCAGGGCCACTTTTTTGCGCACGGATACCGGCTGGTCATAGCAGGCAAAGATTTCTTCCATTCTCTTTTTGTCCGGCGCCGGCGTCAGCAGACTGACCACCGGTACCACAACCAGGCCCACAAGCATGGCAATGGCGCCCGCATTGATGGGAGAAGAAATAAAGCCAAAGAACAGGTTCAGCACGGTAATCCCCACGCCTGTGGCAAAGCTGGCCCAGACGGCGGCCTTTGTGACCCGCTTCCAGAAAAGGCCATACATGAAGGGAGCCAGAAACGCGCCTGCCAGAGCCCCCCAGGAAATTCCCATCAGCTGAGCGATAAAGGTGGGCGGATCCAGCGCCAGCACCACAGAGATCACGATGAAAAATACGATCAGAACCCGCATGATGAGAAGCTGTTTTTTCTCACTGAGATCCTTCACAATGTTGTCCTTAATGAAATCCAGGGTCAGAGTAGAACTGGAGGTCAGCACCAGAGAGGACAGGGTGGACATGGACGCAGAAAGCACCAGCACCACAACCACACCGATGAGAATATCCGGCAGATTGGACAGCATGGCCGGGATAATGGCGTCATACACAATACTTCCGGACTCACTGTAAATTGCCTCACTGTCAAACAGCCGGCCGAAGCCGCCCAGGAAATAGCACCCGCCGGAGATGATCACCGCGAAAAAGGTGGAAATCACCGTTCCGGTCTTAACCGCCTTCTCATCCTTGATGGCGTAGAATTTATGTACCATCTGAGGAAGTCCCCAGGTTCCAAGGGAGGTGAGGATCACCACTCCCAGCAGATTTAGTGGATCCGGCCCGAAGAAGGATGTAAAAGCTCCTTTCTGGCCCAGAGTAAGCTGCACGTCGCTCTCAATCTCCGCCAGTGATTTCACCGCCTGGATAAAACCGCCCTGGCTGGCCAGAACCGCGGCAATCACCGCGATAATGCCGAAAATCATAATAATCCCCTGAATAAAATCGTTGATGGCCGTGGCCATATAGCCGCCCAGGATCACATACACCGCGGTGAGAGCCGCCATCAGCACCACGCAGACCGTATAGGGAATGTCAAAGGCCATCCCGAACAGTCTGGAAAGGCCGTTATACAGGGACGCCGTATAGGGGATCAGAAATATAAACACAATGGCGGACGCCGCAATACGCAGAGCGTTGCTGTCAAATCGTTTTCCAAAAAAATCCGGCATGGTGGCCGCAGACAGATGCTGGGTCATAATCCGGGTTCTTCTTCCAAGAACCACCCAGGCTAGAAGACTGCCGATAAATGCGTTGCCCAGTCCGATCCATGTGGCGGAAATTCCGTATTTCCAGCCAAACTGACCGGCATAGCCCACAAACACCACCGCGGAAAAATAAGAGGTCCCATAAGCGAAAGCCGTCAGCCATGGACCGACGCCCCGGCCGCCCAGCACAAAGCCGTTCACATCTGTGGCATGTCTGCGGGAATAAATACCCACGCACACCATCACTCCGAAAAACACCAGCAGCAGCAATAACTTGACTCCCATAAAAAACTCCTCCCTCATATGTTTTGATTTGTTGCTTTGATACATTAAAGTGTAACGCTTTTATGTTAAAAAGTAAATTGGATTCAGTATATCATTTTTTTCCAAAAAGTCAATACATTTCACGTCCAGAGATGTGCAATCCGACAAAAAACATTGACATCTCTCCCCAAAAGGTCTATCATATACTTCATTAAGTCGATGTGTTACGCTTTAACGCGTGAAACACCGTAGAAAGTTGAGGAGTACAAATGCCAATCACAGAGTTCCTGGAAAGAAACGCAAAGCTCTACGGAGACGACGTATGTCTTGTGGAGGTCAACCCGGAGATGCCGGAAACCCGCCGGGTCACCTGGAGAGAATTTGAGCTGATCGAGCCGGTGCGGGCGCCCTATTACCGCAGGGAGATCACCTGGAGTGTCTTTGATGAAAAAGCCAACCGCGTGTCCAATCTGCTGCTGGAGCGGGGGGTAAAAAAAGGAGATAAGGTAGCCATCCTTCTTATGAACTGTCTGGAATGGCTTCCCATATATTTCGGAATCCTGAAAACCGGAGCCCTGGCCGTTCCCCTGAACTTCCGCTACGCGGCGGACGAGATTCAGTACTGCCTGGACCTGGCGGAGGTAAACGTTCTTTTCTTCGGGCCGGAGTTCATCGGCCGCATGGAACAGATCGCAGATGAAGTGGGAAAACACCGCCTGCTCTACTATGTGGGCGATGGATGTCCCGGCTTCGCCGAGGATTACACCATGCACGCCGCCAACTGCTCCAGCCGGGCGCCGGAGATCCCTCTCACAGACGAGGATTACGCGGCCATTTACTTTTCCTCCGGCACCACCGGCTTTCCCAAGGCCATCCTGCATAAGCACAGGGCTCTGATGCACGCGGCAAAGGTGGAACAGAACCACCACGAGACCACCAAAGAGGATGTCTTCCTGTGTATCCCGCCCCTGTACCACACCGGCGCCAAGATGCACTGGTTCGGCAGCCTGATCACAGGGGGGAAAGGCGGTCCTTCTCAAGGGCAACAAACCCCAGTCCATTCTGCGGGCGGTTTCCGAGGAGAAATGCACCATTGTCTGGCTCCTGGTTCCCTGGGCGCAGGATCTGCTCCTGGCGCTGGACAACGGGGAAATAAAACTGGAAATGTACCAGCTGGAGCAGTGGAGGCTGATGCACATCGGCGCCCAGCCGGTTCCCCCGAGCCTGATCCGCCACTGGAAGGAATATTTCCCCCACCACAAATACGACACCAACTACGGCTTAAGTGAGTCCATCGGGCCGGGTTGCGTACATCTGGGAATCAACAACATCGAAAAGGTGGGCGCCATCGGCATCCCCGGCTATGGCTGGGAGGCGAAAATCATAGACAACAGCGGCAATCCCGTAAAGCGCGGGGAAACCGGAGAGCTTGCCGTTAAGGGTCCAGGCGTCATGGTCTGTTATTACAATGACAAAAAGGCCACCGAGGAGGTGCTGCACGACGGCTGGCTTTACACCGGCGACATGGCGCAGGAGGACGAAGACGGGTTTATTTTCCTTGTAGACCGCAAGAAGGATGTGATCATCAGCGGCGGGGAAAATATCTACCCGGTGCAGATTGAGGACTTCCTGCGAACCAACGACGCCGTGCTGGACGTGGCGGTTATCGGCCTTCCGGATCACCGTCTTGGAGAAATCGCCGCAGCCATCGTGGAGATCAAGCCGGGAATTCTGTGCACAGAGGAAGAGATTCAGGAATTCTGCCTGCAGCTTCCCCGCTATAAGCGCCCGCGGAAAATCATTTTCGCCGATGTCCCCAGAAATGCCACCGGAAAAATCGAAAAGCCAAAGCTCCGGGAAATGTACGGAGCCAAGCATCTGGTAGAGATGCAGAACCGCGCGTAATTCATTCTTTCACATACATAAGACAGGCTTCCTTTCGGAAGCCTGTCTTTTTATCCTCTGTACTTCTTTATGATGTCATGAATTGGAACATAAATGTTCCATTCATGACCTTTGGGCCCGGGTATCATTCTTTATTGCTGATCCACATATCTCTGGATATTGGAAGCGTTCACGTATTTCTTCAGATGTTCCCCGTCCGTGATCACCAGAGTAGGCGCCTGCATAACACCGAACTTCCTGGCAAGATCCGGATTTTCCTCCGCGTCCACAATCTCCAGTTCCTCCCCTTCCAGCATTTTTTTCGCCATTCTGCAATTGGGGCAGGTGCTGGTAGTAAACAGATACTTATGGGTCTCCACCGGCTGAATCCGCACATCATCCCCCTTCATGGTCACCACGCTGGTATGAATCTTCTTTAAAGTGGAATGCTCCACATCGTACAGCTTACGGTTTTTATATTCCTGGGCCTTGCCGTCATTCCAGTTCTGAACCGGACGGTAATAGCCTGTGATCCGGCTGTAAACCTCCGCCTTTTTCCCACACTTGGGACAGGTGAAATGCTCGCCGCTTAAATACCCGTGGGTGCTGCACACCGAATAGGTGGGGGAGATGGTGTAATAGGGCAGCTTATAATTTTCCGCAATCTTGCGCACCAGAGAGGCGGCCGCCTTCCAGTCCGGAAGCTTCTCCCCAAGAAAGCCGTGAAATACAGTCCCCGAGGTATACAGGGTCTGCAGCTCGTCCTGAATATCCAGGGCGTCGAAGATATCCCGGCTGTAATCCACCGGAAGATGGGAGCTGTTGGTATAATAGGGAGTATCCCCCTCCTTTCCCGCCGTGCGGATATCCGGCCAGCGGTTCCGGTCATGCTTGGCCAGACGGTAGGCCGTAGACTCCGCCGGGGTCGCTTCCAGATTAAAGAGCTCACCCTCGTATTCCACCTGGTAATCGGAAAGCTTTTCCCTCATGTGCAGAAGAACTTCCCGGGTAAATTTCTGGGTCTTCGGATCCGACATGTCTCCGCCCAGCCAGGCCGCGTTCAGCCCCACCTCGTTCATCCCCACAAGTCCGATGGTGGAAAAATGGTTCTCAAAGGTACCCAGATAACGTTTCGTATAGGGGTAAAGTCCCTCGTCCAGAAGCCGGGTGATTACCTGTCGTTTGGTGTGCAGGGACCGGGCAGACACATCCATCATGTGGTCCAGACGGTGGTAGAACTCCTCCGGGGTCTGGGAGAGATAAGCGATCCGGGGCATGTTGATGGTCACCACGCCCACAGAACCGGTGCTCTCGCCGGAGCCGAAGAAGCCGCCGCTCTTTTTGCGCAGCTCCCGAAGGTCCAGGCGCAGACGGCAGCACATGCTGCGGATATCGCTGGGCTTCATGTCACTGTTGATATAATTGGAAAAATAGGGCGTTCCATATTTGGCGGTCATCTCAAAAAGCAGACGGTTGTTCTCCGTATCAGACCAGTCAAACTCCCTGGTGATGGAATAAGTTGGGATGGGGTACTGGAATCCTCTTCCGTTGGCATCTCCCTCAATCATGGTCTCAATAAAGGCCTTGTTGATCATATCCATCTCTTTTTTACAGTCTTTGTATTTGAAATCCATCTCCTTCCCGCCCACAATGGCCGGAAGCTCCGCCAGGTCGTCAGGAACCGTCCAGTCCAGGGTAATATTGGAAAAGGGCGCCTGGGTTCCCCAGCGGCTGGGTGTATTCACGCCATAGATAAAGGACTCAATGCATTTCTTTACCTCCGGATAGGACAGCCGGTCCACCTTCACAAAGGGCGCCAGATAGGTATCAAAGGAAGAAAAGGCCTGGGCGCCCGCCCATTCGTTCTGCATGATCCCAAGGAAATTCACCATCTGATTGCAGAGAACGCTTAAGTGAGCCGCAGGGGAGGATGTGATCTTTCCCTCAATGCCTCCCAGGCCCTCCTGAATCAGCTGCTTCAGGGACCAGCCCGCACAGTAACCTGTAAGCATGGAAAGGTCATGGATGTGAATATCCGCGTTCCGGTGCGCCTCCGCCACCTCATAGTCATAGATCTCCGAAAGCCAGTAATTGGCCGTCACAGCCCCGGAATTGCTCAGGATCAGTCCGCCCACCGAATAGGTGACCGTGGAATTCTCCTTCACTCTCCAGTCCTCCACCTTCACATAGCTGTTTACAATATCTTTATAATCAAGGATGGTAGATTTCATATTGCGGATCTTTTCCCGCTGCTTGCGATAGAGAATGTAAGCCTTGGCCACATCCGCGTAGCCCGCCTGAATCAGCACATTCTCCACACTGTCCTGTATATCCTCCACCGTCACCGCATTATCATGAATTTTCTCCTGGAAGTCCGCCGTAACCCGAAGTCCCAGAAGGTCGATCATATCCTGGCTGTAATTCTTCTCCTTCGCCTGAAAAGCCTTGTCAATCGCGGCGGTAATCTTTCCCATCTTAAAATCCGCAATCTCACCGTCACGCTTTACAACCTGAAACATAGTAAACTGCCTCCTCTTTGCTTTCTTTTTTAGCGCTGTACTTCTATTGTAGCAGACAGTCTTTCTCCCGTCAATACAAAAAACACCATATCTTGTTGTTTAAATATTCAAACAACACAATATGGTGTTTACATTCAGTGTTTGTTTTCCCTCTCAGCCATCAATCCGACCGTAAATTTCCATGGGGACCCTGGCCTTCACGGCAATCCCCGCTTCCGTATACTCCTCTGAAATCAGCTGTCCGCCTGCACGGATCAACGCGATCGTCCCCGCATCGGAATAGGGGAACAGCCGCTCTATATAAATCTGCTCCTCCGAAAGGATCTCACTCAGCCGCTCCCTGAAAACGTCAAGTCCCTCCCCGGTTTTTGCCGAAATCCTCAATGTGTAATCCGCCCGCAGATCCCGGATGGAACCGCCCGGGGTCACATCCTGCTTATTAAAAACCGTAATCGTCTTTTTCCCCAGGGCGCCCAGTTCCTCCAGGGTCTCATACACCGTGTACATCTGCATCTCCGCCTGAGGACTGGAGGCATCCACCACATGGATGAGATAGTCCGCGTATTTCGCCTCCTCCAGCGTGCTCTTAAAGGCTTCCACAAGATGATGGGGAAGCTTGCGTATAAATCCCACCGTATCGGTCAGGAGGATCTGCTGCCCGTCCTCCAGCGTCAGAAGCCGGGTCGTGGGATCCAGTGTGGCGAAAAGCTTATCCTCTGACAGCACCTGTGACCCGGTAAGCGCGTTGAGAAGGGTGGATTTCCCCGCGTTGGTATACCCCACAATGGCCGCTGTCCGAAGATTCCCCCTCTTTCGCCCCGCGCGAAGCCGCGCCCTGTGCTGTTCCACCTGGGAAAGCTCCTTCTTCAGAGAGGAAATCCGGGTCCGAATCAGACGGCGGTCCGTCTCCAGCTTCTTTTCTCCCGGTCCCCGGGTGCCGATTCCGCCTCCCAGGCGGGAAAGAGAGTCCCGAAGTCCCACCAGGCGGGCGGAACGATAGCGGAGCTGCGCCAGTTCCACCTGAATCTTTCCCTCCCGGGTCACCGCCCTCTTTGCGAAAATGTCCAGAATCAGAAGGGTCCGGTCCAGGACCTTGCAGGAGAGCTCTCTTTCCAGATTGTTGAACTGAGCCGGGGAAAGCTCGTCATCACAGATGATCCCGTCGGCTTCCGCGGCCAGAAGATATTCTCCAAGCTCCTCCAGCTTTCCTCGGCCGATATAGGTAGCCGGATGCATGGCCTCCCGGTTCTGGATAAGCCGGCCCACAACCACCGCTCCCGCGGTTTTTGCCAGTTCCCCAAGCTCGGCCAGGGATTCCTCCGCGTCCGGATTCTCCCCGGCCTGGACCCCCACCAGGATCACTCTCTCCTGAATCTCCTCAAAATACTCCATACCATTCCTTCCGTCTGCAAAACAGAGTCCCAAACCCTTTCAGGACACACGGGTCTCCAGAAAGGCCAGCTCACGCACCGCCTCCTCATCGTCGGGGTAAAGAGCCGTGTATTCCTGCGCCTTTGTCAGAGCCGTGGCAAAATCCAGCTTCTTCTCATATACCACAATCTCATTAAACAAAAGGCTCTGCTTCTCCTCCGACGTGGCCACAGAAAGGCCCTGGGAGATATTGGAAAGAGCGGAATCATAATCCCCCTCCGAAATGTCGCACAGAGCAAGACCGTTGTAGCCGGCGCCGGAGCTGCTTTCCGCGGAAATATACTGCTGATACATGGCGCGGGCATTGGTGATGTCCCCTTCCTCCTGGTATACCATCCCCAGGAGAAGAAGTGCCTGGGAGCTTCCCTCCTTCGACGCTGAAAGGAGCTCCGTTTTGGCGCTGTCATAATCTCCCATATAGTAATAAACCCGGCCCCGGTCGCAGTAATCCTGGGTATCCTTCGCCTCCGTGGTGAGAACCGCCTCCAGGTACCGTGTGCCATCCGCCTCCAGATCTACCTCCATGTAGGCCTGATAAATCTGAATAGCCATGTCGTAGGTGGAGTCCGCGGCATACGCCTCGTCAAAATTCTGCTCCGCCTCCTCATAGGAATCCATGGCCAGAGCCACCTGCCCTGTGAGGAAATAACCGTCCGCGTCCAGCCCGTAGTCAGAACCCAGGGTCTGACAGTCCGCCATGGCCTGCTCGTAAAGACCGGATTTCAGCTCTGCCGTGGCCCGATAGGCAAGCACATCCTTTTTCAGTTCTTTTCCGGCCTTTTTCGTATTATAGGCGTCTGTAAAATAATCGATGGCCGTATCATAGTTTCCCAGGCGCAGACTGGCGATTCCCGCGCCCCGATAAGACCAGGCCACCTTTTTCCCACTGGCGATACAGGACTCATAGCCTTCCAGAGCCGTCTGATAATACCCTGCCTCCAGATCCTCATTGGCCTGCCGGTAAACATTCTGCTGTTCAAAGCTGCAGCCTGAGAAAAGAAAAATTCCCAGAAACGCCGCAGAAATTCCAATCCTCCTGATGTATTTCATGAATCCCTCCGGTTCGTATCCGTATGTCAGGACAATGCCAGTCCTTCCGCCTCGATCACATCAATGACACTTCGTACATAATCGTGACACAGGTCCTGAGAGGCTGCCTCCACCATTACTCGGATCAACGGTTCTGTGCCGCTCTCCCGCACCAGAATGCGTCCTTCGCTGCCCAGAGCCTCCTGCACCCGGCACACCGCCTCCTGTACTTTTCTGTTTTCCTTAACCGCTTCCTTGTCCGCCACCCGCACATTCCGGAGAAGCTGAGGGAATACCTTCATATCCTTCGCCAGGTCACAGAGGGTGGACTTCTTCTCCACGCAGGCTTCCATAAGGATCAGCGAGGTAAGAATCCCGTCCCCGGTCGCCGCGTAGCGGCTGAAAATAATATGCCCGGACTGCTCTCCCCCAAGACTGTAATTGTTCTCCATCATATTTTCCGCCACATATTTGTCGCCCACGGCGGTCTGGGTATACCGGATGCCTTCCCGCTCCAGAGACTTATAAAGTCCCAGGTTGGACATAACCGTAGTCACAACGGTATTTCCGAAAAGCTGTCCCTTATCCCTCAGATATTTGCCGCAGACATACAGAATCTTATCACCGTCAATGATATTTCCTCTGTGGTCCACGGCGATACACCGATCCGCGTCCCCGTCGTAGGCAAAGCCCACATCCAGGCCGTTTTCCACCACAAATCTCTGAAGAACCTCAATGTGCGTGGATCCGCAGTTCCGGTTAATGTTCGTCCCGTCCGGGTCGTTGTGAATCACATAAGTTTTGGCCCGCAGCGCGTCAAAAACACTCTTGGCAATGGCGGAGGAGCTTCCGTTGGAGCAGTCCAGCCCAACCTTAATGTTCTTAAAATCCCTGCAGGGGATGGAAATCAGATAACCGATATAGCGGTTCCTTCCGGAGGCAAAATCAATGGTCCTGCCGATGTCCTCCTGTGTGGCAAAGGGAAGCTCCTCGATCTCCCCGTCCAGATACGCCTCAATGCGATTCTCTATCTCCGCCTCTATCTTCTGCCCGTTTCCGTTCAGAAGCTTAATGCCATTGTCATAAAAAGGGTTGTGACTTGCGGAGATCATGATCCCGCAGTCAAAATCCTCGGTACGAACCACATAGGAGACGCTGGGCGTGGTCGTCACATGAAGCAGATACACGTCCGCACCGGAGGCTGTAAGTCCGCCCGCCAGCGCATATTCAAACATATAACTGCTTCTCCTGGTATCCTTTCCGATCACGATCTTCGCCTTGTGCTCCCTGCCATAGTACCAGCCCACATAGCGGCCCACCTTAAAGGCATGCTCCGCAGTCAGCTTTACATTGGCCTCCCCCCGGAAGCCATCTGTTCCAAAATATTTTCCCATAATCACAATGTCTCCTTTTCTGACTCAGAAATAAAGTCCCATAGGATATACTCCCGCTGCCATGATCACATGATCACAAGCGCCGTCTTTTTCATAATAACCGCTGCTCCTTTTTTCGTCGTAAAATTCATTATACCTGCTGCTCATTCAGCCGTCCAAGCTTCGCGGCCTGATCCGCAGCGATCAGACTGTCAATAATCTCATCCAGATCCCCGTCCAGGATATTTTCCAGCCTGTGGGTCGTCAGCTTAATCCGGTGGTCTGTCACTCTGCCCTGAGGGAAGTTGTAAGTCCGGATCTTTTCCGAGCGGTCTCCGGTTCCGATCTGACTTCTCCTGGCCTCCGCCTCCGCGTCATGCTGCTTTGCCAGCTCCATCTCATACAGCCGGGAACGAAGCACCCGCAGGGCCTTGTCCTTATTCTTCAGCTGTGATTTCTCATCCTGACAGGAAATCACAATCCCGGTGGGTATATGGGTCAGACGCACCGCAGAATCCGTGGTATTGACGCACTGGCCGCCGTTTCCGGAAGCACGGAATACGTCAAACCTGCACTCATTGAGATCCAGGTGAAAATCAATCTCCTCCGCCTCCGGCATAATCGCCACTGTACATGTGGAGGTATGGATCCTGCCTCCGGATTCTGTCTCCGGAACCCGCTGCACCCTGTGTACACCGCTCTCATATTTCAGCCGGGAGTAGGCCCCTTCTCCGCGGATCATAAAGGTAACCTCCTTGAAGCCGCCCAGCCCGTTTTCATTCAGACTCAGCATCTCCGTCTTCCACCGGCGGGACTCCGCGTATTTCCCATACATCCGGTAAATCTCCGCGGCAAAAAGTGCCGCCTCATCTCCGCCGGCTCCGCCGCGGATCTCTACGATAACATTTTTGCTGTCATTGGGATCCCTGGGCAGGAGAAGGATCTTCAGCTCCCGGGTAAGTTCCTCTGTCCTCCTGCGGGCTTCGGCCAGCTCCTCCTTGAGCATCTCCCGCATCTCCCCGTCCTTCTCCTCCTCCAGCATGGAAAGGCTGTCCTCTATGGTTTCCCCGCATTTCTTATATTCCTTCCAGGCATTCACAATGGGCAGAAGCTCACTCTGCTCCTTCATAAGTCTCTGAAAGCGTTCCGGATTCGCGGTGACCGCAGGATCTCCCAGTTCTCTGAGAATTTCCTCAAAACGCGCCATCAGATCATCCAGTCTGTCAAACATGTCACTCCTCCTTCTGTCCCAGAACCACCCGGTCCTTACCGGCCAGATCCTGTACCGTCCGGATCCCCTTATAACCAGACTCACGCAGAATTTCCTCCACAGCCGCACTCTGGTCGTATCCGATCTCATACAGAAGCCATCCGCCCGGCTTCAGGAATTCCCCCGCCGCTCCGGTAATCTTCCGGTAAAAGGTCAGGCCGTCCGCCCCGCCGTCCAGTGCCAGGCGCGGGTCGTGCAGGCGCACCTCCTCACACAGGTCCTCCAGATCTCCGGTGGGAATATAGGGCGGATTCGAAATAAGGATATCATATTCCGGTACGAACTTTCCACCCTTTCCAGAAAAAAAAGGCGCGGAAAATGCGTCGCTTTCTACAAATTCTGCCCTTTTCTCTACACCCAGGGAAACCGCGTTCCTCTTTGCTACGGCAAGCGCTCTCCGGGATATATCCGCCCCCACACCGGTGGCCTCCGGAAATTCCACCAGAAGGGTTATCAGAAGACACCCGGAGCCTGTACACATATCCAGAATCCGGGGAGCTTTCACATTCATCAGGACCTTCCGGCCTTCCTCCGCCAGAACCTCCGTGTCCAGTCTGGGAATCAGCACATCTTCATTTACATAAAATTCACAGCCCATAAACCACGCCCGCCCGGTGAGCTGCTGCACCGGGACATGGGAAGCGCGCCGGGCCAGAAGCTCCCGGTACCTTGCCTCCTTTTCCGGCGCCAGCTCCTCCTTTTCGCGCATAAAAAAAATGGCGCGGTCAAAGCCGGTCACATATTCCAGAAGGAGCCAGGCATCCTGCCCGGCTTCCTCCAATCCCTCTTCCGCAAGATAACGCCTTCCCCGGCGCAGAGCTTCAAAAAGAGTGCTCATACCTGTGCCCCGGCGTGAATCCCGCCGTCGGGCATTCCATTATTTTCCGACGCTGCGCTTTCCTTCCTGTCCTCATCTGCGGGGGGAACCTCCAGAGCGAATTCCTCCTTCAGATAGGCTCTCCAGTCAAACACCGCCTCCACCGCCTGGATGGCCACCTCGGCCATATCCTCCGTAGGCTCCTTGGTAGTCAGCTTCTGAATGGCAAGTCCGGGCCGGCTCAGGATATCCGCAAGCTTCGAGTCTGACCTTCCGGCCCACTGAATCATCTCAAAGGAAATTCCGGCCACAACCGGCACCATAAGAAGACGTCCGAACAGCCGCCCCCAGTAAGAAGGAACCAGAACAAATCCAAAGTGCAGCACGATGCTGATCAGCATAACCAGGAATAAAAAGCTGGTTCCGCAGCGCTTGTGCTGCCTGGAGCTCTTCATCACGTTCTCCACAGTCAGGGGAAGCCCGTGTTCCACACAGTTTATGCATTTATGTTCTGCGCCATGGTACATAAAATTCCGCTGAATGTCCCTCATCCTTGAGATCAGAAGCATGTAGCCCAGAAACAGCGCCATTTTCACAAACGCCTCCACCACGGTCACCACAAACTCCGACGCCCCGATTCTGCGGCACAGACTGGCCAGGGCATAAGGGAGGAGCATAAACGCGGCCACGGAAATTACGACGGAAATAACCACCGTCACATACAGAAGCAGCTTAAAAAGCCTGTCCTCCTTCTTTTTCTTCGCGGCCCGCTCTTCTTCTGTAAGCTTCGCGTTCTTTTGGGTCTCCTCCTCGTCCTCCTCGTCTCCCGCGATCTCCGCGGAATACATCAGACACTTTGTTCCAACCACCAGGGAATCCACAAAGCTCACCGCACCCCGGATAATAGGCTTTCTCAGAATTGCCGATTTCCCGAAGACGCTTTTGTAATCCTCAATCTTTATCTCAATTCCCTGATCCGGCCGACGCACCGCTACGGAATATTTATCCTTATGGCGCATCATAATGCCCTCCATAAGCGCCTGGCCGCCGATATTTGATGATTTCATTCTCTCACCCGCTTCCTTAATGGGAACCGCAATAGCAGTTCCGATTTTTCACTGTAAACGGAGAAAGGTTGAGATCAGCCAACCTCAACCTTATCAATTATCTTTATATGAAGTTATCAGTTCAGGCCGTACTTCCTGTTGAACTTATCAATACGTCCGCGCGCCTTGGCAGCCTTCTGCTGTCCGGTATAGAACGGATGGCATTTAGAGCAGATTTCCACATGAATATCCTTCTTCGTGGATCCGGTCACAAAAGTATTCCCGCAGTTGCAGGTTACCGTTGCCTGATAATAATTCGGATGAATTCCCTGTTTCATATTTCTCACCTCTTTATATGCAATTTACTTTTACGTACTTAAACACAGCTTACTGATTGTAGCATACCCTTTACCAAAATGCAAGAAGTATTACAAAAATTTCTGTTTTTTGACCATTTGCACAAACTCCGCGTTGTTCCGGGTGCGGGAGAACATATTGAGAATCTGCTCCACCGCATCCTCCGATTTCATTCCGTTCAGCGCTCTGCGCATGATATATACCGCTTCCTGCTCCTCACGGTCAAGAAGCAGATCCTCCCGGCGGGTTCCGGACTTCTGAATGTCAATGGCTGGAAAAACTCTGCGCTCCTGAAGCTTCCGGTCAAGAATCAGCTCCATGTTGCCGGTGCCCTTAAATTCCTCATAGACCACGTCGTCCATCTTGCTTCCCGTGTCCACAAGGGCCGTGGCGAGGATCGTCAGGCTTCCGCCCTCCCGCATGTTTCTCGCCGCGCCGAAAAAGCGCTTGGGCATATTCAGCGCCCCGGGATCCAGGCCGCCGGAAAGGGTACGGCCGCTGGGCGCCACTGTCAGATTGCAGGCTCTGGCCAGCCGGGTAATGGAATCCAGAAGGATGATCACGTCCTTTCTGTGCTCCACCAGACGGCGGGCGTGCTCCACTGCCATCTCCGATACGCGTCTGTGGTGATCCGGCAGCTCATCAAAGGTAGAATAAATCGCCTCCACATTGGGACCCTGAATGGCTTCCCGGATATCGGTAACCTCCTCCGGCCGTTCGTCAATGAGCAGAATAATCAGGTGCATCCCCGGATTGTTTGTCAGGATCGATTTCGCCACATCCTTCAGAAGTGTGGTCTTTCCGGCCTTCGGCGGAGATACGATCATTCCTCTCTGCCCTTTTCCAATGGGGCTTATCAGATCCACAATGCGCATGGCCATCGTACCGCCCGGGCGCTCCAGCACCAGACGCTCATTGGGGAAAATCGGCGTCATATTTTCAAAATTATACCGTTTCTGTCCTTCGCTGGGATGAAAACCATTGATGGAGGTCACATAAAGAAGGGCGCTGAACTTCTCCCCCTGCGTCTTAATGCGGATATTTCCCTGAACAATATCACCGGTTTTCAGGTTAAAACGGCGGATCTGCGAAGGGGAAACATAGATATCATTGCTGCCGGGCATATAATTATCGCTGCGGATAAACCCATAGCCGTCCTGAAGAACCTCCAGAATTCCGTTGGCTTTCTCTCCGCTGTCAAGCTGTACGGTTTCCGCCGGCACATTGTACATTCCGCTTACCTGCTCTGCAGTCATGCTTCCCGGATTCTCCGAAGCGGAGACCTGCGGGTTCTCCCCATGGCCCGGCACACGCTCTGGGCGCTCCTGAGCGCGGTCGGTGCGTTCCACCGGACGCTCCGAACGGTCCGCGCGGTTTCCCGGATGCTCCACACGCTCCTGGGCGCGATCCGTACGTTCCACCGGACGCTCCGTACGATCCTGAGCACGATTTCCCCCACGCTCCTGGGCACGGGAAACTTCCCGGACGGTTCGCTCATTCTGACGATAGGACCGGTTCTCGGAATAATGGCTGTTTTCCCTTATGGGGCGGTTTTCCGACGGCCGGTTATATCTTCGGATTACTTTTCTCTCCGGCGAACGGGACGGCGTCAGTCTCTCCCCCTCTCCGGGCCGGGAAATCTTCTCCGCCTTCTCTGCTTCCTGAGATACCGGTTCCTCTTTCTCCCCGGCTCCGGGCAGGTCTGTTTTTTCAGTCTGTGGCATGGCGGCCTCCTTTTCGTCCTCCTGAAGCATACGTTCAACAAGCTGAGGCTTCCTCAAAGCGGAAATTCCCCGCAGTCCGCGGGCTTTCGCCAGCTCCCTCAATGCCGCAAGGGACAACGACTCATATTTTTCTCTCATAAATAATCCTCTGCCTTTTCTATCATTGAGAATACTCCCGGGTGTCCCGTCAAAGGAAAACATCCGAAAGAACCGCATATTTTTTTGAAACAAGGGGTACAAAAATCACAGAAATTCGCATATATTCATGCTTTTATATGTTTCGGCTGATTTATCGTCTGAACCGACGTGAACGACATGGGCAGCCGGCGGCTGCGATATCGAATTTTGTCTATCTTAGCATATTTCTTTTTGTCTGTCCATGAAATGTAAAAAATTCACATTTTTTTCGCAATTACAAAAGACATCCCGGGGAGCCCCCTGGGGCACCCCGGAACAATCTCCCCTTCACAGATAAAAATGCTCTCTCAGATATTCCTTTAAAAAAGAAAACAGTTTCTCCATCTGCTCCCGGGTTCCTATGGTAATCCGAAGATAATTGTCAATCCGCGGTTTCGAAAAATAGCGCACATAAATATTCGCCTGCTTCAGCGCCTGAAAAAGCTCCCGGGCCGGGCATTTCGGATGGGTCGCGAAAATAAAATTCGTTCTGGAATCCGCAAACTGAAATCCCAGGGCGGCAAGCTCTTCCTTCGCCCATTCCCGGGTCCGGATGATTTTCTGACAGGTCTCCTCAAAATATTCCCGGTCCTCCATGGCCGCCACGCCGGAGGCAATGGCCGCGCGGTTCATGGTGTAAGAATTAAAGGAATATTTCACGTCATTCAGATAGCGGATCAGAACCGGATTTCCACAGGCAAAGCCAATTCGCATGCCGGCCATGGAGCGGGATTTCGAAAAAGTCTGAACCACCAGAAGGTTGTCATATTTTTTCAGAAGAGGCAGGGCGCTTGTACCGCCAAAATCCACATAAGCCTCATCCACAATCACCACCACGTCCGGATTGGCCGCCACAATATCCTCCACATCCTTAAGAGGAAGCTCCACTCCCGTGGGCGCATTGGGATTCGGGAAGACAATTCCTCCGTTTTTCCCTCTGTAATCCTCCTTCCGGATCCGGAAATGATCATCCAGCGCCGGACACACAAAAGGAATCCCCAAAAGCCCTGCCCACACATCATAAAAGGAATAGGTCACATCCGGAAAAAGAATGGGTTTACCGGAATTAAAAAAGGCAAGGAAGCTCATGGCCAGCACATCATCCGAGCCCACTCCCACAAAAACCTGATCTTCCTCCAGGCCATGGAAATCCGCGATGGCCCGGACAAGCTCCTTCGCCGCAGGGTCCGGATACAGACGCAAAGCTCCCGCATCCATTCCGCAAAGGGCTCTCTGTACGCCAGGCGCCGGCGGGTAGGGATTCTCATTGGTATTCAGCTTCACCATATCCGGCGCGTTGGGCTGTTCCCCCGGAGTGTAGGGGGTGACCCTGCGAATATTCGCTTCCCATGGTCTCATTTTTCTTACTTCCTCTCTTTCTGCGCAATCATCTCTCCCAACAGTTTTTCCACAGCTTCCATATGGGCAGACATACAGCGCTCCGCTTCACTCTCATTGTTGCTCACAATGGCCACCACCAGCTGATGATGCTCTTCCTCAATCATTCTGGCAGAATCCGGATCTCGCAGAGAAAACTCCCTGGCCCCTGCCATAATTTTTTCAATCAGGTTCTCCGCCGCCAGGAGGATGCTGTTGATCATGGGATTCTCCGCAATCTCACCGATCTTTCTGTGCAGCCGCTGATCCAGCAGGACCTTCTCATGGCTGTCCTCCGTCATTTCCATCTGATCCAGGATCATCCACAGCTCAGCCGCGTCCAGGGGAGTGCGCTTCCGCGCGGCCAGAATCGCCAGCTCTCTTTCCAGAGCCGCGCGAAGCTGCTGCGTCTGGCGCACATATCCATGGTTTAAATCAAACAGCAGGGTAAGCGGTTTCTCCAGCCAGTTCCCCAGATCCTCGGTCACATAATTGTTGCCGCTCTGCACCGTTTCGATGATCCCCAGCAGCTCAAGGGCCCGCAGAACCTCCCGAAGCGACGACACAGATACCCCCATGGTCTCTGCCATCGCGCGCTCTGACGGAAGAGGATCTCCCGGCTTCAGACTTCCCTTCTGAATGTTCTCAATAATCTGTTTTATTACCCCGTCCGCGATCCTTTCATCCTTAATTTCTCTGAACATTTATGCCTTCTCCTTCTGTCATGACGTCCCTGTATCCGGCTGCCTCCATCAGCCGGAAAAGATCCGCCTTCGACCTTTTTTATGAATTTTCTGTATCCCTCAGAAAATTCTGGTCAGTGTAATCAGTATATAGGCATCGTGTCTTTATTGCAAGAGAAAATTTCCTTAAAAGCCGGGACTTTTTTGTCTTTTCTGCCGCTTTCTTTCTGAAATTTACAATTGCCTTTTTTCATAAATAATGGTATCATAAATCCCATGGCAAAGTCCTGACCAGAGCCGGGTTTCCGGGAACCGGCGTCAGGCACACGCACACACATAAATTATCATGATACATAGGGGGATTCATATGAGTACAGTAACGATCGTCCTTCTGGTTGTTCTGGTAATACTGATCGCGGCCGTAGTCGCGCTGTATTTCTGGGGAAAAAGGGCCGAGAAGAGACAGGCGGAACAGCAGGCGCAGATTGAGGCAACCAAACAGACCGTATCCATGCTGGTGATTGACAAGAAGCGAATGCCAATCAGGGAATCGGGGCTTCCCCAGATGGTCATTGATCAGACTCCGAAGCTGATGCGCCGCACCAAGCTTCCGATCGTAAAGGCGAAGGTTGGACCGAAGATCAGCATCCTCATCGCCGAAGACAAGATTTTCGACCTGATTCCCGTGAAGAAGGAGATCAAGGCAGAGGTCAGCGGCCTCTACATCGTAGGCGTCCGCGGCATCCGGGCTCCTCTGGAAGCACCCAAAAAGAAAAAAGGATTTTTCGCCCGCTTTAAAAAGGATAAGGAGGCCGAGAAGGCCCCGGCACAGACCAAAGCCAAAGTCAGAACAAAGAATAAATGAAAGAGCACACCGCCGCGCAGGGGATTTCCGGAATTCCGTGGACGGCGGTATTTTTGTGTCTGCCTGCGTGGAATCAGGAGAAACCGAAAAATCGAGGCGGCTTTATAATAACAAAACATATTTTATGATTGAAGCGACAAAAGGTATTTTGTCGCTATGATACGCGGATTTCTCCGCACTTCGTGCTCCCGAAATCCTGACAACATTCGAAATCCGCTCATTTTTCTGCGAAAAATGGCTACTTTCTCATGTTGTTCGGGACCCAATCTCATGAATGCAGATGCAAGCATCTGCATTCATGACCTTTTGTCCCTTGTATCATTTTATTCATTTGCACCACCCACTGTCAAAAAATCGTATGTGTTGCTCTCGTATCCCAGCTTCCCGGAAATCATCTCCGCCGTCTTTCGAAGCTCCGGCAGAAAGCTTTTTTTCTGCTCTCTGATTTTCTGGGCAATGGCCACCACACCGATGGCGCAGGCGGGCTCACCTGTGTAATCGAAAACCGGACACGCGATGCTGCCGAATCCTGGAAAACGATCGTCGATATCGCTGGCGTATCCGTTCTGCCGCACCTCGTCCAGCAACAGACGGCACTGCTGCGCATTCGTAACTGAATTCGCGGAATACTTTTTATACGTGTAACCCTCCAGCAAAGCCTCCCGCCTGACTTCGGGAATGTAGGCGAGAATCGCCCGTCCCTGAGCCGTAGCATAGGCCGGCGCGTTGCTGCCAATCCGTGCTGTCACCTGAATGTCATATGGGGATTCCTCCTTACAGATTGTGACAACCCGGCCATTGTTCAGCGTACCCATGTGAATCGTAAGCTTATGGTTAAACGCGAACCCCTGCAGAAGAGGCCTGGCTATTGAAACAATATCCTGGCGCATGGCTACAAGATTTCCGTAATAAAAAAATTTATAACCAAGGCGGTACTGAGGTCCATCAATCTTTTCCACATAGCCGTTTTTCTCCAGCGTATAAAGAATCCGGAACAGACTGGCCTTATCCAGTCCGGTCTGCCGGTGAATTTCGGCAAGCGAAAGGCTCTTATAATGGCTGAGTGTGTCAAGAACGGTCAGTGCGTTGTTCACGGTACTTAAAAGATAAGAATCTTTTTCCAAAAATTAATTTCTCCTTTCCATTTACTGTTTCTTAGTATATAATAACATTTCAGTATACGCAACAGGAGAAAAAACATGAAGGCCAGAAAAAAAATAATTCTCGCTCTTGAGTCCTTGCTGGAACAAAAAGAACTGGACTGTATTACTGTCTCAGAGATCATCACAGAGGCAAAGGTAGCTCGAAAAACCTTTTACAGAAACTTCCGTGATAAGTACGACCTGATGAACTGGTATTATGATATTTTTTATCAGGAAAGCTTTGGCAGCATCGTTCTGGGCAATGCCTTTGAAAAGGCACTGACCCAATGTCTGAACATCTATGACTCAAAACGAACACTGCTGAAAAACGCCTACGCAAGCAAAGATATCAATGGGCTGAAAAACCACGATATCGAAATTACACGGAAAATATATGAGACCTGTCTTACGCGGAAGGGTGCGGATACTTCCTCTGAAACCATGCGGTTTGCCATTGAAATTGCAGTTCAGGGCGGAAGTGATATGGTCATGCAGTGGATTCTTGGAAATTGGGATATATCAGCAGAGCGCCTGGCATATTATATACACCAGACGCTCCCGGAGGAATTAAAGAAATATATGGATACAGAGGAAAACACCTGACGCCCGGCAATCCCTGTGCTCAGTAAATTTTCCCCCAACGCCACCTTTGTTCAGGATTTGCTTACATATGCGCAGGCCGCATCCAGCGCCTGCAGTGCCCAGTCAAAATCTTCCCGGGTCGCCCAGTAATTGGGATATATCCGGCATACAGCGTCATTGTTAATGGTAAACATGGTGGACACATGACCCATCACAGACATATGTTTGCACACCTCTACAGTATAATACTCCCCTTTTTGATTCTGTCCATATTCAATGCCGATCATATAACCCCGTCCGCGAACATCTTTGATTACATGAGGATATTTTTCCTTCAGTCTATATAAACCATCCCAGAAATACGGAGCGTTTCGTCGGATCGTACCGGGCACATCCGCCTCGATCATAAATTCCAGCGCAGCCAGGGCGGCTATTCCGGAGAGCTGATTATCCTGATACGTTGCGGTGTGGAAAAACGCGGTCTCGTCATTCCCGTAGGCAGCCATATAAAGCTCCTCGGACGCCAGAACGCCCCCCACAGGTATAAGACTGCTGGACATGGCCTTGGCAAAGGACAGTGCGTCCGGCCTGGCCAGATCCCCGTAATACTGATGTGCCCACAGATATCCGGTTCTGCAGGAACCTGCCTGCACCTCATCCAGGCAAAAATACACATCGTATTTTGTGCAGAGCTCACGCATCTTCGGCAGATAATCCTCCGGTGGAACATTAATACCGCCCTCACCCTGAATCGGCTCACAGAAAAATGCGATGACATCCCCTTTTTTCATCTCCTCCTCAGCGGCTCTCCAGTCCCCGTATGGGACATGACAATATCCGGGAAGTTCTGGTCCCTGCCACATTCTCCACTTGTCCTTGCCGCCCAGATTTACAGTAGCCTGCGTTTTTCCATGAAATGAATTCACGGTGGAGAGAAGTCTTGATCTTCCCTGTTTCGTACGGTAGGGCGCAATACGAACCATTTTCAGAAGAGTTTCATTTGCTTCTGCACCGCCGCAGCAGATAACTGTGCGGGGGAGATATGGCGTAATGAGAGACATATTATGTGAAAAGGCAGCGGTGGTCTGATGAAGCATCAGCGGGTCCATTGTGATCAGATGAGCATCCAGATACTTCTTTACCTTTTCAATTACACAGGGATTGTTCAGTCCAAGCAGCGCCGGACCTACAGAGCCAATGAAATCCAGGTGTTTCACACCGTCTATATCCCACCAGTATGCTCCTTCCGCCTTCACAGCCACATCTCCGGCTCCGATGGCCATTGCGGCAGCGGTTCGATACTGATTATTGTGAGCCAGCTGCAGCCTTTTGGCACGATCCACGTCCTCCTTTGTGGTCACCGAGAGAGCCTCGTCCGAACTGATAAAACCAGGATACACACTGGCAGCGTCTGTCTTTTTTTCATAATCAGGATAACTCATTTTCTCTCCTCCTCTTTCCGCTTGTATACATATGATATTTGGGTCAAAAGTATTTGACACCTGTGATACCTGAGCAGGTCAGGATGTCATAAATTGGAACATAAATGTTCTATTCATGGCCTTTTGACCCTGGTATCATACCTATAAAACAATTTCAGTATATCGCGGTCTGTCTACATTTACAATAAAAACAGGTACGAAATGACACGCCTGTATCATTCTGTGTCTTATTTTTACTTATCCTGTTTGCCACACTCAGATCCATAATATGAAAATACGAAGGAGGAGACCAGTAATACAGCAACGAAAAGATATACCACCGGGCTGTCACGGTTTAATCGTAAACAGGGTTTCTTTATCTGAAATGAAAAAGCCCCTTTTTTTGTGTAGATTCGACAAGAGAAAAATAACAGAATTATCCAATACAGAGAAGATTTTTTGGGGTATTTACAAACCGTTTTTACA
>JAJQBI010000011.1 GCA_021203365.1 Clostridiales bacterium
AATTATAATTGTGCGATACTGATAAAATGAGAAAAAATAACGAAATATAGTTGACTAAAACGTTTCATAAGGGTAAAATAAAACTGTCAAAAACGAAACGTTTTACAAATCCTGGAAATGATGTGAATTATTTCCACCAAAAATCCAAAGGAGGTAGAAGGCTAATGAAGAAAAAGGTTCTGGCAGTTATGTTGTCTCTGGCTATGACCACGTCCCTGGGCGGCAGCGTAGTTTTTGCGGAGGAATCCGATTCCAGCATTTACGATGTGGAGAACTATGAATTTGAGGATGTGACAATTACCATTCATACCAGATGGGATGAGGCGGATACATCCGGTCCTCTTTATCAGGAGATTGTGGACAGCTTTATGGAGAAATATCCGGGAATCACGGTAGAATGTATCAACATCCCCACAGAGTCTGAGTGGCTGAATTCAGAGTCTGTATTGATGTCCGATGAGTCATCCATGCCTAATATTATTGTGGAATACGGTGGGTCCCGTGTAGCGGATTATGTGGAACAGGGCCTGATTGTAGATATGGATCCTTACTATGAGGTTTATCCGGAGTGGGAAGAGAGATTTAATTCTATGGGCGACAGTCTGACAGATTTTACCTCTTTTGGATATGAGGGCACATATGGGGTGCCGTTTACCGCTTATGAGGTAATGCTTTTCTATAATGAGGATATCCTGGATGAGAACGGCATCGATCCGGAGTCCATTGAGAGCTGGGATGATCTGATGGACGCCTGCGCAACCCTGCTGGAAAATGGTGTGCAGCCCTTTGATATGGGTGAGAGCGATGATTACCGTTTCGGACATCTCCATTCTGTCCTGAATTATAAGACCTATGGTGTTGAGGTTGCGGAAGAGCTGGGAAGCCGGGAAATCACTTATGACGGCGAGGAGCAGCTGGCAATCTACCAGATGATCATTGACGCAGTTGACGCCGGATATCTTGGAACCAACCTTCTGGGAAATGATGACGGGCAGGAAAGATCCATCTTTAATACCGGAGGAGCTGCCTTCCTGTTTATGGGAACCTGGTACTGCGCGGAGGATCATACCGGTATGGAGCTTTTCGATGAGGAGAAGATCCATGCGCTTCGTTTCCCCTATGTGAACGAGGAATACAAGTATGAGGACATGGGCGGCGGAAATGAGGCCTATTATGTGGTTGATACCGGTGATGAGGCGGAGGTTGCGGCTTCGGTTCTCTTCCTGAAATATATGACCAGTGAAGAAATGGTAAACATGTTTGTGGAAGGTTATCCGTCTCCCATGTGTGTGGAGATCACCACGGATGCAGGTAATTATCTCAGTCTGGAAGCGAACGCCATTATTGAAGAGACTGAAGCGGTTGCGGGCGATATTGAGAACTACGACTCTGCGTCTCATATGACCAACACAGTTCGTCAGTCTCTCCAGGGGATTGCCATGGGATCTACCGCTGAGGAGATCGGGCAGACCATTGTGGATCTGATCGCAGAGTATGAATGATCGTAAGACATTTGACAGCTTTGCGTTATCCATAATACAGATAATGGAACTACGTTGAAAATGGCTGTTTCCCGGTATGCGGACGAGGCAGTGGGAAACGACTGACATAAGGACGCAGGGCGGGCATTGCGGAATGGAGTGTTCTGCAGTGCCCGCCCTTTTGAATGGAGGGATAATTATGTTATCGAAATCAGCCACGCAGAGAAAGGCTTTCTGGAAATCTGTACTTTTTGTACTTCCCGGTGTGGCCATCACGGTTATCTTCGCCATTTACCCTGTGATTAATACATTCTGGCTTTCCCTGAATGACTGGAATGGTGTGGGCGGATCTGCGGTTACCTGGGTGGGTCTGGCGAATTACGTCAAAACACTGACCAGCTCCAAGTTCTGGAACAGTATGCTGAACGCACTGTATTTTATGATCGGCGGATTTGTTGTTCTGATGCCGATTGCCTTTGGAATGGCGCTTCTTGTAACTTCGAAGATGAAAGGAACCAAGTTTTTCAAGGCTTCCTATCTGATGCCGGTTATGCTGGGAACCACAGCGGTCGGCCTGATGTGGAAATTTATGCTGAACTCTGATTTTGGTGTTCTCGCCCAGTTTCTGAATGCCATCGGAATGGGGGACAGTGTAATTAACTGGCTGGCCACGCCCACGGTGAATATCTGGTGTATTGTTCTGGTAAACGAGTGGATGTATGCCGGGTACAATATGCTTATTTTTGCGGCGGGGATTGTGGCGATCCCGGATGAAATCCATGACGCGGCTCTTCTGGACGGATGTACCGGAATGTCCAAAATCATTCATATTGTGTTTCCTCTCTGCAAAAATATGTTCATGGTTTTCTCTGTGCTCTGTGTGACCGGATGTCTGAAGGCTTTCGATATTGTATGGTCCATGACCGGCGGCGGCCCCATGGATACCAGTGCCACACCGGCGATTCTTCTGTACACCCAGGGCTTCCAGTACAAGCTTATGGGACGGAGTGCGGCGATCGGCATGATTTTGCTGGTCCTTGGACTTGTTTTATCTCTTCTGCTGAACAATGTGATTTTTAAACAGGAGGATATGTGAGCGCTGTGAAGAAAGGACGGTGGGATATATGAACAAATATACAGTTGCACGGGGAATTAAGGCGGGCGCCCAGTATTTCATTGCGGTTTTTCTTGCGGTGGTGACATTCTTTCCTCTGATTGTCACATTCATCTGCTCTTTAAAGACAAATGATGAGATCCTTCTGGGCATGTTTTCCCTTCCTGAGGTATGGAAATGGAGCAATTATCCCAGGGCGATTGAAGTTGCCAGTGCGCTGAAGTCGATTTTTAATTCTCTTGTGGTTGCGGTTGCCACCCTGGCGGTAACCATTGTGGTTGCCATGCCGGCAGCTTATGTGCTTGCAAGAAAAAGCTATAAATACCTGAATGGTATTTATCTCCTTTTTATGACGGGGGTAATGGTGCCGGTTCACTGTACAGTGGTATCAATTTCAAAGATTGCAAGTGGCTGGGGCACGAAAAACAGTTATATTTTCCTGGTTCTGGTTTATACGGCCTTTAATCTGTCCCAGGCGATTTTTCTGTTTACCAATTACATAAGGGGAATCGACCGGGGGCTGGATGAGGCAGCCAAGATTGACGGATGCGGGGATGTCCGCCTGCTGGGGACCATACTGGTGCCGGTTTGTAAACCGATTATTGCGACAGAGGCAATTCTGGTGTTTATTTACGGATACAGCGAGCTGATTTTCTCCCTGATTCTGATCACAGACAGTTCGAAATATACGGTATCCAGGGCAATGCTGAACTTTACGGCGAATTATACCACGGAGTATGGTCCGGAATTTGCTTTTGTAATTCTGTCCATGGTTCCCATGCTGATCATTTATCTGATCCTTCATGAACAGGTGGAGGCTGGTATGCTGGCGGGGGCTGTGAAGGGCTGATTTACAGTGAACGTACACGATATAATTTCGGCTTCAGTCATTGTATCATAATAACAGAATTCTTTTTCACGCTTCAATTACAGCATCCCAATTTTTACACACAAGGAGGAGCGAATATGGAAACGAAAAAATATCTGGCCGAGATTTATAAGGTGATCGAGGAGGGTCCCTATACAGACACCTGGGATTCTCTCTGTGAGCATCCCACGCCGAAGTGGTATGAGAAGGGGAAGTTCGGCATTTTTATCCACTGGGGCGTTTACAGTGTGCCGGCCTTTGGAAATGAGTGGTATCCCCGCAATATGTATAAAAAAGGATCCGCGGAAAACCTTCATCATGTGAAAACCTACGGCGCCCTGGACAAATTCGGGTATAAGGATTTTATTCCCATGTTTCGGGCTGAAAAATTTGACCCGAAAAAATGGCTGGACCTTTTTCAGGAGGCCGGAGCCCGGTTTGTGGTCCCGGTTGCGGAGCATCATGACGGATTTCAGATGTATGCCAGTGAGCTGAGCCCCTGGAATGCCGCCAGGATGGGTCCCTGCCGGGATATCCTGGGAGAGCTGAAGGAGGAGACGGAAAAGAGAGGTCTGGTGCTTGGGGCTTCCTCCCACCGGGCGGAGCACTACTGGTTTTTCAACGGAGGCCGTGAGATTCCGGAGTCAGATGTAAATAATCCGGAATTCGCGTCTCTGTATGGACCGGCGGCGGGCGTCACAAGAGACCAGAGCAGCATTTACGACAATCCGCCCACGCAGGAGCATATGGAGGACTGGCTTCTGCGCACCTGTGAGCTGGTGGATCGCTATCAGCCCCGACTTGTATTTTTTGACTGGTGGATTCAGCAGTACGCCTGGAAGCCTTATCTTCGAAAATTCGCGGCTTATTACTATAACCGGGCGGCCCAGTGGGGCGCGGAGGTGGCCATCGATTCCAAGTTTGACACCTTTGTGCACGGCAGTGCGGTAAAGGATCTGGAGAGAGGCCAGCTGGATCACATTACGCCGGATCTCTGGCAGAATGATACCTCTGTGGCGAAAAACTCCTGGGGATATACGGTGGGCAATGATTACAAAAAGCCCTCTGACCTGGTTCTGGACCTGGTAGATGTTGTGAGCAAAAACGGTGCGCTGCTTCTGAATGTGGGGCCCAGGCCGGATGGAACCATCCCGGAGGAGGACGCCCATATTCTGCGGGAGGTGGGAAAATGGCTGGCCGTAAACGGGGAGGCCATTTATGATACCAGATACTGGAAGGTCTTCGGGGAAGGACCCACCCAGGTTCCCGAGGGACATTTTACAGATACCTACAGCAAAAGCTTTACCCCTGAGGATATTCGCTTTACCAGCAAAGGAAACCACATTTATGCCACAGTGCTCCACTGGCCCCAGGACGGGGAGATTCATATCCGTTCTCTTGGAAATGACGGGAAGCTTCTGAAGTCCACAATCCGGGATATTGAGCTCCTGGGAACGGATCTTCATCCGGCCTTTTCCAGAAATGAAAGCCTGGACGTCAGCTGTGGTAAAACAGATTTTGCCGGAGATATGCCGGTGGTTTTAAAGATTACCATAGACTGAAAAAATTTGCCTGCGCGGGAGAAAACCGCGCCTGTCAGAAAGGGGAAAACAATGGACGAGATCAGATATACAGGGACCTGGGAATCGGTCAGGCAGCACCAGGTGCCGTTATGGTATGAGGACTGCAAATTTGGCATTTTCATCCACTGGGGACCTTACTCTGTGCCGGCCTTTGCACCTCATACCTGGGAGCTGGGAGAGGTGGAGGCCAAAGAATTTTTTGCAAACAATCCGTACGCGGAATGGTATTATAATTCTCTGAATATCGGTCACGGACCGACCTACGAGCATCATGTGAAAACCTACGGAAAGGATTTCCGCTATGAGGATTTTATTCCCATGTGGAAGGCGGAAAAATGGGATCCGGTGCACTGGGCGGAGCTTTTTAAGGAGGCCGGGGCGAAATATGTGGTGCTGACTACCAAGCACCATGACGGTTTCTGCCTGTTCCCCAGCCGGTATACTCACTTTAATTCCGTGGAAATGGGCCCCAAAAGAGACCTCACCGGGGACCTGACAAAGGCGGTGCGGGATACGGGGATTCGCATGGGTCTGTACTATTCCGGGCTGATTGACTGGCAGTATGCCAACGATCCGATCTGTGACGATCCGGATCTCTTTGGAAACGCCAGCCCCACTTTTGCCTATGCGGATTACTCCTACAATCAGATGATGGAGCTGGTGGATACCTATGCCCCCAGCGTCTTCTGGAATGACATCGGCTGGCCCAAGCAGAGCGAAAACGCCATGCCCTATTTTCTGGCGCATTATTACAATAAGGTAAAGGAAGGGGTTGTGGATGACCGCTTTAACGGGCTTTACTGGGACTTCCGCACCAAGGAATACCAGTCCGGGAAAATGGACCGCACGCAGAAATGGGAAATGTGCAGGGGTATGGGCCTTTCCTTCGGATACAATGCCAATGAGGGAGATGATCAGCTGATTTCTGTTCCGGATCTTGTTTCTCTTCTGGTGGAAACAGTGGCCAACAATGGAAACCTGCTTCTGAACATTGGCCCCAGGGCGGATGGGACGATTCCCGCAGAGCAGGAGAGACGCCTGAAGATCCTGGGCGAATGGCTTCGGGTCAACGGAGAGGGAATCTACGGTACACGGATCAGCGACCGGGAATCCCAGCATGTGGAAAACGGTATTGTGCTGCATTATACACAAAAGAACGGAAATCTGAATGTATTTGCCGACGGCCTTGGAGAAGGGAAAAATGAGTTTGTGATTTCCGGTTTTCACGGTGCGCTTCGTCCCTTTGATCCCTCGCTTCAGGCGGAGATCCGCGACGGGGAGGCAGGGCTTAAGGTGAAGGTTCTCAATTACAGGAAGGACCGGTATATTGCCGGCTTTACAACCACAGTATAAAAACATCGTCATAATGGACAGAACCATGAAAAGGCATCCGGTGTGTAAGGTCGGATGCCTTTCCTGACTTTTGTGGACTTGCTCATGGGGGAAAGTGTGTGTTATACTGAAAAACGCGAGAATGAGTTTGGAAGGAGCAGAAGTATGGCGGTAACGATTAAGGATGTGGCCAGGGAGACCAATCTGGCTATTTCCACGATCTCAAAATATATGAACGGCGGAACGGTGCGCCTGGAAAATAAGGAGCGGATTGAGGCGGCCATCCAGAAGCTGGGATACATACCCAACGACGCGGCCCGGGGGCTGCGCACCTCCAGAAGCTACATGGTGGGCGTGGTGATGGGAACCATTGACTCGCCTCATACGGCCGGTATCCTTGCGGAAATTGAAAGCAGGATGAGAAGCCTTGGATATGCTCTGAACTATGTCGGTCATGAGCAGAACCTGAATCAGACGGAAAAAGGAATCCGCTATCTGCTGGAGAAGGGTGTGGATGGGATTCTGGTTACCCCAATGGATGATGGAGGGGATCTCTCTCGCCAGTTTCTTTATCAGAATGTTCCCGTCGTCGTGGTGGAAAAGTATGGGAATAAAGCGGATCTGGATTATGTGCAGGTGGATAACTGCGGCGGCGCCTATGAGATTGTGGAGCACCTGGTAAAAAACGGGCATCGCCGGATCGCCATTGTGAAGGGACCGGATTATGACATTACAGCCAGGGAGAGACTGCGGGGATATCTGCGGGTTTTTGAGGATTACGGGTATGAGATCTGTCCGGAATACATGGTCGAGGGCAGCTTTGATTATCGGTCCGGTTACGAGGGAATCCGGAAGCTGTGGGGGCTTTCGGAACGCCCAACGGCTGTTTTTATTACAAATTACGATGAGTGTCTTGGCGCCATGGCGGCGGTCTATAATCTTGGAATCCGGGTTCCGGAAGAGCTTTCGGTGGTCTCTTTTGACGATTTTGCGTATTCGGTGATGGTGCGCCCAAAGCTTACAGTGGTAAGGCAGCCGCTGAAGGAGCTGGCCGATGAGGCCTGTGATCTGCTGCTGCGCAGAATGAAAGGTGATTACTCGGATTTTCCCAGGCGTGTGCGGCTGAAGTCCACCTGCATTTACCGGGATTCCGTGCAGGCGTATAAGCCGTGAATCCAGTCGGGAATGATTCGAAAGCCGGATTGAACCGGCAGGAGGCAGAGAGGAGTTTCATATGAAAAGGAAAATAAAAAAATCATTTCCGGTGTTTTTGAGCGTGCTGCTGGCTGCGGGTTCTGCCGCTGGTCCGGTATCCGCGGCGGAGGAGAAAAATGAGCTTATGTCCGTTTCCATTGACAGCTATGTTTTTGGATCGGAATGGAGGCGGGACGAGATCGCGGCGGTCACATTTCTTGATACGCTGGAAGGGGAACCGGAGGACAGCTGGGATGTATCCGGGGAGAAGAACGGGACGGTGAAGGCCTGGGTACAGGAGGTGGACGGGCTGCGCACGCTCTGCATTGCCGCGGACGGCACAGTCAGCCTGCCAGAAGACAGCAGTCTGCTGTTTGCGGGGTACTGTTATGCCACCGGTATGGATCTTTCCGGGGTGGACACCTCCGGTGTGACGAACATGTCCTATATGTTCGGCGGGTGTGTGTGCCTGGAAAAGCTGGATATCAGCAGCTTTGATACCTCCGGAGTGACGGATATGAAGAGTATGTTTGAGGACTGCAGGGCTCTGACGGAGCTGGATGTGAGCGGCTTTGACACCTCCGCCGTAACGGATATGAGTGAGATGTTCCGGGGATGCGCCGGGCTTGGGGCGCTGGATGTGAGCGGCTTCGACATGACCGGCGCTATTACCACAGATATGTTTGGGGAAAATGAGACGGGAACGTCCGAAACCGATGAGGATGGAGCGGGAGCAGAGAAGACGGAAACGCGCGAAACCGATGAGGACACAGCGGAAACAGCCGGGGAGATCCAGGAGGAAGGGATGCTCTCCCCGTCCTCCGGGGATTCCCTGTTTTCCTCCTTTTCCTCCGGCACGGACAGCAATCTGGAAACGCTGCTCAGCCAGGTGCAGGCCATGCTTCCCACGAACAATGGGAGCTGGTCCGTTTATGTGTGCGACCTGGCCACCGGCTCCCAGGGGTCTGTCAACAATTCCTCCATGCAGGCGGCCAGCCTGATCAAGCTTTTTATCATGGGGGCGGTTTATGAAAATTATGACGGGCTGTCCGCCCAGTATGGTTCCTCCACACTGGACTCCTACCTGTATTCCATGATCACGGTCAGCGACAATGACGCCGCCAACGCTCTGGTGAGCTGCCTGGGCGGCGGGAGTTCCTCCGGAGGAATGGCCGTTGTGAACCAGTTCTGTCAGAGCCACGGATATACGGGGACCTCCATGGGACGTCTTCTTCTTGCCAGCAAGGAGAATGGGGATAATTATACCTCCGCGGAGGACTGCGGCAATTTCCTCCGGGAGGTATATCAGATCAATGCGGGAACCGCTCAGGGCGCCACGCTTTCCCACGCGGACAGCATGTTTTCTCTTTTAAAGCAGCAGACACGGAAAAACAAAATTCCGGCCTCCATGCCGTCCGGCGTGGGGGTAGCCAACAAGACCGGCGAGCTTTCAGATGTGGAAAACGACGCGGGAATTATCTACAATACAGAGAATGATCTTATCATTGTCTTTATGTCGGAAAACCTGTCCGCCGCGGGCAGCGCCCAGTCGGAAATCGCCGAGGACAGCCGGTTTATTTACGATTATTATAACGGGTGATTTTCCTTCATTCCTCTCCGGCGGATGCTGGCGAAGATGGACCCGGCGATGTTGTGCCACACGCTGAAAATCGCGCCGGGAAGAGTCGCCATGGGACTGGAGGCAAAATTGGCGGTGGCCAGAGAGACGGCCAGGCCGCTGTTCTGCATGCCCACTTCTATGGCGATGGCCGTGGCCCGGGAGTATTCCACCTTCAGGATTTTGGTAAGGCCAAGTCCGATGAGCATGCCTGCCAGATTATGCAAAATGACAACCCCCAGAACCAGGAGCCCGCTGGAGAGCAGTTTCTCCCGGTTGCTGGCCACGATGCCGGAGATGATCATCACAATGGAGACTACGGAAACCAGAGGCAGCGCCTCGTGGATTTTCTGAATCTGCTTTCCGAACAGGGCGTGAAGCAGAATCCCAAGGAGAACCGGGATCAGCACAACTCTTACCACGGAGAGAATCATGGCGGTCAGGGAAACCTGCACCCAGGCGCCGGCCAGGAAATAGACCAGTACAGGCGTGGCCAGAGGGGCCAGCAGTGTGGAGACAATGGTCATGCCCACAGAGAGGGCCACGTCTCCGCCGGCAATGTAGGTGATCACATTGCTGGCGGTCCCTCCCGGACAGCATCCCACAAGAATGACGCCCAGAGCCAGGTCCGACTCCAGGCCGAACAGCTTACACAGAAGCCAGGCGGTCAGAGGCATGATGGTATACTGCGCCAGCGCGCCGGTGAGGATTTCCTTTGGCCGGGTAAAAACTACGGCAAAATCCTCCGCTTTAATGGTCAGTCCCATGCCGAACATGGCCACCCCCAGAAAGATGGATGTATAGTTGGTGGCCCAGCGGATGGTGTCCGGCTTCCAGAAGGCGAAAGCCGAACAGAGAAGGATGATAATGCAGATATTTTTTGTCAGAAACGAGGCGATTTTTCCGATTGTTTTCATGGAGCCACCTCGTAGAGAAAGTTGTCAATAAGTCGTGTTCTGCCGATGTAAACGGCCAAAGCTACCAGCACATTTTTTTCCACATGGTCCACCGGCTGCATGTCCAGCGCGTCCACAACAGAGACGTAGTCGATCCGGGCCAGGGGCTCCGCGCTGATTACGGCCGTCATCGCATCGATGACAGTCTGGCTTGCGATGCCGGGCGCGATGATCTGCTGTCCCCGGGCAACCGCCTGGGAAAGGCACAGGGCCGCCTGCCGTTCTTCCGGGCTGAGGTAGGTGTTTCTGGAGGATCTGGCCAGCCCGTCCGCCTCGCGGATAATGGGGCAGCCCACGATGGTGATGTCAAAATTCAGATCCTGTACCATTTTGCGGATGATGGCCAGCTGCTGGGCGTCCTTCTGTCCGAAATAAGCCCGGTCCGGCGTCACAATATGAAACAGTTTGGAGACGACCGTACACACTCCCTTAAAATGAATGGGACGGGTTTTCCCGCACAGTGTGTCCGAAAGGGTGTCAATGCTTACATAGGCGTGAGGGTCCTGGTACATTTCCTCCGGTTCCGGATGAAAAATCAGGTCGGTGCCCAGACTTTCGCAGAGGGCCCGGTCCCGCTCAAAATCCCGGGGATAGGCTTCCAGATCTTCCCCCGGCCCAAACTGGGTGGGGTTTACAAAGACGGAAACAACCACGCGGTCATTTTCCTCTCTGCATTTCTGAATCAGGCTTGCGTGTCCCTCATGAAGATACCCCATGGTGGGAACCAGTCCCACAGAGTACCCGTCCTTTTTCCATTTCCGGATCACGTCTCTTGTGGCAGGGATTGTTGTTGTTACCTGGAGCATTTTATTTTCCTCTCTTTTCATGAATTTGAAGACAGTCTTTGCCTGAATTTATGTCTCTGTTAAGTGTCCGCTCTTTATCTTACCATTGAAGCGTCAAAAGAAATCCTCTGCATTCATGACCTTTTGACCCTGGTATCATCATCATTTCATGTCTGACAGCCGGCCATGGCGTTCATAGCTGGTGATCCGGCTGATTCGGTTCTCTTCATCCACAAAAATCACAGAAGGCTTATGTGTTCTGGCTTCTTCCATCTCATAGCTTCCATAGGCCATGATGATGATCCGGTCGCCCGCACTGACGCATCTGGCCGCGGCTCCGTTCAGACAGATGATTCCGCTGTCCGGCGCTCCGCTGATGGTGTAGGTCTCAAAACGGCTGCCGTTGTTGATGTCCACCACCTGGACCTTCTCGTATTCCAGAATGCCTGCCGCGTTAAGAAGCGTCGCATCGACTGTGATGCTGCCCACATAGTCCAGCTCTGCCTGTGTGACGACGGCACGGTGAATTTTTGATTTTAGCATTTCTACTGTCATTCCATACTCCTTTCTGCCGGCAGAGACGGTCGGCGTAAGTCCTGTTCATGTTTCATGATACAGGCTTTGAAGCTGTTATAAAACAGTGGATATTACAGAGTACAGTTTCTCACAAATACTATCTCAATGGGGTATTATAGCATAAGCCTCCGGAATTTGGAACAGGATGGGAAGATTCTTTGCAGAAACATTCCATTTTACAGGCGATTTTGGGAAACATTCAGACAGGTTTCCACCACATGTTCTTCTGTAAAATCCGGAAAACGGATGTTATAATAAAAGAAAAAGCGGTTTGTGTATTGCCAGGGGAGGAAGAAGCGATGGCGGAGAAACAGCCGGAAAAAATTTGTATCATTGAGTCAGACCGATATCGGGTGATGGAGGGACTGCAGGCCACACAGATTCTGCCTGCGATCAACCCGGTTACGCTCCATTTTTTCGGGGCGGAGCAGTGTACCCCCGGACAGTTTTTTGGCCCTCATGTCCGGTCCTATTACCTGATTCATGTGGTCCGTTCCGGGCGGGGCCGGCTTTCCAAAAACGGAAAAAGCTGGGAAATCCGTGCGGGGCAGGCCTTTCTGATTTATCCGGGGGAGGAGACCTTTTACCAGGCGGATTCGGAGGAGCCCTGGTACTATATGTGGATGGGCTTTCACGGAATTCACATGGAGGAGATGATGGATCGGGCCGGTTTTTCCCCGGACAGTCCCATTGTGATCTGCAAAAATGTGGAGGAAATCTGCAGCTCCATCAATCACCTTTTTGAGCTGGATGAGGTGAACTATGAGACGGAGCTTTTTCGCATGGCAGAGCTGTACCGTCTGCTGGGAATCTTTATCCGGGACAGTGTAAAGCCGGAAAAAGACGGGACGGAGGATCTCCGGTCGGATAAAAAATATGTGGAAGAGGCGATGAACATTCTGATCCATTCCGGAAAAAAGAAGGTGTGTATTTCTGAGGTGGCCCGGGAGATCGGTGTCAGCCGGGGATATCTGACCAAGATCTTTAAAAGGGAGATGAAGGTATCTCCCCAGGAATTTCTTATGGACTTTCGGATGGATCGGGCCAAAAATCTTCTGTGCTCCTCCGGCGAGTCCATCAGTGTCATTGCCATGGAGGTGGGCTACAGCGACGTGATGTCCTTTTCCAAGACTTTCCGTCAGCACTTCGGGGTAAGCCCAACGGAATATCGCCGGATTCGCAGAATTTCGAAAATATCGCCGGTTACGGAAGACTGAAAACAAAGGAGAATACATTTCGACATACAGAATAGACATAAAACCATACAAAAAATGCGCAGGAAAGGTTATAATCCTTGTAACTTTTGAACATATATTTTATGAAAAGGAGGATTTATGAAGAAAAAAGTTATAATCTGCGCACTGGTGGGCGCCATGACAGCGTCCGCGATTCCCATGACCGCACAGGCTTCCTCGTACTCTGTTAGCGAGCTGCAGGTAAACATCTGGGACAACAATCAGCTTGCAGGACTTCAGCAGATCGCGGATGAGTGGACAGAGATATCCGGGGTAAAGGTTACCATCAATGTAGTGGAATGGGACAGCTACTGGACCCTGCTGGAGGCGGGAGCTTCCGGGGGAACCATGCCGGATGTGTTCTGGATGCATTCCAATACCGCTCAGATGTATATGGAGAACGATATGCTTCTGAATCTGGACGACTACATCGCTGCGGATGATGAGATTGATCTGGATAATTATTATGAGGACATCGTGGAGCTGTACAGCAGCGACGGATCCCAGTACGCGATTCCAAAGGATCACGATACCATTGCTCTTCTTTACAACAAAGCCATTTTTGACAAATATGGGGTGGATTATCCGACGGATGACTGGACCTGGGAGGATGTGCTGGCGGCTGCGACTGCGATTACCGAGGCCGGCGCGGATGACGGCGTGTATGGATATGCTCTGGATACCGGAAACAACCAGGACGGCTGGTACAACATTGTCTATGATTACGGCGGAGAGGTCATCACAGAGGACCATAAGGGAACCACGATTGCGTCGGAGGAGGGAAAGGCCGGCATGGAAATGGTTCGCCGGATCCTGGAAGTATCCGCGCCTCAGACAACGGTTTCCGAGACTGGAACGGAGTCCCTGTTTACCTCCGGCATGACGGCCATGATCACCCAGGGCTCCTGGATGGTGAACAGCTTTTACACCGCGGAAGAAGCGGAGAATTATGCCTGGGCGCTGATGCCCTATGCGGACGTAAATGAAAACGGGGAATGCGACGAGGGTGAGCGCTATTCCTGCTACAACGGCCTTGGATGGGCAGCCGCGGCGAATACCGCCGATCCGGATGCTGCCTACAGCCTGATCTCCTGGTTCTGCGCAGAGGCGCAGCAGATCGAGCAGGCGGAGCTTGGCGTTACCATGGGCGGAATGGTCGGGATTTCAGATTCCTTTGAAAGTGCCTTTGAGGGGATGGACCTGTCTGCGTTTGTCCGTATTGAGGACGAGGGAAGCCTGTTTATGAGACCATACACGAGAAACACGACAGTATGGGAGACTGCGATCGGACAGGCCGGCGGCTTCCTGGATGCGTGGCAGGATCCCTCCGATTCGGAGCTGATGTCTTCGTGCTGCGACGCGGTGCAGACGATTATTGAGAATGCAATAGCGGCGGAGTAAACCGATGTCAGCGGCGTAAAGCAGGAATCCGGCAGTGCTGTGTGCGACCCGCTGCCGGATTCCCATTTTAAGGGAAGGGGGAAAACCGTTGTTTAAAAATATGTCACCCAAAGAAAAGAGCGAGGCGAAATGGGGACTTCTGTTTGTGGCTCCCACCATGATCGGTCTGATCGTTCTGAATTTTTACCCCATTTTTAATACTGTTTATCAGTCCTTCTGCAAGACCGGTGATTTCGGAAAGGGAAATACCTTTGTGGGGCTAGCCAATTATCAGTCCGTGCTGACGGCTGCGGAAACCTGGCAGTCCCTGTGGAATACGATTAAATATGCACTGATTGAGGTGCCCTTTGGAATTGTGATCGCCCTTGGTCTTGCGGTGCTTCTCAATAAGAAAATTGCCGGACGCTCTGCGTACCGTACGATTTTTTTCATGCCCATGGTCTGCGCTCCGGCGGCTGTGGCCATGGTATGGAAATGGCTCTACAATACGCAGTTTGGTCTTCTGAACAATATTTTTCACACCAGTATTGCCTGGATCTCAGATCCAAATATCGCCTGGATTTCCATCGGCGTAATCGGTGTCTGGTCCATTATCGGTTACAATATGGTGCTTTTTATCGGGGGACTGCAGGAAATTCCCGGAGATTATTATGAGGCGGCCTCCATTGACGGCGCAGGCGGCTTCAGGCAGTTTATCTCCATCACTGTTCCTCTTCTGAGCCCGACCACTTTCTTTATTGTGCAGACAAGGATTATCGGAGCCCTTACCGTGTTTGACCTGATGTTTATGGTTATGGATACGACCAATGTGGCTCTGACGAAGGTGCAGTCTATTGTATATCTTTTCTATCAGTATGCGTTCACAAATGGAAATAAAGGGTACGGGGCCGCGATTGTCATGGTTCTTCTGGTATTTATCATGCTGATTACGGTAATCCTGCAGAACGTAGAGAAAAGGTTGTCTACCACAATTAGAAGGAGGGAGATTCTTATGGAAGGCCAGAAAGCGAAATACAGGAGGAATCTTATCCTCACCCATGTGGTTTTAATTGTTGTGGCGATTATCATGCTGGTCCCTTTTGCATGGATGGTTCTGACAGCTCTGAAGGGGAAGCAGGAAGCCATATCCGTGAATCCGTTTTATATTTTGCCCCATAACGGTTGGCACTGGGAAAATTTTGCCACGGTATGGAAAAGCTATAATTTTATCATTCTTTACAAAAACACCCTGCTGATGATTTTCTTCCGCGTGGTGTGCGCGTGTCTGACGGCTACTATGGCCGGATACGCTTTTGGACGTCTGAAGTTCCCGGGAAAAAAGATTCTGTTTTCCATGGTGCTGATTCAGATGATGGTTCCGTCCCAGATTTTTATCATTCCCCAGTATCTGATGGTTTCCAAAATGGGGATGCTGAACACCTGTTTCGGCCTGGTGTTCCCGGGAGTGGTCACCGCTTTTGGTACATATCTTCTGAAAACCGGATACGAGGGGCTGCCAAAAGATCTGGAGGAAGCGGCCTGCATCGATGGCTGTAATGTGGGGCAGAGATTTCTGAAAATCATGATGCCTCTCACCCGAAGCTCCATGGTATCCCTGGGTATTTTTACCGCAGTGTTTGCCTTTAAGGACCTGATGTGGCCCATGATCGTATGCACCAACGCCAATACGACCACCCTTTCCGCGGGTCTTGCCAAGATGCAGGGACAGTATGGCGCGGAGTATCCCACCATGATGGCGGCAGCTACCCTGGCGGTTCTGCCCATGATTATTATTTATGTGATTTTCCAAAAACAGTTTGTGGAAGGAATTGCCACATCCGGCGGAAAGCTGTAAAAGCACCCTGGAAGGAGGACTGGCCCATGCGGCCTGCGCTGCGAAATCATTTTCATATGGAGAGAGAAAAAATAAAGGATCTGACCTTCCGGGAAAAGGCGGCCTATATTCTGGAATATTACTGGCTGTGGATCGCAGGTCCCGTTCTGGGGATGGTTTTGATCGTTTACATTCTTTATCATATGTTTTTTACGGTGAAGGAGTACTGGTTTTACGCGGTTTATGCAAATACCACCGAAGACGGAGGAAACGGATCCAGGCTGTGGGAAGATTTTCTGGAATATGGGGGATTTGATCTGTCAGAAAAAAATCTGGAAATGAATGCCTCCATGTATTTTGACCCGTCGGTATCCGGCGGGTCAAACAACAGCTATTATCAGTCCTTTGTGGCGCTGGCGGAGGCCGGCAGCCTGGATGTTCTGGTGATGGGGGAGGCGGGCCTGCAGGCTGTGGGAAGCAGCGGGTGGCTTCTGGATCTGAAAGATGACAGTGCCTCGGAGCTGAGAGAAAAATACGAGGATCGTTTTGTATGGTGTCAGCCCGGCGATGAGGAATACGGCGAGGAGTCCGTGCCGGTGGGGATTGATATTTCGGACAGCCTTCTGGTTACAGAATATCACCTTTATGAGGATGTGTGTGTACTGGGTGTGGGAGCTCATACCCGGAATATGGATGGTATTGAAACGTTTCTGGAATTTATTCTGCAGGGTACGGAGGAAAAGCTATGGGAGGAGTGATCGGGGGCCTGCTGGACAATGACAGTGCCTTTGGAAAAATTATGACCCGGTGCGGGATTCTGATCGGGGCCAATGTGATGTTCGTGATATTTTCCATACCGGTGGTAACCATTGGGCCGGCATGGACCGCGCTTCATTTTGTTATGATGAAAACACTGCAGTCGGAGGATGGTGTGGTGAATCCCTTCGCGGAGTTCTGGAGGAGTTTCCGGAGAAATTTCCGCCAGGGGATTCTGGCCTGGCTTCTGATCGGGGGGCTGGCGGTTTTTATCCGGATGGATGTATGGATCTGCGGGAATGCCGGAGGCACGCTGGAAGTTCTGAAATACCCGCTGTCTGCCCTTGGGATTTTTCTGGTGATTTTCGCGGTTTATTTTTTCCCTGTTCTGGCGGCCTTTGAGGACACCCTGCCCCATCTGGCACGAAACGCGGTTTTTTTCGCGGCGCGAAGACCCTTAAAAATGCTTCTGATTGTGCTGCTGCATATTGTCCCTGTTGGAATTGTTTATCTTGACACAAGGATGAATCCGCTTTATGCTTTCCTGGGTGCGACCTGTGCTTTCGCGGGAATCGCCATGGCGTCTTCTTCTCTTTTGATGAAGGATTTTGCCGGTTTTCTGCCGGCAAAGGAGGGAGACAGGAAGGAAAGGGGAGCGCCTGTACAATCCCAAAAGGAAATCCTGAGGGAGATAAAGCGGCTGGGGCAGTGAGCCCTCAGGCTGTGCCGGGCGGAAGGAAACGGAGAAGAAATGGAGCAATATCTGAGAAATTATTCCATGGGACTGAATTACCGCGATCTGCGCCTGTGCTTTTGCGGGTATGAGCAGTGCGGGCCTTTGCATCACTACGGGCCGGTGGTGCGTCCCCACTATATTATTCACTATATCCTCAGCGGAAGAGGCATCTACCAGGTGGGGAATGAGCGGTGGGAGCTTCACGAGGGGGAGGGCTTTCTCATCGAACCGGACGTGCAGACCTTTTATGAAGCGGATTCCCAGGAGCCCTGGGAATATTGCTGGGTGGGCTTCGAGGGAGAACTGGTGCCGGACCTTCTGGGGGAGATCGGACTTGGGGACGGCCGGCTCACCTTTTACTGTAAAAAAAGAGAGGTTCTGCTTTCTATTGTGAGGCGGATGATGGAGAACCAGCGCTGCTCCGGGAGAAACGATCTGCTGCTGCAAAGTCAGCTGTACCTTTTTTTCGGAACCCTTTCCCAGGATGCGCAGGTGGTGGAGCGGCAGCGCGGACAGATGGGCAGTACCTATGTAAATGACGCCATTGAGTTTATCCATTATAATTACTACAATGACATTAGAATTACGGATATTGCCTCCTATGTGGGGATTGACCGAAGCTACCTTTATAAGCTGTTTCAGGTGGAGGCGGGTATGTCTCCCAACCAGTATCTCTCCAATTTCCGGCTGACCCGGGCGGCCTGGATGCTGGAGATGACCCGGTATTCCGTGGAAAGCGTGGGATATTCCTGCGGATATCGGGATCCTCTGGTGTTTTCCAAGGCATTTAAGAGAAAGTATGGGATGGCGCCCATGGCTTTTCGAAAGGAGAAGCAGACCGGCAGCGAATAAGTCTGCCGGGAAGGGACAAAGAGCGGCGGCTTACAGAAGCAGTCGCAGAACTCCCAGCAGCAGAAGGTGGGCCGGATAAAAAATGTAAAAGAACCATTTGGAAAAGAGCTGTCCGCGGGCGGCTCTTTTTCCGTTGTAAAGATACAGGATGACAAAGGCCGCCAGCGCCGGCCCGGCCGCGGCTCCAAGGCTTTTCAGGATGCACGCGGACAGAGAACCGGTTTCTGTAAGCAGCCGGTTCTGAAGCTCCGTCAGCCAGAAGAGAAACACCACCCATCCAAAGGTCCGACGAAGGGGCGCCCCGGTTTTCTGACCATGGAGAAAAAGCCAGGTAAACATGGGAGCCAGAAAAGCCCAGTCACAGAAGGCACTGAGCAGAAACAGGAGAATATAGACGGGGATGGCTCTGTTTTCCCCCAGCTTTTCCCCAGCCACAAGAAGAAGGAAACAGAGAAAAAGGGTAAAAATCATGTTAAGGCCCTGAAATTCCAGGAGTCCTTTTTCTGTAAAGGCCAGGCAGAAGGGGATTTCCGAGAGCAGGGCGAAAAGCAGAAGCCGCTCCCCGTATTTTCTTTTGGAACGGGTGTACCCGTATCCTTCCACCAGAAAATAACACATCACCGGCGCGGTGAAATATCCCACATCAAGAAAAAGCTCCCGCAGCAGACCGGGCTTCAGGAAAATGTTGCCGATGTGGTTAAGAAGCATGGCGGCCATGGCGATGTACTTGATGACGTCCCGGTTCAGGGGCTTATCCGCGGTGCATATCCGGTTCATGATGTTTTCCTCCTTCGTGGATATCGGATCGAATGTCGGTTTTTCCTCCGAAAATATTTCAGAACTTCCTGTTTCTGTATGGTAGCACAGATCCCGGCGGTTGAAAACAGAGAAAAATCAGAACATTGACAGGTTTTCCAAATCTGATTATAATCTTTATTCGGGCAGAGGGATCGGCGGATACACAGCCGAACCCTTCGCAAAGGAAAGGAGTTCAGATTTTTTTATATGGATATTATCGGTAAATTCGGGGAAATTGTGGGAAATCAGTCTCTCACCAATCCGGAACGGGCGCGAAAGCTTCTTCTGGCCGGCTATCGTCTTCAGGAGAAGAAGCTGGAGCTGCTGCCGGACAGACGGCTGCCGGAATCCGGAAAATATGCGGCGAAAATTGTAATGCAGGGTATGATCAAAGCCCTGGCAAACCCTGAAAAAGCGGCAATGATCAGCATTTTTGTCCCGGGGGAGCTGCTGCGGGCGGCGGGTCTTGCCCCTTACTCTGTGGAGGCCCTCTCCTGTTTCCTCACGGGGACGAAATGCGAGCAGATCTGTCTGGCACAGACGGAAAAGGAAGGCTTTCCGGAAACCATGTGTTCCTATCACCGGATCTTTCTGGGCGCGTCTCTGACGGATCTGGCGCCCAGACCCAAATGTATACTCTATACCAATCTCGCCTGTGACGGGAATATGATGACCTTTCCCTATTTACAGGAGAAATATCAGGTTCCGGGCTTTTATGTGGACGTACCCTTTGAGAAGAACCGGGAGGCGGTTCTTTATGTGGCGGATCAGCTCCGGGAGGCCCGGGTCTTCCTGGAAGAAGTCACCGGACGGGAAATTTCTGAGGAAGCTCTGAAAACAGCGGTTTCCAACAGCAGCCGGGCGGGGGCCTGTTATCGGAAACAGCTGACGCTTCGAAAGACAAAGAACCCGCCCACTACTCTGACCAACGAGCTGTATGCGCTGTTTATGTGTCATCTGATTTCCGGCTCTGAGGAGGCTGTGAAATATACCCGGCTGCTTTTGCAGGATGTGGAGAGGACTCCGGAGGGAGACGGCCTTCGGATTCTGTGGATGCACATGATGCCTTTTATGCAGGAGCCGGCTCAGGAGGCTTTTAATTTTGCATCGGATGTGCACCTGTGCGGCTGCGATTTTATCCGGGATGGATTCCGGGAGATGGATCCGGAGCATCCATACCAGGCCATGGCGGAAAAAATGGTGTATTCCATTTATAACGGAAGTGTGGACCAGCGAATACAGGAAACTATTGATCAGGCCAGGCTGGTGGACGCAGACGGTGTGATTGTTTTTACCCACTGGGGATGTAAATCCACGGCGGGTGCTTCCACCCTGATCAAGAAGGAAATGGAGGCGGCCGGCTTTCCCACCATGATCCTGGACGGGGACGGCTGCAATCCGGCCAACAACACGGACGGACAGACCTCCACAAGGCTGGGAGCCTTTCTGGAAATGCTGCGCGAGGAGCGGTCGCCCAGGGGAGAGCGCCAGAGCGCCGGGAGGGCAGAAGGATGATTTATTATGTTTGCAAATATACCCCCATCGAGCTTTTTGCCGGTTTCGGGGAGGAATGCCAGGTGCTGGAGTCTATGCCGGAGAACTTTGATCTGTCTGATCAGGTAGCTCACGGGAACCTGTGCGGATTTGGAAAATCCGTGATCCAGGCCATTTTGCAGGACGGGGTAAAGGAGCTGGTGCTGGTCAACTGCTGTGACTGCATGCGCCGGGTTTATGACATAGTGAAAAGTACGGGGAAATGTGAATTTCTGTATATGCTGGATCTTCCCCATGAGGATCGGGAATGTGAGGCCAGAAGGTTTGCCGGAAGCATTGCCCGTCTGAAAAAGGCCTATGAGAGCTACAGCGGAAAGACCTTTGACCGGAAAGCCTTTTTTCAGGCTTTTCGCAAAAAGACGGAATCAAAGGATCCCTATATCGGGATCCTGGGTGTGCGGGTCAGCGATGTGCTGGAGCGGACCATCCGGGACAGTCTTCGGATGGAGGTGCAAAATCTCACCTGTGTCAGCGGAAGAAATCCGGAGACCACCGGGAAGGAGCTGAAGGCTGCCCTGGAGGCGGAGGGGGAGGATGCCCTGTATCTTGCCTACGCCCGGGGACTTCTGGCGCAGATGCCCTGTTTCCGCATGAATCACACCGGACAGCGGAATAAAATGTACCTGGATCCCAATCTGCGGGGCGTGATTTATCATACCATTAAATTCTGCGACTATTATGGGTTTGAATACGCCGCGGTGAAGCGGGAAATTTCGGTTCCCATACTGAAAATTGAGACAGATTTTACCAGCCAGAGCGCCGGACAGCTGTCTACCCGGGTGGAGGCCTTTGCGGAGACCATCCAGGGACCGGAGAATCCGGGCCGGGGAGGAACACCGGTTTTGAATGAGGAGAGGCGAGAGAGAATGAAGACAGGGAATTATTATGTGGCCGGGATTGACAGTGGCTCCACCAGCACGGACGTGGTCATTCTGAATCAGGATCGGGAGATTGTCTCCTCCAGGATCATCCCCACCGGAGGCGGGGCTATGGTCAGCGCGGAGAAGAGTCTGGAGCTGGCCCTGGAGCAGGCGAACATCGCCCGGGAGGATATTGTCTGCATTGTCACCACCGGTTATGGACGGGCTTACATTAACAGCGGGGACGACAGCATCACGGAGATCACCTGCCATGCCAAGGGGGCGCATTACCTGAATCCCAATGTGCGCACCATTATTGATATCGGGGGTCAGGACATCAAGGCCATCCGTGTGGACGGAGAAGGCGCGGTAAAAAACTTTCTCATGAATGACAAGTGTGCCGCCGGAACCGGGCGTTTTATGGAAATGATGGCCCGGACCCTGGGACTGACCCTGGAGGAAATCAGTGTGAAGGGTCTGGACTGGAAGGAAAATATTGTGATTTCCAGCATGTGTACCGTTTTCGCAGAGTCCGAGGTGGTTTCTCTGGTGGCCCAGAATAAAAGCGTTCCGGACATTATACATGGACTGGATAATTCCGTGGCCGCCAAGGTTTCGGCCCTGACTGCCCGTCTGGGGAAGGAGCAGGAGTATATGCTCACCGGCGGTGTGGCCCGGAACCAGGGCATTATCCGCGCACTGGAGGAAAAGCTGGGAGAAAAACTGTATATCTGTGAGGAGGCCCAGATCTGCGGCGCCCTGGGAGCCGCACTTTTTGCACTGGAAAAATGCGGGGAGTGAAGATGCTGGCAGACCGGAAATGAGGAAAGAAAAAATGCAGGATCAGTATTCGAGAACCGAGCTTTTAATTGGAAGGGAAGGCATGGACCGCCTGAAAGGAGCCCATGTGGCTGTGTTCGGAATCGGCGGCGTGGGCGGCTACGCGGTGGAAGCCCTTTCCCGCAGCGGTGTGGGGCAGCTGGATCTGATTGACGACGACCGGGTCTGCCTGTCCAACCTGAACCGACAGCTCCACGCCACGAGGAAAACCCTGGGGCAGTATAAGACGGACGTGGCCCGGGAGAGGATCCTGGAGATCAATCCGGAGGCACAGGTGCGGGTGTATCACACCTTTTACATGCCGGACACGGCGGATTCCTTTGATTTTGCAGAGTATGATTATGTGATCGATGCCATCGATACGGTCACCGGGAAACTGGAACTGGCGGAGCGGGCCCTTCGGGCGGGAACCCCGGTGATCAGCTCCATGGGTGCGGGAAACAAGATGGATCCCACAGGATTTGTGGTGGCAGATCTCTCTGAGACCTCCGTGTGTCCCCTGGCCCGCACCATGCGCCGGGAGCTGAAAAAACGGGAAATTTATCATCTGAAGGTGGTGTATTCCAGGGAGATTCCCAGGACGCCTGTGAGCGAGTGTCCGCAGGCCTGCCAGGAGACTGCGGGAAAACGGCGGGTTCCGGGGAGCAACGCCTTTGTTCCCGCAGCGGCGGGGCTGATTCTGGCGGGAGAGGTCTTCCGGGATCTGACGGAGCCCGGGCGGTATGAGAGACATATGAAAAAATATTCCGGGAAAAAAACGGTTTCGAAGGCCGGGGAAAGGCAGACCGGGGGTTCGGAATAAAGAAGGATATTCTGTGGCAGGAAAGGAGAACGGATATGACAGATTCAGAAAACAGGGAGTTTTTGAATGCACCGGAGGGGCGCTTTGATTTTGACCGGATCACGGAGCGCAGAGGAACCAGCTGTATGAAATATGATTTCGCCGCAGAATGCGGAAAGCCCGCGGATGCTCTGCCTCTGTGGGTGGCGGATATGGATTTTCCCACGGCGCCCTGTGTGCAGGAAGCCCTGCAAAAGGCGGCGGCGCATGGGATTTTTGGCTATACCGGCATAAAGGAGGACTATTTTCAGGCGGTATCGGACTGGTATCAGAAGTATTTTGGCTGGGAGACGAAGCGCAGCTGGCTTGTCAGTACCCCTGGTATTGTCTACGCGGTAAATACGGCGGTCCGGGCGTTTACCAAAAAAGGGGAGAGCGTTCTGATTCAGCAGCCGGTGTATTATCCCTTCGGGCGGGCGGTCCGGAACAACCACCGGAACCTGGTCAACAATCCCCTGGTTCTGAAAGACGGCAGATATGAGATGGATCTGGCCGACTTTGAGAAGAAAATTGTGGAAAATGATGTGAGGCTTTTTATTCTGTGCAGTCCTCATAATCCGGTGGGGAGAGTGTGGACGGCGGAAGAGCTCACCGCGGTGGCGGACATCTGTCTGGAGCACGGGGTTCTGATTGTCAGCGATGAGATCCACAGTGATTTTACCCGAGAGGGGATTTCCCATCATGTGCTGGCGTCCCTTTCCCCTCGTTACGCGGAGATCACGGTGACCTGCACTGCACCCAGCAAAACCTTTAACCTTGCGGGACTTCAGGCCTCCAATGTTTTTATTTCCAACCCGGAGCTGCGGGAGAAATTTACGGAGGAGATGGAAGCCCAGGGAGTAGGGGAGTCCAATGTTATGGGACTGGTGGCCTGCCAGGCCGCTTACAGAGGCGGGAGAGAGTGGCTTCTGGAGCTGAAAAAATATCTGGCCGGAAACCTGGATTTTGTGCGGGATTATCTTGAGAAAAACATTCCGGAGGTTTCTCTGGTGGAGCCGGAGGGGACCTATCTGCTCTGGCTGGATTTCCGGAAGCTGGGTCTGACCCTGGGTCAGAGGGATGAGCTGATTGAGAAGAAAGCGAAGCTCTGGCTGGACGGCGGTTCCATGTTCGGCGAGGAGGGCGTGGGTTTTGAGCGTGTGAATATGGCCTGCCCAAGAGCCACCCTGCGTCAGGCCATGGAGCAGCTGGCAGCCGCAGTGAGGGAGTTTAAGGCCGGGAGATAATCTCGGCTTTTTATTTCGGGGATCCGAGGCGGGGAAAGAATCGCTGCGGAACCTGTCACCGGCACTTCCTCCCTGTGTTATGACAAAAAAAGGACATCCCGATTCTCGGAATGCCCTACGTGCGTTAGAGGATTCGAACCCCCGGCCTTTTGGTCCGTAGCCAAACGCTCTATCCAGCTGAGCTAAACGCACATCTCTGCGATTTACCTTCGCAACAAAATGTATTGTACTCCTGACCGGGGGATTTGTCAACACCTTTTTTAATTTTTCATGGGGAATCGTTATGGTGGATCGCAACGGGAATTCCGCGGAACTGCGGTTCTCAGGCGTTGCGCAGGAAGGCCACATATGCTTTTTCTGCCTCGTAGAGATCCGCCTTGCTGGTCACTTCCATAGGGGCGTGCATACTGAGGACCGGGATTCCGCTGTCAATGACTTCCATGCCGTACAGGGCCGCTATGTAGGCGATGGTGCCGCCTCCGCCCAGATCCACCCGTCCAAGCTCGGCAGTCTGGAAGAAAACATGGTTGTCGTCAAAGATTCTTCTTATATCGGCGATGTATTCCGCGTTGGCGTCGTTGGAGCCGGATTTTCCCCTGGAGCCGGTGAACTTGTTCAGGCAGATTCCCCGGCCCAGGTAGGAGGCGTTCTTTTTCTCAAAGCAGTCCCCGTAGGCAGGGTCATAGCCGGCGCTGACATCGGAGGAAAGCATGCGGGAATTCCGAAGGGCCCGGCGAAGGGCGAGGCCGGATGTGCAGCCGGCCGCGGCCATAAGCTCTGCCACACAGTTTTCAAAAAAGCGGGAGCGCATGCCGGTGGCACCCACGCTTCCGATCTCTTCTTTATCCACCAGAAGGCAGCAGCCGGTGCGCCGGGGAGTCTCATCGGCCTCCAGCATGGCAAGCAGGGAGGTGTAGGCGCAGGAGCGGTCATCCTGTCCGTAGGCGGCGATCATGCTGCGGTCCAGGCCGCATTCCCGGGCCTTTCCGGCGGGGACGATTTCCAGCTCGGCGGAGAGAAAATCTTCCTCCGCAATGTCATATTTTTCTTTGAGAATGTGGAGGACGTTTTCTTTCACGGCTTCTTTCTTTTCTTCCTCCTCCACGTTCTTCAGAGGACGGCTGCCGATGAGAATGTCCAGCTTTTCTCCTTCCACCACCTCCGAGGCCTTTTTGGACATCTGATTTCCCGCAAGGTGGACCAGAAGGTCTGTGATATAGAGAATCGGGTCCGTCTCGTCCTCCCCGATACACACCTCCACTGTGGTTCCGTCCTTTTTGATGACGACACCGTGAATGACCAGAGGAATGGCCACCCACTGGTATTTTTTGATACCGCCGTAGTAATGGGTATCCAGGTAGGCGAGGTCTGTGTCCTCATAGAGGGGATTCTGTTTTACATCCAGGCGGGGGGAATCAATGTGGGCGCACAGAATGTTCATTCCGTTTTCCAGGTCCTCCTCCCCTATATGAAAAAGGGCGATGATTTTCTTCATTCCGGCTACATACACCTTGTCTCCCGGCTTCAAAGGTTCTTTGGCGGCCACGGCCTCCTCAAGGGAGCGGTAGCCGGCCGCACGTGCTTCCTCCATCACCCGGGCGACGCATTCCCGCTCGGTCTTTCCGTGATCCAGAAAATCGCGGTAGCCCTTTACCAGAGTCTCTATTTTTTTCTCATCGGCTTCCGTATAGGAAAGCCACGCATTTTTACGTTCCATTTTCTCTTCCGCCTTTCTTTCTTTTTTAAAGCGTTATCTATTATAGAAGGGTTTTTTCCGGGTGTAAAGCGGAAAAATTTCTGTCTTTGACAAATGGGGACAAATTGACTATAGTAGATGGAAGAAAAATGACAAGGAGGTATGACCATGCAGTCATCTGCACAGCTTCGCGAACTGCTGCGAAGCGTGAATCACAAAAGCTATCCCGCCTATAAGTCTTTAAAGGGCGTTTATCAGTTTGACCGTTATATCCTGTCCATCGATCACGTACAGGGGGATCCATTTGCGTCCCCCTCTCACATCAGCGTGAAGCTTTCCCACAGGGATACCGGCTTTCCGCCGGCTTATTATAAGGACCCGCTGACGAAGACCACCCTGGGAGATTATCTGAACCGGCAGTTTGACCAGCAGGTGAATCACTTTACCTTCCGGGCAAAGGGATCAGGGAAAAGCGGCCTGATCTCGGTGAGCCACTGCGGACAGGAGGTGCTGTCCCGGACGGCCTGCGAGGTGACGGATCAGGGGATCATCGCCCGCTTTTTTGTGGGCTTTCCGGCCAATGGCCGCACCATCAATTCTCCGGAGCTGGAGAAGATCTTTTTTGAGTATCTTCCGGTGTGTGTACAGAAGGCTTTCTTTTACAGGAATCAGAATGCCCGCAGCCTGGAAAACGCCATTTTTCTGGCGGAGGATCAGGCCTGCATCCGGGAGGAGCTGAATCGCCGGTCCCTTGTGGCTTTTGTCAGCGACGGCGCGGTGCTTCCCCGGGAAAGCGGTATCTCTTCCCGGCCCATGAAGGATTCAGTGCCCTTTTCTTCCCCGGAAAGTCTCCGGATTACCCTGGACCTTCCCCATAAGGGAAAAATCACCGGCATGGGACTTCCAAGGGGAATTACGCTGATCGTAGGTGGCGGCTACCATGGAAAATCCACCCTCCTGAACGCACTGGAGCTGGGAGTGTACAACCACATTCCGGGAGACGGGCGGGAGTATGTGATCACAGATGAGAGTGCTCTTAAGCTCCGCTCTGAGGACGGGCGCTTTATCAAGGATGTGGATATCTCCCTTTTTATCAATGATCTGCCCAACAAAAAGAACACCCGCAGCTTTACCACCCAGGACGCCAGCGGAAGCACCTCCCAGGCAGCGGGGATTGTGGAAGGCATGGAGGCGGGCAGCCGGGTTTTTTTGCTGGACGAGGACACCTCCGCCACGAATTTCATGGTGCGGGATTCTTTTATGCAGAAGGTGATCTGCCGGGAAAAGGAGCCCATTACCCCCTTCCTTGAGAGAGCGCGGGATCTGTATGAGAAATGCGGGATTTCCACCATCCTTGTAGCCGGAAGCTCCGGGGCCTTTTTCCATATCGCAGATACCATTATTCAGATGGACAGCTACCGGCCGCTGGACATCACAGCCTCCACGAAGAAGCTCTGCGCGCAGTATCCCATTCCAGCCGGGGAGACTCCGGCTTTCCACAAACCGGAAAGCTATCGCCCCATGACAAAGACTCCCCAGCCTGCGTCTGCCCATAGCCGGGGATATGGCGGCCGTCCCGGGCAGACGCAGGCGGACCGCACGGAACGCCTGAAGACAAAAACCCACGGGCGGGACGGGTTTTCCATCGGGAAACAGGAGGTAGACCTGCGCTATGTAGAGCAGCTGATTGATCCGGAACAGACCTCTGCGCTGGCGCTGCTTCTGAAATACGCCTCGGAGCATCTGATTGACGGAAAACGCACCATTGGGGAGATTGTCCGGTACCTGGAGGAACAGCTGAAGAGACAGGGGCTGTCCTTTTTCTCGGACGGCTCCTATATCTCCGGCGGCTATGCCATGCCCAGAGTTCAGGAAATCTATTCCTGCTTCAACCGTTACCGGAGACCGTGATATCTTCTGTTAAAAAAGCATCTCCTGGCCGGGATAATTTCCGGAAAAGAGATGCTTTTATCTCTGAACATGAAACAATCGCCCTGCCTACTGTCCTGTTTGCGGGGCGATTGTTCATCTTCATACATATTTTAGGGAAAGGAAAGAGTTTTTTCTTAAGAGCTGTTCATCTCTTAAGATGTTAATATAATATCGTATAAATATGAGGGATAGTTGTATTTTTTCTAATCTTTTTATAAAATTTCTAAATGATTTCTTAACCATTTGTAAACAGACGCGCAAAAGGCTGGT
>JAJQBI010000060.1 GCA_021203365.1 Clostridiales bacterium
AAAGCTCCGTCATCGCCCGCCAGGTCTCCAGATTGATTTCTTCCCAGTTATCATACTGGGAGGCCGAAGCCGGCCAGTGGATCAGGTACAAGTCCAAATACTCCAGCCCTAAATCGGACAGGGACTTCTCAAAGGCGGCGAGGGTTTTCTCATAGCCCCGCTCGGTATTCCAGACCTTACTCGTTACAAAGAGGTTTTCCCTGACAATTCCGGAAGCCGCGATACCCTGCCCGATACCGACTTCATTCTCATAACACGCAGCGGTATCGATGTGCCGGTATCCGGCTTTAATTGCTTCACTGACGGCCATCACCGCCGTATCTCCGTCCGGCGTCTGCCATGTGCCGAAGCCCACGCAGGGGATTTCATAGCCATTATTCAGGCGAAAAGTATGTTCTAAAGGCTTCATATGTAAATCCTCCATTTTTATAACTTAAACTCCACATTCAGCCCTCTTATGCTGCTGATCCTGTTCATTTCAGCATCCGTCAGGCAAAAATCAAATATCTGAATATTTTCTTTGATCTCGTTTTTCATATGGGATTTTGGAACTGTGACGATCCCGCTCTGAAAATCATATCGAAGGAGAACCTGTGCCCAGGTTTTGCCGTACTCTGCCCCAACTTTGGCAAGCAGTGTCCTGTTTTCGTCGGTCAGATTTCGAAGGGGACTCCATGCCGTGGGTCGGATATTGTTCATCAGACAAAAATCCGCAAGCTCCCGATGCCAAACGCCGGGGTTCATCATGATCTGGTTGACCATCGGTTTGACATCCGTCTCTTTCAGGAAGATATTGAGCAGCGGAATTTCAAAGTTGGAAACCCCTATGGCTCGAACCTTTCCCTTTCGGTACAACTCCTCGAACACACGCCATGCGCGGAGCAGTCCTTTCACGTCCTCAGAGGGACGATGAATCAGCAACAGATCCAGATAGTCCGTATGAAACCGCGCAAGGCTTCGTGCAACGTATTCCCGAATGCCCTCCTCCGCCGCGATATATTTCGGGCGTTCCGGGAGCTTTGTACTTAGGAATAACTCATGACGGGGAATTGTCGTTTCGCTTAAAAGCAGCCCCAGCGCAGATTCATTATGGTAGTCTATTGCCGTATCAAAATAGCGGTAGCCAGCGTCCAATGCGTAGTACAGTGGCCTGTAATCCCCGTCTGGCTCCATCATCCAGTTATCCACGCTGCGTCCCAGCGTGTTGCATCCATAGCCAAGGGCGGGCATCTCGACGCCGTTGGCCAGTGTGAATGTGGGGACATTGGCATTGGGATAATATTTGGGCGGATTAAGTGACATAAAACCGACCTGCCTTTCTTTTTGTACGGTGTGTCGTCATGGACAGCAGAAAGTAGCACCTGCCAGGTTCCTGCTTTTCATAATATTTACCCAGTCATCTGCATGGAATCTACTCTAACTACTGGCCCCTATGCCAACACCTTCTGAACGACCAGCACGGCATCCTTTACCTTCATCCCGCATTGAAACGCTTTGGGATCGTTACCGTGCAGAATTTCCCTGCAACGGATGGAACCATACTCTTTTTCGTAAATTTCCGCAGCCTTGCGGATCGCTCGATAAGTTTTTGCCCTGGTATTTCCTTCCGGACTGCCGCTGCTGATATAATAGCTGATGACGGCTGCGGCAGCGGAAAACGCGCCGCAGACCTCCTGTTTTCCGCCAAAGCCGCCCCCAAATCCCTCCATGATCCGGAATGCGGTTTCATCGTCCAGTCCCAATTCCTCTGCGAAGGTGCAGAACACCGCCTGCGCACAGTTATAGCCGTTTTGATAGTTTTCTCCTGCGGATTTTAATTTTTCGTTCATACAGCACCCCGTCTCAGCGGTAAGCCCTGCGGTAGATTTCCAGGTAATCCTCATCGGAAAGTGGAAGCGGATCTGCCGTAATATCACCGCCCAGCACTTCATGGATGCGCTTCGGATAGAGTGTCAGTTCATCCTCTGTAATACCGGCGTCGCTCATTTTCAGGTCGGCACAGTCGATAGCCGCAATCAGGTCATCCAGCGCTTTGATGAAGTCCTTGCCGGAAGTCGGGTTCTTCACATCCATTGCCTTTGCCATCTTGATCATCGATTCCTCAGCCGCTTTCTTTTCCGCAAAGAAATCATAGTAGGCATGGGCAATCATAATCAGTCCTGCGCCGTGGACAAGGTCGCTGTGGTAGCTGCCCATGACGTGTTCCATGGTGTGGGCAGAAGTGCAGAGCATATAATAGCCAGCAAAGGTGTTGGCCAGAGCCATCATTTCCCTTGCTTCTCTGTTGCTGCCGTCTTTATAGGCAATGGGCAGATACTTTGCGATCAGCTCGATGGATTTCAATGCGAACATTTCACCCATGGGATGCTTATTCTTGTTGATAACGGACTCAGAAGCGTGAAAGAAAGCATCCATGCCCTGGTATGCGGTAAAAGCAGGCGGAACGCTCATCATCAGATCAGCGTCCACAACAGACAGGGTCGGAAACATGGACTGGAAGAAGATACCCGTCTTTTCCTTCGCCTCATCATCAGAAATGACAGAAGCGGTGTCTACCTCGCTGCCTGTTCCGGCGCTGGTAGTGATGCACACGATAGGAGCGGCATCCACCTCTGCGGCTTTCTTGCCGCCTGCTGCGCTGAGAGAATAGTCCCAGATGTCACCGGGGTTGGTCATCATCAGAGCAATGCACTTTGCGCAGTCCATGACGGAACCGCCGCCCAGAGCAATCACGAAATCACAGCCGTTTTCCTTTGCCTTTGCTGCACCATCCATGACGTTCTGCCTTGTCGGGTTGGGGCGCACTTCATCGAACAGCGTATAGGTCACGCCTGCCAGATCAAGCTCCTTTTGCAGCCGTTCCAGATACCCGTACTTCTTGACGGATGTACCGTTTGTTGTGGCAATCAGCGCTTTCTTGCCCGGAAGCTGCTCCTTGTGAAGATTGCCAAGCTGTCCCGAACCGAACAGCACTCTTGTTGGATTATTGAAAATAAACTGGCTCATAGTCTTACCTCCTGAATTTCGGTTTCCCGTTTTCTGATGATAAGTATACACATCCAGAAGCAGTAAAACAGCGCCAAATCTTAATGATAATAGTGGCATTTTCTCATGTCCTGTGATATGATGAACATGAGAAAGCCAGTTGCTCTGCTTTCATAATAAATACGGAGGTGTGCCATGAAAGATCAGATTTTGGCAAGCGCAATAGATAAACTGAGCAGGGATTTCGATGCTATCGTATGGCAGTATCTTGATGTGCCGCCAGGCAGCCCAAGAAAAAAACGCAGCTCTGGCCCGGACTGCCGACGGAGGATGTTATGATCTGCGTTTACAAGGGGACAGAAATATTGGAGTTGTTTCACCGGCAGGATTTTTTCTTTTTTAACTTCGCCTATCAGGGAGATTACAGCGCCCTGAGTTATCTGTTCGACAACCGGATCACCGTACACGAAGGGGAATGCTATATTGGCCAGCCCTACGCCGGGTATGCAATCAATGATAAAAGCGAGGACGAAACCATTATCATTGGCGTCCTGATTCAGACCGAAGCATTCTTTAAGACCTATTTTCACATCCTCTCTGCGGACGCTAAGCTGTTTCAGTTCTTCCTGAATCCGCAGATTAACGAGTATTCGGATGAATACATCCTGCTGAAATTTGACGATGAGTTTTCTGTCCGCAGACTGTTGGAACTGATGGTCGTGGAATATGCTTCGCCCCAGGAGAACACCCAGGAAATTCTGAAGCCCCTGACGCTGGCGCTTATGATGCAGGTGGCTCGACAGTATAAAAAGTCTAATCCCAAGGAAAAAACACAGACGCTCTCAGAGAAAATCGTCAGCTACATTGGCGAACACATTGACACCGTGACTTTGCAGGATGTCGCAAAGTATTTCTCCTATCATCCGAACTATATTTCCACTCTGCTGCCCAAGGAGATCGGAAAGACCTTCTCTGAAATTCTTCTCGAACAGCGGATGGAGCGTGCTGTCACTTTGCTGAAAGGAACCAATTTGCCGGTCAGTGAGGTGGCCGAGTTGCTGGGCTATAGTAACAGCAGTAATTTTTATAAGGCGTTCCGGGAGTATTACGGGGTGTCACCGAGGGAGTATCAAAAGAAAACGGAATAACATCTAAATAAAATGAAAAAAGTCGGCGCAGCCAATCCCTTTTGAGGGCGGCTGCGCCGGTTAATGTGCTTCAACGATCTTGCGCTTGTCTCTCCCGGCGCTCCTGTTCTTCCTGATTCTGCTGCATCTCAAAGAACACCTCCACATTGTGACGTGCTTTCTGATACTCCTGCATCTCTGACCGGGCGACGCGGTACTCCGCATATGTCGCCTTTTTCTCCGCCAGCACCTGGGCATATTCTGCACTCAGGTCTTTGACCTTCGGCAGCTTTTTCACGCCCAGCTGGTCAAAGGCATTCTTTGCCTCCTTGTGTAGCGCGATCTCTGCACGATGCGCCTCAAAGAAATTCTTGCTGTATCCGGACTTCCGATACTCCACATAGGTGTCCCTGGTCTTAGAATAATTGATGATGTGAGTCTTGAGCGCGGCAATCTCCACCAGCCGTTTCTCGGATGCTTTCAGCCGGTCGCTGAGTTCGTCAAACCGAGCGGAGGCCGCTTCAGTCTTCTGTTGCAGAACATCAAGGCTTTCTATGCCATGCTCCCGGATGAAGATCATGGTCTGTGCCATCTGTTTCAGATTATATACCGTCGCCCAGCGCTGATAGCCGATGCCTTTGGCCTGCATCTTTTCGTCAATATCCACCAGTAAATTGAACTTCGGTTTTCCATGTGCCTGTGTACTTTTGAATTTAGAGCGATGAGGTTTCTCTCCCAAAAGTACCGCACGGATTTCCTCCTCGGAATAGCCTTCCCCCAGGGAGCGGAACCGGATAAATCGCGTCTGGCCTTTACCCCGTAGCGCGGTGTTCTTCCCACGCTTCACTTCGTAGCCCTTCTGCGCGAGAAGCTGTAGAAATTCCTCAAAGTCCTTCGGCTTTTGCTTCATGACCGTATCAATGTCTGCACAGATGGTATCCCGGAAGGTTTCCTTCTTTGGATACTCGGTACGTTTCACACGCTCCCGATAAGGTTTTTTCTCAATGATAGACAGTCCATGCTCCACACAGATAATATCGCTGCATTTCTGTACAGCCAGCCCGGACAGATGGAAGTCCTTAAACTTCCGTTTGCAATCAATGGTGGTGGAGTTGAAAAAGATATGGTTATGGATATGCGCCCGGTCTACATGGGTAGCCACGATAAAAGCGTGTTTCCCTTTGGTGAAGCGCATGGCCAGCTCATAGCCGACCTTGTTGGCCTCCTCCGGCGTGATTTCCCCTGGCTTAAAGGACTGGCGTATCTGATATGCGATAACATTGCTTTTCTGATGACGCCCGGTGATGTGCTGGTACTGCCGTTTGGCGAGCAAAAATTCTTCATCCACGGTCATGGGATCGCAGGCATACGCCGTGACCAGATTCCCTTTTTCCGTTTTCTCCGGATTCTGTGCGTAGTCCGTCCTGTCACGCAGGCATTGCGCCAGTGTTTTCCCTTTATTCAGGTGCATCGCAATCAGCCGCGTCGCCGCCATACCATCACCATCCCTTCATAAAAAAGGAGCCACCCATCTATAGGCAGCTCCCGTGTCATATAAGTATTATTTTGCATCTGCATCTTTCATATAGCGGATATATTCAGCACCAAACTCCTGAATGCTGTCCAACACCGGTTGAAATTTTCTGCCGATTTCCGTGAGCGAATACTCAACTTTCGGCGGTATCTGAGCATATTCTGTTCTTTCTACCAGCCCTTCTTCTTCCAACTGCTTCAGCTGATTGGAAAGAGTGGCATGAGTCATCTTTGGCATTCTGCGCTGAAGCTCGTTAAACCGCACCGGTCCGTTGCTGACATGGTGCATAATCAGAATCGCCCATTTGCCCTGTATCAACCGTTGTGTTGTAGCAAACGGACACTTTCCGTATAAATCCTGTGCCATAGGAGATTCCTTTCCCAATGGCTCTTAGACTACACTTCAAAGGCTTCCTTCTGACCCATCATCGTGCAGATTTCCGCTTTGCCGTTTTCCAGGTGGAAGATACCGAGCTTAAAGCCGGTCTGCTCGTTGTAAACCTGCTTCATTTGTGGTGCCTTTTCAAGAACCGCATTGGCAATCTTATCGGTTTCCTCAAAAACGACATCTCCATCATAGCGGAGAAACTCATTGTCGTTTACGGCAAGAATCTCGACATGAGGATTCACTTTCATCTGCGCAAAAACCTTCTTGAAGGTTCCTGTACCAAAGTACAACGTGTCATTCTGTAAGAGATGAAAACGGAAAGGTCTGCCTTTCGGCTGTTCGCCGTCAGTGGTCAGGAAAAACCACACACCGGCCTTGTCTAAGAACTCATTGATTTTTTCTGCATTCGTCATAGTGATCGACTCCTTTATCATATCAGATATTCAGTTCGATTTCAAGAACCACGATAGTTTCTTAAAGCGGTTCTTTTTTCTGAACCTGTCATAATTATACCTACTGGAAATTCAAAAACAAGTACGATTCTGAAAGATACCTAGTATCCTGAAACATACCGTTAGCAGAAGGATATACAGAACTGAAAAAGAAAGAGTTGCCCGGTGAGGACAGCTCATAATAAAATTGTGTGCTTTACTCTCATGAGTGCAGGAACCCGACCAGCGCGCCGGTCATGGTATCCAGCAATGTCTCCAATACAGCGGCGACGAATGTAACGGCTACACACAATGCCGCCAGCACAACCATCACCACAACGGAAGTCCACCACTGATTGATCGCAGCGACTACGCCGCAGAGGATAAGCAGCAGAATAAAAAATCCGATGATGTAGGAGGAAAGATTGTCCACGACCTTCAACAGCACAGAGGCAACAGCGCAGATCAGGATCAGCGGAAGGGTCAGGAGCTTCAATGGGAGCTTTATGAGTGTCATCAACATGGCGGTCAACCATCCTTTCGTTTCTTTACGCCTTCATTATAAAGGCATGGTATAAGACTGGCAACGATGTCGCCGGTCTATGTTTACGGCACAGCGGATTGCTCCGCCATGCCGTTTTTTATAAAATCTCCGGTACTAAACCCGGACATTTGCGCCGTCACTGGACAGTGGCAAGCCTTGTGAGTATCTCTT
>JAJQBI010000067.1 GCA_021203365.1 Clostridiales bacterium
AATCAATAATATATTGGATAGTAATTAGCACTCGAATTAAGTGAGTGCTAGCAAAAACAGAATATTAAAGGAGGAACATAGATCATGAAGTTAATGCCGTTAGGTGACAGGGTTGTGTTAAAGCAGATGGAAGCGGAAGAAACCACCAAGTCCGGAATCGTGCTTCCGGGACAGGCGCAGGAGAAGCCCCAGCAGGCAGAGGTAATCGCGGTAGGCCCCGGCGGTGTGGTTGACGGAAAGGAAGTTAAGATGGAGGTTGCGGCAGGCGACGCTGTTATTTATTCCAAATATTCCGGAACAGAAGTGAAGCTTGACGGCGAGGAGTATATTATCGTAAAGCAGAGCGATATCCTTGCGGTTGTTAAATAAAGGAACAGGAGACGGGAATATCCCGTGTGTGTAAGGAGAGGCGGTGCCCGGAAGGCGGGGCCGCGGTTAAAAATAAAAAACCAGGAGGATTGATATATTATGGCAAAGGAAATTAAATTTGGCGCAGAAGCGAGAGCAGCTCTTGAGAGCGGTGTAAATCAGCTGGCGGATACGGTTCGGGTTACCCTTGGACCGAAAGGAAGAAACGTGGTGCTCGACAAGGCTTACGGCGCTCCCCTTATCACCAACGACGGTGTGACCATCGCCAAGGAGATCGAGCTGGAGGACGGCTTTGAGAACATGGGCGCGCAGCTGATCAAGGAAGTGGCTTCCAAGACCAATGACGTGGCCGGAGACGGAACAACCACAGCCACGGTTCTTGCCCAGGCAATGGTTCACGAGGGAATGAAGAACCTGGCCGCAGGCGCCAATCCCATTATCCTGAGAAAAGGAATGAAGAAGGCCACTGACGCTGCGGTAGACGCCATCGCTGAGATGAGCAAGAAGGTAAGCGGCAAGGAACAGATCGCAAACGTAGCCGCCATTTCCGCGGGCAGCGAGGAAGTGGGAAATCTGGTTGCGGACGCTATGGAGAAGGTTTCCAACGACGGCGTGATCACAGTGGAAGAGTCCAAGACCATGCTGACCGAGCTGGATCTGGTGGAAGGCATGCAGTTTGACCGCGGATATGTTTCCGCCTATATGTCCACAGATATGGAAAAAATGGAAGCCAATCTGGATGATCCCTATATCCTGATCACAGATAAGAAGATCAGCAATATTCAGGAGATTCTGCCTCTGCTTGAGCAGGTTGTGCAGGCAGGAGCCAGACTCCTCATCATCGCCGAGGATGTAGAGGGAGAGGCACTGACCACCCTGATTGTAAATAAACTGAGAGGAACCTTCCAGGTAGTGGCCGTGAAGGCTCCGGGATACGGCGACAGAAGAAAAGAGATGCTTCAGGATATCGCGATCCTTACCGGTGGTCAGGTGATCTCCGAGGAGCTTGGTCTTGACCTTAAAGAAGCTACCATGCAGCAGCTTGGCCGTGCGAAATCCGTGAAGGTATCCAAAGAGAATACAGTGATCGTGGACGGCATGGGAGACAAGAAGGCAATCGCTGACCGTATCGCTCAGATCCGCAAGCAGATCGAGGAGACCACCTCTGAGTTTGACAGGGAGAAGCTTCAGGAGAGACTGGCGAAGCTGGCAGGCGGCGTAGCGGTAATCCGTGTAGGCGCAGCTACAGAGACAGAGATGAAGGAAGCAAAGCTTCGTATGGAGGATGCTCTGGCGGCTACAAGAGCCGCTGTGGAGGAAGGCGTGATCGCAGGAGGCGGTTCCGCATATATCCATGCATCCAAGAAGGTGGCTGAGCTGGCGGCTTCCCTGGAGGGCGATGAGAAGACCGGAGCGAACATTATTCTGAAAGCTCTGGAGGCTCCCATGTATCACATTGTAGCCAATGCGGGTCTGGAAGGCGCAGTTGTGATCAATAAGGTAAAGGAATCCCAGGTGGGAATCGGCTTTGACGCTCTGAAAGAGGAGTATGTGGATATGGTAAGCAACGGCATTCTGGATCCCACAAAGGTTACCAGAAGTGCTCTGCAGAACGCGACCAGCGTTGCCTCTACTCTGCTGACCACCGAGTCCGTAGTTTCCACGATTAAGGAAAAGAATCCGGCTCCCGCAGGCGGTGCGGACCCCAACATGGGAATGATGTAAGAAAACTGGGAAACGAATAGGAATTTCGAAGGCCGGCGTCGTAGACGCCGGCCTGATTTTGTGTTATACTCTCAGTTGAAATCCGTTTATTCACTGCGAAAGAAAGGAAAATAGCTATGAGTGATCTGTATTCTGAACTGCTGGTGAAGAAAAAGCAAACCACCAGAGACCAAATTACAAAATATGGCCTGATTGTTCTTACTGTGCTGATGTTTGCGGGAGGACTTTTACTGAATATTCTTCTTTTTATTCCTGCCATTGCCCTTTGTATTGCGGATTATTTTCTCATTCCCAAAACGGATCTGGAATATGAGTATCTTTTTATCAACGGGGATATTGATATTGATATGGTTATTTCCAGATCCAAGCGAAAAAAAGTAAAATCTCTGAAGATCTCAGAGGCGGATCTGGTGGCCCCCATAAATTCTCATCGCCTGGACTACTACAACAGCAATACAAAGCTGAAGACATACGATTATTCTTCCGGGGATCCGGAGCATAAGCGGTATGTTATGATTACCCGGGACGATTCCGGCACATGCAGGGTGATCCTGGAGCCGGATGAGGACATGGCTGTGGCCATGCGCAACTGCGCTCCCAGCAAGGTATTTTTAGATTGACATGTATGAGGTTTTTTGCTACACTTTACAGAAATAATCAACTGTCACAAATACAAGGGAGGAAATGCAATGGGTACTATTATAGGTGAGGGCATTACATTCGATGACGTGCTGTTAGTTCCTGCGTATTCGAAGGTAATCCCGAATCAGGTGGATGTCACAACCTGGCTTACAGGTTCTGTTAAACTGAATATTCCCATGATGAGCGCCGGAATGGACACGGTTACGGAATATCAGATGGCGATTGCCATGGCAAGACAGGGCGGAATCGGCATTATTCATAAGAATATGTCCATAGAAGAACAGGCCGATGAGGTCGACAAGGTGAAGAGATCCGAGAATGGCGTTATCACGGATCCTTTTTATCTCTCCGCGGATCATACGCTGAAGGATGCCGATGATCTGATGGCGAAATATCGTATCTCCGGTGTACCCATCACAGAGGGGAAGAAGCTGGTGGGCATTATCACCAACCGGGATCTGAAATTTGAGACGGATTATACCCGAAAGATCAGTGAATGTATGACCTCCGAGGGCCTGATCACCGCGAAGGAAGGCATCACGCTGGAGGAAGCCAAGGAAATTCTTGCGAAATCCCGCAAGGAGAAACTGCCCATTGTAGACGATGATTTTAATTTAAAAGGCCTGATCACCATCAAGGATATAGAGAAGCAGATCAAACATCCCCTGGCAGCCAAGGATCCCCAGGGACGTCTGCTCTGCGGCGCCGCCGTGGGTATCACATCGAATGTCCTCGCGAGAGTGGAGGCGCTGGTAAAGGCCAGTGTGGATGTGATTGTGGTGGATTCCGCCCATGGACATTCTGAGAATGTTCTTCGCGCTGTGCGCGAGATCAAGGCCGCTTATCCGGACCTGCAGCTGATTGCCGGAAACGTGGCGACGGGAGCGGCCACCAAGGCGCTGATTGACGCCGGTGTGGACGCGGTAAAGGTTGGAATCGGCCCGGGCTCCATCTGTACCACCCGTGTGGTTGCCGGGATCGGTGTGCCCCAGATTACGGCGGTGATGGACTGCTATGAGGTGGCCAACCGCTTTGGAATCCCGATTATCGCCGATGGAGGCATCAAGTATTCCGGAGATATCACGAAGGCCATCGCCGCAGGCGCCAATGTGTGTATGATGGGAAGTATTTTCGCGGGCTGTGACGAGAGTCCGGGAACCTTTGAGCTTTACCAGGGAAGGAAGTATAAGGTATACCGCGGCATGGGCTCCATCGCGGCCATGGAGAACGGAAGCAAGGACCGCTATTTCCAGCAGGATGCCAAGAAGCTGGTGCCGGAAGGTGTGGAAGGACGTGTGGCCTATAAGGGACATGTGGAAGATACCGTATTCCAGCTGATGGGCGGCCTTCGTTCCGGAATGGGTTACTGCGGAGCGGAGACCATAGAGCAGCTGAAGACCACCGGGAAATTCATCAAGATTTCCGCAGCCTCCCTGAAAGAATCTCATCCCCATGATATTCATATTACCAAGGAAGCGCCGAACTACAGCGTGGATGATAAGTAAGTGCGGAGAGATTTTCCCTTTACAATTTTATGGGAATCGTGTATCATAGTGATGCGAAGGGATTCCGAATGTTTTTGAACCCAATATTATTTTTATAGAGTGAGGAGCTGCATGACTGGCGGAAGTAGGAGTACCTACAGGGAGTGCAGTGAATGAGAAGCCGACCGCCTGGGCAGCCAGAACAAGAAGGACTGCCCAGGCGTATTTTTATGCGCTGAGCCGCATATGAAATCCGGGCAACTGGTAAAAGAGGTGTGCCGCTCCGCGATGAGAGGGATGTCATACCGGAAAAGGAGGAAAAATGAAGATATTGTCATTGGAAGAGGAACTGAAGAGCAATTCATATCCTGGGAGAGGGATTGTTATCGGCCGCACTCCGGATGGGAAAAAAGCGGTCACCGTTTACTTTATCATGGGAAGAAGCGAGAACAGCCGGAACCGTATTTTTGTGGAGGAGGGAGAGGGAATCCGCACCCAGGCTTTTGACCCTTCCAGACTCACAGATCCAAGTCTGATCATCTATGCACCGGTGCGGGTGCAGGGGAAAGAGACCATTGTCACAAACGGAGATCAGACGGACACAATCTATGAAGGACTGGCGCGCGGTCTCACCTTTGAACAGTCCTTAAGATCCCGGGAATTTGAGCCGGACGGGCCGAATTATACGCCTCGTATATCCGGAATTCTTCACATTGAGGCGGCAAAATTTCATTATGCCATGTCCATTCTGAAAAGCAACAGCGGAAACCCGGATTCCTGCCTGCGTTTCACTTTTTCCTATGAGGACGCGGCTCCCGGGGAAGGCCGTTTTATTCACACCTATCAGGGTGACGGAAATCCCCTTCCAAGCTTTGAGGGAGAGCCGAAGCCGGTTTCCATCCCGCAGGATATGGATGAATTTACGGAGCTTCTGTGGAACAGCCTGAATGGGGACAACAAGGTTTCCCTTTTTGTGCGGTATATTGACATTGCCACAGGTGCTTACGACACGAGAATTGTAAATAAAAACAGATAAGGAACCGGAAATCTGCGGTGACGGTTTTACCGCAAACAAAGAAATGGAGGATTATTATGAAGGATTTACAGCTGAAATATGGATGCAACCCCAACCAGAAGCCGTCCAGAATCTACATGGCGGACGGGAGCGAGCTTCCCATTACGGTTCTCTCTGGACGGCCGGGCTATATCAATTTTCTGGACGCTTTTAACGGCTGGCAGCTGGTGCGAGATCTGAAAAAAGCCACCGGCATACCCGCGGCGACATCCTTTAAGCATGTGTCGCCGGCCGGGGCGGCCATCGGTCTGCCCCTTACGGAAACCCTGGCGAAGATTTACTGGGTGGATGATATGGACTGGGAAAATTTTTCGCCCATTGCCTGTGCCTATGCCAGAGCCAGAGGCGCGGACCGTATGTCTTCTTTTGGGGATTTTATTTCCCTGTCTGATGTGTGTGACCGGGACACGGCGCTTCTTATTAAGCGAGAAGTCTCCGACGGGGTCATTGCTCCTGGCTATACCCAGGAGGCTCTTGAGATTCTGAAACAGAAGAAAAAAGGAAATTACAATGTGATCCAGATCGACGAGAACTATGTTCCTCAGCCACTGGAACACAAGGAGGTTTTTGACGTTACCTTTGAGCAGGGAAGGCAGGAGCTGGCGATTGACGATGAACTGATTTCACGGATTGTGACGGAAAAGAAGGAGCTTCCGGAAGAAGCCCGAAGAGATATGAAGATTGCTCTGATTGTGCTTAAATATACCCAGTCCAATTCCGTGTGCTATGTGAAGGACGGACAGGCCATCGGTGTGGGAGCCGGACAGCAGTCCCGTGTACACTGTACCCGTCTTGCAGGTCAGAAGGCGGACAACTGGTATCTTCGCCAGAGTCCGCAGGTACTGAATCTTCCCTTTAAGGAGTCCATCACCCGGGCAGAGCGGGACAACGCCATCGACGTTTACATCGGCGAAGAGTATATGGATGTGCTCTCCGACGGCGTGTGGGAAAATACCTTCACGGAAAAGCCTCCGGTGTTCACCCGGGAGGCAAAAAGGGCGTGGCTGGACGGCATGACCGATGTGACGCTGGGGTCCGACGCTTTCTTTCCCTTCAGCGACAATATTGAGCGCGCGCACAAAAGCGGTGTGAAATATGTGGCGGAGCCGGGAGGATCCGTGCGGGACGATGCGGTGATCCAGACCTGTGATAAATACGGAATGGTGATGGCATTTACCGGAATCCGGCTTTTCCATCATTGACAGAGAAAAAAGAAAAGTGATTTTGAAAGACCGGCAGGTTCCCGCCGCCAATGAATTCTTATGCAGAATTTGTGAAACAGGGCGGGAATCTGCCGGCTCTTATTATGGCAAAAAAAACTCCGGTTTTTCCGGAGTTAATAAAAAGCGATAGACGGGACTCGAACCCGCGGTCTCGACCTTGGCAAGGTCGCGCGTTACCAACTACGCCACTATCGCATATGGATGTCAGCCTTTTTCTCAGCGACGAAGTTATTCTATCACAGGCATACAGGTTTGTCAAATCTTTTTTTATTTCAGGGTAAAAATTTTGTTACTATTCACAGCCGATTTTAAAGCACATCAAGTAGCCAGAGATTTTTCTCT
>JAJQBI010000036.1 GCA_021203365.1 Clostridiales bacterium
AAAGAGTTTTCATCATCATTTATGCCGCCAGCGGCGGTATGGTAACAAGAATGAATTATGTATAAAAAAGAGATTGAAGGATGGTTAAAACACTATGATTTTATATTTCTTGATCTCATCTGCCTTCAGGTCGCATTTGAACTGGCCTATGTGTTTAGCAGACAAGGCATAAATTTATACCATCAGATTTTATACCGCAATATGGATATTTTTCTGACGCTGACGGATGTAATAATCATTTTCTCACTGGGTACACTAAAAAGAGTTTTGAAACGTGGGAAGCATGAAGAGTTTATAACAACAATGCGGCATGTGGCTGTATTGTTTGCACTGTCGCTTCTGTATTTATTTGTGCTCCAGCAGGGGATATCTTATTCTCGTCGGGTTCTGTTTCTGGCATTTATTTTTTATGCTTTTATTACATATCTGATCAGAGAGCTTTGGAAGCAGCAGCTGAGAAAAAAATGGTAACAGGCAGCGAGCGTTCTCTTCTGGTCATTACAGCGTCCGATATCGCTCTGTCTGTGATTGAAAACATAAAGGCAAACAATTACACCGGATACACCCTTGCGGGCGTTGTACTGATTGATGAAGAAAGGGAATCCGGTCAGGGGGAAGCCTTTTCACCGAATGAAAAATCCATCGGCGAGATTCCTCTCGTTGCGGACAGAGCTACGGCCGCAGAGTATATCTGCCATGAATGGATTGATGAAGCGCTTCTTGTCCCTTCGGAGGACGCCGATTTTCCGCAGAAGCTGTTAGATGAGCTTCAGGAAACCGGGGTAACCATTCATCTGAATCTTTCAAAGGTGTCGGATGAACCCGGAAGAAAAAGATTTGTGGAACATATCGGCGGTTATACCGTGCTGACCACCAGTATTAATTCCGCTTCAGCCCAACAGCTCTTTCTGAAGAGAGTAATGGATATTGTGGGGGGAATTGTGGGATGTATTATCACCGGGATCCTGTTTCTGTTTGTGGCTCCGGCCATCTACATCCGCTCCCCTGGGCCGGTCTTTTTTGTACAGGAGCGTGTTGGGAAAAACGGAAAAAAATTCAGGATATATAAATTCCGAAGTATGTGCCTGGATGCTGAGGAACGCAAAGTGGAACTGATGAAAGACAATAAAATGCAGGACAGTAAAATGTTTAAGCTGGAATTCGATCCCCGTGTCATTGGCAACCGGATCCTTCCGGATGGCACCCGGAAAACCGGGCTTGGGCAGTTTTTAAGAGATACAAGTCTGGATGAGTTTCCGCAGTTTTTCAATGTGCTGAAAGGAGATATGTCCCTGGTGGGAACCCGCCCGCCTCTTGTGGGGGAGGTTTCTGAATATGAGCTTCACCATCGGGCAAGGCTTTCCATTAAGCCGGGCATTACGGGACTCTGGCAGGTCAGCGGGCGAAGTGAGATTACAGATTTTGAGGAAGTCGTGCAGCTGGACCGGAAATATATCAGCGAATGGAGTCTCTGGCTGGATTTAAAAATCCTTTTTAAGACTGTATTCGTGGTGTTGAAGAGAAAAGGGAGTACGTGAAATCCGAGCTCCAGAAGAGACAGTACAACATTGCATTGTCGAAAATACGAAATTGGTAACTGTATGAGAGGTTAAAATAATTCAGGTCGAAAGATGGATAGAAAGAATAATGCTTTCCTCAGGATTGCAATGCTTGGGCATAAGACGATTCCGGCAATGGATTCCTCTCGCGGCGGTATCGAGGTTGTAGTCGAAGAACTTGCGCCGAGACTGGTTTGGATGGGCTTCAAGGTAACCTGTTACAATCGGAAGGGTTGTAATAATGGGGGATTATCAGGGTATAAGGGTGTCAGACTGAAGGCTGTTCCTACATTCAAACGCAGGGGACTGGCAGCGGTGACTTCATCTTTCTTTGCTACAATAAAAGCGACTTTCGGTGGGTATGATGTGATTCATTTCCATGCCGAAGGACCATGCTTCTGGATGTGGATTCCAGGTCTGCTTGGAAGAAAATGTGTGTGCACGGTTCACGGCCTGGATTTTGCCAGGGAGAAATGGAAATCCGGTATCGGCTCATACTACATAAAAACTGGTGAAAGAATGGCTGTTAAGTATGCATCTGAGATTATTGTTCTCAGCAAAGGTGTACAAAAATATTTTCGGGAAACATATGAGAGAACAACTGTCTACATTCCGAATGGGATATGTCAGCCGAATGTAAGAGAAGCCAGGGAAATTACAGAAAAGCTTGGATTAAAAAAGGACGAATACATTCTGTTCCTGGGACGGATCGTTCCGGAGAAAGGACTGAGATATTTAATAAAAGCGTACAATGGGCTGCATACAGACAAGAAGCTGGTAATCGCAGGTGGCTCGTCAGATACAAATGCGTTCACTGCGGAAATTAAAAAAAGTGCAGGAAAAAATGTTATTTTTACCGGTTTTGTTGTTGGAAGACTGCGTGAGGAGCTGTACAGCAATGCTTATGTATATGTGCTGCCTTCGGATCTGGAAGGAATGCCGATAAGCCTGTTAGAGGCAATCAGTTACGGAAACTGTTGTGTAGTAAGTGACATAGAGGAATGCGCAGAGGTCGTTGAAGATAAAGGCGTGGTGTTTCAAAAAGGGAATGTGATGGATTTACAGGAGAAGCTGCAGATGCTATGTGATGATGAAGAGCTGGTTCAGAAGTATAAAAACGGAGCTGCAGAATTCGCCGGCATGAAGTACAGCTGGGATGATGTAGCGAAAAATACAGCGAAATTGTATGAGAATTTATTTAAATAATATCCAGTAGCATGCATGTTACCTCACGATTATTAGAAATGAGAGAGTACTATTTAAAGGATTTAATGTCATCATGGATAATACAAGGATTGATTTTGTTCTCACATGGGTGGATGGAAATGACGCAGACTGGCTTTCCCTGAAATCCATGTATGCAGACAATACAAAGAATAACGGTACTTCCATAAACCGTTTCCGGGACGGAGGGTATCTGGAATACTGGTTTCGCGGCGTTGAAAAATTTGCCCCATGGGTAAATCATATATACTTTGTGACCTGCGGGCAGTATCCCAAATGGCTGAATTTAAATAACCCTAAAATAACACTTGTAAGGCACAGTGATTATATTCCGGTCCAATATCTGCCAACCTTTAACTCAAATGTAATCGAATTATTCATACATAGAATAGAGGAGCTTTCAGAGAATTTTGTCCTGTTTAATGATGACATGTTTCTGGCTGCACCTGTAAAGAAGGAAGATTTTTTCTGTGGAGGGAAACCCTGTGATGCGGCCATACTTGATCTGATCACTTCATGGGACATCCGGGATGTGTTTCCCCATACGATGCTCAACAATGTTTCCATAATTAACGACTGTTTTAATAAATATGAGATATTAAGCACGCAGAGGAAGAAGTTTTTTACCCTGAAATACAAAAGGTATCTGATCAGCAACCTTCTTCTTTCGCCGTTTAAGAAATTTCCCGGCTTCCGTGATCTTCATATGCCCACTTCACATTGTAAATCCGCCTATGAGAGAATCTGGCAGCGGTTTGGGGCAGAGCTTTGTGAGACCGCGGAACACCGCTTCAGGAGCACCGGGGATCTCACGCACTGGCTGATCAAATGGTGGAATTACTGTGAGGGGGAATTTCAGCCGCGGAGTACGGATTGGGGAAAATGCTTTGAGCTGGGGGATATTCCCGTTGAAACAATAAAGAAATCAATACGGACAGGGAAATACAAAGCGGTCTGCCTGAATGATTCATCCATGGAGATTGATTTTGAGAAGACGAAGAGTGAGATCAGAGAGGTGTTCCATGAGATTCTGCCGGAAAAATCCTTATATGAAAAATAAAAATCATTTCTGCAGTTTTACTGACGTACATGCACATATACTGCCCGGTCTGGATGATGGGCCGAAGGACATTCGGGAGACAGAAAAGCTTTTGCGCCAGGCATGGTCGGAAGGGATCCATACCATAATCGCGACGTCTCATTTTAACCCGAAATACTGGGACTATGATCCTGAAAGATACAATGCCGTATTATACGAAACCCGGCAGCTGGCAAAAGAAATTGACGAAGAATTCCGGATCGTGGAGGGAAGTGAAATCTTTTACAGGGAGGATACCATCCACGCACTGCTCCATGGAAAATGCAGGACACTGCCCAACCGTTTTGCGTTAATCGAATTTCAGGTCAACAGTGAATTTGAAAGAATCCTGCATGCGGTCCAGGCCCTCCTTCTGAATGATTATAAACCGCTTCTTGCCCATATTGAACGGTATGGATGCATCCAAAGGAAGCCGGCCGCGGTCAGGGACCTGGTTGATGAAGGCGCATGGATCCAGGTGAATACAGGCAGTTTGCAGGGAAACAGGGCTTCTTTTTCCGAAAAAAGGACCGCCCGCTGGCTGCTTAAGGCCGGGCTGGTGGATGCAGTCGCTACGGACTGCCATAATACTCTGCACCGGCCGCCGCTCTATAAGAAATGCGCGGAATATATCATGGGCCATTGCCCGGAACCATATGCCAGGCAGATATTATATGAAAATCCCGGACAGATCAGCGGATTACAGTAAGGAAGGAATCGGATCAATGTCACATGGAAAGATTTCGAACACAGCGGTTTACTTCATCCTTGTGTTTTTTTGTATACAGGATCCGCTGCAGTATTTTTTCCCTGTTTTCCGCTATGTGGACGAATTTCTGGCGGTCAGTGCTGCCGTATTGTTCCTGCTGCGGCTGGCCGGAAATGGATATGTTTATCCGTTCCGGATAAATACGGTTATAAGCATTCTTTTCCTTGCCGGGTTTCTGATCGCAGGAGGGATCTCCACCATATTCAATGGGGTTCAGCCATTTGGAAATGTGTGTATGGATGGGATTGTATGGATAAAATTCCCCTGTGCAATAGGGGCGGGTTATTTCCTGGCAGAGCGGGGGGACTGCAGGCAGATAAGGCAGACTCTGATCCTTTTACTGGATATGATCACCCTTATTCTGGTCCTTGTTTTCGCCGCGGACGCTGTTTTCCATATTTTTCAGTCAGACACCCGTCTCGGATTCCGGGCTGTAAAGCTGTTTTACACGACCTACAGTGCGCTTACGGCGGTGGCCTGTTTTCTGTCTGCAGTTTACTTACGGCTGTATGAGGAATTAGGGGAGAAAACGATCCTCCGGTTAATCCCTCTCTGGATAATCATGTGCAGTACCTTAAGGACAAAAGCCATCTGTGCTGTTTTTGTAATGATGCTTATTTACATCACTGTGTGTCAGAAACGGCACAGGATCAGTATGATCTGCTGGGCGGCCATCGGGGCCGGCATCCTTCTGATCGGTTTTCGGACGGTCATGGATTATTTTGTCATTGCAGAAGATGAAACCGCCCGTTCGGCACTGCTGACCACGGCCCTTCAGATCATACAGGATTATTTCCCGCTGGGAACCGGTTTTGCATCCTTCGGGTCCGCCTTTTCCGCAGAACCCTATTCAAGGATCTATGAGCTTTATCATATAAACCATGTATGGGGAATCACAAAAACGTATCACTCATTTATTTCGGATTCCTTCTGGCCGTATTTGCTGGGGGAGACAGGGATCCTGGGCTCCGTTTTTTACACCGGGTTCCTGGCTTCGGTTTTCTGGCGGGTGACCGGGCTTGCAAAATGGAACGCCTGTGCATATGCCTCTGCTCTTTCCTGCCTGATTTATCTTTTTATTACAAGCTTCGGGGAGTCGGCCTTTGCCAATACATTTGCAGTTTATTTCGGAATCTGGATCGGGATCCTATTCTCAGAAGGAAGACAGGGATATGAAGATATTGGACTTCATCGATACACATTACAGAAAACTTTCTGATGCCAAAAAGACATCCTTTTACTTTACGGTCTGTAATTTCCTTCAGAGGGGCACCGCATTTATCACGGTACCGGTTTTTACCAGGCTTCTGACAACAGAGCAGTATGGTGTTTACAGTCTGTATTTAACCTGGTTTGAAGTTTTTGTTGTCATAACGTCGCTGAAGCTGCCCTATGAAGGCCTGAACAATGGCCTGATCCGGTTTGAGGAGGATAAAGACGGGTATGTCTCCTCGATTGCTGTGCTCATGACGGTCATGACCCTGGGATGGGCTTTTGTATACCTGATTTTCAGGCGCTGGCTGGAACCGTATATCGGACTGTCTCCGTTTTTGATGCTGCTTATGTTCATTGAGATCCTGTTTAATCCGCCCCTTTACCTGTGGACGAACCGGGAACGCTTTGATTTCAGATATAAAAAACCCGTTGCTGTGACCCTGCTGAGTACGGTAATCACGCCGGTTATATCCATCCTTTCCGTCCTTTATACTTCCTACAGGGCGGAGGCCCGTATCATTGCGACAGTAGCGGTACAGGGAATCTTTGGAGCTGGGATCTATATCCATCTGCTGAAAAAAGGGAAAAAATTTTTTTCCGCAAAGTACTGGAAATTTGCCATCCGTTTTAACCTGCCGCTGATTTTTTATTATTTATCGCAGACTGTATTGAACCAGGCGGACCGGATCATGATTCAGTATTATACAGGGACAGGGGAGGTGGCCGTTTATTCTGTGGCCTATTCCGCCGCGACATTGACCCTGTTGCTGGTTTCCGCCATCAACGGCTCCTATAATCCATGGATGTATAAGAAATTAAAACAGGGGAGCTTTGCAGAGATCCGGAAGCAGTCTTCCCGGCTCTGTATGATGCTCGGGCTCATTGTTTTATTCATGATGATCTTTGCACCGGATCTGATTGCGCTCCTGGCCACACAGGAGTACCAGAAAGCCGTATGGGTCGTCCCTCCTGTAGCGGGAAGCGTATTCTTTGTCTTTCTCTATATGCTGTTTGCAAATGTGGAAATGTTTTATGGGGAAACAAAATGGATCCCTGCAGTATCCATCCTCAGTGCCGGATGCAATATCCTTTTAAATGCAGTTTTTATTCCGATTTTTGGTTTCCTGGCCGCCGGATGGACAACGCTGGCAGGCTATGTCCTGCTTGCGTTTCTGCATTATACAGCCATGAAGCATGGATGCAGGAAACAGCAGGTGGATGAATCTGTATTTTCAGCCGGACGGCTGTGGGGCCTTGCTGTATGCGTCATCGCCTGCAGCGTCCTGATGCTCCTGCTCTATCAGATTCCCGCTATACGTTATGCCCTCTTTGCGGGAATGCTTATAACCGCCATATGGAAAAGAGAATCTCTGAAAAAAATACTGAATACTGAGCTTTAAAAGGGAAAGTGAAATGGAAAGATTACAGAAAATAAGAAACAGCCGTCCTGTAAGCCGGGGCATTGGATATTATAATGCGGTCTATGGGCTGGGCATGCTCCTGGTGATCCTGGGACATTCCACTCCCAAAATCATTTTCTATGAGGAAATGACCAGGCTTGAATCCGCATGGGCCGTTTTTGGGAATTCCTTTATGGTTGTCTTCTTTGTCCTCAGCGGATTCGGGATCCATACAATGTCTGTGAAAAAAAATCTTGTTTTAAACTTTAAGAGGATCCTGGTCCCATATTATATTACAGCCTTCTGCGTATTGCTGTCAAAATATGGGCTCTCCATTCTGGAAAACCGCTCCTTCTGGGAGCATGGCGGGGAATACCTTCTGACCTATCTGCTGGCCTTAAATGTGGAGGGGGGAGGCACCCTTTGGGGGATCCCTGTTGAAAGCATCAGCACCCTGTGGTTTTTGTGGGCCTTATTTGAAGCCCGGGTGCTGTATAACCTGATCTGCCAGAGCAGACGGGAGAAATACATATGGATCCTTTCATTCCTCTGCTCCCTCCTGGGTTTTGCCATGACGTGTATTTCGAAGGTATGGCCGTTTATCCTGGATATAGGATTTATGGCTGTAGGGTGGATTGCCTTAGGGGATTTCATAGCCAGAAAGAATCTTCTGGACAGGAAATATTCTTTTAAAATGTGGGGATTGTTATTCGTCTTCTCCCTGTACTCACTCTTGTTCAGTTATGTGAAAATCATGGAGGGGATAATGACAAGCGGGATCCTCGATCTGGCTGGCATCACCTGTCTGGCCGTGGTCCTGATCAAAGTATTTGATGATCTTCTTGCGCGGTTTTCTGACTCAAAAATAATCCTGGCGCTGGGGTGTATCGGCTCTTTGAATATTTATATCTTCTGTGTGCATTCTTACGAACAGAAGATCCTTCCTCTTTACCGCGTGGAATCTCTTTTTAACGGGAATGTTTCCCTGCAGGTACTCTTAAAACTGTTTATCCGGGGTATGTTTATCGGAATGGTCTGTCTCATTCTGATCTATGGGAAACAGATTTTCCGTAAATTTAAAAGAAGGAATAAGAAAAAAATACACATCGAACTGGAATAAAGGCAGAGGAAATCGTTTCAGACCGGTTCAGGAACCGGATAAAAACTTGAAAAATAAAGGAGGCTCTTATGACGATTGCAGAATTCAATCATAAAGTGACAGAGATCATAGGTAAATCTCTGGAAATGACGGACAGCTCCGCGATCCTTCCGGATTCGAGATTACAGCAGGATCTTGGGATGTCATCCCTGACAATTCTGACGATGGTTGCACAGCTGGAGGATGAATTTAATGTACGGATCCCGGCCAGGGCGCTTGCCAGGATTGTTACAGTACAGGATTTACAGGAATATATCCTGAAAAATATTCTGTAACCGGAGACTGCATCATGAATTCGAAAATTTTAAAAGTATGTTTATTTTTATCCTGTATTGCACTGCTGTGTATAAATGTTTTTATCTACCGGCAGAATCATTCAGCCGCGGACAGTGTTTCAGATATTTCCGTACGGTCGGAGTATTCCGGGGATGTTACGGTGGCGGAAAATATCTGCTATCGTCCGGACGAAGGGGATACACAGTGTTACATGGACATTGCGTACCAGGCTGATGGTGTGAGTAAACCCCTGATCGTATGCATACATGGGGGCGCCTGGTATTCAGGCTCACGGACAGAGTTTAATTCCTTCATGTATACATTTTCCGATGAGGGGTATGTCGTTGCAGCCATCGATTATGACCTTTATCCGGACGCAACCATTATGGAGGAACTGGAATGTGTAACGGATGCGGTGGTTTACCTTGCGGAGAATGCGGATACATATGAAATTGATAAATCAAATATTGTTGTAGCCGGTTTTTCCGCAGGCGCCCAGCTGGCAATGCGGTTTGCAGAGGAATATGCGGAGAACGCGGATAAATATGATTTTACGGTTTCAGCCGCCATGGATCTCTTTGGCCCCACGGATCTGCAGTATATGCTCTGTTATATGGAGAATGATTTCGTTACGTTATGCATTGAAAGTCCTGAAGCCATCGATGGGGTTGAGGATTCGGACATTTTTACTGAATTAAAAAAAATGGATGTCCTCACGAATCTCTCGTCCGCTTTAATGCCGGTACTGATTGTTCAGGGTACAGAGGATACGACGGTTCCCGTTACGGTGTCGGACCGGTTTTACGATGCGCTGACAGAGGCCGGGATCGAGGTACGATACGAAAAAGTTGACGGGATGGGACATGATACGCACAATGCCGCAATTATCCCGATCTGTGATTCTTTTCTGAAAGAATATATTCAATAAAGGTGGTTTACATATGACTGAAGAGAAGAGAAGTCCTGAGGAAAACAGTCTGGCCGTCCGGCCGGCTTATCTGATCATCAATTTTAAGGCTATGTTTATGGTGGTTCTGGATAAGCTGGTTTTTATCCTTCTGGCGGGTATTTTAACCGGTTTGCTCGTATATCCATTCTATATCTATGTCATCCGGCCGGATTATGTATCGACGACAAAGATCTATGTACTGCCCCAGGGCACAGAATCCAGCGTAAGCTATGCGGATCTGGAGGTCGGCTCGCAGCTGACAAATGACTATATTGAAATTGTACAGGGGCGGACCGTTGTGGAAGCCGTAATTGAGTATTTCGACCTGGATGAGACCTATGAGGAATTCTGCAAAAGGCTGACGGTTGAAAACCAGAGTGATACGAGGATCCTGACGATCTCTGTGAAAGATAAAGACCCGGTTGCGGCAAAGACAATGGCCGCCTACTTAAGGGAATATGCAGTTGATGAGATCGTATCCAATATGGGGATCGAGGGAGTGACTGTGATCGAGGATGCAAACCTGCCGACGCGGCCTGTACTTCTGCCTGTGGTTGTTTCCGTGATCGCGGGGATCCTGATGTGGGTCTTAATGACTGTTTTTATCTGTTTTTATTATGTGATTATCGACCGGATTGTATCTGCGGATGATATAGAGGAACGGTTGGGGCTCCCGGTTTTGGGCACAATAATGCTGGATAAGAAAATCCGCAGAAGAAGGAGATAAAAAGGTATGGCGAAGGATGGAATCCTCTCTGTAAAAAAATTTGTTCAGACATCCGGAAGGATGGCGGAAGATCTGAAGTCTTTAAGGGCGAATCTTGAGTTCTGCGGTTCTGAAAACAGAATCATCGCGGTTACAAGTTCGGTTCCCGGGGAAGGAAAATCGACGGTTTCTTTCAGCCTGGCCGCGGAACTGGCCATCACCCGGAAAAAGGTTTTATTCATTGATGCGGATATGAGGCGGTCCATGTTCAGGGAGAACCTTGGCATCCGGGAAGAGGAGAATATCGGGCTGTCCAATTTTTTATCCGGGAAAAGTAAAATCAACGACATGCTTTACAGGAGTGATATTCCCGGGCTGTACATCATTCTGGCAGGGAATGTCCCTCCGAATCCGGCGGAGCTCCTGGAGCATGGCAATCTGGATCTGCTGCTGAAAGCGGTTAAGGATACGTTCCATTATGTCATTATTGATACGCCTCCCACAAGCGGAATCATTGACAGTACCATTATCAGCCGGAAATGCGACGGCGTGATCCTTGTTGTGGGATCGGATATGATAAGCAGCCGGATGCTTTCCAAGGTGGTTCAGCAGCTGCTGCGGGCGGGCTGTAATGTCCTTGGCACGGTCCTGAACAAAGTGAAAATGTCGAACCGGACGCTTTATGGGACTTACGGGTCAAGCAAATACTATTATGGCTCTTACAGCTCTTATTCCGGTTATGAGGTCGAGGCGCTTCAGGATGAAGAAGAATAGATTTTTAAACAAAAAGAATATCCTCACAGGGCTCGTTTTGATCTGTTTAACAATCCTCCTGTTTTTGTGCAGGTTATATTATTTTTCAGACAGGGAACCCCCGGAAATTTCTTATCCGGAAGGAAAGCGGGTCCTTACAGCCGAGGATTTTACCCAGATAGAGGCATGGGATTTTCAGTGCCTGTTAAAGGATGTAACCGCATACGACCAGCACGATGGGGATGCCACGGACCGTGTGGTTGTAAAGGCCTGCCGGATCAGCGAGGATCTCGTTTATGCCGTGGTTACATATATGGTTATGGACAGCAGCTGCAATTACAGCTATTCGAAACGGATTGTATATTTTGACGAGGAGGTATACGATCCGGAGCCGGTAAATCCCACACTGACACTCAATACAGATGAAATCGTCACTTCACTGGGCGTCGTGCCCGATATAGAGGATTATATCGAAGAGCTGTCCGATGATGTGGATCCATATGATACCCTGCTTGAGAACATTCAATATGAGGGTTCCGTAAATATAAATGCGGCAGGGGAATATGAAATGGCTGTATATGTTTATGACAGCGGCGGAAATGCATCTGAGAAGTATTCCTTCACACTGGTTGTGGAATGAAAAAAAATTACATTTAAGGCACAGAGCAGGATCAGAAAAATCATTTTTAAAGAGGAGCAGAATCGTATGGTTACATCAATTTATCAGCTGGTTGAGCAAATGGACAGGGATTATTCCGGACGCACCGCGTTTCAGTATGTCTCGAAAAAAACTGTACACAGGATAACATTTTCCCGGTACTGCAGGGATGTAAAAGCCTTTGCGGCTTACCTGATGGATACAATGAAAGAGGTGGAAGGAAAACATATCGCGGTTCTGTCTTCAAACAGTTACCGCTATGCGGTCTGCTTTATGGGCATCCTCCTTGCCGGAGGTGTGGTTGTTCCCCTGAACACTGGAAAGGACTGGGATTCCTTACAGGATGAAATCCGGCGTGCGGATGCTGCGGGGATTCTTGCGGACGATGAAATCCTGCAGGAATTCCCGGTTGAGGATACCCGCTGTACAATGCTGGATATGAATGGAAATATACCCGGTTACAGAGAAGAGCTGTTTCAGGAGAATCCACGTTTCGATGCAGACGCCGCCCTGGTTTTTACATCCGGGACCACCGGGGATAATAAGTGTGTTGTTCTTTCATGCAGGAACCTGATCCTTAACTATGAAGCCCTGGAAAAATGGCATGTATCTTATGATTTTAATAAAGGGGAAGGGGTCTTTATTATTGCACCTCTTTTCCATCTCGCCGGGATCGGCCTTTTCTTCTGGTGTGTTTTATCCGGAAGAAGAGCGGATATCTGTAATTCATGGGGACGTGTTTATCAGAATCTGGAGTTAATGAAAAGCACTCTGCTTGCAGCGGTTCCCGCTCTGGGGAACCAAATCTGCAGGGATCTGGAAAATAAGAACATGTACCAGCTTAGCAGCCTGAAGACCTTATGGCTGTTCGGCGCCCCCGTCAATATCAATCAGTTTAATATATTTCAGAAACACCAGATTCAGGTTGTGGTGATTTATGGTTTAACGGAAACCTCGGGTGCGTCTACCTGTAACCATGTGTTCCATTCGAAAAAAATCAGTTCTGTGGGCGAGGCCCTTCCAGGATGTGAGATCAGGATTGACGATGGGGAGGTCCTCTTAAGGGGGGACGGACTCATGTCCGGGTATTACAAAGACCCCTCTGCAACAAAGAGAGCAATTGATGAGAATGGCTGGCTTCACACAGGGGATATGGGGCGGCTGGACGAAGACGGTTATTTATATATCACAGGGCGTAAGAAAAACCTGATCATTCTGTCGAACGGTGAAAATGTCAGTGCCGAAGAACTGGAAGCTGAGATTTCCGCGGAACCTTCTGTGATTGAGGTGATCGTCAAAGAAAAGGATGACAGGATCTGTGCAGAGGTTTACTGCGAGCCTTCCGACTGCGGTCCTGTCCAGGATTTTATAAAGGAGAGCAATAAAGGGAAGCCTATGTGGAAGCATGTCACTGAAGTGGAATTCAGGGATACCCCATTTCCAAAAAACTCAACTGGTAAAATCATCCGCCCGAATATAAGTCGATGAAGGAAACTCATCAAACGATATGAAATATGCCCAAAGGGCAATATGACAGATATGAAGATTTTAATGATTAACAAATTCCTCTATCCGAATGGCGGATCAGAGACTTATATATTTAAATTAGGAGACGCGCTGAAAAAACATGGGCATGAGGTTCAATACTTCGGCATGGAGCATGAGGGTCGGTGTGTTGGCAACTCTGTAAATGCATACACATCGGATATGGATTTTTACGGCGGCAGCAGATTATCCAAATTGACATATCCGATCAAAACTATTTATTCGTTCGAGGCACGTAAGAAGATCCGCCTTGTTCTGGATGATCTTAAGCCGGATGTCTGTCATCTGAATAACTTTAATTATCAGCTGACACCATCAATAATTCTGGAAATCAGGAAATGGGAAAGGAAAAGTAAACATAAGGTTAAAATAATTTTCACAGCCCATGACTATCAGTTGTTATGTCCGAATCATATGATGCGTAGTCCAGTCACACATGATAACTGTGAAAAGTGCATTCGTGGCGCTTTCATAAATTGCTTAAAGGGAAAGTGCATTCACTGTTCGACTGCGATGTCTGCAATCGGCACAATAGAAGCTCACTTCTGGAAAATGAAGGGAACATATAAACAGATCAATACCATCATTTGTCCGACGAGGTTCATGAAGTCCAGGATGGATTACAATCCGGTTTTTAAATCTAAGACCGTTACGCTGCTCAATTTTATAAATGTTGCCGAGTGGAAAGACACAGAAAAAAGGGATTATGTGCTGTACTTCGGCCGCTTTTCAGAAGAGAAGGGTATAAAAACCCTGATTTCTGTGTGCAGAGAACTGCCGGACATACAGTTTATTTTTGCCGGGACGGGACCATTGGAAGACGACATGAAAGGTGTGAAGAACATCAAAAATGTTGGTTTCCAGACAGGAGAGACACTAGAGACTCTGATCAGAGAGGCGAGATTCAGTATCTGTCCATCTGAGTGGTATGAAAATTGTCCATTCTCTGTGATGGAGAGCCAGATGTATGGAACACCAGTTCTTGGCGCAGATATTGGTGGTATTCCTGAACTTATCACAGTTGGTAAGACAGGTGAGCTTTTTAAGAGTGGTGATAAGGCCAGGCTGAAGAAACAGATTCAGAAATTGTGGGACGATAAGGGATTGACTGATTCTTATAGTGAAAACTGCAAGAATATAGGTTTCGATACAGTTGAGCAGTACTATCAAAAAATTATGAGGATATATGGGAGTTAAAAGGTTATGGCAGAAAAGAAACTTAACGGAACCGTCATCGTTACATATCGTTGCAATGCTCGGTGTTCTATGTGTAACAGATATAAAGCCCCATCCAAACCAGAGGAAGAAATCAGTATCGAGACAATCCGAAAGCTGCCTCCGATGTATTTTACCAACATAACCGGCGGAGAACCTTTTATCAGGACTGACCTCCAGGATATAGTTGCTGAACTACGCAAAAAAAGCGACCGTATTGTTATTTCTACTAACGGATTTTTTGAAGATCGTATTGTTAATCTTTGTAAAAAATTCCCGGATGTCGGCATCCGTATTTCCATTGAGGGACTGGAGCAGACCAATAATGAAATCCGTGGCCTTCAGAACGGCTATCAACGCGGTTATAGCACACTAAGGAAACTCATAGAAATGGGGATCAAGGATGTGGGATTTGGAATGACTGTTCAGGATAAAAACGCATCTGACCTTATTCCGCTTTACAGGGTTTCTGATGTAATGGGTATGGAGTTCGCCACAGCTTCCCTGCACAACAGTTTCTATTTTGTAGAGACGAAAAATATCATCCATGATCGTCCAATGGTTGCTGAAAACCTTGAGAAACTGGTGAATGAACTTTTACGCTCGACAAGTCCCAAGAAGTGGTTCAGAGCATATTTTAACCACGGCCTTATCAATTACATATACGGTCAGCCAAGGCTGTTGCCCTGTGATATGAGCTTTGACACTTTCTTTATCGATCCTTTCGGAGATGTTATGCCCTGCAACGGCACCCGGAATAAAGAGGTTATGGGCAATCTGAACACTCAGTCCTGGGACCGGCTGTGGAACAGCCCGGAGGCAGAAAAAGTACGCCAGAAAGTGCGGTGCTGCGACCGTCAGTGCTGGATGATTGGAAGTGTCAGCCCGGCAATGCATAAGTACATTTGGAAGCCCGCCCTGTGGGTTGTGAAGCATAAATTAAAAGCCCTGTTTACCAGACATCCCTATTCTATGTATGAGAATAAAATCTGCTGTGACTACAGGGATGGTAAAGTAACAAAGGAACAGCTTGACAGATGCAGTACCTGCGATCCGTCGGCTGTGGCCAATGATGGTCTGGGTGCGGCGTCAAAGGAACCGCTGAAGTGTAAAACAGAAGAAGATAATACATATAAAAGGCCCTCTGAATAGGGTCGCAGAACATCTGTCAGGGGTGCCGGAAGCGCTGACACGTCCCCTGACAGATGTTCTGCAATCCCCTGTTACAGCAATCAGGCCTGTGTTTTAATAATGTCCATACTTTTCCAGAGTCTCAAACATTGCATCCAGATTTTCCGGTTTACAGTTTTCCAGTGTACCGTTAAAATCGAAAATATACCCGCCGCCTGGCATGCAGTCTTCCAGGAGCTGCCTGGTCTGCCGGATTACGTCTTCCTTTTTCCCAAACTCCATCGTGGTAACAGACAGATTTCCCATAATACATGCAGTGTTGCCAAGTACACGCTTGGCTTCCTTCATATCCACGTTCTCAAAGTGATAGAGGACCTTGCCCTTTGGCACATCTGTCAGCTGTTCAAGTCTTGTATTGTACGGGCCTTCTGTGTAGATAAACGGAGTTACACCCCATTCAATCAGAGCCATCATGATCTTTTTCAGCGGTTTCCAGTAAAGCCTCTCATACTGTTCAGCGTTCATGAAACCGTCCATTGCCTTGTGCAGCGGGAAAAACACACGCTTAACAGGCATATCTGCAAAACGCAGATACTGTAATGACTGAATCTGCTGGTCGGCAAACATGTCGCAGGCTCGTTCCATATATTCCTGCATATCTTCGTCTGTCAGATCCTCAAAAATCCCCATTGTTCCGCGGAAATAATCTCCGAGGATATCATAGGGAGCCTCAGACATTCCCGAGGTCAGTCCCGGAAATCCCATACCGGCCAGTTCCTGCATGTATTTTCCAGTGGCGTCACCTGCCTTTGCGTCCTCCTGTGCGATTTTGGAAAGATTCTGGTAAGCCTCAAGGGCTTCTTCACTGTAAAGGGGTGACAGGGTTCTGGTATTTAACACTACCGTTGGCGTCAGTGTAAATCCGGAAAATCCGCGAAGGCCAGGGTACGCACGGGGTATGTATTTGCGGATCATAAATCCGGTGAAATCATTCAGCATTTCCGGACACTCTTCCTGGGTCATGAATTCCCGTTCAATGACCTGGTGTGAACTGTAATCGGATACCAGTGTCCCCGGTTTTCCCGGCCAGTCAATCATCTGCGAATCCGCCAGCTCATTTGCACGGCCACTTATGAACCCGGAAAAGGTATGAAGGTCGCACTGAGGATGCTCCGTATAAAATTTTACTGCGGCCTTTCCTGCGGCGTCATAATCATAATAGATGTCTTTATAGCTTGAGCCATTGACCCTTTGCATATAAGACGCAATAAACGGAGCCACCGGAACCCGGTCCGGTATTCCCAGCGAGATCGCAGTATCCACGCGATTTTTTCTTTCTGCAAACAGAGATGTGTTTTTTTCGTCCATTTTTTCTTCCTCCTTAGCGTAATATAGCCCATGACAGGATATAATATCCTTCACCATTTTAATTCTATACCCTGGGGACAAAAATTTAAAGCCGCAGTCTGTTGCTATTATTTTTGTTATATGCTATACTTTGTAGCAAAGGAGATTCTGTTACAGTGGAAATGTGTTTTTTATGCCGTCCTGCATATTTCCTCTGCAGTTCGAACACACTGAAAAGCAGGGTGAAGGAAGGATACCTACATTCTGTTAGAAATGTATTTTACGAGGAAATTTACCGAAATCACATATTCAGGGAGAAACGATCTATGAGACTTTCAATGAAAGAAAAAGCATCCTACGGTCTTGGCGCCGTTGGAAAGGACATGGTGTATATGCTCTCGGCAAGCTACGTCCTCTATTATTACCAGGATATCTGTGGCGTGAATGCCATTGCCATGGGAATGATCCTGATGGCCGCCCGGGTGTTTGACGCGTTCAATGACCCGATTATGGGTGTGGTCGTGGCGAAAACAAAAACGCGGTTTGGAAAATTTCGGCCATGGCTTCTGACAGGTACGATACTGAATGCGGTCATTCTGTTTCTGATGTTCTCCGCCCCACCGGCTCTCAACGGGTCCGGTCTTGTGGCATACGCTGCGGTCACATATATTCTCTGGGGCATGACTTATACCATTATGGACATCCCCTACTGGTCCATGATCCCGGCCTTTACCGAGGGAGGGAAGGAACGGGAAAATCTGACGACTCTGGCCAGAAGCTCTGCCGGTGTGGGATCGGCTCTGATCACGGTTATCACGATGATGTGTGTCATGGCGCTTGGCGGAGGCGATGAGCGTGTCGGATTTAAATGGTTTGCACTGATTATTGCGATTCTGTTTGTCCTGTGCATCGGATGTACATGCCTGAATATCCGGGAAAAATCAACTGTAGACATGGATTCTCCGTCCATAGGACAGATGTTTCAGGCTCTGATCCGGAACGATCAGGCGATGGCCGTTGTGATCACGATCGTGCTGGTCAACTGCTCCGTTTACATCACTTCGAACCTGGTGATTTATTTCTTCAAATATGATTTCGGCGGTGCTTCCTGGTACAGTTCCTACACTCTGTTTAATACCTTTGGCGGGGCCATGCAGATCCTGGCCATGATGCTGTTTTTCCCGCTTCTTCGAAAATTTTTCAGCGCGATACGTATTTTCCATATCAGCATTTGCATGGCAGTGGCCGGATATCTTGCGCTTCTGGTACTGGCGTTCACAGACATGTCAAATGTTTTCCTGCTGTTTATCCCGGGCTTCCTGATTTTCGCAGCCAGCGGAATGCTGGTCGTGCTTACGACCATTTTTCTGGCAAACACCGTGGATTACGGGGAAGTCAGAAATAACCGCCGTGATGAAAGCGTTATCTTTTCCATGCAGACCTTTGTCGTGAAGCTTGCTTCCGGCATAGCTGCACTGATTGCCTCCATCTGCCTGGCCGTCTGCAGCCTGAGCTCAGATACGGATGCTGTGTCCGCCACAGCGGCTAGCGCGTCTTCCGTGGCCGGACTGCGAATGACTATGACACTTTTCCCGATCGCCGGTCTGCTTCTTGCAGCGTGGCTGTTTCACAGAAAATATCGGCTGACAGATGCAAAGATGGAAGAACTGGCGAATGAGCTTCACATGAGGCATGGAAAGACAGAGACCCATCAATGAGGAATCTTTCTCCGGTCCCCAAATATGAATTAGAAAAAAATTAAAATCGTGATACAATAGTCTGCTGTAAAAAGACAAAGGAGAAAAAAGAATGGACAGAAAAGATAAACAGCAGACAAATAAAGTACAGGGAAGAAGCGAAACCGGACAGAATACGGTCAGGCAGAATAAAATGGCAGTGATGCCAATGAATCGACTGCTGCTGACGATGTCTGTGCCGCTGATGCTTTCCCTTCTGGTTCAGTCGCTTTACAATATTGTAGACAGCATTTTTGTTTCCAGGTACAGTGAACAGGCATTAACAGCCACCTCTCTGGTCTATGCGATCCAGTTTTTAATGATCGCAGTTGGAGTCGGCACAAACGTTGGGCTAAACTCTTTATTATCAAGGTATATCGGCGCGAAGAAAAATGAGGAGGCCTGCCGGGCGGCAACAACCGGTCTGATTCTGAATCTTGCGTCAGCGCTGGCCTTTTCCCTTATAGGGATTTTTCTGACCGGGCCAATCGCATCTCTTATGACCCGGGATGAGGAGCTGAGGAAGCTCTGTATCCAGTATATGCAGGTCTGTGTGGTGTTTTGTTACGGCACTTTTATTCAGACATACGGCCAGCGGCTGCTTCAGGCGGTTGGAGACACGGTTTTAAGCATGATCTCACTTATGTCCGGTGCGATTGTGAATATTATCCTTGACCCGATTATGATCTTCGGCCTTTTGGGATGTCCGCGGATGGGGATTCGCGGAGCCGCCGTCGCAACGGTCATCGGACAGTGTATTGGAGCCGCAGTTGCCCTGATTTTAAACAGGGTTAAGAATCCGGTGATCCATGTGAATTTTAAAGGCTATCATTTTAATCTAAAGGATGTGAAAGCCATATACAAAGTCGGTATGCCAACCATTGTCATGCAGGCGATCGGGAGTGTGATGACCTTTGCCGTAAATGCAGTTCTGATGAGTGTTTCTACAACGGCAGTTGCTTTCTTTGGAGTTTATTACAAGCTGCAGAATTTCCTTATGATGCCGATGAATGGTCTCGGTCAGGCGGCGATACCGATTGTCGGATTTAATTTCGGTGCCGGAAATAAAGAAAGGATCCGGCAGGCCTGGAAATGTGCGGTTCCCTCCGGTCTTGTTCTTGCGGCAATTGGCACGGTGATTTTTCTCCTTTTTCCGAAGCAGCTGCTTGGTCTGTTCGCGGCAGGTGAGGAAATGCTTACAATCGGTGTTCCGGCTCTGCGGATTATTTCGCTGACCTTTGAATTTGCAACAATGACAATTCTATTTGGATACTTTGCCTCCGGTCTCGGCAATGGAGTTATCAATATGGTCGGCGGAGCCATTCGTCAATTGATCGTACTGGTTCCGCTGGTATGGGTATTTACGAATTTCCTTGGAATTTCTTATACCTGGTACGCAATGTGGATCTCCGAGACAGCTGCGTTTATCTACAGCTACATAAGTATTCGAAGGGAACTGAGGAAAAAGGCAGGCTTCTAAAAAGATCTTAATCCTCAGTAGAGGAGAGGATGAAGGCTGTGAACAAAGAAATTGTCAAAATGATGCATTTGTGATATGTTATGTATACAGACATGATAAACACACACAAAGAAAGGAGAAAGCCATGAAAAGAAACACGTTAAAACATATCGCAGCATTGCTTACGGCCGGCCTTATGTCCGTTACTGTATTGTCCCCTTCCGTTTGGGCGGAGGATACGCAGGCCACTGCCGGGTCAGCCGCAGCTGAAGACGCAGAGGCCACTGGGGAATCCGCAGAATCAGAGGAGACGGAACTGGCTCCTGAAAATCAGGAAGGCTATGTGGAAGAAGCGGATGGCTGTTACTACGTTGTAAGCTGGTGTACAGGCCGGGAAGAAAATGATTACCGGAACATCTATGGCGAGTTTTGTTTTCCGGAGGATTATGAGGAAGGAGAGCAGTATCCGGTCGTAATATACTGCCATCAGAATATGGGCTCCCACAAGAGTTTCAAGAATCCCGGATGGCTGGCTGACCTGGCGCAGGAAGGCTATATCGGATATTGTTTTGACTTCTGCGGAGGCACAACCGCAAACTGCCTGAGCGATCTGGACTATGAGGATTCCACAGATGAAACACAGGTCAGCGACATCAATGCGGTTATCGAATTTGTAAAAGAGCAGACCTTCTGTGATACGGATAATATTTATCTGCTGGGAGGCAGCCGCGGCGGAAGAGACGTAGCGTTAGCCGCGCCTTCTCACAATGATGATATCGCCGCAATTATCCTGCTCTATGGTGCGGTATCCGATGAAGAGGCCCTTGAACAGGCTTCCGGTTACACAGGAGATGCATTACTTATCCACGGCATAAATGACGAATCAGTACCTTACACAGCGTCTGTGGATATGCTTAATACGATATACAGTGAGAGTAATTCAGAACTTCTTTTACTGTCCGGCCCGAATGCTGTCCACAGTTTTGACGGTGTACATCCTGAACTGAGGGCCGTAGCGGAATCAAAGGTACTTAATTTCCTGGACCGGCATGTGGCGGCTTCAGAAGAAAGTGAAGAAGAGTAAGGTTGAAATAAACATTCATTAAACTAAAAAGTGCGCAGAGTCTGTGATTGAACTCTGCGCACTCTGTCATTGATGATTTTTTACTTAATTCCAAGACAGCCGAATATCATTGTCTGCCTTTTTAATGTCCCTGTAGTTTTATGATACAAGGGTTAAGATGTCATGAATGGAACATTTATGTTCCATTCAGTCCGAGCGTTTATTCGTAATCCGGAATATATTCCCGGCCCTCTTTTTTTGCGTCCATAAACGGTTTTCCGTGCTTCCGGATAAATTCCAGACAGATTGCTTCGTTTACTGGATTTAAGCTATAAGCCACCGTAGAGTCAATGATCAGGCCGGTTCCGTCTGCAGCCAGCATTTCCATCCATTCAACAACCATATGCTCGATCTGTGAACGAGTGGAATCCCTGGGTCCCAGCACTTTCTGAGTGTCCAGACCTGGCAGAAAAACGATTTGATCCCCATAAGTCTTTTTGGCCGCTTTCAGGTTATTGCACGGCATAACGCTGTCCCAGCCGTCGAAGCCACAGGATAACCAGTCAGGAAGCAGCTTCTCGATTCTGCCGCAGCTGTGATGGACAATATGCTTATATCCTGCAGCACGTGCCGCTTCTACAATACGTCTGTACTGTGGAAAAATATAGTCAACGTAAAACTGCGTAGGCAGAAACTGGGATGCCTGCGTTCCCATATCGTCATGGTAGACCAGAATATCCGGCTGGCAGATATCATAAACTTTCTGGAATAAACGAATCTTGTGATCAGCAAGCACTTTCAGCATTTCACCAAATTCCTCGGGATCATCCATACAGGCACAGAGTGCATTTTCAAAGCCCATCAGGGTATGACTGCGTTCAAATATTCCATTCAGGGATACGTATTGCAGCATTTTCTGGTCACGGTCCGTAAACGCTTTCGCTTCTTCAATCATAGGTGTGAAGTCAATTTTATCCAAATCCGGGACTTTCAGCTTTTCCCTCCATCCGTCCATATCCTCAAAAAGGATGACGGATGTATCCGGGTGAGTAATATTCAGAGAATCCTCACAGCTGATCCAATGGCAGCCCCAGGCATCATAGCCTGTTGTCATGATCGGCCGCTCTACAATATAGTCGCGGATACCGTAGGTTTCCGTTCCCAGGTGCGGAATATATTCCGGCTGCTTATGCTGGAATATCAGTTCCATATTTTCTCTTGGTGTCATCTTATTTCCTCCTTTTATTTTATTATGTGTCAAATGCACAATTCTTCCTTTTTCCCGGCTTCCGCCTGTTGCCGTATGAATTATTATCTGCTATATTAAGATTGAACAATACTTTTCTTTATTATGATGATCCATCATGTGAAAATCATCGTTCTTTATGCATCTTATTTTCTAAAATGATTGTGCATTATGCACAGGAAAGGAGCTGCTATGGAGATTTCGCTGCCGCTGCTTTTGGAACGAAGCTGCCTGAAAAAAGATGAGTATACACTGATACAATTTTTTGAAGAGGATAAGTTTACGGGAGTGCAGCTGCTGCCAGATAACCAGAGCCAGTGCAAAGATTCCCTTCTGTACTTAGTTCAGAATGGTGAAACGTCCGCATTGCAGGTTCCAGATCATGCGGGGCTTATCCTGTTGGCAGAGAAAGATTTTGTCTGTCCTGAAAATATCAGATGTAACCTTCTGGTTATCCACAAGAACAGTTCTTCCAAAGAACTTTTTAATCATTTTTTTAATATTTTTCTGGAACTGCAGCACCAGGCGGAGCTTTTCTGTCAGGCTGCCTGCAGCCAGTCACCATTGCAGAAAATGGCGGAATTTTTTTATGACATTCTTGGAAACCCAGCCTATATTATTGATTCAAGCTTCAAAGTCCTTGCTATTGATTGTCGTAATCATATGCGGGAGTTAAGTGTAGTGTGGAAGCGTCTGGAAGACGAAGGGTATCTCTCTTATGATCTGGTGGCGAATCTCATAGAAAGCAGAGAACTGGCATTCATGGAATCCGGCGCAGACGCCGATCTCATCGTTTCACATTTTTTTTATACCCCTTTTGTCAATTATAATCTCCGGAAGGGCAGCCATTTTCTGGGACATCTGTTTATTGTCGGAATGTTAAAAAAAATTACACCGGGAGATATCGAATTAGTAACCTATTTTGGCAAACTTGTAGCACAGGTTGCCGCGTCTAATGTAAAATATCAAAACGAGCGCGGACGCTATTATGAATACTTCATGACAGATATTTTTAAAGGTAAGCTGACAGACATGGTTCGAATCGAACAGCAGATGAACGGCCTCCACTACAATCCGGATCAGCGATATCTGGTTATTGCTGCCGACCCGGCGGATCACCAGGAGCTTGTCGTTGAACGTCTCATGAGTCAGATTGAGCGGCTTCGCGGAGGAAAACCGGTATACATCGACGGTCATGTGGCTTCCCTTATTCCGCTCAGGCAAAACGATACAATTGAAGGATTAAAGGATCAGCTGGAAGAGATGGCATCGCAGCTGGATTTTCGGGCCGGAGTCAGCGATGTTTTCGAAGGATACAGGAGAATACATGAATACTACAGGCAGGCGGAATATGCGTTGAAAGCGCTCAGACAGGCAGACGCAGGAAGCAGAGTCTGCCCCTATGGCATTTTTTCACTGGAGCATTTGATGCAGATGCTGTCTTCACTGGATGAAAGCGGGATATTTTTTCTCGACAATCTGAAATGCCTGGAGGAATATGATAATAAGTATCATACAGAATTAACCACCACACTGAAGGTATACCTGGAAAATGAAAGAAATGTGATCCGGACTGCAAAACAACTCTTCATTCATCGGAACACGCTTTCTTATAGAATTCAGAAGATCTGTGAACTGTGCGATCTGAATTTTGATATTCCCGAAGTCCGTTTGCGTGTATATCTCTCCCTGTGTAAAAATGGTTCATAAAGCTTTTATACAATTTTTATAAAATTTTCTCATCAGTTTTCTTGAATGATTGAATGAAGAATGATATCGTATGAGCGAAAAGAGATGAGTCTGTTCGTAGCTTGGGCAGCTTACACAGGCAGAAATTGTAGAATAAGGAGAAAAACTATGAATAAAAATAAAGCTTTAAAAGGGATCGCTGTTTTCGGCGCTGCGGCGGGTGTGACTGGATTTGTCATATACAATATCATCAGGAAACGAAATGAAAAAGATTCCATCTCCCTGGATACAGACGGAGATGGTAAAACGGATACTGTAATGGCTGACACCACAGGCGATGGAAAGGCAGACACCGTGATGATGGACACCACAGGGGACGGGAAGGTTGATACAGTGCTGGAAGATCTGGACGGAGACGGTACGTTTGACGTTGTCCACACCGATACAACCGGCGATGGAAAGATAGATACAAGTTTTGTGGATTTAGATGGAGACGGAGAGCCGGATATGGTAATCACGGATAATCCTGAATTACTGAAAGAGGAATCCACAGAAAAATCGACTGAAGAGAAGTCTGCAAAAAAGAATCCGGAAAGCGAAACAAAATAGATCAAAATTAATTCGTCACAAAATACAGTAAATAGCCCATTTGGCAGAAAGTTACCTGCCGAATGGGCTATTTTTCTGTTTTCAGATTAGGATTTACGTGGTGGAAAAACCTGACACTCACCTGCAGAGCTATGGCTTGTATGGAGTGTCTGTGGTAATGACTGCCTGTCAGGAGCGGAACAGACATCATGATTGTGCTTGCGAATGATGCAGGATAATGTTATTCTATGAACAGGCAATGGAAACTACCCTTATTCGACTGTGAGGAGTGATGTACATATGAGTCAATATCCCTATAATGAACAGTTAAAGAAACCGTTTTTGAATATAGAATACACCCAGCATAACATTCTGACGGTTCCATTTATAAAGTGATCTAATTTTTACAATCACATTTGCTGCACGTTTTTCAAGACAAAGGGCGGGATAAAAATGCGGCTGCTTACAGTACCGGTGCCAGATGGCGCCAAAATCCAAATGTATATGTTTGAACCGGAGGACCTGCAGGAAGAAACACCTGCAATCTACCATTGCCACGGCGGTGCATTTTTTCTGGATATTTTTCCCATGATTCTGAACACAGCTGCATGGTTTGCAGAAGCGGGCCGATGCAGAGTGTTTGTTCCCAGGTACCGGACTTCTCTGGAGCATCCCTTTCCTACACCGCTTGAGGACTGCTATAATCTGTGGCTTCATGCGGCCGGACATACAAAGGAATATAAGGTGGATCCCAGGAAACTGATGCTGTACGGAGACAGCGCCGGTGGATGCCTGGCTGCCATGGTAGCCCAGATGTCACGTGACTGCCACGGTCCCCGTGCCTGCGGACAGACGCTGATTTACCCCGTGACAGACTGCGAAGGAGATTATTCCTCGCGTACTGAGTTTGCCTGTGGCACATGGTCTGCAAGATCAAATGAATACATGTGGAAGATTTACCTCCGGAATACAGAGAAAAGCCAGGCTGTCTATCGATTCCCTGCTCCAATGCGCTGCGACACCTGCGAGGATTTGCCTCCTGCGTATGTAGAACCTGCTGAAATGGATGCCCTCCGTGACGAAGGAATTGCGTATGCGAAGCGTCTGGAGCGCGCAGGGGTTCCCGTGCAGATGCATATCACGCCGGGGGCTTACCATGGCTTTGACGCAGACCTGCAAAATCAATATGTACAGGGATGGCTTAAAAAAAGGCTGGAATTTATCCAGGCGTGCTGGGATGGCAGCATATAGGCATCAGGTGATTACCGGCGAAGGCCATGCCTCTGAACGTTCTGTTTAAGCACAAACAGGCGGGACTCTTTATGCTTACGCATTACTTGATATAGAAACGACGGGTGTCTACGTTTTATTTAGATTCACCCGTCGTTTATTCAATTAAACCATATGAAGTTGAACTTTTAAAGCATCTTGTAAAACCTGAGAAAAATTAACACCAGCTTCGGATGCCACTTCATTTAACCATTCCGGAATTGTCAGTGTTTTTTTTACTGATTTATTATTATACATTTTTCGGTATGCAAGGGTGTCGCAAGCGTTAAAATTAACAAATTCCCCTTTTTTTAATGTGAAATTGGAAGCAATGGACGGAGCTGGGATTTCTTTTTTTTCGGATTCATAACCATACAAGGTTAAAGCCAAAACATCCTCTGCCATAATGAGAGATTCCGCCATATCATCTCCACAAGTATAGCATCCATCCAAATCTGGAAATATAACAGAATAGCCGCCATCTTCCTCGGGTGTAAATATTGC
>JAJQBI010000053.1 GCA_021203365.1 Clostridiales bacterium
TAAAAACTTGACAAGAAAGAATATTGCGGAGAGCTCGAACACATGATATACTCAATTCATGCGTTAATCAAGGACTCTCTGGAAGAAAGGAGGCGCAATGAGCGTAAAAAGAAGAGACCATAAAGGTCGAGTTTTACGAGACAGGGAGAGTCAAAATAAAGATGGACGATATGTTTACACATATTCTGTCAACGGGACAAAAAAGAAACTTTATTCATGGAAACTGGAACCAACCGACAAACTTCCGCCAGGAAAAAGAGATTGTATATCTCTGCGTGAACAAATAGCTGAATTGTCACAATTATCTTTTTTAGGAATACAAAACACAAATGTAACGGTTATAGAATTAGTAGAAAAGTATCTAAAAACGAGACGGGATGTTAAGGCCTCAACCCGTATGAATTATAACACAGTGAAAAATTTTCTGTCAAAAGACAGCTTTGGGCAAATGAGAATAAAAGATATTAAAGTGTCCGATGCTAAGATCTGGCTTATTAAATTACAGGATGTAGATGGAAAAAGTTACAGCGGCATTCATGCTATCCGGGGAGTTTTACGCCCCGCATTCCAAATGGCCGTTGACGATGACATCCTCCCTAAAAATCCATTTAATTTTAAGCTGGCAAGTGTAATTGTCAATGATTCGGTAACAAGGGAAGCTCTTTCCAGGAAACAGGAACGCGATTTTCTGGAATTCGTAAAAAATGATAATTATTTCAATCGATACTACGACGGAATATATCTTCTTTTCAAAACAGGAATGCGGATATCTGAGTTCTGTGGTCTAACGATAAGAGATATCAATCTAAAGGAAAGAACCATCAACATTGATCACCAGCTAATTAGAGTGAGTATGGATTGCTTGATTGAAGAAACCAAAACAGAAGCGGGAGCAAGAACCCTGCCTATGACGGACGATGTGTATGAATGCTGTAAACGTCTTTTAAGCAACCGCTCATCCCCGAAAATCGAACCGATGATTGATGGATACAGTGGCTTTTTATTCCTGGATAGAAATAACAAACCAATGGTTGCAATGCACTGGGAAAAATATTTTCAACGCATTGTCGCAAAATATAACAATATTTACAAAGTGCAAATGCCTAAAGTAACCCCCCATGTCTGCAGACACACTTATTGCAGTAACATGGCTAAATCAGGGATGAACCCTAAAACTTTACAATACCTTATGGGGCATTCAGATATTGGAGTGACTTTAAATACATATACTCATCTGGGTTATGAAGATGCAAAAGAGGAATTAAAGAAATTTACAAAAAGCAGAAGAAAATCAGTGTGATCCATTCTTAACAACTTTTCTTAACTCTTTAAATCTATGAATCCCGGAAAATGGCTTAAACATCGCATTTTTGAGGTTGTTACGTTTTTTGAATTTAACAACGTTTGTAACAACTTTGGGCAAAAAGATATGCAAAGATATGCATACTTATGTCACATTATGAAAAAATCTCCAGTTTTTTAAGAGGTCGAAAAATGGCTTAAAATCAAGCATAACTCGGCATAACTTGTCATAACGTTGCATAACATGGAGCGTAAAAAAGGTGAAAAAAATACTATTCGTGTGTTGGGGGAACATTTGTCGTTCCCCAATGGCTGAGTTTATTATGAAAGATATGGTGGCAAAGCAGGGCCTTAGCGACAAGTTCCTGATCGAATCCGCCGCACACACAGGTGAGGAAATCGGAAATCCCGTTTATCCGCCGGCCCGGCAGGAGCTGGCGCGGCACGGGATCCGCTGTGACGGGAAACGGGCAAGGCGGATGACAAAGGCGGATTATAAAAAATTTGACTGGATTCTCGGGATGGAGGAGACAAACATTCGCTACATGCTCCGCTGCTTTGGGGGAGATCCGGAACACAAGGTACGCCGCCTTCTGGATTTTTCAGAAAATCCGCGGGATATCGCCGATCCCTGGTATACAGACCGGTTTACACAGACTTATACAGATATTATGGAGGGATGCCAGGCCCTTCTTGACTGCCTGAAGGAGGACGGAATATGAGGCGAAGTGACAGGGAAATCTGTGATTTCCAGGAAATTGTTGAAATCATGAAAAAATGCGATGTGTGCCGGCTGGCCCTTCACGAAGATGAATATCCCTATATCCTTCCTCTGAATTTTGGTATGCGCATCACCGGGGAGAATCAGATCCAGCTTTATTTTCACGGGGCAAACAGCGGAACAAAGTATGAGCTGATCGCAAAGGACAACCGCGTCAGCTTTGAAATGGACATCTCCCATTGTCTCATAACCAATGAAGAAACCGGGAACTGCACCATGAGCTACGAAAGTGTGATCGGACAGGGCCGGATCGAGATTGTGCCGGAGGAAGAGAAGTATGACGCTCTTTGCTGCCTGATGGAACATTACCGCGCGGAAGACTTTCCATTCAATACAAAAGTTATCCCACAGACCACTGTGATGAGGCTGACAGTTGAACATATAACAGCCAAAAGAAGGAAACGCCGCTGAGTACCTGAAGACCGATAAAGAAGCGGAGGAGCTGAAGCATGATCCTGATACAGGGAAAAGGAGTCTCAAAGGGCGTTGTCGGCGGCCCCCTATATTTTTTCCGCCGCTTTGAAAGGGAAGTGGAAAAGCAAAGGGCAGAAGATCCGGAAACGGAGAAAAACCGCTTTGCACAGGCACAGGCGCAGTCCATTAAACAACTGGAGGATCTGGCCGGACAGTGCCGGGAGAAATCCGGAGACGAATCGGCTGCGCTCTTTGAAACACATGCCATGTTTGTGGAAGACGAGAACTACGTAGCCGCTGTAATGAAAACACTGGAAGAGGAGCAGTGCAGCGCTGAGTATGCGGTGGCCCAGGCGGGAAAGCAGTTCGCAGCCATGTTCGCAGCTATGGAGGACGACTATATGCGTGCCAGAGAAGCGGACATCCGGGATGTCACACGGCGGCTCCTGAACAATCTTATGGGTGTGGCCGAGGGCGGGTTCCACCTGGAGGAGCCGGTGGTGCTGGCGGCGGATGATCTGGTGCCTTCGGAAACCTTACAGATGGACAGGAGCAAAATTCTCGGTTTTATCACACAGGGCGGTTCTGAAAGCAGTCACACAGCCATTCTTGCCCGGACGATGGGAATTCCGGCCATCTGCGCTCTGGGAGATGGGCTGAAACAGCAATATGAAGGACAGTGGGTCTATATCGATGGCGAAACCGGAAAGGCCTTTCTGGATCCGGATGAGCAGACACTCCGGATCCTTTGTGAAAAGATCGAAAAGCAGCGGGAAATAAAAAAACAGATGGAAAACCTGAGGGGGAAGGAAGATGTGACCCTGGACGGACACAGGATCCAGCTTTACTGCAACATCGGATCTTCCGAGGATGTCCGTGGGGTTCTGGCCAACGACGGGCAGGGAATCGGTCTGTTTCGCTCCGAATTTCTGTATCTGGCTGCCAGCGACTATCCCTCAGAAGAAGAACAGTTTGAGACATACAGAACCGTGGCGGCAGCCATGGATGGAAAGCGTGTCATCATCCGTACTCTGGATATCGGCGCAGATAAGCAGGCGGATTATTTTAACCTGAAGAAAGAGGAAAACCCGGCCATGGGACTGCGGGGGATCCGTGTCTGCCTTAACCGTCCGGATGTATTCCGTACCCAGCTGCGGGCACTGTACCGCGCTTCAGCCTTCGGAAAGATTGCGATCATGTTTCCGATGATCACCTCCGTCTGGGAGGTAAAGGAATGCAGGCGCCTGTGTCAGAGCGTGATGGAGAAGCTGGAAGAAGAAGGAATTCCTTTTAATGAGAATACAGAAATCGGAATTATGATTGAGACGCCGGCTTCCATTTTTATGGCTGCTGATCTGGCCAGACAGGTGGATTTTTTCTCTGTGGGAACCAATGATCTGACACAGTATACACTGGCCTGCGACCGTCAGAGCAATGACCTTGGAAAATACTATGACCCTCACCATCCGGCTGTCCTGCGGGCATTGAAGCTCGCGGCGGATGCGGCTCATCAGGCAGGCATATGGATCGGCATCTGCGGAGAACTGGCCGCGGATTTAAGCCTTCTTCCCACATTTCTGGCGATGAGAATTGATGAACTCAGCGTATCGCCGACAGCGGTTCTGCCGCTGCGGGCTGCAATCCGGGAGAGTGTTGCGCAGACCTGCACACTGGAAAAACTGAAATCGTAAAGCATTGAAAAAAGAATTAAATGATACAAGGGACAAAAGGTCATGAATGCAGATGCCTGCATCGGCATTCATGAGATTGGGTCCCGAACAACATGAGAAAGTAGCCATTTTTCGCAGAAAAATGAGCGGATTTCGAATGTTGTCAGGATTTTGGGAGCACGAAGTGCGGAAAAATCCTGGTATCATAGCGACAAAATACCTTTTGTCGCTTCAATCATTAAATATCTGAAGAAAATGTTCTGCCAGGATTCGGGCAGGACCGAAACATGAATGAAAACAGCGGGAGCCTACCCGCTGTATTTTTTTCTATCGCTGCTCCTTTCAGTCGTGTTATCCACAGAAATTATAAAAAACAAAAAGATATCCACAGAAAGCATGTTTTTATACACACTCTGAAAATCAAAAATGTGGATAACTTCACTTAATTTCTTTAATTATGTGGACATTTTCCGGATTTTTACGATTCACGGTAACCTTTTTTCACACAGAAAAATTACTTGTCATTTACTTTTTCAGGGGTTCCGGTTATAATAAGGAACGTGCATTTAGCCGAATAACAAAAAGGGCAGGATAATTACATGCGAAAATTAGCTTTAAAGGATGAGATTCTGCTGCAGGTTGACAAGGCGGCCCGATACATTGGCGGAGAGTTTAACTCCGTTGACAAATCGCAGTCACTGAAGGATGGGAAGGAGCTTCTTCGCTTCGCCATGTGTTTCCCGGACGTCTACGAGATCGGCATGTCCAACCTGGGGATGATGATCCTGTACAATATGTTTAATGAGCGGGAAGATGTATGGTGTGAGCGGCTGTTTTCCCCGTGGGTGGACCTGGACCGGATTATGCGTGAGGAGAAAATTCCCCTGTTCGCCCTGGAATCCCAGGACCCTGTGAAAGACTTTGATTTTCTTGGAATCACGCTGGGCTACGAGATGTGCTACACCAATGTGCTTCAGATTCTGGATCTGAGCCAGATTCCGCTGCTGGCCCGGGACCGGGGCGAGGACATGCCCCTGGTGATCGGCGGCGGTGCCTGTGCCTATAACCCTGAGCCCATGGCGGATTTTTTTGACCTCTTTTATATTGGTGAGGGAGAAACCGTCTACGACGCCATTTTTGACCTTTACCTGGAAAACCGGAGACAAGGCGGCTCCCGGAAGGATTTCCTGCGGAAAGCCGCCGGGATTCCGGGGATCTACGTGCCCTCGCTGTACAGTGTGACCTATCACCCGGACGGAACCATTGAGAGTTTTTCCCCTCTCTTTCCCGATGTGCCCAAAAAGGTGGTGAAACAGCTGGTAACTGATATGGAAACCGGCTACCGGCCCATCAAAGCTCCTGTGGTTCCCTTTATCAAGGCCACTCAGGATCGCGTCACTCTGGAGATCCAGCGCGGATGCATCCGGGGATGCCGCTTCTGCCAGGCGGGAATGATTTACCGTCCCACCCGGGAGAGGGACGTGGAGACTCTGAAGGCTTCTGCCAGGGAAATGCTTCGGAATACCGGCCATGAGGAGATTTCCCTGAGTTCCCTGAGCTCCAGCGATTATTCAGATCTGAAAGAGCTCACCGATTATCTGATCCGGGAATTCAAAAGGGACGGAGTAAATATTTCTCTGCCCTCCCTGCGGATCGACGCCTTTGCCCTGGATGTAATGCGTCAGGTTCAGGATATCCGGAAAAGCAGCCTGACCTTTGCCCCGGAAGCCGGATCCCAGCGCATGCGGGACGTGATCAATAAGGGGCTGACGGAGGAAGACATCCTTCACGGGGCCTCGGAGGCGTTTCACGGCGGCTGGAACCGGGTGAAGCTTTATTTCATGCTGGGACTGCCCACGGAGACAGAGGAGGACATAAAAGGAATCGCTCATCTTGCGGAGAAGATCGCCGAAATCTATTATGATGTTCCAAAGGAACAGCGAAACGGGAAAGTCCAGATTGTGGTCAGCACCTCCTTCTTTGTGCCCAAGCCCTTTACACCTTTTCAGTGGGCGCCCATGAACACAGAGCAGGATTTTATCCGCAAGGCCGGGATTGTAAAAAATGAGATACGTTCTGTGCTGAATCAGCGAAGCATTAAGTACAGCTGGCATGAGCCGGATGTGACCTCCCTGGAAGGCTTTCTGGCCAGAGGGGACCGGCGCCTGGGTCCGGTGATTCTGAAAGCCTACCAGAAAGGAGCCCTCTATGACGCCTGGTCTGAATATTTTCACTATGATCTGTGGAAGGAAGCCATGGCTGAAGCCGGCGTGGATATGGAGTTTTATACCCTTCGGGAGAGGAGCACAGATGAAATCCTTCCCTGGGATTTTATTGATTTCGGTGTGCGCCGGCAGTTCCTGGCCCAGGAGTGGGAGCAGGCCCGGCAGGAAACTGTAACGCCAAACTGCCGGCAGAAATGTTCGCTCTGCGGCGCGAAGCGCTTTGGGGGAGGTGTCTGTTATGAAAATGCGAATTAAGTTCAGCAAGGAAGGCTCCATGAAATTCGTGGGACACCTGGATACCATGCGCTATTTTCAGAAGGCGATCCGCCGGGCAGGACTTCCTGTCGCTTACTCCGGCGGCTTCAGTCCACACATGATTCTTTCCTTCGCGGCGCCCCTGGGAGTGGGAACCGAGAGCCGCGGGGAATATTTTGACATGGAATTAACGGAGAGTCTTCCCTCCAGAGAGATCGTGGAAAGACTGAACCGGCAGATGGTGGAAGGCGTCCGCATCCTCGGAGCCCGCCAGGTGGAAGAGGGAAAGGCGGGGAAAGCCATGTCCCTGGTGGCCGCGGCCGATTATCAGGTGGAATTCCGCGAGGGGAAAAATCCCGGCGGTTCCTGGCAGGAGAGAATTCCGGAATTTCTTTCCAGAGAAACCATCCCTGTAAATAAAAAGACCAAGCGAAGTGAAAAAACCGTAGATATCCGTCCCTTTATTTACCGGATGGAGGCCGAAGAGGAGCGGATTTTCCTGCGCCTTGCCTCCGCCAGTGCCAACTACACAAAACCGGAGCTGGTAATGGATACCTTCCTGGCCTGGATGGGAGAGGAGCCGGCGCCTTACGCATACCGGATTACCCGTCTGGAGGTTTACGCAGACACCAAAGAAGAGGGACATCACAATTTTGTTCCGCTTATGGAACTGGGAGAGGAAGTCCTGTGAGTCAGCTGATTCTTACGTCTTTGAAAATATCCGGAACCCCCTGTATTGTGGCCGCTCTGCGGGAAAACAACCGGGTTCTGGAGCTGCGCCTGGGAGCTTCGGAGGAAAAGAAGCTTCTTGGAAATATATATGTGGGCCAGGTGGAAACGCTGGCCGCAAATATTCAGGCGGCCTTTGTTCAGATTACCCCCGGTCAGCGGGCCTATTTTCCCTTAAACGAAACCAGTCAGCTGATCTACGCGGCCGGACAGAGAGAGGGAAATCCGCTTCGGCCCGGCGATGAAATCCTGGTACAGGTCAGCCGGGAGGCCATGCGTGGAAAACTTCCGGCGCTCACCGCCAACTTAAGCTTTACCGGAAAATTCCTGGTTCTCACCACGGGAAACCGGAAGATCGGCTATTCCTCCAGACTCTCCGCAGAAGAGAAAGCGTGTCTGGAAAAATGGATGCAGGAAGAAAAGGACCGGCCGGACAGAGGCTACGGATATGTCGTACGAACCAACGCGGGCCAGGCTACAAAGGATGAGTTTTTCCATGAAATGAGCTGGCTGAAGCGGCAGTATGAGAAAAACGTCCTTCACGGAAGGAATCGGACCTGCTTCAGCCTTCTTTGCGAGCCGGAGCCCTTTTACATCTCCGCGGTGCGGGATGCCAACAGCCGGGATCTCACAGAGATTGTCACAGATCTCCCCGAAATTCAGACACGGGTTTCAGACTATCTTCAGGAAACCAGCCCGGAGGAGACGGAAAAAATACGCTTTTACAGCGATTCCCTTCTTCCTCTTTATAAGCTTTATCGGCTGGAAACTGCCCTGGAAACGGTATCCAGGGAAAAGGTATGGCTGAACAGCGGGGGGTTTCTGGTGATCCAGCAGACGGAGGCCTTTGTCTCTATCGACGTAAACAGCGGGAAATACACAGGAAAGAAAAAACAGGAGGAGACCTGGCGGAAGATCAATCTGGAGGCGGCCAGAGAAATTGCCTGGCAGCTGCGGCTGCGCAATCTTTCCGGCATTATCCTGATCGATTTTATCAATATGGAAAATCCGGATCACCGGGATGAGCTGTTTCATGTCCTCCAGAAATACCTGCGGGAGGATCCCGTCAAATCCAAAGTGGTGGACATCACGCCTCTTCAGATTGTGGAGATGACCCGCAAGAAGGTTCGCAGACCCGTGCTGGAAGAAATACGGAGAATTTCCTCTGAAAGCAGCATAAATTGACATAACATATATTATGTCAATTTATCAGCATTCTCTGAAAAGCCATGTTCCGTGCAGGCAAAACCGTGACCAAAACCTCACAAATTGTCTCTTGTGGTATTTCAGATTTTGAGATACAATGATTGAAGCGATAAAAAGAATTTCATGATCCGGGGACATTGAACTCTTTTGTCCCCTGTATCTTCTTAATGACAAACAGCAGGAGTTTATTTATTATGGAAACATCAAATCAGACAGCATTAAACGGCGGTGAAGGGCCCGGAAGCTTTAAGATCACAGGGACCGGAAGCTATGTGCCGCCCAATGTGGTAACCAACGACGACCTGGCCGTTTTTCTGGACACCAGTGACGAGTGGATCCGAAGCCGGAGCGGCATTGAACAGCGCCATATCTGCACCACGGAGACTGCCTCGGATCTGGCTGTAAGAGCCGCCCGGAACGCCCTGGAGAACGCGGGAGCCTCCGCGCAGGAGATTGACCTGATTCTCTGTGCCACCATGAGCGGTGAGTATATCTGCCCCTCCATGGCTGCCATGGTTCAGAAGAGACTGGGCGCGCAGTGTGCCGCCATGGATCTTGGCGCTGCGTGTACGGGATGGATCTATCTGATGGAAACCGCCGCCGCTTTTTTTGCCAGAGGCGGAATCCGCAAAATGCTGCTGATTGGTACAGAGTCCATGTCCCGCATTCTGAACTGGCACGACCGCTCTACGGCGGTCCTGTTTGGGGACGGAGCCGGAGCGGCTGTGCTGGAGCCTGGAGAGAATTACCTGGGTTCTTCCTTTGTCACCGAGGGAAATGACGAGGTGATTGTAGTTCCGGCTCACAGCGGAACCTCTCCATGGTTCGCGGGGGAACCCAGACTCCCCCTGATGCATATGAACGGTCCTGAAACCTATAAATTCGCCGTGACCAATCTGCCCAGACGCATTCATGAAGCTCTGGAAAAAGCCGGACTGCAGGAAACGGATCTGGACTGGGTGATTCCACATCAGGCAAATCAGCGGATCATTGACAGCGCAGCCAGACGGATGAAAGGCGTACCGGCAGATCATTTCTGTATGAACCTTCAGAAGTACGGGAATACTTCTTCCGCCAGCATTCCCCTGGCACTGGATGAATGGAACCGGGCCGGAAAGCTGAAAAAAGGCGATCTCATCGCCATGGTTGCCTTTGGCGGAGGTCTGACCAGCGCTGCCTGCCTTGTGCGGTGGTAAAGTATAGTAACATGAACCGCGAAAAATAGCTGAAATAAGGATTGAAATGTTCGATAAAATCCACTATAATTGAAACATATTAAATAAGGTTTTTGGTAAAATTTAATATTCTCTGATGCCCGGCATGAATCAGGGGCTGCGGCATCACCAGGGCTGGAAGCACTTCCGGCCAAACTAACATATGTCCAAGGAGGAAAACAGCATGGTTGAACTGATTGTAGGAAAGAAAGGCAAAGGCAAAACAAAAGTACTTTTAGACAGAGTAAACGAGGCGATCAAGGAAGCGAACGGCAGCATTGTTTACCTGGATAAGAGCAGCAAGCATATGTATGAGCTGAACAACCGGATCCGTCTGATCAATGTGTCCGGATTCCCCATTCAGAATGCAGATGAGTTTGTAGGCTTTATCTGTGGAATCATTTCCCAGGATCATGACCTGGAACAGATCTACCTGGACAGCTTTCTCACAACCGCCAGACTGGGCGAGGGCGCAGATGTGACAGGAACCCTGTCTCAGCTTCAGGCAATCGGCGAAAGCTTCAATGTATCCTTTATCATAAGCATCTCTCTTGACAAGGAGGAGATCCCGGAGGCGTTCCAGAGCGCGATCAAGGTTTCCCTGTAATTTTTTCCTGATATCAATCAGCACAGAATTTTATCTACATACAACAGTAAAAAAGACATCCCCTTGCCATGGAGGATGTCTTTTTTCTGCTTTATGAGTTGATCCCGCCTGTGAAACTCCCGCAGAAGGCGTGAAATGGCCGGATTGACCTGCAAAAGCGTTCAATCGGTATCTTCCCGGAGACGGACCGCGGTGGCCGCCTGGCGCCGTCTGGCGTCGTCCAGGGCCGCATAATGCTTTTTTGTGGTATTTACGTCCCTGTGTCCCAGTACATCCGCTACAAGGTAAATATCCCCGGTTTCCTGATAAAGGGCGGTGCCATAGGTGCTGCGGAGCTTATGAGGGGTAATTTTCTTTGTCCCGGTGATCTGACGGGCATATTTTTTTACCAGATTTTCCACTGCCTGAACCCCGATCCGTTTCCGCTGGGTGGAATAGAAGAGGGCGTGTTCATGGCCGGCTACCGGAGTGATGTTTTTCCGCACCTCCAGATAATTCCGGAGCGCTTTCTCTACCTCCTCTCCAAAATAAACCACCATTTCATTGCCGCCTTTTCGAGTGACCTTTATCCCGTTGTTTTTAAAATCAACATCCTCCACATCCAGCCCCACACACTCGGAAACGCGGATTCCAGTACCCAGAAGCAGGGTCACAAGGGCCAGATCCCGTTCCTTTGTCTTTTCATAGTAGACGCGTTTCTGGCCTGTGAGCGTATCTCCGCAGTGTTCAATATAATCCAGCAGCTGGACCACCTCGTCGGCGTCCAGCCGGATAATGCTTTTCTGATGAATTTTGGGAACATCAATGAGAACAGAAGGATTTGTCTGAATCATTTCATGCTTATAATAATAGGCATAAAAACTCCGAAGGGCGGAAATTTTCCGTTTCAGCCCGCGTTCCCCGTTGGTTTCGATTTTATCCCCGGAGTGATAGACCTTCAGGTATTCCTCGTATTCTTCAAGATCCACCGCCTTGACCTGGTCCAGCACATCCACCTGAAAATCCCTCATGGTTTTACCTTCAAAGGCGGGATTTTCATCCAGCAGAAACTGAAAAAAGATCCGGATATCATAGGCATAGGAAATCCTTGTCTTCGTGGTGGTTGTGGCGTCAATGGCGCGAAAATAATCCCTGCTAAAGGGAGGCAAGGTTTTCAGAACCTCCCGAAGCTTCAGGGTATTGTCGATGTCAGTCTGTTGATGATAGGTAACTCGTTTTTCCAAAAATGCCTCCTGATCTATTTGAAAAACTCGGGTTTGTCGTATAGATATATCTGGAACCAAAACGCTCTTCTAAAGCGTTTCGTCCAGAATAATGGTAAACGGCCCGTCGTTTTCCAGCTTTACCTCCATATGCGCGCCAAAAATTCCATGCTCTACAACCGGAATTTCCCTGGACGCCTGTGTAAGCATATACTCATATAATTCCCTGGCCAGTTCCGGTTTTCCCGCCTCGGTAAAGCCTGGACGGTTTCCCTTCCGGCAGCTGGCATACAGGGTAAACTGGGAAACCATGAGAAGTTCCCCGTTTACGTCTCTCAGGGACAGATTCGTCTTTCCCTCCTCATCCTCAAAAATCCGAAGTCCAAGGAGTTTTTTCAGATATTTGTCCGCGGTTTCCCGGCGGTCCTCCTGGCCGACGCCTACAAAAACAAGCAGACCCCGGCCGATTTTTCCCACACACTTGTTCTCCACCCATACCTGGGCACTGTTTACTCTCTGAATCAGCAGTTTCATATCAGCTGTTTCCTCTCCCGCCTCTTTTTCTGAATTTCTCCCTGCATTTCATCCATAAGGTCAGCAGAAACTCGCGGACAAATTTCAGCAGACACACAATGATTTTCCACAGCTCACGCAAAATAAGAATCAGAATCCCCTCGCGTTTTTTCACCGGAGAAGGACTCCGTTTTGGGGCCGGAGGCATGGGATTCAACTGCCCGGTCTCCTCATCCATGGAAAAGGCGTTTATATATTCTTTCGTATCCTCCGGAATCTTTTTCCTGTGAAGGAAACGCTCAATCAGCTTCCAGAACGCTGTATAAATTACCGCGGTAACCGGTACTCCGACGATCATTCCAACAACACCAAACAGTCCTCCCCCAACCATAATGGCCAGGATTACCATAAAACTGGAAAGGCCGGTGGAATCCCCCAGAATCTTGGGACCCAGGATATTTCCGTCAAATTGCTGCAGTGCCAGGATAAAAATCGCCAGATACAGCGCCTGGAGTGGATCTACAAGCAGAATCAGCAGAATACAGGGAATGGCTCCCAGGTAGGGGCCGAAAAAAGGGATTACATTTGTGACCCCTATGATCACACTTACCAGTGTGTTATAAGGCGTACCTATTATGGATGTACCCACATAACAGAGAACCCCTATGATCATGGAATCAATAATCTTGCCGGTAAAAAAGCCGCCGAAGGTCTTGTGCGTAAAACGCATGCCCTGAACAACCGTATTGGCCAGCTTCACCGGCAGAACCGCGTATACCACCATCTTGCTCTTGGCCACAAAGATTTCCTTGTCCGCCAGAACATAAATGGAAACCACCGCACCGATAATAAAGTTCTTTAAAAAGATCAGAACATCGAAGATCCCTTCCGAGATATTCTTCATCATGGTCTGCATCTGGGGAAGAATATCCGTGGTAAGAAAGGTCTGAATCCTTTCCGCAAAACTTTCCACGGTGCTGATCGTGGCATCACTGAGCTCCTGGTTTTTCAAAACGGAATCCAGTAGGTTTTCCATGCTGTTTACATATTCCGGAAAGCTGTAAATAATATTGGTGACGCTCCGGATCAGCTGTGGGAGAATCATCATGATCAGGGTAAATATGATCACCAGAAAGAGAAACAGAGAAAAGATCACCACGATCCAGCGGACCGCTCTGCGCCCTCCCCTGGACAGAGTCACATTTTTTTTACGCAGCAATGGATAAATCAGCTTTTTTTCAAAAAAATTCACCACAAAACTGAGAAGATATGCGATCGCCAGCCCATAAATGATGGGAGCCAGGATATTCAGCAGCTTCTGAATCCCGGAAAACAGTGTTTTTGTATGGAAAATCCCATAATAAAACAGCATGCTGCAGGCGACCACAAGAAATACAGTTACACCCCATTGAAAATACTGTGATTTTTCCTTCTCATTCCATTGAAGCTTCATTCTGTCTGACTTCCTCCGAAATAATAACCAAAGCGATATCCAGAGCCGAACTCTTTACAGGCATGGAATCTTCTTTCCCTTCAGGGAATCGTAAATATTTACGGTCTCGATAATCGCTTTTACAGATCCCTCAATTCCAAGGCAGCTGCTGTCTATGCTCAGATTATAGCCGGACGCGGCGCCCCACTTCTTATTGGTATAATAATTATAATAACTGGAGCGTCCCTTGTCTGTCTTAGTGATCATATCTCTGGCCTGTTTCTCCGTCTTCGCGTATTTCTGAGAAATGCGGCGGGTTCTCCAGTCCAGATCTCCGTGGATAAAAACGCTGAAGCAGTCCGGATTCTCCGCAAGGGCATAATCCGCACAGCGGCCCACCATAACGCAGGGGCCCTCTCCGGCCAGTTTTTTGATAGAATCGAACTGGGCAAGAAAAATTTTGTGATTCATAGGCATATCATTAAATCCTCCGGAAGAATATCCAAAGGAATAGGTATCCATTACCAGAGAGTAAAGAAAGCTGTTGGTCGGCTTCTCGTCGTGATGCTCGAAAAGCTCCTTGCAGATTCCGCTGTCGCTGGCCGCGTGCTCCAGAAGCTCCTTGTCATAGCATTTGATCCCAAAGTATTTCGCAATCTCCTGCCCGATCTGTCTTCCGCCGCTCCCATATTCACGGCCGATGGTGATAATGGAGGTTGTCGTGTTATTCATAATCCATACTCCTTTCATGAAAAATTATATAAAAAAATCATTCCAGAATCAGATTCCCCAAAAAGCATCCGCGGGAATAAATCTTTTATGATTGAAGCGACAAAAGGTATTTTGTCGCTATGATACACGGATTTCTCCGCACTTCGTGCTCCCGAAATCCTGACAACATTCGAAATCCGCTCATTTTTCTGCGAAAAATGGCTACTTTCTCATGTTGTTCGGGACCCAATCTCATGAATGCCGATGCAAGCATCTGCATTCATGACCTTTTGTCCCTTGTATCATCTTTATTATACAACAAAATCCCGCCCGCTTCCAGTTATTTTCTTAATTTATTCAACAATTCAACAAAATAGTCTGGCAAAGGAGCGGTAAACTCCATATACTCTCCACTGCGCGGATGTACGAATCCAAGCACCATGGCATGGAGCGCCTGCCCCTGGAGATGATAAGGGTTCTTTCCGCTCCCGTAGACCTCATCGCCCAAAAGCGGATGTCCAATACTGGCCATATGCACCCGGATCTGATGGGTCCGGCCGGTTTCCAGGCGGCATTCCACACAGGTGGCCGTGCCGAAACGTTCCAGTACCTGATAATGAGTAATGGCCTCCCGGCCGTTTTTCCGGTTTACCGCCATTTTTTTCCGGTCTGTGGGGTGACGCCCGATGGGAGCATTCACCGTTCCCTCATTCTCCTTTATATTTCCCTGAACAATGGCCCGGTATCTTCTTTTAATCGAATGATTTTTCAGCTGCAGAGCCAGATCCCGGTGGGCAAAATCATTTTTGCATACCAGAAGGGCGCCGGTGGTATCCCGGTCGATGCGGTGGACAATTCCGGGGCGCATCACTCCGTTAATACCGGAAAGGTTCTCCCCACAGTGAGCCAGAATGGCGTTCACCAGGGTTCCATCCATATGTCCGGCGGCGGGGTGCACCACCATACCCTTGGGTTTATTGACCACCAGCAGATCCTCATCCTCGTATAGAATATCCAGGGGGATCTCCTCTGGTCGTATATCCGGTTCCAATGGGTCCGGAATGTGAACCAGAAGCAGGTCTCCTCTTTTTACTTTATAATTGGATTTTACAGTCTTCTCATTCACCCATACCTGAGAGTCCGAAATCAGCTTCTGAATAAAAGAGCGGGAAAAGCCCTCACATCTCTCCGACAAAAAACGGTCAATGCGAAGACCTTCCCCTTCCTCATTTACAGTATAATTCTGTATCGACACAGACGACCTCCCACAAATAACATCTTATTTCCCTTTCCAGGACAGAAACCCAAAATCCTCCTCTCTGTACCGGGTACATAAAAGCACGGCCAGAAGAAAAACACTGAGAACCACATAGATATCCGCCAGATTGAAAACTGGAAAATGAATCAGTGAAAAATAAATATAATCGATCACATAACCGCGAAAAATCCGGTCAATCAGATTCCCCAGCGCGCCGGACGTCAACAGGGCCAGAAGGCAAAAGAGCGGCCGGTAAAATTTTTCCCTGGGGATACGCAGCACAATATACAGAATCAGAGCCAGAAAGGCCAGCGTCATCACGGCAAAAAAGCCGGCTCCGCCCTGAAACAGTCCAAAAGCAATTCCCCTGTTTTCCAGATAGGAAAGCTCCAGCACTCCTGAAATCAGAGTCACAGACGGTCGGTTCTGAAGAAATCGGGCCGCCAGAAGCTTTGCACACTGATCCGGTATAACCAGAGCCGGCAGAGAAAGAAACCAGGCGATCAGCCAGCCCCTTCCATTACGCCCCTTTCTCATGCAAGAATCTCCTCTATGGCCGCCAGAAGTTCTTCGTCCGTCACATCCCGGTCGATAAAGCTCCTTCCAATTCCGTCCATAAGAATAAAACGGATATGTCCATTTTCCATTTTTTTGTCTTTTTTAGTGGCCTCCAGAATCTCCGCGGCGCTTAAGCCCTCCACCAAAACGGGAAGTCCGAAGCCTTTGCATCCCTGACGGATTTCCAGAACCTCCGCAGGGGTAAGGAGACCCCGGCTTTCAGAAAGAGCGGCGGCCCCTGAAAGTCCTATAGACACACACTGCCCGTGAAGAAGGGAAAAACCTTTTAGCTTTTCCACGGCATGCCCGATGGTATGCCCAAGATTCAGCAGAGCCCGTTCTCCCTGTTCTTTCGGATCTCTCTCCACCACGCCGGCCTTGATTTCACAGCATCGGCGTACCATCCAGGACAGAGTGTTTACATCCAGCTCCCGGATTTTCTCCTGCCTGTTACACACACTACGGAAAAAAACGCCGTCGCAGATCAGTCCGGTTTTCAGCACCTCCCCCATACCGCAGGCAAATTCCTGCGCCGGGAGGGTTTTCAGGGCAGAAAAATTCATATACACCAGCCGCGGCTGATGAAAAGCGCCCACCATATTCTTATACTGCAGAAAATCCACGCCGGTTTTGCCTCCCACGCTGCTGTCCACCTGGGAAAGCAGTGTGGTGGGAATCTGGATGAAGTCCACACCCCGAAGATAGGTAGCCGCGGCGAAGCCGGCCAGGTCACCCACTACCCCGCCCCCCAGAGCGGCCAGAAATCCCTTCCGGTCCATACCGTTTTCGATCAGAGACTGGTACAGCCTTGAGACGGTATCCAGATTTTTACTCTTCTCACCGGCCTGGAAGGTAAAAAAGAATACATCCTCCGCCACAGAAGATAAAGCCTCTTTTACAGCCCGGGCGTAAAGAGGCTCCACATGGGTATCCGTGACAATACAGATTTTTCTTCCGGCAAGTCCGGCCTCCTCCACGGCGGCTCCAAGGCCGCCAAAGCTCTCCTCAAAATAAATGGGATAATAAAAATCCCCTTCTCTTTTAACCAACAGCTTCTCTTCTGCCATGATTTTCCTCCAGATCAATCCGTCAATATCGAAAAAGCTTTACACGATAGCGTCCCTTTTTTGTCTGACAGGATACACCGTGATAAAGAAATCTTCCCTTTCCGCGAACCGAGATAATATCCCCCTCTTCCGGCACACAGGCGTTGGAAGTCACTCCCCGCCCGTTTACAAAGACAAGGCCCTCCCCTATCCACTTTACAGCGCTGCTCCTGGACTCCCCAAAAGCCAGTGCAGTCAGGGCATCCAGGCGTATGGATGCGCAGGTACCCTCCACCGGGGTAAGAAGAGGTTTGGGGATATTTCCGGGATCCTCCACCTTTTCAGTCACAACCGCCGTGTTGCGCACCCGGTCCAGGTTTTCCAGAAAAAATCCGGACATTTTGCGAAGACAGAAGAAACAGGCAGAGTTCTCCTCGATGAGAATATCCCCCACTACGCTTCGCTCCACTCCCAGGTTCAGAATGGCTCCCAGATAATCTCTGTGGGTCAGCTTCTCCGAAAATCTGGGAGATCTGGCCCGGACCCGGATACAGTCTATGGGATATTCCCATGGAAAAGCAAGAGCATCAGGATGAAAGGCTGTCATCTGACGCTCTGCGTTTTCATAGCCGCCAAAGCTCTCTGCAACAACACCCATTTTGCGAAAGCTCTGGCAGCTGACAATATTCCGTTCATTCAGATTCAGAAAATCCGTGAAGGTTACAATATCTCTCTGATAAGCCGTATTGGCAAGCTCCCGGATTCTCCGGACAAAAAACTCCTCTTTGTCCATGGGAATTAATAACCTGCCTTCACAGACGGCGAGGAACCGCCAAGAATATTCTGAAGATCTCCGGTTATGTCTACATTATAGGGTCCAAGTACGAAAATATAACTGGAAATACTCTGCAGACTTCCTCCAAGGGAATAGCAGGCACCGGAGGTAAAGTCGATGATTCTCTGGGCAACGTCCACATCCAGCCCTTCCAGATTGAGAATCACTGTGGAATTATCGATCAGGGTATCCACAATCTCCTTGGAATCCTCCATGGAAGAAGGTTTGATAACACATACCTCCATGGCAGCTGTGGAATTTCGTCTGGTGCTACGCATCGGCGTAATCTTTGAGGATGTTCTCGGAGCCTTCTCCTGCTTCGCAGAATATCTGGGCGTTTCCTTTGGAGTCTCCTTCTTCACAGGGGTCTCCCTCTTCACGGGAGTCTTTGCAGCCGTTTCCTTTTTCCTGGAGCTGGAGAAAGAAGGTTTTACGGACCTGGTTCTCACCGGTTTCTCCTCAAACACTTCATCCAGATCGTCCTCCTCATCCTCGTCCTCGTAAGAAAAATCATTCAAAGGCTCAGACTTCTTTTTGGCGAATCGGTCAAAGAAGTTCTTCCTGGGCTTTTCGTCCAGATCGTCGTCAAGGAAGTCGTCCTCCTCATCCTCGTCCTCTTCATCCTCAAGAAGGTTGTCTTCGAGATATTCATCTTCCTCGTCATACTCTTCATCATCATTTAATCGAATGGCATCCAAAAACTTGTCCAAAACACCCATTTTTAATCTCCAATCTTTTCATGTTATTTAGGAACAGTAGAAAAACAGACTTCCGCCTCCCAGTGGTTATAGAAAAAAGAAATTTCTTTATCTTCTCCGCTTAACCCCGCTGTGAATAATCCCGGGCTCCGAAAATGCCTGTGCCCACACGCACCATCGTAGCGCCCTCTTCCACAGCTACCTGATAGTCCCCGGTCATTCCCATGCTGAGAACACTCATGGAAACATTATCAATGTTTTTCCCCGCTATGTCAACACTTAATTTCTTTAAAGTTCGAAAAATTGCGCGATTGTCCTCGGGATCCTCCACATAGGGAGCAATGGTCATAAGGCCGTTGATACGAAGATGAGGATACGCCGAAGTTTCTTCCACAAAGGGAAGCACCTCCTCCACAGAAAGCCCGAACTTGCTCTCCTCCTCTCCCACATTTACCTCCACCAGAACCGGTACAGTCACACCCTTTCGGGCGGCCTCCTGCTCAATGGCCTGTGCCAGACGAACCGAGTCCACGGAATGGATCATGGCCACTCTGTCAACAATATACTTTACCTTGTTTCTCTGAAGGTGCCCGATCATGTGCCACTTTACATCTGACGGCATCTGATCATATTTATCCATGATTTCCTGTACTTTGTTTTCTCCGAATACCCGGGCTCCGGCATTATAAACCTCCTGAAGCATTTCCACCGGTTTCGTCTTGCTTACGGCGATAAGCGTGACCTCCTCCGGATCTCTCCCCGCCCTTCGGCAGGCAGCCTCTATGTTCTTAAGTACCTGGGTATAATTGTCTGTTAACACTGTAAATGCCTCCCTGCTTTTCAATATAAAATATCTTCCTCATCCAGCTCATTGGCATTGCTCACAATCCGGTCATACCTGGAAATACCGGAGGACGTAGAGGAAGAAACTATGGCATATTCCTCATTCTGATCCAGAATCTCAATTCTGCAGAAAACCGCATACCCCTGATTAATGCAGTAAACTCCCTGGATCGTATCCGAAGCCCCAATCACATATTTCTCTCCTGTATCAGAATTGAGAATGGCATCCCCCTCCGAAAAATCGTCCCTGTCCACATAGTATATATAGGTGCTTTCCGCCTCTGCGTCTCCGGAGGTGGCTGTTGTTTCCTCCTCAATGGTCGCGTAAATCGTGGTGCTTACATAAGTATTCACCGTTTCGCCATTTCGGTTCTTGGAAGTAACCAGGAAGCACCGGTTTCCCTCATCGTCTGTGGTCAGATAATCCGATGGGATCAGATAACATTCCTTTTCCACTATGGAGGTCTGGGGAATCTTAAGCCCTGTCACAGTATTGGTGACAAGCTCTATATCCAGAAAACGTTCGGACGCATAACGAATTACGCCACGGCTGAAGTCAATCTTCCCATATTTACTGCCGTCAATCTCCAGGATGGAAAAGCTCCCGCTCTGTGTGGCGTTATCCCGTGAAAACTTCACTTTCACAGTAGTCAGGTCCGACAGCTTGACGGCCTGTTTATCACTGAGAGGAATCAGAAGGCTCCAGGTTTCGGAAGTCACCAGCTTGTACACCTCGTCCCCTGTCTGAACCTGTTCATCTGTTTTCAGGTCCGTTTCCTGATAGGAATTCTGATTAAAATCCCCTTCTGTGAGGCTGTCCACAGTTTTATCCTCGTATCCGTCCACAGAGTACAGTACAACCCCGCTCATCTGAGCACGGCTGATGGACTGACCGGAGACCGTCGTTGTGGAATCCGAATCCTCAGTAGCATATTGAAGAATGCTTCCGCTTAAATCATATTTGAAGCTGTATATGGTGTTAAAATTGCTGGAAGAAAATCCTTTTGAAAGGCTGAGCATATCTTCCTTGATTCCGGAAAGGGCCTCATGGTCGAGGGTAACTTCCGTATCTGCGCTCTTTACCGTGCTCAGACTGTAAACCGCACCGTTGGCGCTGACCTTATTGCCTTCCCGGGCATAGTATGTGATATAGCCTCCGGAGGAAGCTGTAAAAACCGTCTCTTCTCTTATGGCGAGACCGGTATAAGTTTCATTCCTGGAAAGAGGCCCGGATGTGACCTGATATGACTCAATATGTGTGGATGTCATATAAACCACCATGCTGAAAATCATATACATAAGGAGAACACCGAACATAACCGTGCCAATATTCAGTCCGAAAACCTTACGAAGCCCGGAGAGGAAACCGGATTGTCCTCTGGAGCTTTTTTTTCTGTCTGGCAAAGGCAAGCCTCCTTTTTCTTTTGGGGGTTTTCATATTTTCACATTATACCATTATCCGCTTTGAAAAACAAGAAAAGAATAGGCCATCAAATGTGAACATATTATCCCGAATATGTGTTTGCCAATTTTTCAGGATTATGTTATGATAGAGCAGGAGGTATTCATCTATGGCATATGGAAAAATCAGTAAAAAACAGCAGGAAATCCTGGATTATATTAAAAATGAGATCTTAAACAGAGGCTTCCCCCCTTCCGTGCGGGAAATCTGTGACGCAGTGAATCTGAAGTCCACTTCCTCCGTACATTCCCATCTGGAGGCGCTGGAGAGGAATGGCTACATTCGAAGAGACGCAACGAAACCCCGGGCCATCGAGATCGTGGACGACAACTTTAATCTGGTCCGCAGAGAAGTTGTGAATGTGCCCCTTGTAGGCACGGTAGCCGCAGGAGAGCCCATCCTGGCCGTGGAGAATGTGGAGGGATATTTTCCCATTCCCGCTGAGTATATGCCCAATGAGCAGAGCTTTATGCTGAGAGTAAAGGGTGACAGCATGATAAACGCCGGAATTTTCAATGGAGATCGTGTGCTGGTGAGGCAGCAGCCCACCGCGGAGAATGGGGACATTGTGGTGGCCCTTGTGGAAGATTCCGCCACAGTAAAGACCTTTTATAAGGAAGATGGTTACTATCGTCTCCAGCCGGAGAATGACGCCATGGATCCCATTATAATCCACGGGAAGGTAGATATTCTCGGAAAGGTATTCGGGGTTTTCCGCTTTTTCTCATGAATTTCCATGAACACTGAACCGTCGGCGTGCCCGTCATTTACAAAAAACAGCCCTGTCGTCAGAAGAATTCGACAGGGCTGTTTCTGTGGGTTTAGCGCAGATACTTATGATGTTGGGGTTAAAAGTATTTGACCCCTATGATACCTGAGAATTCCTCCGTGCTTCGCACTCCCGGAATTCTCAAAAACATTCGGAATCCGCTCATTTTGGCTAATATATTAGCCAAAATGGCTACTTCCTCATGTTTTGGGCGGGTCAAGATGTCATGAATTGGAACATAAATGTTCCATTCATGACCTTTTGACCCTGGTATCATACTTATTCCAGAAACTGACTGGGCTCCAGAAGCTTTCCATCTCTCCAGATTCGTTCCAGATCATAGAAAAGACGGTTTTCCTCATCAAAAATATGAACGATCATATCCCCATAATCCATCAGCACCCAGGTAGAATTCCTGTTTCCCTCAATCTGCTTTGGAGTAAAGCCGGCCCGTCCCAGCTGTTCCTCCACATTCTCAGCCATGGCCTGGACCTGGTTCAGGTTCGTACCGCTGGCGATGATAAAATAATCCGCGATCACGGATACCTCCTGGATATCTATGATACGAATATCCTTTCCCTTCTTGTCCGCAAGAGCCCTGCAGGCAAGCTTAACCATCTCCTGATTCATAGAACGCCCTCCTTTTTACACGGGGTATTTTTGCCGTTTATTCCGGCTGATGTATGGAACCTGGCAGTCCCTGCGCGTTCTGTCCTCTGCGCAGGTGCAGATCCTTATAATAAATATATGCTTCGGTAGTGGTATGATCCAGCTCCTTTGGGTTTTCCTCCAGATAAGCCAGCGTATCCTTCAGAATTTCGTACATGCACTCATCCAGGTCAGAAAAAGCCAGCTTCCGCACAAAGGGCAGATCCGGGGCCTTATCACGGCCGGGCTCAATGTAATCCGCAATATACACAATTTTTTCCAGAAGAGTCATATGAGGCTTTCCTGTGGTATGGCATGCAATGGCTGACAGTATTTCCTCATCTGTAATATCATATTTGTGTCTGGCAATGTACGCCCCAAGCTTTGCGTGAAGCAGAAATGGATGCTGTTCCTCAAATTCCGTCACAGGTATTTTGTGCTGTGCGCACATCTTCAGCTTTTTCTTATTAGGGATACACTTGGCGCAGTCGTGGAGCAGACCGGCCGCCTGTGCCGCCTCAAGATCACAGCCATATGCCATGGCCAGTGCCGTACAGGTATACATTACGCCCAGGGTATGCACGTAGCGGTCCTCATCCAGATATTTCGCAAGCTTTTTTTCCATTTTTCTCAGATCATATTTCATAGGTACCGTGTCCTTTCCGGAAGTTCCGGCTCCTCCTCACAGGCGTAAATGTTATTCTGCGCGATATACCGGATCACAGAATCCGGCACATAATAGCGCAGGCTTTTCTTCTCCCTGAGCCACTGGCGTATCTGGTCGCTGGAAACATCTATATTCATCGTATCCAGCCGGATAAAATCCCCCTGATATTTTCGGGAAAGCCGTTCCATCTCACGGTCCAGATCCTCTGCCGCGATGTGATTCCTGGCCGCCACAACCAGACGGCAGGCCCTGCAGATCCTTTCCGGCTCCCGCCAGGTCTCAAAGCTGTAAAGAGAATCCGCGCCGATGATAAAATAATAATCGGTATCCGGGTTCTGCAGCTTCAGTGTTTCCAGTGTTCGATAGCTGTAGGTAAATCCATCCTCGCTCATCTCAATCAGTGAAAGCTCAAAATGAGGATTCTCTTTGATGGCAAGCCGCACCATCTCCACACGCTGCTCGTCCGTAGCGCGTCCGGCGCGCTTCCTCTTATGCGGCGGATTGCCGGCAGGCATAAACCATACACTGTCAAGGCAGAGCTGTTCATAAGCGCGCTCGCCCAGAATCAGATGTCCCATGTGTATGGGATCAAAGGTGCCGCCCATTATCCCAACCCTTTTTTTCTTCTCTTTCATCGCTTTCTCTCCCTTCTCAGGGAAGAACAATTTTCCTTTTGTCGTCCTTCCCCTGGCGGTAGAGGATGATTTTTTTGCCGATCACCTGCACCACCTGAGAATGTGTCCGTTCACCCAGAACCTCCGCCAGCTGACGGGGATCTTCCAGACAGCTCTGCAAAATGCCGACCTTAATCAGTTCCCGGGCCGCCAGCGCTTCCTCCGCGGAACGGGTCACTTCCGGGGTAAGCCCTCCCTTTCCAATCTGCAGAACCGGCTCCAGCTTCATGGCAAGTCCCTTTAAATAGGCTCTCTGCTTACTTGTCATTCTTCCTTCCACTCCCTTTATTTATAATAATCAAAATCAAAACCGTACATCCGGACTGTATCGCCCTCCTGAATCCCGGCCTTTTCCAGCTCGTCCAGGATTCCTCCGTCTTTCAGAAATTTCTGGAAAAACGCAAATCCCTTTTCAGAGTCAAGGTTGGTATAGCCAAGCATTTTCTCAATCTTGGGTCCTTCCACAACATAAATTGCAGGATCCTCCGGATTTTTCTCCACGGTAAACGGAAGATTTTCCCGTATGAACATGTCCTCAGGGAAAAACTCCTGCTCAAAGACCACGGGCTTTCCGCCCCTCTGGTCCAGAATCTCCTTTACTGAAAAAAGAAGAGCGTTTACTCCTTCCCCGGTCACCGCGGAGATGGGATAAACAGGGATTCCCCTGGGTTCAAACTCTTCTCTCAGTCTTTCCACCGGATCTTTTTGTCCCTCTTCAGGGAAAATGCAGTCAATTTTGTTGGCCGCAATCACCTGCGGTTTTTTTGCCAGGTCGGGATTATAGGCGGCCAGCTCTGCATTGATCCTGTAAACATCCTCCACCGGATCCCGACCCTCTGTGGAAGCGGCGTCCACAATATGGATAATCACACGGGTTCTCTCAATATGGCGGAGAAATTCATGTCCCAGGCCAAGTCCCTGAGAAGCCCCCTCAATCAGTCCCGGAATATCCGCAATGGCAAAGCCTCCGTCCTCCATATCAACCATACCCAGGTTGGGACTGAGGGTTGTAAAGGGATAGTTGGCAATCTTTGGCCGTGCATTGGTCACACGGGACAGAAACGTGGATTTTCCCACGTTGGGAAAGCCGGCCAGTCCCACATCTGCAATCACCTTCAGCTCCAGAAGAACCTCAAGCTCCTGGGCCGGAGCACCGGGCTGGGCATATTTGGGAGCCTGCATAGCCGCAGTGGCGTAATGCTGGTTTCCCTTGCCGCCCCTTCCGCCCTTTAATACGATCTGGCGGGTATTCTCCCCGGACATATCCGCGATCACCTTTCCGGATGCCGCGTCCCGGATTACGGTTCCCTCCGGAACCTTCAGCACTATGTCTTCCCCATCCGATCCGTGGCACCTGCGTTTGCCGCCCTCCTGACCATCCTGGGCCTTGTATTTACGTCTGTGGCGGTAATCGCCAAGAGTATTCTGTCCCTTATCAGTCTCAAATATCACATCGCCGCCCCGTCCGCCGTCGCCGCCGTCCGGGCCGCCGTTGGGTACATATAGCTCTCTCCGAAAACTTACATGACCATCTCCGCCTTTTCCGGAACGGATCACGATCTTTGCTCTGTCCGCAAACATATTCCACCTCTCTTCCTGAAGATATCATGAAGGGAAACTCAGAAATTACTGTTTAAGAAAGGCTTCAAACCTTTTCGATTTGAAGCCTCCCAATCACTCACATTACTCTGCCTCTACCGGAACGATGGATACCTGTTTCTTATCGCGTCCCTTTCTGGTGTATCTCACTACACCGTCCGTCAGCGCGAACAAAGTATAATCTCTTCCACAGCCTACGTTTGTACCGGGATGAATCCTGGTTCCCCGCTGTCTGTAAAGAATATTTCCTGCCTTAACAAACTGTCCGTCGGCTCTTTTGGCTCCAAGTCTCTTGGATTCGGAATCACGTCCGTTCTTTGTGGAACCAACTCCCTTTTTATGGGCGAATAACTGAAGGTTCATTTTCATCATGGTGTTACACCTCCCTGATTTTCACTGTCAAATATCGATGACTGCAACTATGTTCAATTTCTGTCAGACCGAGGATCAGTGAATCCATCAGCAGCTTTCCGCGGTCCGTATTGGGACCGGCAAAACGGATTGATACAAAACCATCTCCGTCGGCTGCCTGAAACTTATCCTCCGTAAAGGTCTCCAGAGAATTTACAGTATTAATGATCAAAGCGGAGACGGCGGCACAGACAATATCCTTCCCTTCTTCCGCATAATCCGCATGTCCTCTGGATATAAGCTCCTCATAGGAACCGTTCCTCTTTCTGACTGTAATTCGGATCATATGGGCACAGCCTAACCGTTGATCTTTTCGATTTTGACCTTCGTGTACTGCTGTCTGTGACCGTTCTTCTTGTGATAGCCAGTCTTGGGCTTGTACTTGTAAACGATAACCTTTTTGGCCTTTCCGTTCTCAATTACAGACGCGGTAACACTGGCATCCCTTACATCTTCTCCAACCTTCAGGCCTTCATTGCTGACCGCGAGAACATTGTCAAATGTAACGGTTTCACCAGCCTGGGCACCGAGCTTCTCAACCCGGATGATGTCGCCTTCGGCAACCTTATACTGTTTACCACCTGTTGCAATAATTGCGTACATTCGTGGCACCTCCTGTGAATTTACTCGCCAGATGTGGTGATGTCCCCGGAATGAAACAGGAACACGCTTATACCTCTCTGTGCGGCATACCTATAAAACATACCATATT